>JANNEQ010000005.1:0-49880 GCA_031378885.1 Flavobacteriales bacterium
GCCTCCTATTCATGGAGCAATGGTCAAACCACTCAAAGCATTATCGCAAATGAAAGTGGAACATATTCAGTAGAGATTGATTGGAATGGATGCAATGCTGAAGATGAAATAGAGATAGAAATTTTGCCATTGCCGGTTGTAAATCTTGGTGATGAGATTACCCAATGCGAAGGAACAAACATCAACCTTACAACTCCTGAATACGAAGGCGCCTCCTATTCATGGAGCACTGGCCAAAGCTCTCAAACAATCGAAGCATCCAATAGCGGAATTTATTCTGTAGAAATAAATTGGAATGGATGCACTGCAGAGGATGAAGTTCAAATAGAGTTTTTGCCGCTGCCTTTAGTAAATCTTGGTGATGACATTACCCAATGCGCAGGAACTGGTATCAACTTGACAACGACTAACTACGAAGGCGCCTCCTATTCGTGGAGCACAGGTCAAATCACTCAGAGCATTAACATAAGTGAAAGTGGAATATATTCGGTAGAGATTGATTGGAATGGATGCCATGCTGAAGATGAAATAGAGATAGAAATTTTGCCATTGCCTGTTGTAAATCTTGGTGATGAGATTACATTGTGCGAAGGCACTACCTCTAGCTTGAATGCAGGCAATGAAGGAGCCGCCTGTTTGTGGAGCAATGGCCAAACCACTCAAAGCATAAACATTACTGATGGCGGTTCTTATTCGGTAGAAGTGAACTTGAATGGATGCACTTCAGAAGATGAAGTTCAAGTAGAGTTTTTGCCACTTCCTGAATTTGATCTTGGCAATGATATTATACATTGCAGAGGCATTGAGTCATTTCTGGAGGCTTCGCACTTTGAAGGAGCCACTTACACCTGGAGTACAGGAGAATCAGAGGAGCGTATTTTAATCACCGAATACGGCAACTATTGGTGTACCGCTATGATAGGTTCATGCGCTTACACAGATAGCATTGCGTTTATTCAGCCTGGTTACCAATGTTTTGAACCATTTACAGCCATTTGGGTACCCAATGCATTTACACCTGATAACGATGGAACCAATGATGTATTTGGTGTATATGGTGGCGGTATTTCAAATGAGCATTTTGAGCTAAACATATACAACCGCTGGGGTGTGCTTATCTGGAGCACCAACCAACCCGATATGAAATGGACAGGCAATGCCGATAATGGAGAACACTATGTGCCAGATGGCGTTTATAGTTATTTCGTGAAATATAGATTCGACAATATGAATGATGACAAAACTCTGGCTGGCCATGTGACGTTGGTTAAATAAGAATGGATTCATTCGGATAAACAAAACCACGGCAATTTCTTCAGACGTATGTTGTAACAGACATTTCCTTCAGAGCAATTTTGGCCATGGCAATGTAGTTGTTGAAAAATTGTAGAGCAGGGCCGAGGTTGACCCATCGGCCAAGGTCCTGCCGGGTAGTATCTCCAATTGACTTATAGGCTGATTTTCCGGAATCGCTTTATGGGGAAGTGGGTGAAAGAATAACAGTGCATGTGGAATGAATAGGATGCATTTCAGACGGCAGACTTTTAGTCTGCCAAATCAAATCTATGGACTTCTGGTCCATAGTGGTTTAATTTTATTGTATACATGCAAATTAATTTTAAAGCCTGAAGCTTTCCTGCGAATTTAATTTTCAATTAAATATAATATTGGGCTTCGGACTTGATGCTATCTTGCTGGTAAAATTTAATCTGTAGCCCACGCTTATTTGAGGCGCCAGATGTACTGTAAACTTTATATTATTCACATACTGTGACCACTCCAACAATATTTGATGCTTATTACCCAATATCAATCCTGTTGAATAGCCATAGATATTGTTTTTTGTTGTAAATGCATATTCCTTTGTTAGATTCGTAAATCCAAGGTAGGTATATTTCGGAGTCAGTGTTATTGCAACTTTATCTCCCAAATGGAATGAGTTATAAATGGAAAACGAACTGCTGTAACTTATTGCTCCAGCCAACAAGGCCAATGGTCCG
Organism: Flavobacteriales bacterium; assembly: GCA_031378885.1. Taxonomy (GTDB): domain Bacteria; phylum Bacteroidota; class Bacteroidia; order Flavobacteriales_D; family Sanyastnellaceae; genus JANNEQ01. Next base: position 2,001 of record JANNEQ010000005.1, read on the forward strand.
ATTCCCAAATCAAATCCCAGGCTGGTGGCAAAAAGAGAATGTTTGTCGCCAATTATTTGCAATTTACTGGTTACAGTGCAATGCGTAGAGGTATTCACGATTAATCCGAGATCAATATTTTCTTTTATTCCATACTGACCGCCGACTTCAGCGATATAATAGTACCCGGAATCTTCTAACGCGAAATACTGTTCCGATTTAATTTTACCAAAATTAAAATTTCCTGAAATGGAATAATTATCCTTCCCCGATGTTCTGCCTGATTGATGCGAATTAAGAGATACACAGCCAGATAGAACGATTGAACTAAATAGGATTAATATTAAGTGCCTGGGGATTTTCATTGAATCAATGGGTAATGCTGAGGGATAATAATTCGCGTTTATTGATCTACTGGTTTAGCGGAGTTGTTTGATAGGGGGCATTAATGATTGAATTACAGGGATTAGTTGGCTTGTTCGATCGAATCTGCTTCCAATAAAAGCTCTCTCAGTTCAAAGAGTGGTGCCTGAATATTGAATGCGTAATTGTCGTTTTGTTGCTGCCCGAGGACTTGTTTTTGCAGCCCCATCACATCAAAGGTTTTTTCAATTCGGACTGTGTCTATCATGATGTAAAAGGTCTCATAATAAGTATGAGGATTAAAGAGCTGACAATATTCTCCATTACTTTTATTTTGCGCATAGGTCTTCATTTCTTCTGTTCTCAATTCTTCCAGATGAGTTGTAATGAATTCAAAAATTTGGGACCCCGGAATTTTTATTTTGTCTTTTGCCTTCAGTTGATAAGTTTCACCCTTGAGTCGGAAATAAATATTGGAAGATGTCATTTCACTTTCCACACAATAAAGGTAATGCAATAGCAATGTGTCAATTCCATTTTTGTGCAAGCGCTCACAATATTCAATTTTAAGGTAATCCATGGTGGGTAACTCTTTAATTGAATAATCGAAAGAGTCTATTTCTTCGCCTGAATTATTGATAGAATTATCACATGAAATTACCAGGAGTAATAGTATAGAAGTGTACAAAGTGATTTTCATCCGACTCTTTTGTATTTCTTTTGGGTACTAAGATAGCAACCGATTGCGTCTTTTGAGTTTTTGGTATTTTTTAATCCATGCGAAAACTTCATTTGATCCGTATAAATGACTTGTGCCTATTTTATTTCCTGACTTCATCAGATATTTTCCCGCAGGCTCGCCGGTTTCTTCTTCAACTCTTATCAGGTCTGCTATTACTTCTGAAAACGCCGATGCAAGACTTCCAATACCACCGCGTACTTGCGGCCAGCCCAAAAAGAAAAGTCCTTTTACATCAGGATATACGCAATAACCAACACATTGGAGATTTTTGCCATTGACACGAACAAGGTCGTTTGATAAAAATGGAAAGCTCAGATGGAATCCTGTAGCGGAGATAATCAAGTCAAATTCCATGGATGTATTGTCGCTGAATAATACGGTATTACCGGATGAACTTATAATTTCCGGTTTGACCGAAATTCTTCCATGCTTAAGATAATAAGGAAGTTCTTCACTTACAGTAGGATGTTTCTCGAAGGGTTTATGCTTAGGAGTGGGAAGATTGTAATATTCGTGTTTGCCGAAAGTTAGTTTGATCAGCCATTTCACTAATAAAGGTTGCAGAAACTGTGGACTTTTTCTGAGTTTCACTCGTCCCAAGGGAACACCCATAAAGGATTTTGGAAAAATCCATGGACTGTCGCGCATCGACATTACTGACTGTGCACCCACTCGCGCAGCTTCACAGGCAATATCGGCAGCAGAATTTCCAGAACCAATAACCAATACCCTCTTTCCGGCGAGTTGCGAGGGATGCTTGTATTCTTTGGAATGAATAAATTCACCACCAAAGTTTCCATTAAGTTCAGCAAATTTCATGTCCCAATGATGGCCATTGCAAACAATAATTCCTTTGTAAATATTACTGGTCTGATCACCGAATGTCACGCTCCATAACCCGTCTGACGTGGGCTCTGCTTTTATTACTTTTTTATTGAATAATATATTTTCTCTCAAATTATAATGAGTGCAATATTGATTAAGATAATCCAACATGTTTTTTTGAGAAAGAAAGTCGGGATAATCTGCTGGCATTGGAAGCTCCGGAAATTGCATCACGTCTTTGCACGCATCTGTATAAACTGTGGCGTAAACACCATTGAGCCAGTTGCCTCCAATATCATTATTTGCTTCTGCCTGCTCATAAGAAATATTGGCAAGTCTCATTGATCGGGCCATCGCAAGACCTGATGGACCAGCACCAATAATAAGGTACTTCATGGTCGCGATAATCTTTTGAGGTAGCGAAAGTGCGATCGGAAACCACCGGCTAAAGTATCTTTTTTATAATCTAAATTGTTCGCTTTACAATATTCTTCAATAATGATAGTGAGATTGTAATAATGTACATGAGAAACTTGTGGAAATATATGATGGGCCACATGGGTATTGAGTCCACCGGTTATCCAATTGACAAGTTTTGATTTTGGCGCGAAGTCGATGGTGGCTTCCAGCTCGTGCTTGCACCAACTGTTGTCGATTTTTCCATCAGGCACATCAGGAAATGAGGTGCCTTCAACAAAATGTCCCAATACAGCGACGAAAGAAAGAAGTAGCCCGGCTGCAGCATGCATCAAAAAGAAAAAACCAATGGATTGTAGCAGGGTAAGATCGGTAATCCAGCATGGAAGTATAAGACTGTAAAAGACATAAAATATTTTGCTGCAAATAAGTATAGCCCATTCCTTTGGCGGGTGTTTTAGATTCTTAAGATTGCAAATTTCTTTTTTGAAGAATAGTTTGAAGTCGATCACAAACATCCAGAAAAAGGAATAGAGCATATATAATACGGGGGCGTAATAAACCTGAAAGCGATGGAACGACTTGTAGTTTTGATGCGGACTCATTCTGATCATTGGGATATTTTCTATAATCAGATCACCACCGAGAATATTGGTGTAGGAGTGGTGTTGAATATTATGACGAATATCCCAGATATACGTATTGATGCCAACAAAATCACCAAGATAGGTAATGCTTTTATTAATCCATTTGTATTTGGAAAGCGCATGGTGCGAGGCGTCGTGTACAAGATTAAAAACTATCATTACTCCACTAAATCCCATGAGCAGGTAGGCAATAACGAAGCCCAGTATTGACTCAATTTTAAAGAGAATATGATAGTATGCGGTGAGATAAACAGCAAGAACCAAAAAGCCTTTAATATAGATTGACATATTGCCAAATCGCGAGGTGTTATTCTCTATAAAATAGCGATTTGACTCTGCCTTCAGATCTGAAAAAAGTTTGGTTTGATTGCTTTTTACAAACTTCATTATTCTGGATTTTCTAATTTAGAACACTGAATTTCAATGTGAATATAGTTCGTTTTTCAAATCTATTGTGTTTTTTGAGTAAAAAAATAACCGCCTCAAATCAATTGAAACGGTTATTGAATGACTCTTTATATTATTAATGAATAATTATTACTTTTTCTGTATAGTATTTACCTTCAAATTCTCCGGATACTATATACAATCCGGCGCTAAGTCCTGAAACATCACATTGATAAAAATTATCAGCATTGAGATAAATTGATTTTACCAATTGACCCAATTCGTTTTTAATGGACACTTGCCCCGTGAATGGTGCCTGTATCGTGAATGTTCCATTATTCGGATTAGGGAATACCATAATTCTTGGATGATAGTCCAATAAATCTGATGACTCAGAGGCTTGATTTTGCTCAAAACATGCAGCTAACAGAACAGATTTGAACTGATTTGCAGAAGATCCACAGGCATTGTTGGCCTTAACATAGATAGGACCGGCCACTGCACCCCAATTGACATTGATGCTATTGGTGCCTTGACCTGATACTATACTAACCGTTGCTGGTACCGTCCAGGTATAAGTTTGTGTACCCACCTGTGTCGTACTGAATGCAATTCCCGAAGCATTGGGGCAAACACTCGAAGGTCCTGTAATGGAGGCTGGTGTTGACGGTTTACCCGTTATTGTCAGACAACGCGCTGAGCTTGTTCCACAGGCATTGGTAACAGTATAACAAAGATTTCCGCTTGTAAAGCCTGCCGGTACAATCAAACTGATGCTGGTGCCAGTGTTCAGAATAATCGAACAACCTGTCGGCGCAGTCCAGTTGTAACTAGTAGCGCCGGAAACTGCCGTGATAGTATAAACAAATGTTCCGCCGCTGCAAAGGTTGGCTGATTGACCGGAAATAGCAGGCGGAAGTCCGGAAACAGAGGTAATAGCTGCTGTGCGTGTTAAACTGGTTCCGCAAACGCTGCTCGCTGAAACTCCTAATGTGCCCGAAACGAAGCCAGATCCATAAGTTATTGTAACATTAGTCGTCCCTTGTCCTGCATCAATATTGCAGCCCGTAGGAACGGTCCACAGATAGGTTGTCGCTCCATTGACCGGCGTGATGCTGTAATTGTGTGTTGTTCCTGAGCAAACTCCTGAAGTAGTGCCAAGAATGGCAGCCGGAGTAGATGGAGCTCCGTATACACTCATGTTCCTTGTAATGCTGGAGCCTCTGCAATTGCTGGAACGAACCCGAATGGTTCCGCTTGCACCAAATCCTGTATTATACAGAATGGTTACAGAGGTTGTACCCTGACCAGAAACAATGGTGGAATTGGTCGGTGCAGTCCATTGGTAAGAAGTGGCAAAAGGAACAGGTGCAATACTGTACACCACTGAATTTCCTGCACAAGCTCCTTCACTACCGCCTGAAATCGGTCCGGGTATGGCTGGAATGGCTGTGAGGTATGCTACTGTTCTGCAAAAATTGTTACTCTCTCCACAAATGTTTATCGCTTTTACACAAAGATTACCGGTATTGTAAGTAGAGGAGAAGTTGAGGCTGATGGAATTGGTAGAAGATGAACCAGTTGCTCCTATGGGTAAAGTCCAGACATAAGAAGTCGCGCCAGGTATTGGGTCAACATTGAAAACAACTGCAGTCTGACTTCTGCAAACTCCATCCGGGCCTTGGATGGCCGTTGGTGCAGAGGGGGCAGTTCCTCCATTATCCAATACTTCAAAAGTTGCAGTTGCTGAACAGGGTATTACATCCATTACCTGAACCGTATAAATTCCAGGAGGAATATTATTGAGGTCTTCTACAAGAGTGGATGGAGCACCATTCCAACTTACCATATAAGGAAGAGTGCCATTCAGAATAGTGATATCAATCGCCCCATCTGAACTTGATGGGCAAGAGGCATTTGTAATATTACCCGTAATTGAAATATTGCAACAGTTTTCATCGATCTGTTCATTACAGTTATCATCGATGCCATTGAAACAAATTTCCTCTGCATTCGGATTAACCGAAGAATTGCTGTCGTCGCAATCTCCTTCGCAGGTCGTAAAACCATCACCATCGAGGTCAAATCCTTCATCTATTTGACCATCGCAATCGTCATCAATAAAGTTGCAAATTTCTGTTGCTCCAGGATTTACAGCAGCATTTTGCGGATCACAATCCAGATTATTGGTCACATGTCCTGTCAGTGGTTCGCAATAGAATTGCGCTCCAGCAGTCGATCCATAACCATCATTGTCAGTATCCGGATATTGCCAGTACCCTATGGTGACTACTGCGCCGAACTGACAAACCACACAAGGTAAACCTGAAACATAATCTTCGTCGATCAATCCATCGCAATCATCATCGATGTCATTACAAAGATCTAAACCGGCATTGCCAGGATTGATGTCGGGATTTGTATCATCGCAATCACCAGCGCAAGGAGACCAGGTATCGCCATCGAGATCTACAAAATCATCTTCCAGGCCATTACAATTTTCATCAATCAGGTTGCAAGGGAGTTCAAATGCACCTGGATTTATAAGGGGATTAATATCATTACAATCGCCCTGACAGATGCTATAACCATCATTGTCCGCATCAAAGCCTTCGTCAACAATACCATCACAATCATCATCGACATTGTTGAATACTTCTGCGGCACCTGGATATACATTGGCGTTGTTGTCATTGCAATCGCCTTCACAAGTTGTAAAACCATCATTATCTACATCGAAGCCTTCGTCAATAGTACCATTACAATTGTCATCGATGTTATTGCACAATTCGGGATTTTCAGCACATGGTGTGTCATTCAGATTACAAATACCATCCGCATCATCATCGCTGTATAAAGCTTCGGCTTTTGCGAATGCTTCGGTGCCGACTTCAATACCAATTAGTCGCGCGGGGATGTCATCAGCCGGTGGGTGAATTCCTCCCCAAATTCTCGAAAGTGCCGACTCATCTGCTGCATCTCTATAGGTAGCCCACTGCAGCAAAACATCTACGCTGGGGCCATCTTCGAATACAAGATATTGATCTTGTTCTGCTAAAAACTCGCCCATTCCACCGGGGAAAAATTCACTTCCTGTAAAGAGGGTGAGAACTTCTGCAGCCGCTCTTGAATAGCTTGAGTGTCCTGATACATATCCGGCAAATGGCGGTGTAACAAAGGAAGAACGCTGGAAAGGGAACCAATTTTCTGCCAATATCCAATCTACTCCGGCTTCATCCGTATCCACGTTATTGATAACGTCATGTCCGCGCCATGCTTTAACTTTTATTTTATTGACATTGATATTTCCGGAGCCGGCCAAAGGATCGCCGGGTTGAACCAGTTCGATATATCCGGGAATGAGATGTAAACCTCCGGGATGATAATTCGGCAATAGAATATCGCTCGCCTGACCCAAATCTGCCATTGCACGTATGGCATGCACGGGCCGCGTATAATCATAATGGCCTTTTATTCCCCAGGTAGTAATGGCAATGTCATGCATGGCGCCACCCAAAGCCAGATAGCCTTTTACATCCCACTCAAGGTCATTGAGCACCGGCCCCTGACCCTTGAATTTCTTTTGGACCAATGGATGGTCACTTACATAATTCAATATGCTGAACCAATGGCCTGGAGGCGTTTCGGAATTGGGGCCATCTGCCCAGAATTCTGCCAGTACACGGGCATAATCTCCACGCGGAACCATGTTGGATGCATAAGGCAGGCCTGTAATTGGATTAACAGTATGGCCTGTGCTACCAGAGGTTCCTCCGGGAATTTGATTATAAAATGTAGTGTGTTCCTGAAGATTCGATGGAAGCGAATTCAGGTTGCCTCTTGATGCGGGTGAAATATCCCACATCACACCATCTGTTGCATCGAGATGCGATGACCAGGTAATAACTGTTTCATAGTTCCATTGAAATAAGCCTGTAGTTCCGCTACCATCTAACTGGTGCAAAGGTGGAGTTCCTGGATTGTGATATACTTCGTAGTTCCATCCACTGCGTGGAAAGATTTCTTTGTCTGCTTCTTTTAGTGAGAATGGAGTAACACTTCCCCATTGTGCTCCAATGAATTTAGGAGTTGCTCCTGGAATCTGATTACCACTCTGGTCGATAAAAATATCCAATGTTGTAGGTTGCCATTTATTAATATCAATGACATTCGGGTTTCCCGGATCATCTACAATCATGGGTGGATTAACTGGAAGGTAACTCGTATTCGCATAATTTCCGAATTGGTTGGAACCATCCTGAAGACCGAAGTTGATAATGCATTGGGCAATATAATTTCCCAGTGCTCTTGGATCTCCGGTTGAATAATCGGCGGAAGTAAAGTTAATATCGAGATTCAACAGGGCCATGTGGTTGTTGTAGCCCTGATACAGCAAGGCCGCCTGTGGAGAGCCTGCAAATCGATTCAGCAACAAACGATAACAGGCATAGTGAATGGCTATGGCCCGGTCAGATTCTATGTTCGGAGAAGTGGGAATGCCATTGAAGGCGCAACTAAAACCATCAACAGTTTGCCCCAGTAGAAAGGTGCAATTCTCTTCTTCGTATGCTGCCCAACTATCATACGCTGCAATCGAAAAATGAAAAAGATTGCGGGCATGAACCGGAGGTCGCGCAAAGTCTTTTCTTATTGAAGCCAGCAGTAATTCATTCCATTGGCGCGCTGCACTATTGTCTAAACTGGTAGTTGGAAAATCAGTTGGAGGAGTACAATTCGGATCGGGATTGGTAGGACAAGGGTCGCAGGTGTCGGCCAATCCGTCTTCATCATAATCCGATGGGTTGGGCGCAAGTCCGCAGTTATCGCTCATATAAAGCCCGTAACCCGAGCATTGCGAAGTAACAAAATCAGGTAGTCCATCTTCATTGATGTCTAACCAGGCCATGTCGTAGCTGTTATCGGCCCATGGGTAAGCTGTGGTGCCATAAGGGTTGGTAAAAACACCATTGTCATTGCGAAGAATGGCCAATCTCCTTCCTGAATCGCAAGGTGGAATATCAACATCCACATCGCTAACTGCAATATCAGCATCTCCATCGAGATCAATGTCCATAGCGTGCACATTGCCACCAAAACCATTTACGCTGGGGAAATTAACCTGGATAGTTGTCACTGCAATGCTTGTATTGGGGGTATAAGATTGGGTGAGCAATAATTTGTCCTGACCATCATCAACTACATACAAATCTTTTTTTCCGTCGAGATTGAAATCGGCCACGTCGAACATGTATTGCGAGGTGAAAGGAGTGAGGTTTTGCCAATTGGTGAAGGTTCCATCACCGTTGTTGAACATCAGTATAGTTCCGGTGCCGTTCCAGGGAGCTACACCGTATAAAGTTGTGATTTTTATAATGTCATTATCACCATCGGCATCCATATCTACAATCTGGCATGCCGTACCAAATGCGGAGTTTCTTAAATTACCCAATCGCGTCTGACTTTCGTTTGTGAAATATCCGCTGCCATCATTGATAAACAAAAAATCTTTTGCAGTAATTCCGGTTCCATTGGGGCGATAATTGGCGAAGTACAAATCAGGGCTTCCGTCGCCCGTTACATCTCCTCCCCAAACTGCACAAACGAATGGATTATCGTCGAGAACTGCTGGAAATCGTGTTGCACTTTCGTCGGCAAGACCCAGCCAGTTTCCGTTGATATCTTCTCCCAGATTTTTATAATAGCAAGGAAGTTGGTTGAAAGTATTGGCAATCACAACGTCCGGCCAGCCATCTGCATCGAAGTCGCCAACAAAAACATCTCTGGCGAAAGTTGGCTTGGAGATAAATTCAGGAGCCAATGTTGCAGTAAGATCGGTGAGAACTCCATTGATATTTATCAATAGCAAATCTGATTTGGGCGGCTCTGTCGGAGCCGAGAATGGTTCTTTGCGTACGACTATTAAATCGGTGTGACCATCGTTATTCAAATCGGCGGGCCACATGTCTTTTTCTTCATCATCGCTAACTGCAACAGAAGATAATACGAGGCGAGTGGAGGATTCGTTTTGCCAGTCGAGCCATTGCGAATTTCCGGAAATGGAGCAGGCAATGGTTAACATCAGACATACCAGGATTCTAAGAGAGTGAGTCGCAGAATTCAATACGGAAACCACAATTGAGGTCAGGGGTAAATGTTTCATGATAATACTAGATGGTTAAGGTAATTTAGTGGCAATACCAACAAGAATTCAATGAATCCAATCTCGCTCTGTCACTAAATGATTCTAATATTCCTGTCACTGGTGAAAAACCAGATAGAACATTATCATTTTAAAAATCCAGAAACAAAGTAGGCTTCAAAAAAAACTATTCGTTTTGCAAGGTTTAGACAATTACCCTTGCAGTGGTTTCAGGCCATATTTCATCGCGGGGATGAACAGGATTGACTTTCTTCAGGTGATTGTCTGAGATTCAAACATAAGGTAAATTTGTATTGCCCCGTATTATTTTTTCGGAATGCATTCCGGATGGAATTTCCCCGGAATATTAGGGTGATTGAAGAATGGCCTTAGCCTACTTAGTCTCATGAGGTGCTTTATAATTGGTAGTGTCTAATCAATACTCAAGTCATCCTCATTTCTCAAGCATCACCCACCAACCTCCTCCTCGAATACCTCCACAATTCAAATAACAGAAATCCCACAGCAGTGAGATATTCGGCTCCTATAAGTATATAGTTTTCCTGCCATGGCACTTGTCTGTAATGCGCATAACTCAGGAATATCGTTGCAGACCAGATCAGGGCAAATCTGTAGTGGCTGAATACTGATAGTAATATAAGGGTTGTAACATACCACGGGTGAACCGCGGGAGAGAAAAACAGGTATGCGGCGAGCATAAATAGCATTTTTTCGAATATGCCAATTGACCTCATTTTTTTACAGGAAAGTATAATAATGATGATGATGACAATCAGCTTCAATATAGCATTGACCGTTTCTAAATTGTTCCAGCCATTGATCATGCGGCCAATTTGCCTGAATAGATAATAGAATGAACCATTGAATTCGAATTTGCCAAAGTAGAGTCCTAAACTGGACGTGTAATTCTCAATAATCCGTGGCGACCAGAATGGAAGAAAGAGCAGGAGGGAAGTAAGCCCGGCAATGACGGAAAAGCGAATGGTTTTTTCCCATCCTATCTGGTGGATGAGCAAAGGCAGCAGCAGAACAGGAATGAGTTTCGAACAAATGGCCCCTGCGAATGCCACAGCAGAAAAGAAACCTTTTTGTTTCGTATATAGATAAAGGGAGAGTGTAAGGAAAAAAATCATAAACACCTCCGGATGGAGGTTGCCGGTAAGTTCTATTATTACCAAAGGATTTAGAGCATAAATGCCAATCAGAACATCTTTCTTGTTGAGATGAAGCAATATTTTTCTCAAAAGTAAAATCGTACCGATCTCAAAGAGAAGTATAATAAACCGAAGTATGATCGTTCTGGAATAATTGGAGCCGCCTGTCATCCACGAAATACTCCAGATACCTTGATCTACCGGGGGATAAAGCGAATAGTATCCGGGAGAATTCATTTGATCCAAAAGAGCTTTTGGATCTTCTGAATAGATTACCATCTCCGATGGTTTATGCACGTAAGGATTGATTTGTTCGCTGAGCAAATAGCCATCCCAGAGAAAGCGATGAATGTCGTCGCTCAAGGTGGGCTGACTAAAGAGGAAAATGAGTCGGAACACAATGGCACAGAAAAGAATTTCCTTCCATTTAAATGCGGTGCGCCACACGAACCAAAGCCCGTAAGTGAGAAATAAAAGGCCGCACATGGAAAGTATCAACTTGAACTGACTGCGCTCAAGAACTGTCGCAATAATACTGAACGACACAAATGCAGTGAAGAACCAGATTAACTTGTGCAGAACGGATATGTCTCTTACTCTATCCAAGTTCTGTGGATCTTAATGTATCAGGCACGGGCGTGCTTGAGGGAAAATATAGTAACGAAAAGATATCCCAGCACAAGCATCGAGTGGAAAGCAAACAATCCAAAATCATTATAGTGAAATGCTAACCATAAACCGAAAATGAAATAACAGGCCATTAAAAATTCGCCGATAGTTAGTGGTGAAATTTTTACTGCTCTGTATTTATTATCTGTCCAGGAACCTTTGTTGGCGCTGATAGCAAACTTCGGTGTGCGAACAAATGCAGATTTTTTCCCGGTGAATCCTTCCATTACTGCCACCGCATTGTGCAATGAAAGTCCCATACTTACTGACAAGAACGTTGGATACTCCCATATAAAGCGACCAAGTTTCTGGAAAAATGGTACTTGTGGTCTGGAGACCCAATAGAAGAAGCCAAGGAAAAAGAAACTGATCAGGAAAACGGTAATCACATTAAATACCCATTCGAGATTGCCATAAGTATTTTTGATAATGAGCATGGGTATGCTCATTACAGATGTCCCCAGAATACACAAGAAAACAACTGAGTTCATCAGGTGGAAGGAACCGTGTATCTTTTGTCCGACAGTGAGGTTGTTGGCATTAAGAACCTTGGGTAGATTTTTCACCGTACATTCTGCGGCGCCTTTTGTCCAGCGGAATTGCTGGGCTTTTAGTGCATTCATCTCCGCAGGTAACTCAGATGGAGAGCCAATTTCAGGAAGGTAAATAAATTCCCATCCGCGCAATTGGGCCCTGTAACTTAAATCCAGGTCTTCTGTAATCGTGTCGCTCTCCCAGCCACCGGCATCGTAAATGGTGGACTTGCGCCATACACCTGCGGTGCCATTGAAGTTGATAAAATGATGTGATGAATTGCGGCCTATTTGTTCAACAGTAAAATGCGCATCCAATCCGAAGGCCTGCAATCTTGTCAAAAGCGAATATTCTTCATTCAAATGTTCCCAACGCGTTTGTACCACACCAATTTTGTTATTGGTATAAAAGAATGGAATGGTTTGGCGAAGGAAGTCGCGCCTTGGAACAAAGTCAGCATCAAATATCGCAGTGAACTCTCCACGGCAAATATCGAGACCATAGGCAAGGGCACCTGCTTTGAACCCTTTTCTCACGGGGCGCTTTACGTGCTTGATATCAAAGCCCAATTTTTGTTTTTCGGCAATTTTGCGCGCCGCTACGTCAAAACTTTCGTCTGTGCTGTCGTCGAGAACCTGAATCTCCAATTTGTCTTTTGGGTAATCGAACTCGCAGATGGCGTCGATGAGGCGTTCTACCACATACAATTCGTTGAAAACCGGCAGTTGGACTGTCACCACAGGTAAGTCTTCTTCTCTTACTACTGGCTTTCGAAGCCTGCTCAGTTTCATTTTTACATATTGGATGGCCAGATTAAGCTGAACCAAACTGTAGACAAGCAAGAACAGCAGAAATGAACCGTAAATGAAAATCGCAAAAATGGATAAGTGGTACAAGGCTTTTTTTATTAAGGGGCCCAAAGTTGGGGAAAATATGGCGATGTCCAACATTAATGGTAGTTTTTAGAGCAAAGTATTGATAACGAGTTGGTTGGCGTCTTGCTGAATCTGATTTGGAATGATTGGGTATTGTTGGAAATCAAGTACATTGAAGCCGTTGGGAAATTGATTCAATTCTCATATTATGGTAAAATAGTAAGCTAATCTTGTGTTGATTCGTGACACGGATTTCTCGTATTAATGCTTGATTTTATAGCGTTTTTGCACTTTGAAGTGAATATATTTATGAAACTTTTGGGTTGGATCAAGATTAAAGACTTGACAGTGCTTTTAATTACCTTGTTCACGTTTCAACGCATTTAATCTCCTTGAAACTTAAAATTAGGCTAGAAGACTTGTCTTTTGAATTCTTTCGGCAGAATCAAGGACCAGGAACATATTGTAGTTGTGTTTTTCGTTGAGAAAATTATATTGTAATTTGAGGATAATCATTAGTTCTGATTATTTTCGCGATCTAAATATTTTCGGCTAACTATTGTGGATGTACGGTATTTATTCGAAGTCAACTTTTCGTGCATATGTTCTGTTATTCTGAAAAAAAATAACGCAGTTAATCGGAAATGTGGGTATGAAAAATTCTTTTATAGGATCTTTAGGTGACTTTTATTTTAAACTCAATAAGCATGGCTAAACATTTATTGGTGTTTTTCAGCGTCCTTTTTATGAGCCGTTTTATAATGGCTCAGGATTGTACAGATGAAATTACTTTTTATTCTCAAGCTCAGGTAGATCAGTTTTTAACGGACAATCCTGGACAAACAGAATTGGGTTGTGCGTATTTCTACATAAATCTTTCGGATGAAGACCCCGTAAATAATCTCGATGGGCTTCAAAACATCATCACCATTTCTCATCTGGAGCTTTATATCAATGAATCATTACCCATTTCTTTGTTAGGACTATCCAATATTCAATATATTCAGGAAGCATTATTTATTGGCGTAGATGATTTTACCGGGTTGGATAATTTGGATAGCATTGGCCATTTGTCCATTACGATAGACAATTCTGAGTGTCCTGATTTATCTGCGTTCGACAATCTCGTTTCTGCTGACTATATAGACATAGGGATTTCTGCCCCTACATGTTCATTGACCAACATTTTCCCTAATTTAGTTGAAGTCGATCGTGTTAGTTTTGGAACGTACGACTATCCGACAACGACTATGGATGTACTAGCAATGTCGGGTTTCGGTAGCCTGGTCTCAGCGTCCACAATTTTGATAGGAGATAATTATTATGGCCATAACAATCACATTGGCCATCTTGAATCTTTTAATAGTATAGATTCATTGACGAATCTTATAATTGGTGTATTGGAGTATGATACATTTAATTCCTTTATTAATTTGGTATGTGTGCAAGAAGAAACGGTTTTCAGCACGTCATCTTCGAATACTCTTGTTCTTCCGCTATTGCAAAGTTGTCCTTGGGTTGAATTCGCTTTGCAAGAGTTGCAGGATATGAATATTAGTCTGCCGGCACTTACTTCTGCAAATTATTTTTATTTTGATGGGACAGGAATAGATTGGGGTATTAGTGCTGCAAGCATTTCAGCTACTCAAATTGTTCATCTGGATAATTTATCCGCAACGGCTTATGTTAATAGTCCGATTGCCCTGAATCTGAATTTTCCAGCCCTGAACACTATTGGCCATCTTGGATTAATTGGAACGACATATACCGATCTTGATGATTTGGTAGGCTTAGATTCAATTGGAGATGCCACAATCTGGAACAATTCTTATCTGACAGATTGTTCTATTGAGGCTCTTTGTGAAGCCGTTGCAATGCAAGAAGTCAATTTTGCAAATAATAGTATAGGGTGCAATAATCTCGCGGAAGCAGGTGCCAGTTGTGATGAAGGATTTATTTCCGGAGTAGTTTTTGGCGATCTGGATTGCGATGGTATGTATGATAATCAGGATATTCTTATCGAAAACCCTATTATGATCGATGAAAATTCTAATCCAATGGGATGGTCCAACCAAAATGGTTTATATATATTACCATTGAGCAATATCGGTGATTACACATTTGGACCAGTAAATCAACCTGGGTTTTTCTCCGCTTCACCCACGGTTTTAAATGTGAATAATATAAATCAGAGCTATCCTGAAAATGGATTTGCTCTTTGTCCGAATCCTGATGACCAAAATGTTTATCTGGATGAGGTAGTTTGGGAACTTCGCCCTGGATTTTCTTCTTTCGATAATATCGTAGTGGGCAATCAATCAATCTACGATCATGTTGTAACTTTATCTCTGACCATTGAAGGTATAGAGTATCTACAAAACTTTTCTTCAGAATACTCTTTCACCCAATCGGGTAATGTTTTCACTTTTGACCCTATTTTGGTTGAATCTTTTGCAATTGCCTATGTAAAATTATCTTTTCAGGTTTTGGTTTCTGCAACGCTTTCTGAAGTTGTTTCATTTTACGCAATGGCAACATTGGAAACAGATGATTCTAATTTAGAAGATAACGAGTTAGTAGAAACGAAATCCATTATCGGTTCATATGATCCCAACGACATTACAGTGAATCTGCCGCAAATTGTGTACGAAGAATATTTGGCGCAGGATGATCTATGGTTGGAATACCGGATTAGATTTCAAAATACCGGAACAGCGGAGGCCATATTTATTGAGGTACTGGATGAAATTCAAGAGGACCTGGATCTTGCAAGCCTTCAGGTAATTGCCAACATTCATGATTATGAGCTATCTTTTGAGGATCGAACGGTCTCTTTTTTCTTTGATCAAATTATGCTGCCAGATAGCACTTCAGATCCCGAAGGAAGTCAGGGTTTTATTAAATATCGAATAAAAACGAATGATGGTCTTCCCATAGATGTCAGCATTGAAAATACTGCCGCCATATATTTTGATTACAATCCTCCCATCATTACTAATACAGCGGTTACAGAATTTGTACCTTTAGATATAACCGAAGTGGTATCGCAATCCATTTCTGTTTATCCTAATCCCGCGAGTGATCTGCTCACCGTTTCAGTGCCTGCGCGTCTGATGGGCCAGCTTATAGTTGTTAGTGATATGACAGGAAGAGAAGTAATGAGGTTGAAGATGGGATATGAGAAAACCATGTTGGATTGTGGCTCATTGTCTTGTGGATTGTATCAATTGAAGGTGGCTGATACTGTTGTGACTTTTATTAAGGATTAGAATCTTCGTTACCCAAACTTAGTAGGTGTAAAGGATAAGAAACTGATTGGGGGAGTAAGGTCTCTGGTATTATATATACCTGAAGATGGTCGTTATAATCTTATAACCCGCGCCAATCGTTCCTTTTACAGTTCCGGAAACCTTGCTCACCCCAATTCTTTTCCGGTAACGCACCGGAACTTCGGTACACCGGAGTTTATTTTTGAGGGCCTTCACCTGCATTTCCACCGTCCAGCCATAAGTCTTGTCGCGCATATTGAGGTTATTGAGCTCCTTTAGTTTAACAGCCCGGAAGGGACCAAGGTCGGTGAATTTGAAACTGTAAATTACGCGGATCATTTTGGTGGCCAGCCAGTTTCCGAAAATCTGGGGGATGGTCATGGAGCCTTTTTCTACTTTTCCCAAAGCACGCGAGCCTATTACAAGGTCAAAATTGTCTTTTACGATTGGCTGAATCAACGAATCAAGCTCTTCAGGATAATCACTGTGATCGGCATCCATAAAAACCAGGATATCGCAAGGTGGCTGCTGGTTGTTTACCCATTCGATACCCTTAAGACACGCCGCGCCATAACCCTGGTAGTTTTCGTCCAACACAACCGCTCCGGCAGTTGCCGCCACTTCAGCCGTCTTGTCTTTTGAGTTGTTGTTGACCACCACCACATTTCTTACCCATGGGTGATTAATTTCCCTGACCACTAATCCAATACTTTTTTCCTCGTTGTAGGCCGGGATGACAATGTCGATAATCATTCGGCGAAAGTAGGTGCTGCGCTATTGAAGTAGATGGTGGTGATTAAAAAATGATCGTTCTGTTATGTTTCGCGCTAGTTGGTTTAAGCCTTGATATGGCAACAGGGAAGTTAATCTCAATATTCTTAGAATACGGATTTATTTACTGTAAATATTTACCTGAGAATTGCGCATAGTTTTTTTTCGGGTATTTGTCGATCGAATTTGGTTTTGTCAGATTGGGTTTAATGAGTTTTTTGGAATTTACCTTATTGATTGTACATTTCCGATCTAAATGAGGACTTTTCGTTTGAGTAAGCTTACAACTCGCACAAGAGAGTTCCACCTGATTCCAAAATATTGCTCTTATTCTTGGCATCAGAAAATACTTACAAAACAAGCTTCAGAAGTGAATTGAGTTGAAGTATTTTTATCCAATCATAATATGAACGGTGGGTTGGGAATTTTTTCGCAGTCTGACGTTAAGGGGCATTTTAAAATACGATGTAAAGACAATAAACAGCATGGAATATATTTCAACATCAGCACATGCCAACGAACTGGACGTCAAATGGGCCGACTTGCTTGATACTTGGAAAGCACCCGGTTGGATTGATAGAAAAAACGACAAGTGTGTCTACACCGGTTTAGCTAAACAAAAAGGCGTGCAAACACGAAACAATCCAAAATTTGGAGAATTTGTTGTTAGCCCTGAACATATCTCCATAGAATATGGACACCAAAACATTTACGAGTTGGCTATTTCCATGACCAGAAAATTACTTTTCCTTCTTGCTATGTGTGCTTTGTGGGGAGTCTCGCATTCCCAGACATTTCAAATGGTAAGAGGATTTGGCGGTTTGGGTTATGACGTAGGAACAGATGTGGAGGTGGATAGCCAGGGCAATATTTTCCTGGCAGGTTTTTTTTCATCCGATGTCTGGTTCGGTGATGTCTTATTGACTACTAATGGTTGTTCTGATCTCTACCTCGCCAAATTGAACAGTGAGGGTGTGGTTCTTTGGGCCTCGAGTTTTGGAGGCGGGATTTGCGATTACAGTGTAGGTCTCTGCATCGATGATGAGGATAATGTCTATCTGGCGGGAAAATTTCAAATTAGCGTAGAATTGGGTGAGGAGGTGCTTAATAGTGATGGTGAGGGAGATGTTTTCATTGCCAAATTCAACGATGAAGGAAACGATATTTGGGCAAGAAAATTTGGAGGCGAGGGAGATGAGTCTTGTGGTGAACTGAAATTTCACGACGATCATTTATTTATGTCAGGTTACTATGGAGAAGAAGCACATTATGGGGATATTATTGTAGAAGGTGAAGGGTTTGAGAATTGTATGCTCATGAAATTGAACAAAGAGGGTGAAGCTATTTGGATAAAAACCGGTGGCGGGCTCGACAGCGATCAAGGAAGAAACTTTGATTTTGATCAGGAACATAACATATATCTGTCGGGTCAATTTGCTGAGACCGCTACTTTCGGGAATTTTCAGGCAACAGCATATTCCGGCGATGATGTCTTTATCTGCAAGTATAATGAAGATGGTGAGGAGCAATGGCTCAAGGGTTTTGGCGGCATATACTCTGATCAGAGCGGCGAGCTAACAGTTGATAGGAACGGGAATATTTATTTCACAGGAAATGTGCGCGGAAATATTTTGTTTGGCGAGGATACCGTAAACTTTATAGGAGATCTAACCATATTGAAGTTCGATCGTGACGGCAATTATCTTTGGAACAGACAGGATGAATGTACATGGCAAGGCAACTGGGGCCAGGTTGTCATTGATAGAGATGATCAAATTTTTCTTTCCGGAAAATTTTCAGAGGAAGTTATTATTGATGGCGATACTTTATCCGGAAATTCCGGATACTATAAATCTTTGTTTGCACAAATGACAGAAGACGGAGAACTCATTTGGTATAAGCATAGTCTCTTTGGAAATTGTGATACAGGGCCCATGCGGTTGTATAACGATTCAACACTGATCATGACAGGTCGTTATGATGGTAATGTAGATTTTGATGACATCATCCTGGATTATTTTGGACCTCCGGATATTTATCTCGCAACAATGTCCAAGAATAATCCGATTGAGCCTATAAATGAGAATGCGTTTCTGGTTTATCCCAATCCTGCGTGTCAGTCTTTTACAATTAAACTTGAGAACGCTTTGCCTAGAGAAATATCCGTTTACACCACAACGGGTGCGTTGGTCTATAGGGCTATGATAGTGGATAGTATTTTTTTGATGGATGTGAGGGCGTGGTCCGATGGACTCTACCTGGTAAATATTATGGGAGAGGACTATCAGCGGGTGGTTAAGTTGCTGAAGAATTGACCTTCTGTATATGAGGGTTTGTCTTCTGTTTGAAATATTGTTCTGGATAAACAAATGCAATCAACTATAGCTGTGAAAGATCCTGTCTGTTTTCTAGCAGATTATCCAAACGTACATGACTAAGCTTTTCATATCGCTCATACTAATAGCAACCCTCTATTCCTGCCAAACCCAACAACAAAAGTTCAATCAGGAAAAATGGCTCGAAGTTGCCGACCTGGCTACTTTCCCGCAAAGGAAATCAATGCTTGATGACTTAACAAAGAACATCCTCCTCAAAGGAAAAAGCTATCCAGAAATCGTTTCACTACTCGGCCAACCACAATATTCATTTGATAGCTCCATGAACATTGGTTATTTGATTGACGTAGATTATGGAATAGACATTGACCCGGTTTACAGCCAAACTCTGCTGTTACATTTCGACAAGGACTCGACGGTAATGTACTTTGAAGTTGATGAGTGGAAAAAGTAAGGTGAGTCGATAAAAGTTGATTCGATATGAAAGCTCCCTTCAAAATTTAGTGTTCAAAGCTATACTTTTTAAGTTGTTGTTAATGTCATGATGGAATGCAGGAAACTCGTGTTTTATGTTGGGCAGCTAATATTACATAATTCTTAAATTATATTTGCTCTCAAACGAACTCGGCTTACTGCTTTTACATAGGTGCTACAAGACATTGACGGTTCAATGGTTGTTGACTTTTTGTGCCGGAAGAAACTTCGTGCAGAAAATTGTTGCGGTGGAAATGTATGAGGTAAAGATGGGTCCTCGTGATGTTGTTTACTTTTAGGTTATTATTGTCTTCGTTCAAGCGGTCTGGAAATTTTATACAAAAAAAATATGAAGATATTAAACTGGTTCAAGCCAAAGAAAAAGGAAATTGACTTAACTCAAGTCGTTAGAGTTAAGATGTCGGGAAATGAATTTACTGATATCGAAAATGCATTTCAGCAATTGGGTGTCACTTCAGCGTCTGAAAAGGAAGAAATACTCTCAACTTATACATGGCATTATCACGACGACCACAATAGAGATTTTGAATGTGCGATGCAACTCATAAAGACAGAAGAGTTGGAGGCAGAGGGTCCATTTGATGATACAAGGGACGTTTATGAGATATATCATCGGGTAGATTACGTCAGGAAAAGGCCTAAAAGTATTATAGAAGAAGAACCCGATGACGAATCAGAAACAACTTTACGTGATATCTCGGAAATCAGAGCCCGCAACAAAACCATTTGGCAACAAGCAGGATACATACCAGTTGATTATCCTTATTCTACCAAAGAAATAAATATCCGACCTAAAGAAGAAATTGCAGGTCGCCTGCATGCACTTAAGGCGATGATCATCTGGGCATGGGCTACTCCGGAACAAGTTTCCGATGAAGTTATTCATGGTTTCATTGAGCGCAACCATCTAAAAGACTTTTTTGCTGAAAACGAACAAGTTCTGTTTCGGACCAAAAGAGACGACGAAAATATGCGCAATAACATTGGATGGAAGTTCGAAAATAGCTGGCCGTTGGCCTGGTACTTTGGATATATTGAACCTGAAATAACTGGAAAAATGATGGATCAAGATCAAATGCTGGATATACTTCACCATCACACATGTGATCTGGATGAAAGCATCAATGATTGGCTTCCCCGTGTAAATACGATTAGTGAAGAGGAACTTATTGCTAAAGAGGATATGTTCTATTGCATCCATAATGCTGTGAGAAGTGCTCAATTGGGTCGAAACACTGTTCCACCCGGTTTTCATCCTGTTCTCAATGGCGGCGTTATTCACGAGCGACGCCACTCACTGACATGGATGATTTCAAAAGGGATTTCGTTGGACGATACGGACCTCAGCACATAGGTTTTCGTTGACCGTCTGTTTGTTGACTTTTCAAAAGATAACATGGTCAATCTTTTTCAGGACGAGACAGACCAATCGGAATTTTCATCGCCTCCCATGAAAACTGGATTCTGCGATGCGAAAAATTCTGAAACGATTTTTGTGAAACGATACGATCGTTTCACAAAAATCGTTTCAGTAAATTTTATTTATAAAAATTGAATTTTAGATTGCCATGCACTTCATCACCTTTCTCCGCACCAGCTTGAATTCTTCTTTGGGAGACTTCGCCAGGTTCTTCAACGTTTCGAAGGCCACCTTATTCAGGGTCGAAAAAGACATGTCCCAACTTCCGGATGGTTCGAATGATATTCTCAAGCTCATTCGCGAGCGACTCACGGAAACGGACCAAAGCGCGAAGAAGAAGCCACTTGAGATCGTGGAAATGGAAGCAGAAATGCTCCGACGCCTTGAGTTGCGCAACAATGAAATTGCCCTCGCCCTCATAAAAATGCAGAACGAACTAGACGAAATGGCCGCCCGATACCAAGCAGCAAATAATGCCCACCGTTACACCTCGGCCATTCTGGCCAATCCAGGCAACCTAAGCGCAGGGCAGAAAGGATGGCTCATAAGCCACCTCGGAAGACAAGAACTGCAGATGCAAAGAACTGATCGAATGGCGAGGTACTTATTGGAGGTGCGGATAGCTCAGTTAGAGCTGGAGTTGGAGATGAATAGGGGAGTGAAGAAGTGATCGAACCAAATTGTGCCGATTTTAAGACGAATTATTGTAGGTATTCAAGTGCGGAAATTTGCGTAGAAATACGCATTTATTTACCGTAAATATTTGCTTGAGAATTTCTTATTTATTTTTTATCGATTTTTTTCGGGTATTCGTCGGATGAATTTTGTTTTGTGGGATTGAGGGAGATAATTTTTTGTGGAATTTATTTGATTGATTATACATTTCCGGTTTAAAGGAGGGTTTTTGTTTGGGATGATTGTGATTCGGACAGGAGAATTCTGTTTGATTCCGTGGTATTTCTTCTATTTTTTACATAAAGAAATATTTACAAATCCGACTTATGAAGTCAAGTGATTTGAGTATTTTTATCTGATGAAATATGAATAGTGGGCTGTGGGATTTTTCACTGGCTTACATTAGAATAAATTAAGCAACTAATTCAAAAAATGAAATTCTCAAACTCTAAGAGTTCACCGCTCTTCAAAGAAATACAAGACGAGGTATATGCATACATGAAGACACAAAAATCTGGCAGATTCGGAAATCATAAAATCTTGCACAAGGCAATTCTATTTTTTTCAGTATATATTTTATTGTATTCACTCATCATGTTTAGCGCACTAAATGGATCCGCTAAAGTCCTTTTGGCAGTTCTGATGGCAGTCAATAGCGTTCTAATCTTTTTTAACTTCGCCCATGATGCTTCACACGGTAGTCTATTTAAAAAGAAGAAAATGAATCGACTCTTCAAATACTCTAGTGACTTAGTTGGGGTTAGTTCTTACATGTGGCACATTCGACATGATGTCCAGCATCATTCTTTTACTAATGTGGTCGGAGGAGATTTGATAATTGAGAGTATCCCGCTATTGAGATTGAACCCACACCAAAAACATCAAAAGATTCATGCGTTTCAACCTCTGTATGCACCGTTATTATATTGTTTCTATTCAACATACTGGATACTGATACTCGATTTCAAGCTATTTTTAAAGAAGGATATTTGTAATATGAATAATATATATCACCCACTTCGTGAATGGATTAAACTCGTGTTCTTCAAAGCTTTTTACATAGCATATGCTTTGGTTTTACCAACCATCTTCTTGCCGTATTCACTTAGTCAAATTCTCGCAGCCTTTATTTTGGCTCATCTTTTTTCAGGCATACTAATCTCACTCGTTGCCGTATTTGGTCATTACATGGATGGAGTCGAATTCGTGAGACCAGACTCGAATGGATTAATTCATAATTCCTGGGGAGAGCATGAGCTTGCCGTTACAACCGACTTCGCGAACAGTTCGTCAATATTGACTTGGCTAATTGGCGGACTCAATCATCATATATGCCATCATCTATTTCCAAATATTTGTCACGTCCATTACAAACATATAACGCCAATAATTCGCAGAAAATGTCGGGAATGGAAAATGCCGTACAAAGAGTATTCGTTAACTGATGCCTTGTCTGCGCATCGTAAGTTCATTGTGAATTTGTCAAAACCATGAATTAATGATTCTAGATGGAACCATATTGTTTCTTCTCTTAATTACTGGGTTTATTCGTCTGTTGGCATTTGCTTACGAAGATTACGCCAAAACGGATGGCAAAAAAGGAATTACAACATTGTCAAATATCCTTACCGGGGAATCATTTTTCGAAGCTCAGCGTCAATATTTCGTTCGTCTCTCTTTCTACACCAAAGGATTGAGCAAGAGAAAGAAATTGAAAATGTTTCTTTTTCTTACCATTTTGAATATTATGGTACTATTTCTTTCATGTTTTGTGGTTGAAATCATAGAACATAAGACGTTCTCAGTTGGGTGGGTAGCACTAATGGAATATGGGATGTACAAGTTCTCGCCATTTACCAAAGCATTGAGCTCCGTTGCAATAAATGTCCTTGCTGGTTTGATAGGTGCTTCATTGGATTATTTATCGGTTTTAATAACTGTGTTTCTAATTGATAGAATTTCGCGATCAAAAAACTACTTTCAATTATTATCACGAATCCTGCTTGACATTGTGTTAGTAATTGCCATGATATTTATTTATCTGGCAATTTCCCCATGGTTCAACTGGAAGATTTCTAATCCCCATTGGCTGAGCTATGCGGAAGCACGATTTCATACTTTCAACGCTTCTCATGACTGGCTAATTACTCTCTTCATGTCTCTAACCTCGGCCATTCCCACAGTAGTTTACTTGGCTTTAAGTTTGGCTATAGTAATTTATAAATTGACGCCTTCACCCGTAAGGTCACTAATTGTAAAGCTTTTAGAGGCCTTAGCTAAGGAAGATAGGAATGTGTTTGAGGATTTGGCATATTTCACAGGTGGCATTGCAGCAATATTGGGCGCATGTAAATTTCTCCTTTAAAGACTCTGATCTGTAATAGACTTTGGTTTGAGAACGAACAACGTTTAAGTCTAACTCAAGCTTTGTTTTGGGGGATAAGTTGTCTTTGGCATCCTCCTAATTTAAAGTATTTTTGCCCTTCCACAAGAGACATCTAAGCCCACTATCACACAAAAAAAAAAGAGCCCCTCAGGACTCTTTTTTAAATATTATATTCGAAAATCGATTACACCTCTTTTTCGGCAATTGCCTTTCCTTCGCGCTTGGCCATAAGGCTTACATAATCTTCGCTGTTTCCTACAATCATTTTCTGGAAACGACGGGCTCCTGTTCCGGCTGGAATCGGGTGACCAACAATTACGTTTTCTTTCAGACCCACAAGGAAGTCAGTCTTACCTTGAACGGCTGCTTCATTCAGAACTTTTGTAGTCTCCTGGAATGATGCGGCTGATATCCACGACTCAGTCTGCAAAGATGCTCTGGTAATACCCTGAAGCATCGGACGGGCAGTAGCTGTAATGGCTTCTCTGGCTTCGATCTCAACCTTGTCTTTGCGTTTCAATTGAGAATTTTCATCGCGCAATTGACGAACAGTAATGATCTGACCTTCCTGATAGCGATCTGTATCGCCGGCATTGATCACAACCATCTTATCAAACAAGACTTCGTTCTCATCAAGGAATTCTGCTTTGTCAACATTGGTTCCTTCGAGGAAGCGTGTATCACCGGCGTCAGTCATTTCAACTTTACGCATCATCTGACGTACGATTACTTCGAAGTGTTTGTCGTTGATTTTTACACCCTGCAAACGATATACTTCCTGGATTTCATTTACAAGATATTCCTGCACTGCTGTTGGTCCCTGAATGTCGAGAATGTCTCCCGGAGAAATGGCTCCGTCTGAAAGCTGCATACCTGCGCGTACAAAGTCGCCATCCTGAACAAGAATGTGCTTGGAGAGTGGAATAAGATATTTCTTCTCTTCTCCTGTACGTGCTGTAACAGAAATCTCACGGTTACCACGTTTGATTTTTCCGTATTCAACTATACCATCAATCTCAGTTACTACGGCTGGGTTAGATGGGTTACGCGCTTCGAATAATTCCGTTACCCTTGGAAGACCTCCGGTGATGTCACCAGTTTTACCTGATGAACGTGGTATCTTCACAATGATATCTCCTTTTCCAACCTTGTCGCCATTTTCAACGTTAAAGTGGGCTCCAACAGGAAGTGAGTAAACTTTCACTACTTCGCCGGCACGGGTGATTTCAATAGCAGGGTTTTTCTTCTTGTCCTTGGTTTCGATTACTACTTTCTCAGAGAATCCGGTCTGTTCGTCCATCTCTGTTCTGAAAGTAATACCTTCTTCTACAGCGTCGAATTGTACAATACCATCTTCTTCTGTGATGATCACACTGTTGTATGGATCCCAGTCGCAAATGATATCTCCTTTCTTCACTACAGAACCAGGTTTGGTAAAGAGGATAGAACCATAAGGTATATTGGCTGTGGTGAGCGTAGCACCGGTTTTCTCATCGAGAATTTTGATTTCAGATGAACGTGAAACTACAATAGTTTTCATTTCACCTGTATCCGACATACGACTCGCTGTGCGCAATTCATCTATCTCTAGTACACCACTGTATTTTGCTTTGATATTGCTGTCTGTAGATCCACCACCTGCGGCACCACCCGTGTGGAAGGTACGCAGTGTAAGCTGTGTTCCTGGTTCACCGATGGATTGAGCGGCAATTACACCTACTGCAAGTCCTTCCTGAACAATTCGTGCAGTGGCAAGGTCACGTCCGTAACATTTTGCACAAACTCCTTTCTTCGATTCGCAGGTGAGTACAGAGCGAATTTCGACTTCTTCGATACCCGCCAATTGAATAGCTTTGGTAACATCTTCGGTGATTTCTTCGCCGCCTGCAACGATCAACTCTCCGGTTTCCGGATTAGCCAGATCGTGCACACTTACTCGGCCAAGAATTCTATCTTCTAGTGTTTCTACGACATCATCATTTTTCTTCAATGCTGAAGCAACAATACCTCTCAATGTACCACAATCGCTGGTGTAGATAATTACGTCCTGCGCAACGTCTACAAGACGACGTGTGAGGTAACCGGCATCGGCCGTTTTCAAAGCCGTATCGGCAAGACCTTTACGGGCACCGTGGGTTGAGATAAAGTACTCAAGAATCGAAAGTCCTTCTTTGAAGTTTGCAAGGATGGGGTTTTCGATAATGTCCTGACCACCACTGGCAGCATTTTTCTGTGGCTTGGCCATCAGACCTCTCATACCAGCGAGCTGACGAATCTGTTCTTTCGATCCACGTGCTCCGGAGTCAAACATCATATAAATGCTGTTGAATCCTTCCTGGTCGGTCTTCAGACGATCCATCAGGATATTGGTCAACTTCGAGTTGGTATTGGTCCAGATATCAATCACCTGGTTGTAACGCTCGTTGTTGGTAATAAGACCCATGTTGTAGTTGTCAAAAACCTCCTGCACTTTCGTACCGGCATCTGCAACCAACTTGTCTTTTTCGGCCGGAATTACAACATCAGAAAGTTTAAAGGAGAGACCTCCTCTGAACGCCCAGTTGTAACCCAGATCTTTCATATCATCAAGGAATCTCGCTGTGCGAGCAATTCCTACGTGTTTCAAAATGTCGCCAATGATATCGCGCAATGCTTTTTTGGTGAGCAACTGGTTGATGAATCCTACTTCTTTTGGTACAACTTCGTTGAACAATACGCGGCCACAACTGGTGTCGATAATTTCAGAATTACCGGCCACATCTGTCCAGCGAACCAAGATTCTTGCGTGGAGGTCAAGCTGGCCTTCGTTGAACGCAATAATTACTTCTTCCGGTGAATAGTAGGTCTTGTTTTCACCTTTCGCAGGATGCTCTTCAGTTCCCTTGCGTATTTTGGTGATGTAATAAAGACCAAGTACCATGTCCTGAGAAGGAACTGTAATAGGAGCCCCATTGGCAGGGTTAAGAATGTTATGCGCTCCGAGCATAAGCAATTGTGCTTCCAAAACTGCGGCGTTACCAAGTGGCACGTGAACGGCCATCTGGTCACCGTCAAAGTCAGCGTTGAAGGCGGTACAAACCAGCGGGTGAAGCTGAATAGCCTTTCCTTCGATCAATTTTGGCTGGAAACTCTGGATACCCAAACGGTGAAGGGTAGGAGCACGGTTGAGCAATACAGGATGTCCTTTCAAAATGTTTTCGAGAATATCCCAAACTACTGCTTCTTTTTTGTCTACTATTTTCTTTGCAGATTTTACCGTCTTTACAATACCACGCTCAATCATTTTGCGAATGATAAATGGCTTGAAAAGCTCGGCCGCCATATCTTTTGGCAATCCGCACTCATGCAATTTTAATTCCGGACCTACAACAATTACAGAACGTGCAGAATAGTCAACCCTTTTACCCAAAAGGTTCTGACGGAAACGTCCTTGCTTTCCTTTCAATGAATCTGAAAGGGATTTCAATGGGCGATTGCTTTCCGTTTTTACAGCAGAAGATTTACGGCTGTTGTCGAACAATGAATCCACCGCTTCCTGAAGCATACGCTTCTCGTTGCGCAAGATTACTTCCGGTGCTTTGATTTCAACCAATCTTTTCAAACGGTTGTTTCTGATGATCACACGGCGATACAGATCGTTCAGATCTGATGTAGCAAAACGACCACCATCCAACGGAACAAGTGGGCGAAGTTCTGGTGGAATCACCGGAACAACTTTCGTGATCATCCATTCCGGACGATTCACTACGCGGGTATTCGCATCGCGGAAGGCTTCAACCACCTGAAGGCGTTTGAGGGCTTCGTTTTTACGTTGCTGTGAAGTTTCTGTACTGGCTTTGTGACGCAATTCGTAAGAAAGCTCATCGAGCTTTACATTTTGCAAAAGATCATAAAGTGCTTCTGCACCCATCTTTGCTACGAATTTATTTGGGTCTTTGTCGTCGAGATATTGGTTTTCTTTCGGAAGTTTTTCTGAAATATCCAGATACTCATCTTCTGTAATAAAGTCCATTATATTGAGCGCAACGCCTTCTACATTGGTAGCAGGCCCTACGTTGATCACCACATAACGTTCGTAATAGATAATCTGATCCAATTTCTTGGTTGGTAATCCGAGAAGGTATCCGATTTTATTCGGAAGTGAGCGGAAGTACCAGATGTGCGCTACAGGAACTGTCAATGTGATATGACCTGTTCTCTCACGACGAACTTTTTTCTCAGTTACTTCAACACCACAACGGTCGCAGACAATACCCTTGTAACGGATACGCTTGTACTTACCGCAATGGCATTCATAGTCCTTTACCGGACCGAAAATTCTTTCGCAGAAAAGTCCATCACGTTCCGGCTTGTATGTGCGGTAGTTGATGGTTTCCGGCTTCAACACTTCACCATGTGAGCGCTCAAGAATGTCTTCCGGAGAAGCAAGGCTGATGGTGATCGATTTGAAATCGCTCGTTGGACGAGCTACTTTTTTTGCTTGAAGCATATTATTGTGAGGTGTAATCCAGGTGAAACTCTTTTTTCTGTGCTAATCTGCAAGAGGTCTTTGAAGACCTTTTGCAGAAAATATCATCCAATTTAGTTTTGGTTCAAAGTGATATTCAAACCAAGACCACGCAATTCATGTAACAATACATTGAAAGATTCCGGTATACCAGGTAAAGGCATATTCTCTCCTTTTACAATGCACTCATAAGCTTTGGCTCTTCCCAGTACATCGTCAGATTTAACAGTGAGAATTTCCTGAAGGATATTGGCCGCACCGAAAGCTTCCAATGCCCAAACTTCCATTTCACCGAAACGCTGTCCTCCGAACTGAGCCTTACCACCAAGTGGTTGCTGAGTGATGAGTGAGTATGGTCCGATTGAACGGGCGTGCATCTTGTCGTCAACCATGTGGCTTAGTTTGATCATGTAGATCACACCCACAGTGGCTTCCTGCTCGAATCTTTCGCCAGTTCCTCCATCATAAAGATAGGTTACCCCAAAGCGTGGAACTCCTGCTTCATCTGTTATATTACAAATATCATCCAATGAGGCACCATCAAAAATTGGTGTGGCATATCTTCTTCCGAGTTTTACACCAGCCCAACCCAATACGGTTTCGTAGATCTGTCCAAGGTTCATACGCGATGGTACACCAAGTGGATTGAGAACGATATCTACTGTAGTTCCATCCGGAAGGAATGGCATGTCTTCGTCGCGCACAATACGGGCAACAATGCCCTTGTTACCGTGACGACCGGCCATTTTATCTCCCACACGAAGCTTTCTTTTCTGGGCAATATATACTTTGGCCAATTTCACAATTCCTGCTGGAAGTTCATCTCCTACAGTCAATTGGAATTTTTTGCGCTTATACGATCCAAGTAGTTCGTTGTAGCGAAGGTTGAAGTTGTGAATACATCTCTTTACAGATAGATTCGCATTTTCGTCCTTTGTCCAGTTTTCGGCATTTACTACACTGTAGTCAATGGTAGAAAGACTCTTCGCTGTGAATTTGGTTCCTTTTTTAATCTGTTCTTCCTTGAAGTAATTGAAAACACCCTGACATGTATTGTCTTTTACAATAGCAATCAATTTGTCTACAAGAATTTTCTTCAATTCTGCTACATCCTTCTCGTGTTCCTTATCCAGCGCTTCAACAATAGCCTTCTCATTTGTTTTCACTGGCTTCTTGTCTTTCACTGTGCGGCTGAACAATTTCTTGTCGATTACCACACCAGTTACCGCTGGCGGAACTTTAAGTGAAGCGTCCTTCACATCACCGGCTTTATCACCGAAGATGGCGCGAAGAAGTTTTTCTTCCGGAGTAGGATCAGTTTCTCCTTTCGGAGTAATCTTACCAATAAGAATATCACCTTCTTTTACCTCAGCACCCACGCGAATGATTCCATTCTCATCAAGATCTTTGGTAGCTTCTTCACTTACGTTAGGAATATCTGCAGTCAATTCTTCCACACCACGCTTGGTATCACGCACCTCAGTGGTGAATTCTTCAACGTGAATTGAGGTGAAAATATCATCGCGGGTTACGCGCTCGCTAATTACAATGGCATCCTCGAAGTTGTAACCTTTCCATGGCATGAAGGCCACTTTGAGGTTTCTTCCGATGGCCAGTTCTCCACCTTTGGTAGAATAACCTTCCACCATGATCTGACCGAGTGTAACTCTTTCGCCTTTCTGTACAAGAGGGCGGAGGTTGACAGTGGTAGATTGGTTGGTCTTAGCGAATTTCTTTATTTCGTATGACTTCACAGGAGAGTCGAAACTTACAATTTCATCCTCTTCGCTGCGCTTGTATTTTATGCGGATTTCTTTTGCATCTACATATTCTACCACACCTTCACCTTCGGCGGCAAGAAGAACACGAGAGTCTTCTGCAACACGGGCTTCAAGTCCGGTACCTACAACTGGTGCTTCAGGCCTCATCAAAGGAACGGCCTGACGCATCATGTTCGATCCCATCAAAGCACGGTTCGCGTCATCGTGCTCAAGGAATGGAATTAAAGATGCTGCTATAGATGCAATCTGGTTTGGACTCACGTCCATCAGATTGAGTGTAGAAGGAGCAATTACAGGGAAATCACCTTCAAGACGTGCTTTTACAGTGTTGGTGATAAAGTTTCCTTTCTCATCAATTTCTGCATTCGCCTGAGCAATTACCTGTGTATCTTCGTCTTCTGCTGTGAAGTATTTTACACCATCATCTGTCATTACAGCTTTACCATTCTCCACTTTTCTGTATGGAGTTTCGATAAATCCGAGACGGTTGATTTTTGCATATACACAAAGAGAAGAAATCAATCCGATATTCGGTCCTTCTGGTGTTTCGATGGTACACAAACGACCATAGTGTGTATAGTGAACGTCACGTACTTCGAAACCTGCTCTTTCGCGGGATAGACCACCGGGTCCGAGTGCCGACATTCTGCGCTTGTGTGTTACTTCGGCCAGAGGATTGGTCTGGTCCATGAACTGAGACAACTGATTGGTACCAAAGAATGAATTGATAACCGAACTCAATGTCTTCGCATTGATAAGGTCGATAGGAGTGAAGACTTCGTTGTCACGAACGTTCATACGCTCACGAATAGTTCTTGCCATACGTGCAAGACCTACTGCGAACTGGTTGTACAATTGTTCTCCAACTGTTCTCACACGTCTGTTCGACAAGTGATCGATATCATCGACATCTGCTTTTGAATTCACCAGCTCGATCAGGTATTTGATGATGCTGATGATGTCGTCTTTGGTAAGTGTTCTTGAATCTGAATTTACAGAACCAAGTTTTCTGTTGATTCTGAAACGGCCTACTTCACCAAGGTCATAACGCTGCTCTGAGAAGAACAATTTGTCGATTACACCGCGGGCTGTTTCCAGATCGGGTGGTTCTGCGTTGCGCAATTGGCGGTAGATATATTCTACGGCTTCTTTTTCAGAGTTAGAAGTATCTTTCTGAAGGGTGTTGTGAATAATCGTAAAGTCGGCAGAGTTTGATTCTTCTTTGTGGAGAATAATAGACTTTGCACCGCTTTCGGCTATCACATCTATATGTTGGCTTTCGAGCACGGTTTCGCGATCGAGCACTACTTCATTACGTTCGATTGAAACTACTTCACCGGTATCTTCATCTACAAAGTCTTCCACCCAGGTCTTCAATACACGGGCAGCAAGTCTGCGACCCAAAACGCGTTGAATTCCGGCTTTACTTACTTTAATTTCTTCAGCAAGATTGAAGATCTCAAGAATCTGGCGATCGCTTTCATAACCAATGGCTCTGAGAAGAGTGGTTACCGGAAGCTTTTTCTTACGGTCGATATAGGCATACATGACATTGTTGATGTCAGTGGCGAATTCGATCCATGATCCTTTGAAAGGAATGATACGGGCACTGTATAATTTAGTACCATTGGCGTGACGGCTCTGACCGAAGAAAACGCCTGGTGATCTGTGAAGCTGCGATACAATTACTCTTTCCGCTCCATTTACCACAAAAGATCCTTGTGGTGTCATGTAGGGAATTGTACCCAGGTAAACGTCCTGTACGATGGTTTCGAAATCTTCGTGTTCAGGATCTGTGCAATACAACTTAAGTTTTGCCTTTAGGGGCACACTGTAAGTAAGACCGCGCTCGATACATTCAGAAATGGTGTAGCGGGGAGGGTCTATAAAGTAGTCGAGAAACTCGAGTACAAATTGATTACGTGTATCCGTAATCGGAAAGTTCTCTGCAAATACTTTGAAGAGACCTTCATTTTTTCTGTTTTCCGGGTTGGTTTCAAGTTGGAAAAACTCTTTGAACGATGCCAGCTGGATTTCCAGGAAGTCTGGGTATTCGTAGAAACTCTTGGTTGAGGAGAAGTTCACTCGCCCATCCATTTTTTTCAGTGTTGCCAAGGCCTTGAGGTGTATTAAGTGTTGTTACTCGGTAAAAAAGCGCAATAAAATCCGGTGAGCCGGCGGAACAGTTACAATAACTGTTGAATTAAAAACAAGTTTAGGCCTCTGTTAAAAACAGGGCCTAAACTAATTATGAATGAGTTGTGATATTACTTAATCTCAACTTTAGCTCCTGCTTCTTCAAGTTGGGTTTTCAAAGCGTTTGCTTCGTCTTTGGTAACACCTATCTTGAGTGGCGATGGAGCCTTATCAACTGCATCTTTCGCTTCTTTAAGACCAAGTCCTGTAAGGTCTTTCACGAGCTTCACTACTGCTAGTTTGTTCACACCAGCTTCAAGAAGAACTACATCAAATGCAGTTTTTTCTTCAGCGGCAGGAGCACCAGGGCCCGCAGCAGCTACCGCAACCGCAGCCGCAGCGGGCTCGATTCCGTATTCATCTTTAAGGATTTTGGCAAGTTCGTTTACTTCTTTTACAGTAAGGTTAACGAGCGTTTCAGCCATTGCTTTCAAATCAGCCATTTTCGTATGGATTTTAAAAAAGTTCTACTTTGTGTTATTGAAAAAATTGATTAAGCTTTTCTTTCCTCGAGTGCTTTCACGAGGCCAGCAACCTTATGTCCGGCACTTGCTTGAAGGCCTGATATAACGTTTTTGGCAGGAGATTGAAGAAGGCCGATGATGTCCCCGATCAATTCGTTTTTGCTCTTCAGCGCAACGAGTGCATCGAGTTGGTCAGCACCAACATAACAATCTTCCTGAATATAAGCTGCCTTCAGGCTTGGCTTATTATCATATTTCTTTCCGAAGTCCTTGATGATTCGTGCAGGAACATTGCCTACTTCTGCAATCATTACGGCAGTATTGCCAACGAGAGCAGGGTAGAGCGGGCTGAAATTTTTACTTTCAACTCTCTCCATGGCTTTTTGAAGTAGTGCGTTTTTAACAACGCGCATCTTCACACCACTTTTGAAACATTCACGACGTAATGCACCGGTAGCTTCAGCGTTCAAAGAAATAGTGTCGGCTAAATAGAATACTTCGCTTTGGCTAAGTACTTCTACTAAATCGAGAATCTCTTGATTTTTTTGTTCTCTTGTCATAGAAAATTCCTCCGCTTTTCCGGTGATTAATTCACGGATTTAGGTTCAACATGTACTCCGGGACTCATGGTTGAGCTTAATGCAATGCTCTTTACATAGGTTCCTCTGGCAGCGGAAGGCTTAAGTTTCATGATAGTGGACAAAAGCTCAGTGGCATTTTCAGCCAATTTAGCGGCATCGAATGATACACGTCCAATACTGGCGTGAACGATACCTGCTTTGTCTACTTTGAAATCAATGTTACCAGCCTTCTTTTCTGTTACAGCTTTTCCAACATCCATAGTCACAGTTCCGGTTTTTGGATTAGGCATCAAACCTCGTGGTCCGAGGATTCTACCTAATGCTCCAACCTGTCCCATAACGTTGGGTGTGGTGATAATTACATCCACATCGGTCCATCCGCCTTTAATTTTCTCGATGTACTCATTGAGTCCTACGTGATCGGCGCCCGCTGCCTTGGCTTCTGCTTCCTTTTCAGGACCGCAGAGAACAAGCACTCGAACATCTCTTCCCGTTCCATGTGGCAGCGATACTGTACCGCGAACCATCTGGTTGGATTTCTTTGGATCTACACCGAGGCGAACAGCGATGTCTACTGATGCGTCAAATTTTGTGGTCGTGATTTTTTTCACGATCGACGCAGCCTCAGAGAGATTGACAACCTTGGTAGGGTCAAACTTCTCGAGGGCAGACTTACGGTTTTTTGTGATACTTCCCATTGCTGTTTCCTCCGAAAAAATTAAAAAGGACGATTACCGGTTACCTGAATACCCATGCTTCGGGCTGAGCCTGCTACCATTTTCATGGCAGATTCTACAGTGAAACAATTTAGGTCAGGCATTTTGTCTTCTGCTATGGCTCTCACCTGTTCCCAGGTTACTGAGCCAACCTTTTGGCGGTTTGGTTCAGCGGCTCCTTTCTTGGCCTTAGAGGCTTCCAAAATTTGCACTGCTGCCGGTGCTGTTTTTACAATAAAGTCAAAAGACTTATCTGCATAAACAGTAATTAAAACCGGGCAAACTTTCCCCGCTTTGTCCTGAGTTCTGGCATTAAATTGCTTGCAGAATTCCATGATGTTAACACCTTTGGAACCAAGCGCCGGACCTACTGGAGGCGAGGGGTTTGCTGCACCACCTTTGATTTGCAGTTTGACGAATCCCGTTACTACTTTCGCCATTTTACTTTGTTATTATTTGGGTTGTGCGTGGCTCGCAATGGGAAGCTGAAGCGTAACACAAAATGTTCATTGCTCACCACACGCTCGTTAATTCTATATTATTCTTTCTCTACTTGCATATACCCGAGTTCTACCGGGGTCTTACGGCCAAATATCTTAACCATAACTTTCAACTTTTTCTTCTCTTCGTTGATCTCTTCGATCACTCCGCTGAAGTTATTGAATGGTCCGTCTACTACTTTCACGGCCTCTCCAACTACATAAGGAATATTCAACTCCTCTCCGGTTTCGGCCAACTCATCCACCTTACCAAGAATTCTGTTCACTTCTGAAAGTCTCAGCGGAATAGGCTGTCCTTTCTTTTCTGATCCCAGAAAGCCAATTACATTGGTTATATTTCTAATGATATGCGGAATCTCACCTATCAGCGCAGCTTCGATCAAAACATATCCCGGAAGATAGCTTCTCTCTTTGCTTACTTTTTTGCCATTGCGTACCTGAAAAACTTTCTCGGTAGGAATCAACACCTGGGCAACAAAGTCCTGCATTCCGCGGGCCTTGATTTCGCTTTCGATGTATTCTTTTACCTTTTTTTCCTTTCCGCTGATGGCCCGGACTACATACCACTTTTTTTCTATATCACTCATTGTGTTCCTTTTGTAATAGGATGGTAAAAAGAACGATCAGGTTAATAAGGCATAGATAAATCCTACCAGACCTTTCCAGGTGGAAGTGGAATCACCACTTACGCCAAAAACAAAGTCCATTAGAAATATCAAAACAGTAAGAATCGCAATGCTTACAAAAACAAGCACGGTGCTTTCCTGCAACTCTGCCCACGTTGGCCAGGTTACTTTGCTCACCAGTTCATTGTACGATTCCTCAAGATATGTTTTTACTCCGGCCATAACTTTAAAATTTTTGGTGAATTGCGTTGGGCAATTCATCGATTAACTTTTGCACAGGCACCTGGACTCGAACCAAGATCAACGGTTTTGGAGACCGCTATTCTGCCATTGAACTATGCCTGTTTATCACGTTACGTCTTAAAACGTGAAAGTGAAGGTGAAATCTCCAAAGAAGATTTCACCTTCACATATATCCACTCAAGTAATTACTTGATAATTTCTGTAACCTGTCCGGCACCTACAGTACGACCACCTTCGCGGATTGCGAAACGAAGACCTTTATCCATAGCGATCGGAGCAATCAACTTAACAATGATTGATACGTTGTCACCTGGAAGTACCATTTCACGACCAGCCTCAAGGTTGATCTCACCTGTTACGTCCGTTGTACGGAAGTAAAACTGAGGACGGTACTTGTTGTGGAATGGAGTGTGACGTCCACCTTCTTCTTTTTTAAGTACGTAGATCTCAGCATTGAACTCAGTGTGAGGAGTGATGCTATTTGGAGCAGCGATTACCATACCACGACGGATATCGCTTTTCTCAACACCGCGAAGGAGAAGACCAACGTTGTCACCAGCTTCACCACGGTCAAGTATCTTACGGAACATCTCAACCCCTGTGCAGGTAGACTTCATCTTTGCTTCGTTGAAACCGATGATGTCAACCTCGTTACCAGTATTGATTACACCGCGCTCGATACGACCTGTAGCAACTGTTCCGCGACCTGTGATCGTGAACACATCTTCTACTGACATAAGGAATGGTTTGTCAACTTCACGAGGAGGAATTGGAATCCAAGTATCAACTGCATTCATGAGTTCCATGATTTTTTCAACCCATTTTGGATCGCCGTTCAATCCGCCCAATGCAGAACCACGGATGATTGGAGTGTTATCTCCATCATATTCATAGAAACTAAGAAGTTCGCGAATTTCCATTTCAACAAGATCCAACAACTCTTCGTCGTCAACCATGTCAACTTTGTTCATGAAAACAACAATCTTCGGAACGCCTACCTGACGTCCGAGAAGGATGTGTTCGCGGGTCTGAGGCATTGGTCCGTCTGTTGCAGCAACTACAAGAATAGCACCGTCCATCTGAGCAGCACCCGTTACCATGTTCTTCACATAGTCAGCGTGACCTGGACAGTCAACGTGAGCATAGTGACGATTCGCCGTTGAATACTCAACGTGCGCAGTGTTAATGGTGATACCACGCTCTTTCTCTTCAGGAGCGTTGTCGATAGACGCGAAGTCTCTTTTTTCAGAAAGACCAGCAGCAGCCAGAACGGAAGTAATGGCAGCGGTCAATGTGGTCTTACCATGGTCCACGTGACCAATTGTTCCAATATTTACGTGGGGTTTGGAACGGTCAAAATTCGCTTTAGCCATTGGCGTTTGTTTTTATTTGTTGTTATCTAGATAATTAAAAAAATGTACTTCGTATGTAATGCAAACAAGCCCTTCGAAAA
Organism: Flavobacteriales bacterium; assembly: GCA_031378885.1. Taxonomy (GTDB): domain Bacteria; phylum Bacteroidota; class Bacteroidia; order Flavobacteriales_D; family Sanyastnellaceae; genus JANNEQ01. The sequence goes on from JANNEQ010000005.1 coordinate 39,172, forward strand.
TTCTCCTTTTCAAAGTGCTTTTGTCATGTCATCTTCTCTTCTCCATGAAAGCCTGAAGCTGAAAAGCCTGTTTTATTTTATTCTCCTTCCTTCTTCGATCAGGGTTCTAAACGAATTAGAGCCGTTGATGGGAATTGAACCCATGACCTCTTCCTTACCAAGGAAGTGCTCTGCCCCTGAGCTACAACGGCTTGGAGAAGTTGTAGACTTTCAAGAGAAATGAAACGAATCTCACTTTTCTATCTATCTGTTTTGTAGAGCGGGAGACGAGACTCGAACTCGCAACATCTAGCTTGGAAGGCTAGTGCTCTACCAATTGAGCTACTCCCGCAATTTTGGTTCTTTATCTGCACAATTTCTATCCAATGGATGCGAAAGTGTGTTAGCGATAGTGAGGTCTTAGTCAATTCAAAGGCTTATACCTTCAAATTCTTGAGACTTCGAAAGAACTCTTTCGCCGAAGTTCAGCTTCGCATCCGGTTGTTTCAAGGCAAGCGGATGAAGTGGGGAGTGGTGGATTCGAACCACCGAAGTCGTAAGACAACAGATTTACAGTCTGTCCCATTTGGCCACTCTGGTAACTCCCCTGAAGGTTTTGGCCACTAAGAGCCGGTGGAGGGATTCGAACCCCCGACCAGCTGATTACAAATCAGCTGCTCTGGCCAGCTGAGCTACACCGGCAATAAAATCAGGCTTTTCAAAGAACTTTGGCGTTCAAAAATCCTTGCTTTCTCGAAAACAGGGGTGCAAATGTACTTAACTTTTCAATCGGTCAAAGGGTCTGGCGATTTTTTTTTTGAAGTTTTTCCAGATTTTTTCGGACTTGTGTTCATTCTCACTTTGTTGTGTGGCAACTTTTTCGGGGTACGGGTCTTCTATTGATTCAAAACAGGGAGCAACAACCTCGAATAAAGAGCTGCACCTTCCCGATTCAAATGGTTTAGGTCGCGCCAAAGGGATGGGTTCTTCAATTCCTCAGATTTTATGGCAATCAACTGATGGCGGTTGAAGTCGATCTCCGGATACAATTGCTTATAAAATGCCACAATAGTCTCTTCCTCGCCCAATTGGGTTGCTGTGTAATTGGGATAAAGTATAATATCGAAATCGACACCTTGCTCTTCCAACATCTGAACACTTTCCAGGAATTTCTGGTCCTGAAAATACATGTTGTTCAGATAATCCATTCTAAAGTCGCTCAGTCTGCGCATGAACCCGCCCGGCTCATGACGACCTTTTGCCACTTTCATAAAACGAACAAGTTCCTTCATTGGAGGAACATTGGCTTTGTATAATTTGTTGATGTCCCGCTCTCCTTCCTGCTCAATATGAACTTGCCCGTAATAGGAACGGTGAATTAAATTCATATCGCGGGTATCGAGTTTGTAGCAGCCTGTAAGGAAGTTGATATTCCAGGAAAATTTCTTGAAGAAACATTCGCCGAATCTTATATTTCGCAATGGAAATGTGGAGAGTATTTCATTTTGATCGGCTACTACGCCGTACATTCTGTGAATTCCGGTTGGCCTCGAATCTGACTTCAGACACAGGAAAACTTTTGCCGGTTTTTTTTCTGATTTCCTCAATACTTCTTTGAGCAAATAAGCTGAAATGGCGTTGCAACCATGACTCACTCCAAAGTTGAGGTAATTGGCATCCGTGCTGTCTAAAATATCCAGTAAACTGTCGTCGATGCTGGCCTGACATAAAGAAGAGCCCATAAAAAGTCTGGTGTTTCCATCAATTCTTCCAGCGTCTATTTGTCTGAAATCCCATGGAATCTTCCGGTAATCAGATCCTTCAGGTATGCTCAGATAATAAGATTGGGGCAAACGGATTGCGAAAATGATAATCAGCAGAAGAAGAATGAACCCTGCACGCACAGCCAGTTTGGTGAGAAATGTTTTCATATCAGAACTGGAAGTATATGAATTGTTCGTGATCCAGTGTGACATAACTTTCTATAATCATCAGAATCATTATTGTTTCGAAAAGTAGTATCCAATTACGGTGGATGCGAAGATGTGAAAACATATAACCATTGTGATTGGCTCTGTTTACCCATTCGATAACCAGAAATGGAATAATGAGTAATAAGCCTGGAAGAAATTTGAACAAGCCCTGAGAAGAACCTACATTCAAAAATACATTGCCACAATAACTTAAGGCAGTTTGAATATCAGGTGCGCGGAAGAATACCCAGGCGAAACAGACCAGCACAAAAGTAAATAGCATTTGCCCCGTTTCTTTAAGACTGGGAAGCCAACGTCCTTCAGCCACTTCATTGATGTTGCTGCGGTTTTTGCCCAGATAAAGAACAGGCAGATAGAACAAAGCATGCAAACCTCCCCATGCAACAAAAGTCCAGTTGGCTCCATGCCAGAATCCGCTCACCAGAAAAATGATCAGCACATTTCTGAATTTTTTCCAACCTGCCACCCGCGAACCGCCTAATGGGAAATACACATAATCTCTGAACCAGGTGGAAAGTGAAATGTGCCATCGCCTCCAGAATTCGGCTATGTCTCTCGAAAAATAAGGAAACCTGAAGTTGGTCATCAGCTTTATTCCGAACAATTTGGAAGTTCCCAGCGCAATGTCGGAGTAGCCGCTAAAATCGCAATAGATCTGAAGAGCGAAGTACACTGAACCTAAAAATAAGGTGCCTCCCCCAAAGCTATCGATATGTGCAAAAGCCTCATTGGCATAAACGGCGCAGGCATCTGCGATCACTACTTTTTTGAATAATCCCCAGAGAATCTGGTGCATACCTTCAGAAGCCAATGGCTCGTCGAAGGCTGGTTTTTTATGAAACTGAGGCAGCAAGTTGGCCGCTCTTTCTATCGGACCAGCAACAAGCTGTGGGAAATACATCACGTACAAAGAGTAGATCAGGAAATCTTTTTCGGCTTTTTGCTGGCGGCGATATACTTCTATTACATAACTTAAACTCTGGAAAGTGTGAAACGATAATCCAATCGGAAGAATTATTTTTAGCGTATCAATAGAGTAATTCCAACCAATAGCCGAAGCCAGCCCATTGAAATTATGAATGAAAAAATCATAGTACTTAAAGATGAAAAGTACAAGACATGTGGAGATAATACTGACGACAAGATATATTTTTCGTCGCCGGCCTTCTGTTCTTTCAATATAAATGCCGGCTACATAATCTATAATGATGGTGGTGAAAAGTATAAGAATATACTCCGGTATAAGAAACATGTAGAAGATACAACTGGACAGGAGCAAAATAGTGCTTTGCAATCTATGCCTGCCTTTAACAGTAGAATCGTATTCACTTTTTTCCACTAGCAAGTTGGCACTTTGCAACCTATGTCCGCCCTTTCCTGCAAACCAGTAGAGGAAGAATACTATAATTAAAAATACCAGAAACTCTACTGAGTTGAAAACCATAAAGGTGAATTTGGTTAGCAAGTAAGGGAGGCGCAAATATATTCAAATGATGATCTCTAAGTGGAATGATTTGGGTCTTACATGGCAGGCCGCATTTTGCAAATCATCATTTCTTAATCGCTTGTTATTCGATCAAAGCAATTTTTTCAAAAAAAAATTGAAATCAACCCAAGGTTTTCTGATTGGGTTTCGTGATAGGGTTGTATTATTATTTTTAAAACCCACAAATCTTCAGATTATGAAACCAAGAAGAAAATTACTTTTAAGTGCAGTGGCACTTTTCATGACCTCAGTCTCTTTCGGACAGGGCATTGAAGGGTGCACTGATCCGGCGGCGTTGAATTTCAATCCGCTGGCAACTATTGATGATGGCTCTTGCATTACCGAAGACTTGCTGAATGCAGATCTCAACCAAAACGGCATTCCTGACGTGATTGAAGGCCAACTTGATCTTACTGATTTGGAAGGCAACGGTGTTCCAGACATTTTCGAGCAAGGCGGCGGCGACATGGGCGGTGATCCTGGCGATTATGGATTTACCGATCTAAATGGCAACGGCATTCCAGATGAGTTGGAAGGTGAATTGGACCTGACAGACGCTGATGGAAATGGTGTTCCAGACATTTATGATTTTACAGATGAAAATGGCAATGGCATTCCTGATGAAATGGAAGCTGAGCTTGACATGACAGATGCTGATGGCAATGGTGTTCCAGACATCTTCGAGCAAGGTGGCGGTGATTGGAGTGGTGATCCTGGCGACTATGGTTTTACCGATCTGAATGGCAACGGTATTCCAGATGAGTTGGAAGGTGAATTGGACCTGACCGATACTGATGGCGACGGTATTCCAGACATTTACGATTTTACCGATGAAAATGGCAATGGCATTCCTGATGAAATGGAAGCTGAGCTTGACATGACAGATGCTGATGGCAATGGTGTTCCAGACATCTTCGAGCAAGGTGGTGGCGATTGGAGTGGTGATCCTGGCGACTATGGATTTACCGATCTAAATGGCAACGGTATTCCAGATGAATTGGAAGGTGAATTGGATCTGACCGATTCTGATGGCGATGGTATTCCAGACATTTATGATTTTACAGATGAAAATGGCAATGGCATTCCTGATGAAATTGAAGCTGAGCTTGACATGACAGATGCCGATGGCAATGGTGTTCCAGACATCTTCGAACAAGGTGGCGGCGATTGGAGCGGTGATCCTGGCGATTATGGATTTACCGATCTAAATGGCAACGGTATTCCAGATGAATTGGAAGGTGAATTGGACATGACAGACGCTGATGGCAACGGCATTCCAGACATTTTCGAATTGGATGCAACAGATGGTGAAGGTGATTCTGATGGTTTCGATGGAATGAACACCAACCTTAACTCCAATGATCTGGGCAATGTCTTGGTAAGCATTTCTGATATTTCTTTCTATCCCAATCCTGCACTTGACTTTATCAATGTAGTGGTAGAAGCAGGCGGAGATGGCGTTGTGTTCATGGAAGTATTCAACCTGAGCGGTCAGCAGCTTATTGCAAACCAAATTCCGGCAACCAAAGGCATGTCGACTCAGGGATTCAATATTGCTGAATTGCCTTCAGGTAATTATCTTATCAGCTTGAAAGACGCTAACAATGTTTTGACCACAAAACAATTTGTAAAGCTCTGAGAGAACTTTTGATTACAAATGTGATTAATGAACAAGTAGGTTAAATTGATGGTGCTTTGTAAAAAGAGCACCATCATTTACCTTTAATCCAATTTTATTTTTTTGAACATTACACCAGATATTCTTGCTTCGTGCATCAAAGGTGATAGAGTGGCTCAGCAAAAGCTCTATAAACTTTGTTATTCGAGGTTTATGGGATTGTGCTGGAGATATTCAGGAGATAAAAACCAGGCTGTAGAATACCTCAACAATGGATTTGTAAAAATAATATTCGGTTTAAAGAAATATAATAATGATATTCCTTTTGATCTCTGGGCAAGAAAGACTTTGATCAATTCTATCATTGACGACTACAGAAAATCGAAAGTCTACAATAGCAGATTTTCTGTTCAGAATGAAATAAAACAAGAAGTAAGAGATGAACCGGTATTTACCGATTATCAACAGGATATGATAGATATAATCAAACAAAAAATTGTACTTCTTCCTCCTACTACTTGTAAGGTGGTGAACTTATATGCGTTTGATGGATACAAACACAAAGAAATTGCCAGTATGTTGAATATGACTGAAAGCACTTCTATGTGGCATTACTCAGATGGTGTGCGACGACTAAAAGAATTAATAGGAATTGCCACATTATCACAAACCCTTAACTCATGACTGATTTTTACCACAATACCGATAGCGAAAATATTCCGGAAATGGAGTATCAGGATGCATATTGGCAGGACGCGCTTTCTAAACTGGAAGCCGCAGAAAGAGCCATCAAACAAAAGCGCAGAAAGAAAGTGGGCTTTGGTTTGATTCTTCTTTTCATCGTAGGATTTTCGGTAGGGAAATTTTCTTCCCTTCAGGAGAAAAAGGATATTGCCTCGCTCGGGCAACAGAAAATTGATTCTGTACCGCAAGTGGAAAATAATAATCAGGTAAGTGAACCGGAAAATAAATCTGGTACTCCTGAAATAGCCAGGAGAGAAACCCCGGCTCAATCGAATAACGAACCAGGACAAATTCAAAATATTATTCCAGATAAAAATATAATAATCAGCCCGGATCCCCGCAAAGAATTGTTGGATAATATTGGCAATAATGAACTACAGAGAAGAGAAAAATCAGAATTAATTAAGGACAAAGTCACAGGCTTTGATTTATCTGAAGAAAAGCTACAGCCGACGAATAACGATGCAGTTGTTACAGGAGCTACAAAAAGAAATGACCAGGAAACTGATCCTCTGGTTCCGGCTCAAATACATTCAAATGACCAAAAAGATATTTCCAATAATAAATTAAGTGATGTAGATGTGGAGAAGGAAATTGTTGAAGTGGAAGCGTTGGTACCTTTATATTATACTTTGCCTGAAAACGCCAACCCATCACCACTAAAGTTAGTTATTCCTATGAAGCCTGCAGAGCCTGATCCTACCTGGAGGATTTCGGCACAATTGGGTTCCAATTTACTTTCAGGTTATAGCACCACCAGAAATGAGCTGGCCTTCGAGCCTTTTGGAGGGTTGGTTTTATCCGGAAGAATTAACCCTAAATTTTCGATCGCATCCGGAGTGCAGTATTTTCAGATTAACGAACCCTTACAGACTTTAACCAAAGATTACGTGTCATTTGCATTCAAAAGAGAAATCAGCACGGTTGTAGTATATACTGATAAAATACATTACCTCGCCGTACCGCTGAATTTTTTCTATAACCTCAATAAAAAACATTCCTTTTCAGCATCATTTCAGACCGCTTACCAACTCACCGGCAACAATCGTCTGGTTACCTACCAACCCAATGGTTCTTTCACTGAAGTTGAAGAAATGGGCTACACCAATGGATTCCGCGATTTCAATTATTCTATCGGATTGGGCTATGAGTATAGAATAAGAAGAGGAAAGTCCATTGGAATAAGTGCCAATTTTGGCCTTACCGATATAACCAAAAACTATTATTTTAAAGTGGATCGATTCGATCGCAATTCTTTTATCGCTGCTTACCTTAAATTTGATCTCTTTACAAAATGAAAAATAATTTTCCGACATACCTGATTGTCCTTTTTGCTATCTTCATACAGGCGTGCAAAAGACACGATCTTCCCGAACAGGAAATTCCTGAACCTGACTTCAGGGCAATCGGGACGCTGAATGGCCAGCCATTTTCTTTGGATGCAGGATCGAGCGGTCTTGAAATTAATTCGGAATTTGGCTCAGGTGATATTGGCCAGTTCATGGTTCAATCCTCTTTTATTGACCCAACTTGTTCCGGCTGCGCACCCAGACTAACGGTTAAATTGAATTCTGATCAATTTTATTCTCCGGGGCAGAGCGTGGATCTGACAAATGTTTTTCAACCCCAGACTTATCCTTTGCAATTGCAGCCAACATCGGTTAATGTGAATTCTGTTCAGTTTTTTCCTCAAGCTCAGGATCCCACATTTGTCTATGCCTGGGATTTTGGTGATGGTAATACTTCTTCAGATATGAATCCCGTACATGAGTTTGCCTTTTCAGGTGATTATTTGGTAACACTAAGTCAGTTTTCTATCGCTCCGCCTTGCAACAATGTTTTTTCTAAAATAGTTCACGTCGTTAATGATTGCAGTTGGACCTTTGGTTTTGATATTCTTGTAACACCCGTAGGTGCAGATTTATACGAGGTTTCATCGTTATTACTCGATCCCACTCTGACATTGATCGACTGGTCGGTTGCTATCAACAATGGGGCACCGTCCGTTTATACTACTTTTGATTTTGACTTGACTATTCCACCCGACGGTTTTGCCGATATTACCTTAAATTACAGTGATGGTGCCTGCATTGGCTCATCAACACAACGCTTTTCAGGCGCTTCTTATGCAAACTCATATTGTCTGGCTAATTTCTTCGTTGCACCTGGTGCATTGATGAACACGGATAAGTATTGCGTAATCGAATATACAGACGAAAATGGAAATTTATATAGCTCGCAATTCTCCGGAAATTCAGGGCCTGGAAATCAATTCGGTATTTTGAGTTCGTCTCCCTATGGTCAAAACATTAATGGCCATCCCACGGAGAGCGTCAGCTCATTATTCAGTTGTTATCTGGTAAATATAAATGATCCTTTGGACATTATCCATTTCGAGAATGTAAATGCAGTTTTTGCATTTGCACATCCTTGATTTTTTTTACATTGTTGTCCGACTAGATTTTCACTCATTTTATCCTTTGGATCTCCACAGGAGCAATGTCACCAGGTTAAGGTCTTTTTATAAAATAACATTCGACCCTGGGCGTTGGATCATTGCAAGCCGATTGTGCTACAAACATTTGATCCATACCGGATCAGGAGATGCGTGTAAACAATGCGATAAACGATCCAGTAATGGATCGCATGTTTATAGGTACGATCTTGACTTTGGCCATAAACGACCAAGGTCGAATGTTGATCGGTCAATTCCTTAACTTAATGACATTGCCACTTGGGGCTATTCAATGTTCGATTCTTACAGGATCAGGATTAAGTCTATTGTCGGACAACAATGATTTAATTAATTAATTAATTGAGGCTATCGCAAACACAGCATATGGCAAAACTTCTTTTCTGTACTTCTTCGCTGTGGTCATGTAAGTAAAATGGATTGTCGTTATTTGTTCCGTCAATGCGCAGATGCCAGTGAGAACCTGGTTGATTGGGTTCGCTGAACCAAATGGAGCTATTCATGTTTTGATAAAAAAGTTTTTTGTTGTGTTTAAATCCATTCGGAACAAGCCCCAGCCCGGATTCGTTTTTCGAATTTTCATTACCAGTGCAGCCCTTTGCATTCATTAAGCTGCCAATTTGAAAACTATAGAAAAAGAAAATAAGATAACCCGGTATTAATTGAGATTGACTGCAAATCAAGATGATCAAGCGTCGCAGTCTCCAAAGTTGTTTCGTTAATTTGAAAATCCTTGATCCGGAAATTATTACTGCAATATCCAACGGTCAAATGAAGGGCAAGATTCTCAGATCGGGTGAAAAAGAATCGGGCTCGTAGTCCAACTTCATAATGAATACCGATCAGTTTATAATAATAATTGGCATTGACATCGGATATTTCACCAGTTCCTGTAAAAAAGTCACTTTGATATTCACTCCTTGTAGTGAACTTCATTTTTCCTCCGATGTAGCCGACTTGAGTGCCGATCCCAATTTCTAATTGGTTAAAATTTAAGTAATACTCAACATTTAAACTGGTAGCAAGCGAAGAAAATTTTGTGTTAATTGGTAATTCAGTCTCATCTGTTCTGTCGTTTATAAAGTCTAAATCGAATTTGGTTGGAGCTATTGAAAGCCCTAAGTCATAAGAGAGAAAGGCATCACTTCCTCTTGTACTGTAGCCAAGTGCGAGAGATGATCCGGATTGTTTATTGAATTTGTCGATACGAATATTATTGATAAATGGATATTCATAAGGACTTCTGAATTCCGGAGCACCAGGAATCGCGAATTGCGGTCCTGCTTTAATAGTGAAGCTTTGGCCGGACAAACCAAAATTGGAGGTAATGCAAACTAAAAGCGCGAGGACTAATCTCATGGAGAGGATTTTTTTATTCGTGCGAAGGTATAATAAAATCTGAGTGTCTGAAAGTTTCGGCATAAACCAAAAATTTCATGGTATTAAGTAACAAGCAATGCACAATAATGAGTGGCTGGAACGCCGATATTTTATTGCGGGGATAAGTAGAATGGAATCTACAAATCTGGACAGGATGCCGCGCGGAAAAATTCTGGCACATTTCCTGATAACATTTCATTAACTAAATATTTTCTTATGAAAACAATCCGAAATTATGTGCTTTTCGCATGTACCGCTACACTATTGTCTGGATGTGCGTACCTCAGTTATTTGACAGACGCTGAACAGAACACTGTAACCGTGGAATATGATTGGTGGAATAATCTGCTCAATGTGCCGGTTATAAGTGGTACTTTGAGAAATTCAGGATATGCCGACGTATCAAGAACTACCATTGAAGTGACCACATTTAATTCTTTGGGCGAGTGCCTTTGTAAAACAAATATGGAAATTTGTGAGACTGTACCTTCCGGCAGTTGTATTCCTTTCAAGGAATGGGTTTCCAATTCACCAGAGGCCTATAGTTTAACGGCGAAGGTCGTGGAATACCATTGAGCCCTGTCATTCCGAAACGCAGCGGAGTGAGGAATCTGGTTAAGTCAAAAGAGAGTAGCAGGCGCAATGATGCTTCCTCCATCTTGTCAATGGCAGCGGAGCGGAGAGAGGAATCTGATGAAGTCAAAAGAGAGTAGCACGCGCAACCATGCTTAGACCAACTTATCAATGGCTTGAGATTTGACTTTGTTTTTTGAGAGTAGTGCATTATTTTCAAACCCAATAAATTTTATTCGAGGAAAAGGTAATTTGTTTTCTTAGAGCTAAGAGCGCCCATAATGGAAGGCTGCTTAAATCGTATATTTTTTATCACATTTAGCAGGGCTACCGCATGATTAACAACTGAATATCAGCAACATATTAACTGAGTTGATTAAACTATTGTTTAGTTTTTTTTTATTTGGCCATAAAAAAACGGTATGAATATCGAAGCTCATTTTTCAAAACTCACTGATCCAC
>JANNEQ010000007.1:0-14541 GCA_031378885.1 Flavobacteriales bacterium
GGATCACTATTTATCATTTTGTCAATCTGGCGCTCTATTTTTTTAGGTTCTCTAATCGTTAACTTTTTCATATCCTTTTTTTTTTCAAAGATATAAAAAAATCATAACTATACGCAATTATATATGACGTTTATTATAGAAGGTATTGAAATTTATTGTAGTATCTGTACCTTTTCCAATTTGAAAATGTCACAAGAATTAAACAAAGAACATATGACAGGGCCTAAACCACATAAGCTTAGCAGACCAGTAAAATTCTACAATTGAGGACTGAACATTAATTTTCGACCTTTTTTTGTTACCTGGATAAAGGCATCAGTAAATCTAACCATGGGAAATTTAACTGCACTGCCATCGCTCACAGTTGATCTTTTTAATAGTATGAACTTGCCGCAATCTGAGGAAGAAAGAGCATATGTTTGGATTTATAGTGCAATTTCAAGATCATCAGAAAAGTTAATTCAATCAAACATTGAGCGTTTTAGTAAAGTATTTAATTCGGAAAGCGAAGTGAATTATTTTATTGATCATTTCGAAAGTAGTGCCGCTGATTTGGAAATCCAAATTGATCAGTGGTTTTTCGAGCGACCATTTGATCTTGAATTGTTTTCATTCTTTGAAGACTGTATGGCAAATAAACTCAAGGAAAGTGGTTGTGATTATATAGAAATAGATGAAGTCATAATTCAATTGCGTCAATTCTTTGTTGAATATTTATACAGTTTGTGAATTGACGAATAACAAGTTTTAACAAGGTATTGATTCAAACAATATTTTTGACAAGATGAGTAATGCCGGTTGAATAAAAATTCAAATCCTTTTAAACATTCAGCATGAATCATTTCAGGGAGCCGAATTGATTTTTCTCATCCAAAATAAATGTTCACCTACCTTGTTATTGGAGTTACAAAAAGTAATACATTATGAGCTATGGATATATTACATGACCTGATTAGAAACCTCAATTCGAAAGAGATTAAGATGATTAGAAATAAATTGCAGGCAATGCAATCAGGGAATAAGTACACTCAGCTATTCGATTATCTGGTTGCCAATGATGAGTGCGATGATATTAAAATTTCAAAGAAAATCTATGGAGAGCCCCGCACCGCCGGGTATTATAAATTGTGGTCCCGATTGGCAGAAAAAGTTGAGGAATCTTTGATGAATCAATTAAACAGTTCTTATGATTCAATGGATGGAAGAATCAGCGCAATTCTTTCATTGTCTCAGCACCAGTTTCGTCGTAATTCTTTTGTTCCTGCTATTGAATTTGCCAACAGGGCTGAAAAATTAGCATTGGATTCGCATCATTATCAGCTATTGGACATTATTTACAATCTAAAGCTGAGCCATGCCGATAGACTTACTGAGGATATAGATTTATTACTCAAACGCTGGCGGCACAATCAACAACAACTTGTATTGATGGGTGAATTGAATGCGGCATTTGCCAGAATAAGAATTGAGCTCCGCGACTTGAAAATCCGTGGAAGTCATTTTGAATTGGGAGGAACCATTAAAAAAATTTTGGCGGAATTTAAATTTACAAGCCACCGCATCTTGCGCAATCCCATGTCGGCTTTACGAGTAGTAGAGTTATGCCGTTCAGTAATCATTTCCGCTAAAGAATATGGCAAATTCAAGCCGTTTTTAATTCGGATTTACAATTATCTTCAACGAAATAATTTGTTGAATGAAACGAATAAAATTATTGAGCGTGATTTTTTGTATATGATCACCCATACGCTTTACCGGAGTAAGGATTTTGAGGGAGCCTCTAAATTTTTGAAAGAGTTGGAAGCCTCGTTGGATTTTGCAGGTGAAATATTTGATCCCCTTATAGGAAAGGCAATATCATTAAAGGCTGCTATTTTGTTTTGTCAGGGAAGGGTTGAAGAGTCGATTGTAATATTGAAACGGACGCTCGATAATAAAATAATTCGCATCGACCCCAAAGAAAAACTCAACATGGAGGTCAACCTTGGAGTCTATTATTTTTTCTCAAAAAAATATGTTGAGTGCAATCATTATATCCAGCGTTTGCCCCTGAAGAGTGCATCTACGAAGGAGCTTTTGAGTCAGGAGTGGTTTTTCAAGAAAGATTTGATAGAAGTTATTGTACAATCCGAATTGGAGAAAGTGGATATTGCGCACCAGCGTTTGAGAGCAGTTCGGCGAGATTATGATGAATTATTGGCTGAGCCGAATTATAAGCGGGCCGGAGAGTTTATCAACCTGATCGAAATTTATTTTCAATCGCCCGAAAAAATCCGTACACCAGAATTTATAGCGCAGGTGGAGAAGATCAGATCGGGCTGGCACAATCAGGCGGAAGATATTCAGGCCCTTATGTTTTTCAGTTGGTACCGCAGCAAGATGCTCGGATGCGATTGTTACGAATTATTTCTGGAGAGGATTCGCAGTAATATGGAGGAGATATTGGAAGAGTAGTGGCAATGAAGTATTACTTCCAGTTGATGCCTCGCTTTGCGATCTATCTTATGAATTGAATTTTAAATAGAAGTCTTATTCACATATAGAATATCTGTTAGGTCAATTGATTTTTTTCGATAAATTTGTCGCATTGAAATTCTGACTTGTCTTGAAAAAAGTTAACGCTGCATCCCAAAAACCCCGCAGGGGTGAAACTATTGTAGCCAACAAAACAAACCCGCAATCCGCCCAACTCCGCAGGAGTGACATCATATTCGCCAATAACATAACCACATAACCACATAACCACATAACCACGTGTTCCTTAACCCTCACCCGCACAGGTGAAATCATTATAACAAAAACATGGCACAAACATTTCCGCAAGTTTACCTTCAGTACGTTTTCGCCGTTCAAGGTCGGCAATGCCTTCTTCAAAAACCTTGGAGAGAAGAGGTATTTAAATATATGTCGGGCATTATCGAAAATAAAAATCAAAAATCCATTATTGTAAACGGAGTTTCCGATCATGTCCATGTTTTTGTCGGATTAAAAACATCCATTCAAATTTCAGATTGGATTAGAGACGTTAAAAATAATTCTTCTAAATTCATCAATGAGCAAAAGTTTGTAAAAGGCAAATTTCACTGGCAGGAAGGCTATGGTGTTTTTTCATATAGTCATTCGCAAATAGGCAGTGTTTATCGGTATATTGCTAATCAGGAACAACATCACAAAAAGAAAACATTCAAAGAAGAATATCTTGAATTCCTGAAAAAATTCGGAATTGAATATGACGAAAGGTATTTGTTCGATTGGATGGAATAATACCGCGTTCCGCAATAATGGCACCCCTGCGGGGTTTTTGGTGTTCGTGATTTTTGGCAATCTACAATAATGGCACCCCTGCGGGGTTTTTTGGTGTTCGTGATTTTTGGCATACAATAATGGCACCCCTGCGGGGTTTTTGGTGTTCGTGATTTTTGGCAATCTACAATAATGGCAAACCTGCGGGTTTTTTTGGTGTTCGTGATTTTTGGCAATCTACAATAATGGTACCCCTGCGGGGTTTTTTGGTGTTCGTGATTTTGGCAATCTACAATAATGGTACCCGTGCCGGGTTTTTTGGGTGTGTTTGATTTTTTGGCAATCTACAATAATGTCACCCGTGCCGGGTTTTTTGGGTTTTCGTGATTTTTGGTATTTGGTGTTTGTTTTCCTGTTTTTACAATTGTTAGAATGGATTCAACACATTTTACCCCAATAATTGTTCAGATTTTCTCTTGAAATTGCTGGAAATGAATTTTTCATCGTCAAAAAATTCAGATTTGTCGAATCTTCGACGAAAGTTATAATTTTGCGTCTTAGTTTTATGCTGCCTAAGATGAAGCAGCAAAATTGGTAGCAGCAAATTAAACGGGTTTGCCACTGAAAATTATTACGAAAATGTTTTACAACCTGGAAAAGCTTTTAAAGTCTTTGAATCTCTCGCGAAAGGATATATCCGATTATCTGGGTATCCATCGGCAGAGTTTCGAACAAATGCTCAGTGGAGCCCGCAAGATGCCGGAGGAAGTGCGCGACTCATTGAACAACCTTGAAATGCTTCTGGATAAACGCACAATGAAAAAGGTGACCATGCCCGAGGTTATGGCCATAACAGATTCTGAAAATAGGTTATGCAGGGAATGGCTCCGGATGCGCAAATTGGAATTGCTTTCTCTACTGAAAAATTACAGAAAGAAAATGGTGGCTTTGCTGGAGCAGTATATTCAATCATTGCAAGCGCTGAATAATTTACTTTTCATTTTAAAACATGGACATGCTTTAAATTCTGCTCAAAGGCAGTGGATTGAAGAGCGTTGCGAGACAGAGCGCACAAATTTGGCAGAGTGTGGCACCGACCAACAATTGAGGATGAAAATAAAGATCGAACTCCTGGAAATTGAGTTGGCAAAAGTGGAGGGAATGTTGAAGACTTTTGTTGGGTAGAGTAGTAGTTTATGGTGTTGTCTGTTTATGTTTCCGAATGAGTTAAAGTTTGTGTAATGTACTGTTCGCAATCCTTTTTGGCCAGGGTATGATCAAATTGCAAAATATCTTACTTTTGCTCATAACCCGAAACCACAATTATTCAACATGAAGGTATTCTTATTGAAAATATTCTGCCTGAGTATTATTTGTGTCTGTTCATTTCAGTTGCAGGCCCAAAGGAAAATTCACAAGGCGATAGAAAGCAAAAAGTATGATGAATTACTGGAGGACCTCAACAAAGAGTTGTCCGAAAAGCCAGGCGATGTAATCTCGTTATATGGTCTGGGACTATTGTACAATTGCCGCGATTATGCGGCTTACGATACTAAGCTGGCCTACAGCAATATGTTGCGTGCTCGCAATGTGTGCTCGGAGTTAGACGAAAAAGAACAGGAGAAATTGACAAAGAAGGATTTGGTGCCCGATTCTATGAATGTAGGATTGCAGAATATCATCAAAAACATGTTGTCCGATAACAAGCGCATTCGATTACTAAGCAAAGCAGAGGGTGATTTGGCCTATTACCAGTTTATGTTTCCTGACCAAAAGAAGGAGCTGGAAAGTTTGATCATGGACCTGGCATTCGCCGAAGCAAAATCGTATAACAAAATAGCGAACTACGAAAATTTTTTGTTGCGCCATCCGGCAGAGAAGGATAAGAAGTTTGTGAATGATAAACTCGATTCACTTTATTACGAGCAGGCCAAATCTGAACGCACCACAACGGCTCTGCAGAATTATATCAGCGACAGAGCCAATTCTTCCTATCAGAACGATGCAAAGAACTTTTTGAGAGACCTCAAATTTGAAGGGGTAAAGAAAAATGGAAGTACGGAGGCTTATAAAGGCTTCCTTGCTGAATATCCGGATTCGCCTTACACGAAAGAGATTCTTGAAACAATAGAAACAAGAAGGTACAACGAAGCCATGCAATCTAACGATCCTGCGAGGTGGAGTGCTTTTATAAAGGATTTTCCTCAGAGTATTCATGTCCCGGTATTGCAGCAAAAATTAGATGCCCTCATGCCTGATTATTTTATCTATCGTTTCAATGCATTGGCCAATGGCATGAGCTATTCTTTGGTGCTCAACAAAAGCACGCGTTATGGCCGCGAGAGGTATTATGCTGTAAGTTTGAATTGTCCAGCGTGGCAAGTTCCTCTAACCGGATATCTGATGGATGTAAAGACCGATACGCTCCTGATGTTCAAGTGTCAGTCCGATCGCTTTCAGAAGACAGACTTTCACACCATTAGAATTACTCAAATCAACCAGAAAGGTCTTCATGCAAAAATATTTGATCCCAATGAGATAGTTCTGTTTGATGGTGCAATGAACAAAATGACTGTAGATTTTGAGTTGAAAGAGAAAGCATACAATGGAATCTTTACGGATAAGGCGGCAAGTGCGGTCTACGGGCAGAGTTCTTCTCTCGATGCGATACAAATAACATCAGCCATACAAAATGCAAAGGCGCAAAGCATGCAGCGTATTCTGGATTTGGATTATGCCGGCGGTGAACCAATGGGTATACAAGCTTACATGAATTCGTGGACAAATTCCAGTTATAGTTCTTCGGCAGATGTGCGCTACTGGAATGATAGTATTTTAATTATCCACAGAGAGTTCAGTTATTCTTCTGAAGGAATATCGCACGAACAAATGGGTGAGGGCTACATCAACTTAGATCTGATGTCTGGAACTGAAATAAACGTATCAGATATATTTACACCTGAGGGTATGAATGAATTGTTACCGGTGTTGAAGGAGATTATATACAAGAAATATCAGTTGCCGGAAGAATTTCCATTCAGAGTACCAAAGCAAATTGCACTTTACCCCAATGGAATACTCTTTCACTACAACCCCTATGAAATCGCCGCATTCGTTTATTTGTTTCAGGAATGTTTTATTTCGTACAAAGATTTAAAACCGTATTTGAATCTGGGTCATCCGCTTATAAAGGCGAAATTGGGTTTGTAAGTAAGAACAAATGAATTTTTTTTAACGCTCAATAAGGTTCTCCATTTTCCTTAGTGCAGTACTTTCTAATGTGTTAAATTAAACAGCGCAGAAGTAAAAACTAACAGGGTTACACAACCTCAATTATCCTCCAATCTCCACTCTGAATACGAAGTTGGTGTTTCTTCTAATCTCACGGCAGTCAATTCAATTTTATCTGAAAATTTATCTCTGAGTTCACTTACAAAGTGAAGCATCAGGTTTTCGCAGGTGGGCTGATAATCCACCAATATTACCTTTTCGAATTCCGATGAAATAATTTCTGATTTTGAATATGGAGCTTCTTTGTTCAGTACCAAAGCATGGTCGAATTTTTCGATGATGAGCTGACGGACAATTTGTTTGAGGTCGCCAAAGTCGATAACCATTCCAAGCTTTACGTGCTCAGAGTTTTGAATGGTATAACCCGAAAGCGTAATACTGAGGTGGTAAGTATGTCCGTGAATGTTTTTGCATGGTCCATCATAGCCATAAAGGGCATGGGCCATATCAAAGGTGAATTTTTTGGTCACCCTTATTTTTTGTGGTTGGTCGGTCGACATACTTTATCCTTAGTGAATTGCGGGCGCAAAAATGCGACGTAAATCGGCTCAAATAACCTATAGGCCTTATTATTTTTCATACATTCAGAAACGTGAGAACCAGAAATGTTCTGCGGGTTGCTTTTATATTGTAATGTTGAATACATACACAACGAAATTGTATGAGCTTATTTTTTATATCCGAGACAGAGCGAACCTTCTTTTTCACTGACTACTTTTCAATCGTCCAACTCACTTTTCTGTAAAAAAAAATCCCGAAGCAAATCGCTCCGGGATTTTAAGAAAATATTTTTTAGGAAAGAATTATTCTTTCACAAGAGTCATTGTGGTAAGTTGCTCACCAATCATTACTTTCACCAGATATAGGCCATTGCTTAATCCAGACAAATTGATCGGCAATCTCATGTTTCCGTTTAGTTCACCATAAGATTTATCGGCTACAATTTTGCCGTCCGCACTCATCACAGTAACCGTTACTTTTTCGTTGTTGTTCAGGTTCAAGTTGATGAATGAATTGTCGGTAGCTGGATTAGGATAAAGTTGAATTTGTTTTTCGAATGTAGATTCAACAACTTCATTCTGTCCTAATACAAGACCTGCGATATAGCCATTTTCAACACCTTGAGCAATCGTTACAGATTCCGCGTTGTCGATAGTTCCATCTGGAGCAATTACCATCGCGACAATATGAACATTGTTTTCATCCCATTCAGCAGGAAGGGTGAATGTGGTGTTGTAAGCAGTTGCATTACCCGCATTTTGAGCACCAGTGAATGCGTTGTTAAGTCCGTCAAAAGAAGGAGTAATTGCTCTTGCCACGTGATCGTAAACCATTTGTGATGCAGGCACAGGAGATGGCAGAATTTCATACCCACCCATTTCGCCATTTGCTCCACCTGCATATGCATTGGCTTGAGCATAATCTGTTGTAGTTCCAGTAACACCGTCTTCAGTGAGTACTACGGCCATTCTGTAGTTCCCAGAAACAGTTTGCTGGAAGGTAGCCATTGCACTTACCTGAAGTTCGCGGGTAACAGCATTCCATGTAGCTCCATTTTGGATAAAAGTCATAGGAGTTGTTTGGATTCTTTCAAGGAAAGGAATTTCAAATTGTGAAGGATCGAATTCACCACCGGCACGATCTACCAATCCACTTGGGTAGCCGGTAATAAATCCGCCAATGGCAGCATCATACTCGGTCACGGTCATTGGATCCGCATTGTGTACAGCTATACCGACATAAAATTCATCGTATCGGTCAGAAAGCAATTCCATAAATACAGCACCACGTACACACCATGGGCACCATGTTCCTGTGCCTTCTTCGGCCACTACTTTTTTACCAAGTGCTGGTTGAATGGGGGTGATTTCAAGCGTTTTTAAGTCGTCCATAGCGTCATTGTCGGCACCACCATTTACATTAGAAATTGTTGCGGTTGCAGTTTGTGTGCCTGCACCTAATGTGAAATCCTGGTCAAGAACCACAGTGTAAAATGCCAGTGGTGCAAGATTTATTCCTGTAATGTCCATAGAATGGCTCTGGCCGTTGTAATCAAGGGTTACTGCGAATGAATTGATGGCAGTCAAGCCGAGGTTGCGTACTTGCAGGGAAGGCGTTACAGACTGACCAACCAGACCAGATGACATATCTATGATAGACGTCATAGCTCCGTTGAGCTGTGGTTGAGTATAGCCGGTGTATTCGTAATTCACATCATCCACGTAGAATTGATTTCCGGTAAGTGGAAAAATGTCCATGCTGGCAATCACCACTTCGCCGTTGGAAAACGATCCTTGTGAAGCATCGTTCACGAAAACTTCCCATGAGTTGGTACTCAGGTTATTTTCCATTCTTAGTTTGAACCATTCTCCCTGAGGGTAAGTAGTTTCAAGTTGAAGACCGCCACCAGAAGTGAATTGCAAAGTAAGATCTGTGTTGAAATAGGTGTCCAATGCCCAGGTTGTGCCAATGGTGTTGTCTGCCTGAAAATTGAAATAAGCACCTGTTCCTGAGTTCACGTACATCCACATTTCAAAGTTGAACTGACCCACTGTCAACTCACCACCGAAAGGAAGCACACAATCCTGTGGACCACCGGTTGTGGCGGTAGAGGCATAATAAACTGATTTAGTACCACTGTGGGCCTGAGCTGTAGTTACCTGAGTGTCTTCGGTACCACCTTCGGTGCCGCTCCAGGTAGTCCATGTAGCATTGTTCTCACCGATATAATCTCCGGCGTTGTAAGATTCAAAGTCATCAGAAAATGACTGGGCATTTCCTAAAAGGGTAGTAAAAGCAAATGCAATTAAAAGAAGTAAACTTTTTTTCATGTCGAATTTTTTGGTTATTAGAAGGTTGCCAACAAATGTATAGCAATACAGCCAATCTGCATGAAAAGTTAGGCATAGAATTGTATTCTTATGACAGATCTGGCCAACAGAGATGTAGCCTCGTTTTTTTTGAATTGCCCGAAAGTCTGAATACTCTAATAATCAGGTTGGTATCTATTTTTTAAAGGGATAAAGGATTTGGGACCAGAAGGTTTTGGGGAATTTCTCCAATTTCTCAAAGCCAAGTTTCGTATCGCGTCCATCACCTGGCCAGTAGGCTGTGCCGAAAATATAATCCCAAATGCTGAGGGTAAGGCCGAAGTTCACTCCGCTAACGCCTTTTGGAATGTCCTGGGCATGATGCCAGATGTGCATGGCGGGAGAATTGAGCACATATTTGAGTGGCCCCCAGGTGATGTTAAGATTGCTGTGGTTGAGATGGCCGATGGCAATGGCGAACATGTGGACTACAAAAAAATCGCTGATTCCAAAGCCAATCATGGCCAACGGAATGTATTGAATGGATTTGTAAACAAATGTTTCCATCCAATGATAGCGAAGGTGGGCCGCAAAGCCCATCTGTTCTACACTGTGATGCACCTTGTGAAATTCCCATAACCAGGGCACTTTGTGGAGGAGGCGGTGAATATTCCATTGGATAAAATCTGCTGCTATAAACAACAGAAGCCATTGTGCCCACTTGGGCCATGAAGATACTTCAATTGCCACCAGATTATGTATCCCAATAGTGCTTAGTAAGTCATTAAATGCCTGAACTGCCACATTGCTTATTGCAGAATAACCTATTAAAGAAAAGAGGAAAAAATTGAAGAACATGTAGAATCCGTCCAACCAGAAATCCTTACGGATAATCGGTTGGTTTTTTCTCCAGGGAACAAGAACTTCCAGCAACCAAACTGCCACTGAAAGTAACAACAAATACCAGAAATAATTTCCCCAGGAGGGATGAAGTAATTCGTTTTTGAGATATTGCCAATATCCTGAATAAGATTGGTAAATGATCTCCTCGTATTTGCTCATAAAACTAAATTCAAATTTTTTATTGCATGAATTGTAAGCTAGGCATATTGCCTTAGTAATGGAACCAGTTCATAGGCTTGCTTCACACCTGAGGTTCTCCAAACCACTTTGCCTTGTTTAAAAATCATTAGTGTAGGCACACCTTTAACCTGATAGGCCGATGATAGAGCTTGATTTTTATCGACATCAATTTTGATAATGCGGGCCTGATCACCCACTTCTTTTGCCACTTCTTCGAGAATGGGCGCCTGATGTTTGCATGGCCCACACCATGTGGCATAGAAATCAACCAATACAGGTTTATCACCATTAATAATATCCGAAAATTTACCGTTCATTTTTTTTAATATTCAAAATTATTCTACAGGCAATGCGTCCTTCTTCCATGCTTCGATTCCACCGAGCATATTGTGCACTTGTTTGAAGCCTGCTTTTTGCATGGCAGTTTTTGCCTTTGCACTTCGGCCGCCGACAGCGCAATAGATAAATATTTTTTTGTTTTTGTCGAGCTTTTCAATTGAGGTTTGAAAATCAGAACCATTCCAGTCGATGTTGACAGCGCCTTTTACGTGACCTGCATTGAACTCTTGAGGGGTGCGTACATCGAGAATGATGCAATCCTGCTTTTGCATTTGTGCATTGAATTCTTTTGGGTTGTAATCTGCATTCTCAGGATTGTTCTGTGCCTCGGCACAACCTGTAAAAAGTTGTAGCGTTATAGCCAGTACAAATAAAAAGGACATTTTCATAAGGCAATTATTTTATTAAAGATTTTACAGAAGTCCAACTTCCGCCGTTGTGTACGTTTTTGAATCCCATCTGGTGGAGTTTGTTTGTAGCCATTCCACTTCTTGTTCCGCTGCGGCAGCAAAGAACAATAACTTCTTCTTTGTTTCCGGCACTCATTTTTTTCTCTATAACATCGAGCGGAATATTCTCAGATCCTTTTACATGGCCGGAATGAAATTCTGCCGGTGATCGCACATCAATGATTCTTGCGCCTGAACCAATTATTTCAACAAGATTAGTCTTGTTACTTCCCATTAAATTTTTCAAAAATGAAATCATAATACCTCTTTTTTTTAACTTGTTAAATGTATTCCGACCAAGCTTTGGTCACAATTGAAGTACAAAGTTGTGACAATTTAATAAGCTGCACAGTAACTTATGTCACATTCGCTGAATAGCACAAAATGTCTTATTTCAATTCAATTTTGTTTCGGCTCAATTTGAGTTGGTCCATATTTTCCATTTGTTTGAGCAGTCTGGATATAACCTCGCGCGAGGAATTAAGTTCAGAGGCCAGTTCCTGGTGTGTAATCTGAAGAATCCGTGAGCCTGAAGTTTCAGATTTTTTAAGCAATGAAGCCTCTAGTCGGACATCAAGTTTCTGAAAAGCTATACTGTCGATGGTTTTGAGCAATTCCTCGAATTTTTTCTGATAGGTTTTCATCACAAAGCCTTTTACTGACCTGAAATCTGTAGTCATTTCATCCAAAAGCCTGACGGGTACGGCCAGAAATGCGGTCGATTCCTCTGCTACTGCCCTGACGGAGCTGGTAGCATCATTCAGGCAGCAGGTGAGCGACATGGCGCAAGTCTCGCCGGGGCCGATATAATAAAGAAGTAATTCATGTGCGTCGGCATCTTCCCTCATAATTTTAAGCTGTCCTTCCAATACCAGCGGCATGGTTTTGATGTAATCGCCGATTTCCATAATGGATTCACCGGCTTCAACTTTCACCAGGTGTCCGGACTCGATTAATTGTTTTCTGGCGGGCTCTTCGTAGATATCCGGGAAAAGTTTCCTGACCTGATTTTCAAGGCTTTCATTCATAGCTGATGATTGTTATGTATTGGGCAGAGCAAACTTCTTACTTTCGTGGCTGTTATTGTATCAGAATTTGACAATTTTATGAGCAACAAAGATTGGCCCTTATGGGAGATATTTATAAGAAGTAAAAGCGGTTTATCGCACAAACATGTGGGAAGTCTCCATGCAGCCGACGCCCGCATGGCGATTGAAAACGCACGCGATGTGTACACCCGGAGAATGGAAGGAGTGAGTATCTGGGTAGTAGAAAGCAGCGCCATTACTGCTTCTTCGCCCGATGAAAAGGAGATTTTGTTTGACCCGGCGAACGACAAAGTATACAGGCATCCTACCTTTTATGATATTCCACCGGAAGTCGGGCACATGTGATCAGGAAGTTTTACCTCACAATCACCATTCTTAATCGAAGTATGAATAAAGATCAGCTTTACCAATATATTTTGCAGATTGCAGACAATACACTTATTCTGGGGCAAAGGCTTGCAGAGTGGTGTGGACATGGTCCGGTGCTCGAAGAAGATATAGCACTATCCAATATTGCGCTGGATTATCTGGGGCAATGCACCAACTTATTGAAATATGCCGCTGAGGTAGAAGGTTGGGGGCGCGATGAAGATCTCATTGCATTTCTGCGCGATGCGTCGGAGTATAAAAACGCATTGATTGTAGAATTGCCCAATGGCGATTATGGAAAAACCATTGCGCGTCAGTTTTTATTTTCGTCCTGGTACAAACTCTTTCTGGAACAACTTGCGCAATCTTCAGATAATTATCTGAAAGGATTTGCGGAGAAAAGTCTGAAGGAAGTGAAATATCATTTACAGCATTCATCTGATTGGATGTTGAGATTGGGAGATGGCACAGAAGAAAGTCACCGCAGAGTTCAAACTTCTGTGAATGAACTCTGGGAATACACCGGCGAATTATTCGAAATAACAGAACTCGATACACTAGCTGCAAGCTCAGGTATCGGAGTGGATCTTGCTTCTATCGAATCCAATTGGAAAACACAAGTAGAAGCCCTTTTATCGGAAGCCACATTGAGTATACCAGACTATGGCTATATGCAGAAAGGCGGTAAAAGCGGCAAGCATACAGAGCACCTTGGATTTATTCTTTCTGACATGCAATACCTGCAGCGAACCTATCCGGGCGTTAAGTGGTAATGTCAGTGATGCGTCTGATACGCGTTGATTATTTTACATTCGAAAAATTCAGCCCACAATGAAAACAGCAGAAGAAATCTGGAAAATTCTGGAAGAAGTAGAGGATCCAGAAATTCCTGTATTAAGTGTTGTTGATCTTGGCATCATTCGCGAAGTAAATATCGATGGTGAAAAGCTGGAAGTAGTCATCACACCAACGTACAGTGGATGTCCGGCCATGCGCACCATTGAAAAGGATATTGAAGAAATTCTCCAGGAAAATTTCATTGCCAATTATAGCATTAGAACTGTTCTTTCTCCACCGTGGACTACAGATTGGATGTCGGAGAATGGCCGGATGAAATTGTACCAATGCGGCATTGCGCCTCCACAAGGCAAGAGCACAGATAAGGGATTGCTGATGGGCAAAACACGCGATCTCAATTGCCCGCAATGTGGCTCTACAGATACTGAAATGATTTCTCAATTCGGATCAACGGCCTGCAAGTCTTTATACAAATGCAACCAGTGTTTAGAGCCATTCGATTATTTTAAGTGCATTTGACAATAGAGCATATTTAGAGGAGCATGGCCAGTGGCTTATGCGTCCTCATCTGGCGCTTGCTTAGCGAAGCTCCCCTGGCGCTGGCTTAGCGGACGTGTCCCCAACGAACGGTGTTGGAGCGTAGCCAGTGCCTATAGCTTGCCCTGGTTTTTAACCAGGCCTCACAGACTTTGCCTTCTGGCGCTCGCCTGGTGCAACCTTTGCACAACCCTTTTTATTAAACACTAAGTCACAAAAGAGATGTTTCTTGAGGTTGTCTTGAGTATTTCAATATAAGGTAATTATTTGGGATGTATTATTGAACACAAAGTCACAAAGGAGATGTTTCTTGAGGTTGTCTTGAGTATTTCAATATAAGTTAATTATTTGGGATGTTTTATTGAACACAAAGTCACAAAGGAGATGTTTCTTTAGGTTGTCTTGAGTATTTTAATATAAGGTAATTATTTGGCAGGGCTACCGCATGATTAACAACTGAATATCAGCAACATATTAACTGAGTTGATTAAACTATTGTTTAGTTTTTTTTTATTTGGCCATAAAAAAACGGTATGAATATCGAAGCTCATTTTTCAAAACTCACTGATCCAC
>JANNEQ010000033.1:0-1674 GCA_031378885.1 Flavobacteriales bacterium
AAGATGACCGAAACCACAGCCAGAGATCTTACCTTCGAAGAAGTTTTAGGGCTTAAGGATAACGGCGTTAGCAGTGCCTTGCAATTTATCGGCGCCGCCTTGGCCTTCAACGAAGGTTCGCAGATTTTGAGTGATGGGCAATATCAATTGGGTAAGTCGTGTTCAAATAATGAAAATTGCCTCCAAATCAGCAAATGGAACTTTAACTATTCCCGTTTGGATAGGCAAGATGTACTATCTTCGACAACAGTTATTTATAATGATGATTTTGAGTATGCAGATTTGAGTTCATTAGAAAGCGATCTAAGTGATTATATCAATTCAAACAGTCTTGGATCACTATTTCAAAAGTTTAGACCAGACGAACCATCTTCATTTACAGAGCTAAGCGCATTTGTGAATGAAACTAATGATAATTTGGACTTTTACGCGTCTATTTTTAGAAACCACGTTAAAGGTGATTTTATTATGCCAGACGGTAATAAGGCGCATTTTGGACTTGGAAATTCTCAGGTAGGAATAGGATTAGGTCTAGAAAACTCCCTATACAGGTCTCGTTATTTGCAGTTTTCAGCTAATTGGTTTATTGGTGGTGGGCCTCAAATTACAAAATGGAATGGTAATCAAAGTGGAGCTTTTGATGGATGGGGTATCGTTTCATATGCGGGATTAAATATTTACGGACCACCTAACCCAATATTTTCGTTTGGTTTGACGGTAAATAGATTCTATCATTTTGCTCACATGGGAGAATTTGTGGTTTCAAATGGTACTGGCGGTTATTCTTCATATGGTGCTCAATATTTTATGAATAAAAGTTTAATGCTTTCTGTAAAGCTGTCTTACAAAATTCAACATTAATGCTTGTGTTTAGAATACTAATAATAACTGGGTTCGTTTTTGTTTCGTTGTTTGCCAATAGTCAGAAACCAATAAGATTCGGATTTGGAATCGATTTTGGGTATAAATGTTCAACTAATCAAAAAGGAATAGTATTTCATGCAGTATGGAATAATCGTATTACCATAAGTACAGGGATTTCTTCGGATCGATTTACTTATGATGGGATTAATCTTGGAATTGATTGCAATATTTGGAAGACAATATTAAAGCCAGTTTTTGGAATATCTCTTAATAGGATGAGTAAATCTGAGTTTTCTACCGGTGATGGAGATAGGCCCAATACTTATTCCAGATACTATATTCCTTGGTCGTTGAATGGAGTAGTTTATTTTGGTGTCCAGCGTAATATATTCGGGGAGGATCCCCGCGAGCTGGGGGTACCAACTTTTACATTCTATATTTCATATAGGGAAAGCATTTCACATCCAGAGGTTCAGTTAGTTGAAGGTGTTTACAAACAAGGTGAAATTATCAAAATAAATAATAGCTTGAAAAGTGGACTGGGAATAGGGTTAAGGATTAGTTTCACCCCTGAAAGATGGCTGCGCAAAGCGGGATATCACCATAAACCAACTAGGTAAGTTTCACATTATAGAATATTACTTATGCGGCCTTACGTGGAGCCGCCCAGAAGACAGCAACATGCGCGCCTACCAGAGCAAATCATACCAGCAAAACGAATGGACCACTTCGGGTATGGAGTTGTACGATTTTCATGCGCGTATGTACGATCCTGTTATTGGTCGCTGGCATGCCCCCGATCCCATGAAC
>JANNEQ010000034.1:0-2710 GCA_031378885.1 Flavobacteriales bacterium
GAAATATTACAAATTTTCTCTGCTAACATATTCGACAAAACCCCAATAAAAGAGCTGTTTCAGGAGACTGAAATACAAAAAAACGCAAACACCGATCCTAATCAATTGACAATGAGCTTTTAAAGACGCAACGCTAGTGAATATTTACAACGAAATAGATCAGTTGGTAATGAGTCAGGATGCCCAGCAGCGTATGCAAAATCAATGGTCCTATATCCGCTACGATGTTTTGGGCAGGGTCGTTATATCAGGGGTTACTTCAACATCAATAGAGATAGTCAGCAGAGAGCAAATGCAAGCCAATTGGGATGGAGAGTACACCAATCTCTGGGAGCGGAGAACTACCGCTACAGGTAATATGGGCTACACCAATTTGGCTCCATACACCGCCACTGATGAGGTGCTCACGGTCAATTATTACGACGATTACGATTTCGACATGGCAGCAGCACCCGCATTCGATCCACTTACCGGAACAGACAGATACAGGGGTATGCTCATCGGAACGAAGTCTAAAGTTCTGGAAACAACGGATCAGTTTATTACTTCTGTTTATTATTTCGATACACGTGGTTTGAGCTACAGAATGTATGAGGACAATGCAGAAGGGGGAAATGATATTTACAAATTCGAATATGATTTTGACGGTAAAATGACGGAGGCGCTGAGAGTACATTTTAACCTCGAAACCCAAACCCCATTGCGCATATTTCAGCGTTACCAATACGATCCTGCGGGGAGGATAAAAAAAGTATTTCAGCGAACCGGACCCGATTCAGAGCCCCTTGTACAATTGATACAAAATGAATACAACATTTTGGGGCAGTTGGCCAAACGGCACCTGCACAAAGCACCTGACATGATAAGGGCCATGCAGATAATGGATTACCGCTACAACACACGCGGCTGGCTTACCAAAATAAACAATAGCAACCTGGCAGACGACGGCGACAACCTGGAAAGTGACGATGTATTTGGCGAAGAGATTATGTATTTCAAACCAGATCCCAATGCGCATCTTTTTGATGGGAACTGCGACCACCAAATGAACTCTTATTACAACGGTCTTCCGGGTGTTATTAAGTGGAATACCAATCCTACTTATGATGAAGAAAACGAATCGCACATGATAGATGGGACCATGCTGCCCGAAAACAGCTATGTATATCGTTATGATGATTTGTATCGCATGACTGCGGGTCTCTTTGCATCTGAAGACCTCACAATGGCCAATTTTATTTCCGAATGCAATGGAGATTATGGAAAGTTTGAGGTGAACTTCAACCACTACTCCGAACTGGTCAACTATGACATGGGTGGTAACATACTCCATTTGCAGCGCTATAAACCCAGAAATGGTGAGGCAGTAAAACTCGACGATCTGGAGTATAGTTATTTCGACCATTCCAACAGGCTAAAGAAAATTGAGGACTTTGAAGATAATTTCGGCACTCTCAATGATATGGCCCAATACATTGATGGCTCCAATCTGGCAGAAGAATTTCAATATGACCCTATGGGCAATTTGTTGTCCAATGCCGATCGTGCACTTACTTTTCAGTACAATTTAATAGGATTGACCAAAAAAGTATCAAAATCCGGCGAGCCGGATGAAGTATTATTTACCTACGACGCCACTGGCAGAAAGTTGAGAAAACAAGTGGGAAATAAAATATGGTATTATGTAAATGGAGTAGAATATTACAACGACGGTGCCGGAATGAAGCTTATTCAGATAGCGAATGAAACAGGATGCGTGAGGCCCAAACCGGCCGATGCCAATAACACAACAGCATTTGTGTACGACTACTACATAACAGACCATCTGGGAAATATAAGGGTAATACTTACCGACGAGAATGCCATTACAACCACTGTAGTGGCTACAATTGAGCCCGATGTCTTGCAGGAAGAGCTTGATATATTTGATGGCATTATAGGGCCCGATGTCACTACACCCAATACATGGCCTACCTCGGCCCAATTGAATACTAAGGTAGCCAGGCTCAGTGCATCGGGCTACACCATTGGCCCCAGCAGATTGATGGCTGTAAAAACCAACGATCGTGTGCAAGTGGAAGTAGAGAGTTTTTACGATGAGAATGACCCTGGCAGCACCACAGGCCAGACCATTTCTCAGATATTGGGAAGTATATTGCTCAACCTGGGTGTACAAGGCCTCGATCTGTTGCCACCGGGCGAATCGGCGGTAGGTGTTTTTTCTAACCCCAACAGCCCCCAAACCACGGCGCTCATTAATTTTCTTAACCAAAATACCAATGAGCTGACCGAGGGGAAACCGCAGAGTTACCTGGTGTATATTCTCTTCGACAAAAACATGAACATCGATAATAGCCACAGCGGAGTAGTAGCTGTAGGCGATGCAAACCAACTCGCTCTTTTGCAGACAGATTTGGCAGCCATGCCAAAAGATGGTTACTTTTATACTTATGTAACCAATCAGGCACAAAAGAAAGTGTACTTCAACAACCTCACCGTTCACCACAGCCGCGGGCGCATTCGTCAGATCAACGAATATTATCCTTATGGCCTAACTTGGAGCCGCCCTGAAGACAGCAACATGCGCGCCTACCAGAGCAAATCATACCAGCAAAACGAATGGACCACTTCGGGTATGGAGTTGTACGATTTTCATGCGCGTATGTACGATCCTGTTATTGGTCGCTGGCATGCCCCCGATCCCATGAAC
>JANNEQ010000067.1:0-10524 GCA_031378885.1 Flavobacteriales bacterium
GGTAATATCCGACCAAAAGCCCAAAGCACCCGCTGACCTGGGCGATGCCCTGAAAGAAAAAGACGCGCTATTGAACGAGGCAACAACTTCAGCAGAACAATTACAGGGGAATATTGAAAGGGCAGATTCTCTAGGCGCACAGATTGACACAGAAAAACAGAAAATAAAAGACACCAAAACATGGAAGCCCAATCCGCTCAAAACAAAGCGGCTATTGGACAGAATCAGTTTTGGCTCTAACCTGCAGGTTGACAAACGCAGTTATCTTTTGCCCTTGAGCGGCACCCTTGGCGGCACGGCTGCTTTTCAGATAACACAAAAAAGCAAAATCGGTTTGGGCGCATCTTATATAGTAGGGCTGGGTTACCCCATATTACTCAAAGGAGAAACAGAGTTCGACAAGTTCAAAATCCACCACAATGGATTTGGGCTTCGCAGTTTTGTAGATTGTAGAATCTGGTCTTTTATCTATGTACAAGGCGGCTACGAAGCCACTTTGCGGACATTCAAACTCAAAGAAGTCACCGACAAAACGCTTTGGTCAAGAAGCGCCCTAATTGGACTAAAAATAAAATATCCCGGCGGAACATTCCGGAAAATACCCACAGTGGAAGTATTGTACGACTTGCTGCACCAGAACGGACAGCCTGCGCTGGTAATAAGGACTGGCATAGAATTCAACAGAAAACACGCATTACGAAAATAAGAAAAATGAAAAAATTATTTACAATTCTATTTCTCCTGCTAGGAGCGAAAGTATTCTCACAAAGCTCAGGCGGATTCAACATGATCGGCCCTTCACCCACTGCTGCGGGCCTGGCGCAATATGCCCAATCTCCTGTCAACCTCAATACGGGTACGCCCCAAATCAGCATTCCCATTACGGTGCTGGCCGGTAGAACATTGAGTCTTCCGGTAAGTATATCCTACCATGCACTGGGGCGGCGTGTCGACGAGCGAGCCTCCTCTGTAGGGCTGGGCTGGAGCCTCAATGCAGGTGGTGCAGTAACCCGATTTACCAATGGATTTTACGATGATTGCCCGAGACTTTATAATTGGACTGATGAGAACGATATACCACAGCAATTCATCTGGGGAGCTCCAAATACGCCCATAGGTGGCTATTTGTACAACAACGAAAATATGGGCGAAAATTTCGAAAATGGAATATACGACATCAACATAAATGCTGGTTTTCTCGATGCACAACCGGATAATTTTTTATTCAATTTTTTGGGACATACTGGTGGTTTTGTTTTCAGCGCCGACGACGAACCCGTAATCATACCCTGGCAAAATGTAATTGTAGAGTGGAATTACGATACCGACAAATCTTTCAGATTTACAGACGACCAGGGTTATGTCTATTTCTTCGAAAAATTTGAATACACCCAAATCATCAAAGATCCAGATTGCGACAATGAAGATTTGTCAACTTTCTATCCCTTTACGGAAGCTAAGTTTATCAGTACATGGTACATTACCAAAGTAGAAAATTCCAGCGGGCAAGTTGAATTTGAATTTGAGTACAACGAATCGTTGGTTGAAACCGAGATAGCTTACGACCAGGAATTTAAAGCATTCCATTCGGTTGCACAATGGGTAGAAAATGTGAATGCCAGCAGCCTTACCTACAATGAAACACCTGTGCGCACCTGTACCTCTGTAGTAAAGTATAAGCAGGTGAGCCTGAAAAAAATAACAAGTCCGAACGGATACGTGGAGTTTGAGCAAGAGGCAGACTTTAGGGAAGATTTGATTCAGGAACACGCTTTGCAAGCTGTGAAGACCTACAATACAGAAGGATTATTGATTTCCAAAACCGGATTTGAATATACCTACAGCATTTCCGGATCAGACAAAAGATTGCAGTTGCACAAGGTAGTCAATTATTTTGATGATGGAACCACTTCATGGCAAGAGATGATTTACGAAGGATCACTTCCCGAATACAATTCCAAATCAAAAGACCATTGGGGTTTTCACAATGGAGCAATACAAGACAATTTGCTGCCTGCATACAAAAGCGCAGGCCACAATTTCGCTGGTGCTGACAGAAGTGCAAGCGAGGCTTGCAAGGATGGTAATCTGGTGGAGATTAAATCCAGTAATCAGTCCAGTACAAGGTATGTGTACGAGCTGAACAATTGGACTGTGCAACCCAATAATTCAAATTTTATTGGGTACAACAATGATCAGTATGTGGGGAAGAAAATATGTATGCCCAAGCCAGTTTTTATGTATGAATCCGATGGGTCTGACGAAGACGAAATTTTCTCAAGTTGTCAAGAGAGTGGCCCGTCGCAATTTCAGTTGACCAACCAAATGCCAACCAGGGAGCATCCCAATCAACTGACAGATTTAGATGATTATTTTTTCCCTTATACATTCAATCAGGAATTGCAACACAATGTACCCAACGGATATCCCAATTGGCACTACCCAATTTGTATGCAGATTGATGAGAATCTGGTATACAATGACGACGACCAAAATCATCTGTACCGGCAGGAATTTACCACAGACGAACCTGTAAACTGCAACCTGCATTTTCTGTTTATGAATATGAACTTGACAGAAACACCTTGTGCCTACGACTATCTCAGAATTCAGGTTTACCCTGCTGGTAATGCAGCCGTGGAGGCCTGTATTGTGAATATTTCACTGAACGAATTGATTAATCGACATCTGGTTAATGATCTTTTCTGGAGTAGTTCTAATGACAATTATGACTATTCGGAAGATGTAGGAGGCCAGATTTATGAAGGTGATTTTGAATTTGCTCTGCCACGCGCGGGTACTTTTGTTTACACAATTGACTGGTATGTTCCTGATCATAGTAATATGCCCAGTTTTGAACAATTCATATCATCATTTACAATAGGGTACGGCACTGGTTCAGGAGTGACTGTTGGTGTGAATATAGAAAGTTTAGTCAATGGAAATGCTTGTGATAATACCAATATACAAATTTATTGTAACGATGCGAATACGCCGGGTGATTTTGAACAGGCTAATACCGCGTTACCAGATATGGACCCCATCATCCTCTCCACCATCACATTCAAAGACCACTACCAGACCCCTTGCCCAAT
Source organism: Flavobacteriales bacterium (assembly GCA_031378885.1). GTDB lineage: Bacteria > Bacteroidota > Bacteroidia > Flavobacteriales_D > Sanyastnellaceae > JANNEQ01. Next base: position 3,096 of record JANNEQ010000067.1, read on the forward strand.
GGGCAACTCCGGCGGCGGACTGCGGGTAAAAGAAATAATTCAAGACCCGGATGTAAATGTACCCGACGACGAATTGCACCGCTATTTTCAATACGAGCAAGGTTGTCTGATGAGTATACCGCATTACAAAAGCGAACACGTTACTGCCATTCAGGACAACAACCTGGAGTGTATCAACGAACATGGAAATAATCCCGATATAAAAGGAAGGGCAGATGTGTACACCTCCACCATCCATTCCAATAGCAGTGTTGATCTGGCCAGACTCAACGGAGGCTTTGTATCGTACAGAAAAGTTATAGAAAGATTGGGCCAGAACAACGGTCTGACAGAATATACTTATGGCGTGCAAGTTCCGCAGGAAATAGAAGGTGAGCCTCATGTCCCGAATAACTACAAAGCGTGGAATAATGGTTTGATGACACAGAAGATAGTAAAAAACCAAAATGGCGACCTGGTAGCTGTCGAAATGTTCGAATATGAAGATAATACCGCTGTCGAAAATGTAGTCTATGGTTATGCGGCCCAGGCATCTATAACGGGATGGAACAACGATTACGGTCTCGCCGCAGATAGCCCAAGTCTCAATGGCGATGACGGTCAGGGTGGTCAGGGATTTTTTGATAATGCCTGGGATGCAATTATTGACTTCTTTGATTTTCAAACATGCCAACTGGTCAACTCCACACCATGGAGCATCAAAGCCCATAAAACCTACGCCATACCCACCGGCCAGAGAAGAATAAAAAAGCATACCAATAGACTCTACAGCATGGAGAGTCCTACCTCTTGCATCGAAAACGTCTCCGTCTACTACTACGACAACCCCAACCTTTCAAGCGCCACAAGAGTACTCACTTACAACACACCCACTTACAACAATGGAATAGGCGATCAGGTAGTAACCCTTACGCGGTTCAGCAGCGACTATCCCTACTCGGCCAATCCGGCAGATGCACAGACTCTGGCCATCAATAAATTGCTCGACAAAAACATTCTATCCGCGCCAATTGAACAAATTACCCTCATAGGCAACGATGCCAATGCCCTGAAAGTAGAGAATGCCGCTTGTTATATTTACCAATACCACCCCGATCTGGACGCAGTGCTGCAACAAAGCATCTACCTGCTCGAGCACCATGGCGAGCTCTCCTTAGCCGACGTAGAATCGCATATAGCCGATAATGGCGGAGCCAGTGCTACCTTCTGGAAACACCCGGGTTACAAAAAAACTTCGGAGGTGATAGCGGTCGACACACAGCAAAGGGTGCTGGCGCAAAAACTGGAAAACGAAATGGTCCATTCTGTAATACGCGACTATGTCGATGGACGTGTTGTAGCAGAAGTGCTCAATGCCCACCCCCACCAATGCGCTTATTCGAGTTTCGAAACTTCCAACCACGGGGGTTGGACCTACAACGAAAGTCTTGTTACACACAACTCTACTTTCTCTACCCCAAATGCATTGGGTATTAAATTGGCCAAGACCGGTCGTTTTGCGCTGGAAATTGATGCACAGAATGGAGCCGCCCGCGAAATTGAAGCCGGAAATTACCGCCTTACATTCTGGTGTACCGGAGTTCCCCAGGTATTTCTGGGTAGTTTAGCTGTGAATGCCAATACCACATCCAGCCTGGCCATTGGCATCTGGCGTTTCTACGAATACAGCATCGATTGTCCCAGCCAGAAAAATCTTAGCGTGGTCTTATCGGGTACTCAAAACCCTATTGGCAATTATTTCCTGGACGAATTACGCTTTACTCCCAAAGATGCCATTATGTCTACCAACACCTTCGACGAACTGGGCAGACAAAACTCCGTTTGCGACGCCAATAACTATTGCTCTTATTATGTATACAATGCAAAAAATCAGTTGGCATATACCATGGACGAAGACCTGAATATTCTTTCTTATACCGAATATTATTTAAAATCTTCTGCCGACGAAAACGACCGCACCCACATCAAATCCTACACTGCTCTTGCTCCGGGTGTCACCCCAACACATTTTCAATATGCCAACGACCACCTCAACGAAGTATCGCGCAGCGTTGCCTATTTCGATGGCTTCAACCGAAGCACACAAGAAATAGCCGTCGATGCCATAGCACCCGGAAATGGCGATCTTGTTTCTTTTCATCTCTACGACAACTTAGGGAGGGAATCAACCTCCTACTTACCCTATGTTGACTTTTTCAATGAAGATCAGTTTGCCACTGATTTATTGAACAAACAGGCCAATTTCTACCAAACGCAAAATATGATTGCGCATACGGAATACCCCAGCGCCACCACCACATTCGAAAATTCGCCCATGGGCAGACCACTGGAAAAAGAATCTGTGGGCGAACATTGGCAAGATGGCTCACTGGCATCCGGACAAGGCCATACGACCAAATCGAAAATTCTGCTCAATGCAGCGGGCGAAGTGCTCAAATGGACCGACTTTACGGGCTATTCTTTTGCTATGGCAAACGGCCAACCGGTTTACTGGCCACCCAATACCCTTATAAAAACTGAAACGATAGGCGAAAGTGGACAAAAATCATGGACCTATACAGACCCCAAGGGCAGAACGGTAATGACCAGAACACAGGCCGCTTTGTATGAAGATGCCAATGGTAAACCCTATACCGCAGATTTCAGCAATGGAGAATACCAGCTTGGGGCATTGGAAGATCATGAGCAGGGTATTACTACCGACATGGATACCTATTTTGTGTACGACATACACGGCCAGTTATCCCTGGAAATTCCACCTGTGGTTACCTGGCAGTTCAGCCATGGCGATAACCCCATCAACCCCACTTTCGATCCACACACCTCCGCCGAAAATTACGAAATTTTCGATGAGTTCATTTTCGCATACCTGTACGACTACCGCGGCCGTCAGATAGCCAAAAAAGCTCCGGGCATGGGCTGGAGTTACTACGTATACAACAACCTGAACCAGATTATTATGAGCCAGGATCCCGAGCAAAGCCTCACCAACCGGTGGAGTTTTGTAAAGTACGACGGCCTGGGCCGTGCTGTTATGACGGGCATTACCCGCACAGAAATAGGGAGAGCACAATTGCAAAGCGATCTCGACGGCATTACCACCAACCTCTGGGAATACCGCTCCACAGATACCGGCAACATGCATGGTTATACCGATACAAGTTTCCCCACCGATATAGACGAAATATGGACCATCAATTATTTCGACGATTACAACTTCCAGACCAACGGAGTAACCTATACCGGCGCCGTCGAATTGGGCAACAGAACATTGGGCCTCTCTACAGGCAGCAAGGTAAAAGTGCTGGAGAGCGATCCTGAAATATTTCTCACTTCTATAGTCTATTACGACCAGGATGGCCGTGCCGTAGAAAGCTGGTCCGAAACACCCAGGGGAGCCCGCCTCAAATCTGCCATAGAATACGACTGGCAGGGACAAGTGCTGCAAACCTATTCTGCCATTGCGGTGGGTGCAGAAAATGATCCCATTGTTACCCAAACCAGCTATGTCTACGACAGAAACGGAAAGCTACTCAAAACCTACTTCAAAGCCGGACAGCACGACGACCCTGTGCTGCTGACCGAAAACAAGTACAATGTGCTGGGCCAGGTGGTGAAGAAAAAACTGCACCAGCCCCTCGGCTATGATGGATTTATGCAAATAGTAGATTACAGGTACAACGAAAAAGGTTGGCTCACCAAAATAAACAATGCAGAACTAGCCGCCGATGGCGATAACCTCGATGATAACGATGTATTTGGCGAAGAGCTTATCTACACCCGCAGCCAGATACTGGACGACAATGTAGATGAGATTTCCGGTTCGGAATTGGAACTTATCTCGCGCTACGATGGCAAAATAGCCATGATGGAGTGGAAAACAAAAGTCCCCGACGCACCGCAAAACGAAGACGGATACCACGCCTACATTATGCGATATGATGATCTGGGGCAGCAAACCAATGCCATTTATGCCAAAGCCGATGCCTTTGGTGTGCTCACCCTCGACCACAACTTCTGGATGGAAAAAACCAGCTATTCCATAGCCGGCAATATCTTGTCCATGCAAAGAAACCGGCCCTCAGAAACACCTACTCCCGTGGCCGCCGATATGCTTACCTATAGCTACAACAATGCAAGCCGCGTTACCACCATTACAGATGGCGGGCTGGCAGAAGAAAGCGAACTCTACACCCATTTTATAGATGTAGACAATGGTACCAACCCCGATTATACCTACGATATAATGGGCCGCATGGTGCACGATTACAACAAGGGCTTTACCTACCAGTACAACCAGTTGGGGCAGGTAAAAAGTGTAGACGATGGCTGGGAAAATCCCGATGCCCTCTTTACTTACGATGCCACAGGCACCAAGTGGATGAAAAACGTAGGAGGCAACATTACCCATTATATAGGCGGAGCAGAATTTAAAGACGATGGCTCGCTGATCTCCATAGCCACACCCGAGGGCGCCATAAGGCCCAACACCACAGAGGGCGAAGGGCAGCCCGAATATGTGTACGATTATTACCTTACCGACCACCTGGGCAATGTTCGGGTAATTCTGTCAGACGAAAATGCTACCGATGTGGTAGATATAGCCACCCTGGAACCCTACAATGTGCAGGACGAGCTTATAGAATTCGAAAACCTCACCACTACCATCGACAATACGCCCCCCGATTGGGCGCTGATAAGCAGCCTCAATACCAAGGTGGCCCACCTGTCGGCCAACGGCAGTGCCACGGGGCCCAGCTACCTGGCCAAAGTAGCCATCAGCGACAAACTCTCGGTAACAGTAGAAAGTTTTTACCGCAACGAAGAAGACCAGAACAACTCCACCCAAACCCTCACGCAGATATTTGCCGGAATGCTGGTCAATATTGGCATTCAGGGGCAGGGCGTTATTCCTGCCTGTGAGACAGGGCTGGGCAACTTTGCCAATGTTACCTCGGCCCCCAGTACTTCGCTGATGAATTTTCTCAACAGCCACGAGAATGAGTTGGACGGTGCCTTACCGCAATCTTATCTGGTTTATGTTCTTTTCAACGAACGGCTAATAGTAGACCCCGCTTACAGCGGTGTAGTACAAGTAGGCGATCCCGATCTGGTCAATATTATGGGCATGGTAGAGAAGACCTTGCCGCGCGATGGCTACTTCTTTACCTATGTGACCAACCAATCTACCCGCAGTGTCTATTTCAACAACCTGGCGGTAACACGCAAGGAGGGTATTATTCGCAATGTAAATGATTACTATCCTTATGGTCTTACCTGGAACAAACTACCCGATACAGAATTGCGCAATGCTGGCTACCAGGGCAAGGACTGGCAATCTGGCGAGTGGCCCGGCAACTCCATAGCGCTGTACGACTTCCATGCGCGTATGTACGACCCAACCCTTGGGCGTTGGTTGGTACCCGATCCGGCAGAGCAGCATTATAGCTTGTATCTGGCTATGGGGAATAACCCTATGTCGATGGTGGATCCTGATGGGATGTGGGCTGGAGGAACAGATCCGAATGATTATTATTTCGATGAGTCAAATAACCTTCAGGCTGTTTATATCAACAATAAGCCCGATCAACTTTTCAGAATTCGCACTACTCTATACCAGCCCGGGTCTTTTGGCATAGACTATCTTGGAGGATACAATGATCAAGGCGGCTGGTGGAGTACCCGCAGCCTCACCTATGATCAGGAGCAAGCCTATCACAAAAAGAGAGCGGAACTCAGGCAAGCAGGCATTTCGAGCGAAACATATTATGATGGTTTTGTTGGAAGCCTGGTAAGACGACCTGAGAAAACCCAATTCGAGAAGCAGGCAATTGTAAGCGCTACACAAAATGCACAAGTGAAATTCGATGTGCCTCGATCTTTGTCAGGATCTAAAACTTCCTTCAAAGAAGAGCCCAGAGATAAGGCTAATAGCGCAGTCGCCGACGCTATGTGGGGCCCCACTCTTGTTGGGGTGAGTGTCAGAGCATGGGAAGGCAACCTTGGTTGGGGTGACGGTGCTATTGTTGCAGGTACTTTTGCCGGGCCGATTATTGGTAAAATGAGCAGTATATTTTCCAAAACAGGAAGCGCCGCTAATACGAGTACGAAACTTTTAACCCAATTTACAAGCAGTACTATTGATGATGCTGTTTCATTAACAATGAGACAGAAAGAGTTGCATATTTTTGCGAACAAGTTACACCCTAAACCTTGGTTAAATCAATTATCTACTCAAATTGGTGGTAATCAAAATGTAATCAAATCTGCATTGCAAAACGCTAATGGAAGAATTTTGCCTAATGCACAAGGCGTATTCAATACCCCTGTAAATGTTGGTGGTGTGAATTTTACGATTCGTGGTTATATAAATCAAGGAACACCAATTATCAATTCAATATTCATCCCTTAAATCTTGAAATTATGGAATTGAAAAACGAATTGGAGTTAATTGAAAAAGAGCGAAATGTATATAGTGCTGTTGAATTCATAGAAGATGAAAAAAATCAAAGTCTTGATAATTTCTTACGAGTTTTATTTGTCCTATTAGATTTTTTGGTTGATGGACAATACACACAGGAAGAGCACGATTTTTTTTCAATAAAAATCAAAGAAATTTTCAGCAAAGCTAAATTGAAGTTTTATAGCAACTATGATTTTTTATTTTTTTCAGGAGTAATGATTTATGTAGCTGAATGGTATTTTGGAATTGATAATATTGATGAAGCTAAGATTATGTTAGAAGATGCTTTAAAATCTGATCCTGATAACATAGTTTATAAGTGGGGATATTATTCAATCACTGACCAACGAGCAGAAGTAAATACAGAATTAAAACAACTTATTTCAAATCAAATATTGAAAGATAATCTAATACTTGAATGGTTAAAGAGTAAAGGTTTATTAGGGGAATATATTTTAGGAATAATACAAGGCACATACGAAGCCACCCAATCCCAGAATTTTACATAATAGACTGAAACTTAGTTTGCTTAATAAAAGCATCAAGGAGAGCGAAGACGTGTTGTTTTTCGCTCTCTTTTAGTTTTTGTATGTCAAGTACACGGTTTACAATACTTTTTTCCAGCAGTACATCGGTAGAGCCTACCGGCGCTCTCCGCTTGTAACGCTATAAAACCAAACGAATATTCGTAATCGAATCCAAATCAGCAACATAAAAACCAGATGATTTTCATGAGTGAAACACTTAGGAAAATCATCTGTTCAACCTTCAAGACACCTCCCTAAAAAAGGAATCGACTTTTCAAATTCCATTCTTCATCTGTAAAATTGAAAAATTTATTTCATAACCTTTGATTTATTTTCATTTCTGACATCTCAATGAAGTAATACATTGAAATGATCGGTTCGATTCCATTCTTTTCTCTTTGGCTTCTTTGACCTGTGCTGCAAATCGTTTTTTGTCTAC
>JANNEQ010000068.1:0-12255 GCA_031378885.1 Flavobacteriales bacterium
TATGCTAAAATTGTTGACGAAAAGGTTGGAGCCGATATGGAGCTTTTAGCGGAGCGACTTGAATCGAAAATGAATCGGTGAGCCCCGAATGCTTCATAAATGAAATCCCCGATTATGGTCAGTAATCGGGGATTTTTATAAACCTTAAAGGTAAGTAAAAAAGGAGAACAGAAGAAATGCCGATTGAACAATTAAATATTCGATTACAACTGAGAAATTACCCCATACATCGCTATGACTAGATAATTTGACAACGAAACTTTCAAAAGAAACGAATCGGCAATTCTACTATTCCAGTTGAACAAATATAATTGAAATTTCCAATATGTTTCTCACTTGCCTGAAATTTATTCGACCAAGTTGTTTTTCGTAAAATCAAATGCTGACTACAAAATCATTCAGCAGGAAGTATTTTCAGATTATCTTTTGCCCATTGGTTGTCCTTGTCAATACTTAATATCTCGTTATAGACTTGTCTGGCCTCATTATATTGTTGATTTGTATGAAGTTCAAATGCTCTATAAGAAAGCCAGGAAGTAGAAAAAGGGTTCCAGAAAATTGAAGTGGCTAAGGCAGAAAAAAGTAGTAGTCCGGCAATCCATTGCTTGTATATATTGAACTTAGATAGGTATGCTAAAGTCATTCCCCACAAAAATCCGCCAATATGAGCGGCATTTCCGACATGCCATATCCCCATTTGGGTCAAAACAATGCAAAGGAATAACCATAATATGAAAAGCCTTATTGTGCCTTTTTCAAGATAATTTGAATAGCTTTCTGTGGTTTTGCTTTTTAAGAGTATGAAACCGAAAAGTGAATAACCAATTCCTGAAAGCCCTATACCAGTTGTGCTATCAAATGAAAGTTGGGATAATGAACTTACCAAAGCCGAAGATAAGATCAGAAGTCCATAAAAAAGTTTGTTAGTCTCAAACTCAATCTTTTTGCCCAGGAAAATTAGCCAGTATAAATTAAAAGCAATATGCCATAACTCTGTATGTAAAAAGTTGGATGTAATGAGGCCCCAATAACTTCCGCTAAAAATATCCGTTCGTGAAGGCGATCCCCATTTTTTATAAACTTCCCAATTATAAGGCTCTTCTTCTAAGTTTATCCCAATAAATAGAATTACACTTACCAAACATAAAAATGCTGTAACTATAGGGATATATTTTTTAAAAACGGGGTCAGTTTGAGACGCTTCAATATGGGTTGTTTCATTCATTATATGATGTTTTAAACAACTGCTGGAAATGAAAAAATCTAACCAGCAGTAAATATTATAGCCAATAAAAATACTCTTTTCTTTTGAACGAAGATGTAGCAAATAAAATATTTTTAAGCAAATAATCTGTGTTAACCACTAGCCTTTTTTTGGTATTCTGACAACAGTTCATTCAAACGATGAAGTTCCTGAACGCTGGACGGATCTGCATAGATTTCATCAATTCTATTTACTATCAATTCGTACTCTTCCCTTGAGGATATTTTGCTTTTATTTTAATATTTTATCTAACGCTTTTTGAAGTGCTTTTTCCACTACATCAAAATCATAATTTAATTTTTCCCGAAAACTTTTTTCAACTCTAAAGCCATTGAGATTGGCATGTGCCTCAACACCTGATCATCTATATCCGCACTCATCGCCGTTAAAGGTTTTAAATTGCCATCTCTAAAGGCATCTTCAATTAATTTATTTGATTCAATATATGCTTCATTTAAAGCACTTGGAAGGCCGCCTTTTTCCATCATAAATTGGTTGAAAAGAAGGCATTTGTCTCGTAGTATTTTTAACTCCATTACTTATCTTATCTATCTGAGGTAAAATCATTATTACTCTGCCACACGTTCAAACTCATAAGTCAATTGCATAGGGCATCCGCCAAATATCAACTTAGTCTCATTCAAATCAAGAATTTGGACTCTACCACCATCGCCGTTAGGCTTTTGCACCAAAAGAGTACCATAAGTCGCTGACCATCTTCCTATGGGGGGTAGGACAGAAACACTGCGAAGCATAGCAAGGGAGTTGTCCATTTCAAAGAAATTATCCTTCATAATACGCACTATTCCATCATCTGACTTCCAAACGCCCTCAATATTATTCTTAATAATTTTATTAAAATGAAGATTATTGCGAATCGATATTATGGCATTTCCAATGGAGTATCTGATATTTTGCAAAGGTTGTTTTCCATCATCTTTAGATTGCCGCGCGTCATATTCACATGGCCAGGTTTCAAAAATATTTTCTGTATCTTCCCACTGAATTGGCAGTCCATATTGGTTCCAAACTAAATCGGTTAGATTTCCGTTCAGGGTTTCTCTATTCAATTGTAGTTTCGTCTTTGGTGTATCCTCGCAAATTGCTATTGATACAAAGTACTCATTTTGCATACAATACAGGTCAAGTTTTGACCCATTTGAATGGGGGATGGTTGTTTTTTTCCACATGACAATTAAATACCTTCAAGATTTAACATTGGCATTACCAGATCAAGAAAAAATATTAAGATTGTTTTTCCAATTCATAAAATAAATTAGAATCTTCTCCGCCAAAAACCAACTGATTTTCATTAATATCAACAATTTGCATCCGAACGCCACTCAGCGAGTTATCCACCACCAGCAACGAGCCACCTCCCTCGGACCATTTTCCGTTTGTTGGAAAACCTGAAAACATCCTATTTTCAGGGTATCTATCTATTGAAAACGAATTACCCTTTTCAATATGAAGGGTCTCGTTTGAGGATTTCCATACACCCGTAATGAATTTTTTTATTTGCCTGTTAAAATATCGGTGATTTCTTGATAAATCAATTGCTGTTGAAAAATAATACTTACAGTCAATTAAAGGCTGTGTGCCGTTACTCTTGGATTTGGTTAAATCATTTTCGCAGGGCCATGAGTCAAAAACACTTTCCGAAAGTATCCATTCTATTTTAGCATTATACTGATTTAATACAAGATCATCCAGTTGGCCTATGAATGAAATACGAATCAATTGCCTCTGCTTTTGTTCAGTATTTTCGCAAAATGCCATTGTCACAACATTTTCACATTGCAAGCAGTAAAGCTCCATTATTTCATTGCTTGAATGCCTAAGTTCTGCTTTTTTCCACATATCAAATTATTTCTTTATTCCTTTTTTAGAGCAATATACGAGAGTAATAAGTGAATTTAGGATATTAGTTAATAAACTCCTCCTTCCCCCTCAAGACCCATTGGATCTGTCCAAAACCCAGGAGGTCCAAGAAATATTAGTGTAAACACTGTTCCGCAAGAAAAAGAAGGTTTCATAACTTGGCTAGGGACTGTTTTTTTGGCTAGTTCGAAAACGCCAGGTGTTATCGGGATAATAATAGGATCATTAACGGGTGAAGGAACTGGCTGTTTGATGGGCTTAGTCACCTTTGGAACAAGAACCACCGCAAACGCATCATTGGGTTCCATATTTCGCATAATAGCACCAAGCTGGCCTCCCTGAATACAATTTTCCCAGATGGGAACAGATATAACCCAAGCCTTTCTGCCACCTTCCCACGTAGAAGCAGGTGGAAACTCTTCCATATTGTTTCCTATTATATTCAACCAATCCAATGGTTTGTTTTTGCGTGCATAGTAGCGCTGGCTATTGGCTAATTTTCCACCACCGTTATAATGTAGCACTTTCCAAGTCGGATTTTTCTTCAATGCAAGTTTAGTATGTGCATAAATTTCCGGGGTGAGGTCTTCGTAAACATAATACACTGGCATTCCTGCCTGAGCGTATATATAATTAGCCGTTTCCTCTTCTGCATGCTTCCGATCTTCTTCTGATATATCTAATTTACCTTCAACCTGCGCGGCTTCCATAAACCAAGTATCGCCTATTGTGCCATCAGCATTAAACACCACTGGCATATCGCCAATGCTCCCATATACTTGCTGACCTATATAATCTATTCCCAAAGCGCCATTGTAGTTTCTGGATTCCCCACCCAGAGTTAACATCATAGTCCAGTCTCCCTGGCTGTTGATGTTCTCATCCCAATACATCTCACCATTCTCATCCTGTATCCAACCATCCGTCATTCCTGTAGGGTCGATGGTGAGGACGGGATTAGCGCGCATGGATTGATAGACATTATGGGTGCTGGCCACAGGATCGGGTGAAATCCATCTTGCCAACACAGGATCAAGCATACGCGCCTCAAAATCGTACATTGAAACGCTGGATTGGAAATCCTTGCCCTGATAGCCAGCATTGCGCAATTCGCTCGTATCCATATTGTACCACGAAAGCCCGTAGGGATAATAATCGTAAGCACTTCGTATTACACCGACTTTGCGTTTAATAGTCAGATCATTGAAGTAAACCATTTTGGGAGATTGGTTGGTAACATAAGTAAAGAAGTAACCGCCATGTGGCATATCGCGTGCGGCCATTAGCAGAATTTCTACTTCATCTGGATCGTTTACATTTATGACACCACTAAAGGTTCTGTTGATGCGCAGGTATCTGTCGAAAAGTATGTAAACCAATTGGGCACTTGGCGTGCCATTGTCCAATTGATCTGTATTATCCATGAGAAATTGCGCCACAGACATGGATTGCTGAGAGGACGCATCAGAAAAAGCCCCGATTCCACTCTCACCCGAAGGAAGAATACCTGCACCCTGGACGGTAAGACTTACCAGAAGGCTGCCGAATATCTGCGACAAGGTTTGGCCTGTACCAGAATTTTCTCCTTCGGTTCTATAGAAACTCTCTACATTCACTTCAACTCGTTCCCCAAGCATTACTTTGGCAATGTGGCTAGGCCCCATTGAGTAACCAGAGGTTGAAAGCTGGGCCACTTTTGTATTGAAATTGGATAGGACAGACCAATCAACAGGTTTGTCAACTTTGGCCGCAAGAAGATTTTCAAATTGCAAATCTTCAAGGTTAATATTAGCTGGTTCGAGTGTAGCTACAGCAGTTTCTTCGGTAGCATTTTCTTCGGTCAAAGTAACCCGCACATTACCGAGGTGATCTAATATATTGTAATCGTAAACGAACTCTGTAGTGTTGGTGGAACCTTGCGGTGTAGGTCGAAAACAGCCTTCACTCGTAGGAACAAGAATAATTGATCCATCCTGATTGTATTCAGCTCCATTAAAATAATAGATAATTGTACCTCCCTGATTTTTACTAAGTTTTGTTCCCTGGGCATTATAGGTGTAGTGTACATTCTCAGTCAACTCAAAATTGGAAACATGATTCAATTGCCCGGTGATGTCGTAAGTATAGTTGAGCCCTTTGTTTCGGTCTTTGGTCATACGCCCCATTACGTCATATTCATAGTCATTTCCGGTATTTGAGCCGTCTATAAAATGTGTGAAGTTTTCATTGGCTGTTGAGTTGCCAGATTCTGTTACATTCAAGAGCTTATATCCTAATGGGCTATAGGTGTATTTCAAATTGTCTGACGAAACATCTTGTTCATCATCAGATCTATTCCTTGTTAAGGAGATAATATTTCCGCTCAGATCGTAGTCCACCTTTTCAGAATACTTTCCGTAATCAAGACCCAGATTAAATTGGGTCGGGTCGTATTTTGCATAGACAGCATTGGTAATTCTACCCAGATCATCATACCTGAAAATGTAGGCATTATGACCATCCTGATTTTGAGGTGCATCGGGGGTTTTTACCTTCCATTCGAACATGGCCACATTGCCGCTGTAGTGCGATGTAAGTGTAAGGTTGGTATTGACAAACTCATTCAGTGGATCACCGCTTATTCCATCTGCTATGTAAGTTAACTCTTCACCAAATACATCATAATCTTCCAGATTGTCGCCATCATCGGCCAATTCTTTGTTGTTGATGCTTTTAATCCAGCCTCTTTCATTGTACCTGTAATCTATTGTTTGCATACCCACATCCATGCCTGTAGGAATATGAATTTCCTTTTTAATTACCTGACTCAATTCATTGTAATGAAATTTATTGAGGGTAATTTCGGGATCGTTGTTGTTCTTCTGTTTGGTATTCAACAGTCGGCCTCCCTTGTCGTAATTGTAGAAAATTACCGTTGTTAATTCTTGAGCGTCAGTATTAAACTTACTTGTTTCTACGGTGCGTCGTATTTGGCCAAGAAAACTGTAATCCAAGACTGTAGAACTGTAGCCTCCGGTCATATTGGTACTCCAGGATTGCAGCACTTGTGACTCTTTGTTATAATGCGTAATACTCCACAGGTAATTAGATGTTCCCAAAATCAAAACTTTGGAACCAGTCACAAAATTCAGAGTTCGATTGGTTTTGTTCGGTAGCAAACATTCGTGTCCCTGCTGGTCGAACTCATAATCGTCGTAATAGTTTACCGTCAAAACCTTTCCCAAAGATGTGGGGAAAGATTGATTGGTATAACCGTGCAAACTCAAAGGCTCTTCACTTCTTTGTTCAAATAAAACAAGATTTTCATTGGACAGATAAGTTGCCAGGTCTTCAAAAGATAAAGCGCTATTGGTTTGCCCGACTATAATAACCCTGCCCAATTCGTCGTATTTCAAATAATTCCAGGAATTAGTAATTCTTTCATCAGCATCTTGTGTTAAAACAACCTGATCATACTCATTGTAAACAATATACGACCAATCCATTCCAGGGATTTTTCTCTGCACTAGTCGCCCCTTTTGATCATATTTATATGCGAAACAATATTGGTTGAAATACTCAAATAATGATCCACCTGGAACAGTGGCCATATAATAATCTCCAATCTCTTGTAGCCCTTTTGTAATTATTGGTGGCATCTCAAACATTAATGCTCCAAGATCATCGTATATGTAATATGTATCCACGTTTATTACATTCTGATTTATGAGTGGTGGATGGCTTCCTGATGTGCCCATCGACATATCAGAAGTATAAAGTGTAACACCGGAAAAGTCTGAGGTTCCGATTTGCTGCCCTACAATTGCTCTTAATCTTTTTAGAACAACCTGACCCCTGGCATTGGAAAATAGCCACATTTGTTTTCCATCTTCATCAATACCTTCTACTTTAGTTAGCGCGCCCTGTGGCCAATATTCGGCGTTGGAGCCGTCTCCGGTAATTATTCTAATGTCATTGTATCTCCACAGTATTACTTCGTTGGAAGAATTAAGGGAATACTTGCTTTGTTGCGCATGTCCATTACTAACTTGCCATGCCTCTCCTTGGGAGCCTTCCGCAACTACAAGTGAAAGAGGTGATTTATCGAAAACTATTTCTTTGAAAGGAAATGAGGTATGCTCCACATGTGAGCTATTGGCATAAAATTGAAGCTGAGCCTGTTTTACATTTTCTATATAATGTTCGTTACCCATCGCTGCGTACGGATCATATAACTTAGTCTCTTTGCCAAGTGCATCAAATTCGCGAAATTGAACAAAATTTTTATTTTGTACTGCCTGTCCTAGTTGAATGCTTTGAACGACTCTATTTGCGGCGTCCACATAACTGAGATTAATAAGCGCTTGTGTAGAACTACTGCCAGCAGAAAGCACTTGATTGGTGCTTAAATCTGGCACTGTTGGAATATAAGATTTTATATACCCCTTTTCAATACCGTTATTCGGATTACGATTGAAATATTCATATCCACTTACTATATCGTAAGAGTTGTTTACTTTCCATTTTATTCTATTCACTGCGTCATAGAAGTAGTAAAGACAGTTGTTATTGATGTCGCAGGTACTTTGAATCGAACCATCCAGGTTGTAGCAAATGGTTGTCATTCTTGCTGCCAGAGGATTCAATCGCAATTCATCAATTAAAACATTTGCATTACTTAGGTGCGGTATAATGAGCAGTCCATTACTGGATGAGACAGTAACTTTATATTCGATATACTTCCAATTTCTGTTGTCTGGATCTTCGTTGGAAACTAACTCTACTGAAATATTTGTGGGCAAGGTAAATATCAGTTGACCTGTGAAAGGGCCAAACTCATTTTTCACCCATGCACTCAATCTATAAACTCCAGGTGCAAGTTCTTTGGAAATGCTAGTTTGCCCTAAATTCAAATAGTTGTATCCTGTTTTTCCATTTGGAAATTGAAGCCCATGAAATACTTCTGTGTTATATTGAATATTGTTATCTGTATATATCCAGCCGCCGTGATTAGCATCCTCAAAACTGGAATACGCCATATTAGTGAGAGCCGAATTTTCGCAAGCCGCCAGTGGTTTATTATTCTCATCACCATATATAACTGAGGTACGAACTCCAATCTGATCGGCAGACTCTTGTAAGAAATAATTTTCGTCAAAACTAATATTTTCACTTGCCAGTTTGTATCTGCTGTCCAAAACAATAGTATTGTTTACAGTTTCAAATCGCGCGAGCTGATCGAATGCAATAAATGCATCAAGTTCCAAATAAAATTCTTTAGACGGAAGAATAATGCTACCATTTAAAATTTTGTATTCGATCAATTTACTGCTTACAATCCTTTCGTCTGCATCAATCGGAGTTATACAACTCGTCACTTCGACAGGATAATTTAACATACCCCTGACTTTCATAAGACCATACGATTCGAAGGATTCTCCAGGTTGAAGCATGGCATTGCTTTCATCCAGACTGGCGATATAAGTATAATGCATTTGAGAAGAGGGATTTGGAGCCATTGGAATCACATTAATGTCTGTTAGCAATGAGGAGTTATTTATTCCATAGGTGAATTGCCTTGTTATTGTTTGCACAGTACTGTTTTCATAGCTATGTCCAAAGTACTTTTCTTCACTTCGCAGATAATATGATGAATAATATTTGTAAGGCTTCAATACAACGTTGTCTTCATTAGTGCAAAAATCCTCAACATAATAAACTACATTGAACCCTGTTGAGGCAACTTGTTCAAATTCCTTTTCAATATAATCAAAGGTTTTAGCAGTCATGATTTGATTCTCAGAATTATATACCCTGGAAGAAGTAATGGCCCCGTTTTTCCATGGATGTTGTGCCTGAAAGTATCCATTGGGTAGTCCCGGCATTGATCCTGGAATTTCTACACGAAAGTCGAATTCCACACGTTGAACCGGTAGAACACCATTGTCCTTGTAAGGTATAAAATCTTCGTTATTGAGCCTGTACTCTTGAACATGTTGATAGGTTACCTTCATGGGTTCATCACCAAGCAGTACACTCTGATCTACCGAGGAAATATTAAAGATTGGACAGGGGAAACATTCTCCCTCAAAGCCACAGTTCTGATTAGTATTTGATTTTGTGTAGTGTTTAGGGATTGTATTTAGAACGCCTGAGCTTTGGCCATTGGGGCTTTGATACTTAAAGGCTCTGCAACTCAGAAGATTTTCTTCTTGTCCGGTTAGATCAAATGAGGTGATGGACTTTATTCTCAGGCCACCGCCTTGTTTTGATGTTTTAATCGTTGCGTTATTCAGTTTTTGATAAAATATATTCAATTGTGTTGCCCCAACGGATGATGGATTGTAGCATTCTGCTTTATAAGTTCCTGTTCCCAGAAATACTTCGTAAGTTACCCACCGACAATCATCATGGGAAGAAATCACATTCAAAATAAACCCATCGTTCGCTTCAGCTTGCTCCGAAAGCTGTATTAAATCGTCTATCTCATTATTGGAACAATAGGTGGAGCAATTTTGCCAGTACTGCTGATTACCAATTACGTCATCAAGGTTGTCCCATTCAATTTTAACAAATGCAGCGTCTTCATCTCCATCGTAACTGGGATCTTCAAGAAAATATTTGATTTTGACCCATTGTGGAAATTCAATTTCGAATTCACCTTGTGATAAATAATCTGTCCCTTCAACAATTATTGGAACTTCACCCGCAATCTGAACTACTATTGGAAAAGGATTTCCAAATTGATCCAAGGGTATTCCATTATCCGTGGCCATTTCAAATGTGTCAAATTCTGGAATATAATCATAAAATACTGAAGGAAGAATTAAATCACCATTTTGATCAAATTGGAGGTCTCCTCCTCCATAGACTGGATTGTATTGCCAGTCTGCGTCGTCCATCATTTCATAATCAACCTCATCTTCATCGTTTTCTACAAGGTGAAATTCCGCTGCCTCAGTGTCTATATATTTTATATTTGAATTAGCTTCCCGATTATATTCGTTTAGCTCAAATTCATAGTCCACGCGCAATCCACTCATGTCAGCAATTGACTCAATCATTCCAGACATAGCAAATTCTGGATTGGGATGCCTATTTTCGGAATCTGATACGAGGAGTTCATGATCGGAAAATTCGGTAATTCCACCACCTAACTCTGGGATCAAATTTCCCGCATTATTTCCGTTGTATAGTTTCCAGTAATCGCAGCCATACACTGACTGGTTTGATGTATTTGGAAATCCGCCTTTATAGTTGATAGATCGGCTCTCAATAACCTCTTCATTTCTGTCATAAAATAATACTTTTGTTAATTCAAGCTGTGGGTTGTTTCGACTTAAATCTTCTGGGTTGGAGCCATCATAATCATACTTGAATAGAACACGTTGAACTAAGCCATTATTATTGTTCTGAACCAATTTTATTTCTGAAAGAGCCATTGCATTGGGATAGTCTGGACGCAAATGATCGTATACAAATAGCATGGATAGTGTATTTCCATTAATTTGCTTCGGTCTCAATGCTTGAATATAGCTTTCCGAATTCCTTTCTATTGGTTTACCCGAGCCCAAACAAGTTAAGGAAAGAGTGTGGTAGCGTTCAGTTTTGTGGTAGATGGTTGGATCATTTTCGTACTCAATTTCATACTCTAATTCGTTATTGGCATTTCTAACTTCAGTTAGATACCAGGCCATTGGGAAGTATAGATTCAAATTATCCTCAACGGTAAGCCAGTTGTGGGTATCAAACCAAATTTTTTCGCAACTTCCGAAGTAGTACTTATTGCCGGAGGCGTCTATTATGGTAAAGCTCGACAAATTACCATCCATTTGAATTGTATTGTCAGACTTTTCTAATTGAAATATATTCTTGTGAATATCAAAAACAAATTGCCCGCTGCCACCGGGAAACGAAAAGTTATATTGATCGGGTTCGAGGTCAAGTTTTCTCAATTCTGAGTTATTGACCATTACACTATTTACCGATGAACTTTGATAAATCGACTCATAGTCATTTCTTAGACTAAAAAAACCTCCTGTCCATTCCTCGGCTTCGTTCGTCTGCGAATTAATGATAGGTTGCATTTCATCGGGTAAGCCGTGAACTGTTCTTGTAATAATTCCGCCAATGGAAAGATTCCATCCCAATCCCAAAAAAGAAGACAATTCATCGACCTTACGACCGCTTGGATCATAGACTGCTCCAACATTTAACTTTGCAGTAAGTCCATCTATACTGCCAAGTGGCAATGAAATAAAGGGCCTTCCGCTGGATAAATCTACTGGGATTTCAGCCAATTCTTCTAAAACATTGGAGTTTGGAGTGGCTTGTGGAGTTGGATCATTTGCCATCACGCTTCGCTGAGCGGAAGCAGATAGTCCAATAAACATTGTGATAAAAATTAATATGTGTTTCATTTTTCTTATTTTCTTAATGCGTGTTTTCTGTTAAATTCTATACCCGTTCTGATCACCAGCGCGGGCTGTCCGTTCTGGTGTAAAAAGTCGTACAATACTTCCACTGTAGGTATTTTCCGGAATGTTCCGCCGGGATATTTTATTTTTAGTCCCATAAGGGCGCTTCTTGACCAAAGCATCTTATCACTGACATCTTTTAGTTTAAATGCTCTCAAGGTGGCTTCGTAGCCAACTTGTATATAGATAAAAGACCAGATTTTAAAATCTACAAAACTGCGCAGCCCAAATCCATTGTGGTGGATTTTGAATTTGTCGAACTCTGTTTCTCCTTTGAGTAATATGGGGTAACCCAGCCCAACAATATAAGATGCGCCCAGTCCGATTTTGCTTTTTTGTGTTATCTGAAAGGCAGCCGTGCCGCCAAGGGTGCCACTCAAGGGCAAAAGATAACTGCGCTTGTCAACCTGCAGGTTAGAACCAAAACTGATTCTGTCCAATAGCCGCTTTGTTTTGAGCGGATTGGGCTTCCATTTTTTGGTGTCTTTTATTTTCTGTTTTTCTGTGTCAATTTGTGCGCCTAGAGAATCTGCCCTTTCAATATTCCCCTGTAATTGTTCTGCTGAAGTTGTTGCCTCGTTCAATAGCGCGTCTTTTTCTTTCAGGGCATCGCCCAGGTCAGCGGGTGCTTTGGGCTTTTGGTCGGATATTACC
>JANNEQ010000181.1:0-47180 GCA_031378885.1 Flavobacteriales bacterium
ATAACGATCTAATTTTCAGCAATATATAGATTTATTCTGAAAATTAATTTCAAATCGTTTTAGTAAGAAAATCACCTGTAGTGCTTTCTCTGATTGAGTTGCGTCATTTTTATTTTTCCGTCAACGCAACGCTAGTGTTAGGTTCTGGTAAAATTCCCGACAAGTTTTTTTTACAACAAGGGCAAATTTCAATTACTTTTGGTAGTAATAATGAAAATGGACAAGCTAAAAATTTCTTATCTTATCCAAAACGATTAATCTTTAAATAAAACTATTTCAACATGAAAAAAGAATTTCCTTTTCGTCTCAAAGAAGGCGGCTCATTTTGGATGCTGATTATCTTAATTACCACCTTTCCAATCTCTGCACGCGCGCAATTGTTCCAATGTGAGTATATTAATGCGAATTGCAATTCATTCATGAACGCAGGGTCGGAATACATTCCTGATCAATACAACCAGGAACTCACCATCAACCTAAATTTTTTCTTTTTGCAAGCCTCAGCGGCTACTCCTTTGAATTTTACCGCTACTGACGATGGTGTAGATGGTTTGGATGGTATTCCCGGTAATCCAGGCATCACAGGTGATGTAGTAGCTAATGAACTGGTAGATCGGATTAATTTTTTAATTGACCAGGGCAACCAACAAATGTACTTACCACCTGGTAATACCACTCAGGTTTTGCCCTATAAGTTTAGATTTAGAGTAAACTCTGTACAATATCCTGTGGCCACAGGAACAATAAATTGCGGCTCACCGGGCCCCATAAATCCAAACAATGCTGACGGTGTTAATGTAGTTCTTTTTACATCTAACAATGGGAATGTTTCCATACAAACCACTCAGAATACCGGAGTAAATGCAGCTTATCCGGAGTGCGATCCAAGTTTCGAGTTCTTGTGGTGGTTCGCTACCAATGGCTGTGGTCAGGGTGGATGGTCTTCTGGCGATAATGACGAAATTTATATCAGAAACTGGTGGTACACCTACAAATACTATCGTGGACAAGGTTGTGATGCAACTACCCCAGCAATTTTGGCCGATATTCTAGAGTGGCAATATGTGTTGATGGCAACGCAAATATGGCACGAAATAGGCCATAGCTTTTGCCTTATGCACACTGTTTTAGAACCGGGAGGCCAGCCATGCGACCCAGGCGATGCCAATTGCAACGACTTTTGCTCTGATACCCCGGAAAGGCCAGCTATTATGGGGCTAACTGGCTTTGACCCTGCCGCCGCCGCCTCTTGCAACGAAGACCCTCCCTTATGCTCCAACAACTTGATGGATTACCACGCACCCGATCATGCCCTTACTCCACACCAATTGGGAAGGTGGTACCACAACTTGTACAACGGAAAATTGCGTATGCTCTTCAATGATTTTTGTGTGGCTGACGATGCACACAACATCGTTATACCTGGTGGCGCAGACCTCATCTGGATTGGCGATCGAATTATGAAGGGTAGCATCAGGCTGGCTTCTGGCGCTAAACTCACGTTAAAAGGACACCTTTATATGCCCGAGCACTCTGGTATTATAGTAGAACAAGGCGCGCAATTGATTATCGATGGCGGATGTATCTCTAATCGCTGTGGTACATTGTGGAACGGTATTCAACTTCTGGGCGATGCCCATCTGGCGCAAACGCCTACCTCCAATCAGGGTTATTTGAGAATAACCAACAATGGTTCGATACTCAATGCGGCCATTGCCGTAGCCGTAAAACAACTGGATGCGCAATGCAACTACATATCCGGCACCGGTGGCGGCATTATAGAGGCAGAAGATGCCATTTTTCTGAATAATGTAGCCGACGTAGAATTTGCACCCTATATATGGTTGAACAACTTCAACAATCCCGTGGCCAACCTCAGCTATTTCGACCGTTGTACCTTCAAGACTGATGCGCCCATAGCCACCACCTTTACCAACAAATGGCATGTGCGAATGGAAGATGTGTTCAATGTAAATTTCAGAGGTTGTTTGTTTAAAAACGATCGTACTCTCGACAACATTATGGACCAGGAAGGCACGGGCATAAGCAGTTTGAACAGTACATTTGGCGTATTGGCTTTGTGCAATCTTCCTCTGGGGCAGGAGTTGCTGCCCGGTTTGCCCTGCCCTGTAGAGTACAGCCAACCTTGCCGGTTCGAAAATCTGGATAAGGGAATAACACACCTCAATATATTGCCCACTGCCACCTTTAGAATTTCGGGGGCTGAGTTTGTGGGAAACAATTATGGCATTTTTTCCCGAGGCACACAATCTCTATCCATTACAGGTTGCGATTTTGATGTAAACCCCGCCGCTTTTGTGGCCAATGAAGATGCCACTATTCCTTATGGCATACACCTCGACAGATGCTCTGGCTACGAAGTAGAACAAAATACCTTCCATGGTGAAGGCATTGACATAGAGCGCGTAGGGCTGGACATTAGCAGCAGCAGTGGCACAGCCATAGATTTTGGCATACCTTATATAGAAGAACCCAACCGCATATACAACAACAACTTTTACAACCTGGCCTACGCCACCATAGCGCAAGACGACAACAGAATAGACGCCGACCAAAACGAAGGCCTGGAGCTGCTCTGCGGCCTATACGAGGGAAACCTGTACGATATAGCCGTAACGGGAAGTGGAGGAAAAATAGCAGGTAAGCAAGGGAATGACGTTGCAGATTTATTCCTTCAAATTGAAGCCTATCCGGCAGGAAATCTGTTTAGCAACAATGTGGACAATTGCGATGATGAAAATGCCATCCACATGAATCCCTCCGTTCTGAATTCGATGTTTTTTTATAAGGAATATCCCTATACTGATGGATTCAATACTTATGTGCATCCTTCTTTGTGCGCCACGCTTGGCCAAGCCTATCAAATAGGGTTGTTTGACGATAATAATGAAATCACGATCTGGACAACGCGTGAGCAAGAATGCAGTAATGGTTTAAGTCTTGACAATAGCGATTTTTCTGTTTTAGGCATGGCCATCAACGAAAACATTAACAAACTCAACTACCTGCAGCAGCGGCGCGACCAAGTGGAAGATGGCGGGCAAACACCGCAACTGATTAGTGTGGTAGAAAATTCCTCGGCTACCTCCCTGCAGGTAAGAAACGAATTGTTGCCCCAATGCCCCAACCTGAGCGACGCGGTGCTTATAGGTCTTATACAGCGCCAGCCCGCGCTGGAGCAATGGCACCTGTGCGACTTGCTCTTGCAATGTTCACCCCTGAGCATAGCCGCGCGAGAATATTACGATCAGTACCTGCCCCTGCAGGGCTTCTTCCACACCATGCTTATGCAATACCAGGTGGGTAGCCCTACAGAACTGAATGCCATAAAAGCACTGATGAAAAATGCACGGGCCAAGGTAGAAACCAGCAGGAACGACTACTTCCGGGGGCAGTACTTTGGCAGCGGGAGCAATGCCAATACGGGATATGCGGCCATTAAAACCATGGCACTATTGCACAACCGCATTCGCGACCAGCGCCTGCTCTTTGCCATAGCCCTGCAACAAAAAAACTATGTCGATGCTGCAGCCCTGCTCAACAACTATCCTACGGAGTATGCGCACGACCGCTGGGCCGAGGTAATGGGCATTTACCTCAACTTGCACCAGAACAATATGGATGTCTGTGCCTTGTCAAATGCCCACAAAACTTTGTTGGCAAGCATAGCCAATACTCAAGATGAAGGAAGCAGCGAGGCCCAGGCATTGTTGCAATTAATCGACCCAACCATTGCTATAGAAGAAGAAGTTATTCCACCCTTTGGCTCCAATTTGCGCAGCGCGAAGGTTCAAACAGAAGCATCTACTTACCCCATTATTTCAGTATTTCCAAACCCTGCTGTTTCAGAAGTCTATTTAGTGGCCCGAATGCCCGAACAGGTGCAAAATGCTTATTTGCATATATACGCTGTGGATGGAAAGTTGATGGAAGTATTGGATGCAAAAAATTGCAGGGGCTTTTGTTCTATCAATCTATCTGATTATAAAAACGGCGATTACGTGGTGCAACTTATTGTTAATGCCAGATTGCTGGCCACCGAAAAATTTACCGTCATAAAATAGTTGGATGAATTTTAGAAATGAATAAGAATATAGTTCTCATACAGATCATTTTTTCAGTATTGATTTCAAATAATGCTACTGGCCAGAATTTCAACAAAAATTTTGGCCGTAGCTATTATTATGATGAACCAAATTATCTAGAGATAGCCACTGATATTGAGTTGTCTGATATTGGCTTTTATGTGTTTACATACCATCAGGATCATACTATTCTTACCTCAGAAGTTAATTGGGAAGGCGAAGAATTGTGGTGGAACTCCATTGGTACTATCCAGGATCAATTTATAACAGGATATTACAACCATGTTGATCGCTGCTCGGACTTTGGATTTGTTGGCGCTGGTGCTTACAATTATTATGATACTGTTAACGACGTGCTATCTAATAGGCAGTTACTAGTTGTTAGATACGACGATAATCTCGATACAATTTGGACTGCCCGAACGGGCGATGTTTTTTCTTTTGGCCACCAAGCCAAAGAATGTACTAATGGTGATTTTGTGGCAGTTGGGCTATATAATATACAACCAGGTATTTCCAGCGTTTTCGTTGCACGTTTTAATTCAATAGGCGACTTAATTTGGTCTCAATATTATGATGTAGAAGGTTATGAAGAGGCTCATGGAATGACCATTGTGGAAACTCAAAGTGGAAACTTCATAATTGGCGGAACAGTCTATTTCGATTCTGATAGCAATAGCCATTTGCTGCTGAAAATTGATGGAAGCGGTAATTATATAGACCATAAAGTGGTTGGCGATAATACCTCTGTGCTCGGCTGGGCCAGTGTGGAGAACGTAAGTGATGGAAATTTTGTTTATTGTGCTGGCTATTACGGCAATCCAAGACCAGCGTATTTTTCTAAGTTTGATGAGAATCTGGACACCATCTGGACAGTGGATTATCCTATTACTTATTTTTTAGGCTATTCTTTTTCCATTAAAGAAACATCAGACGGCTCATTCATCAGCACAGGTGGCGGCTATGTCAACGATCAGGAGGAAGAGGAAGGTGTATTGGTCAAAATTTCAAGCGAAGGTGAATTATTGTGGCACAGGCATTACCAGAATGCAGACAGTGTTTTTTTTTATAATCAATTATTTGATGTGATACAATGCCCGGATGGGGGCTATGCTGCTTGTGGAATGACTTTAGATGTTCCTTTGGGCCAGCAATATTGGGTGCTCAAGGTGGATAGTATGGGTTGCCTTGTGCCGGGCTGCGATACACTAACTTCGGTTTTCGATTTACCCAACAATGCAGTTGGCTTTGAGGTATATCCCAATCCGGCGGTAGACGAACTCAATATTTATTTCGAAAGTCTGAATGCTCATCCCAAAGGGCAAATAAAGGTGTACAACTGCGTAGGCCAAATGGTAAATTACTTTCCAGTAAGCTCAAGTGGTATAACTTATATACTGAATGTGCAGAATTTAGAAGATGGTTTTTATATTCTCGAATATACTGATGAGGAGAATTATAGAATGGTAAAGAAGTTTATGAAGGTTTCCAGATAATAAAAACGTGATTGCACCAACTTTAACGCACCAAACACCCAATAAAAACGAAATCTTTATAAAACTCGATTATTTCAATATTGCTCAGTGAGTGCTAGAATAGAATCCACTATAAATTTATTTGCAATAAATAATAACACAAATACAAATGAAATACTTTTACACTGCAACATTATTTTTGTTCATTTCAATTGCTCAAGCACAACAAGACGTCATTCCTATTTCGCAAAATGGTTTGTGGATAATGGGCAGTGGAAGTTTTCCTATCGGAGAGTGGGTATTAGATACTCCATGGCGCATAACTATTTCTGATACTGTGAATGTCAATGATACTTTGTACCTCCAATTTTCGAACTTTGGGACATGTTCGGGTGATACGACCACGATTGAAAGTTTCTTATTGCGCGAAGATTCTGGCAAATATTACCACAAGAATAATATAGCAGACCCAGAACAGCTCTGGTTTGACTTTACTCTTGATATTGATGACACAGTTGCCTTGAATTGGGGCAACGATACTTTGGAACTTTCCGTAATCGCCATTGACTATGTTATTCTGCAGGATGGAATTCAGCGCAGAAAGTGGACATTGCAATATATAGATATTCCATGGACAGAACAATGGATTGAAGGAATTGGAAACGTGGATTTTGGATGGAAGCTATTTGGTAATGGTGGAACTTTTGATATAAACATGTGGCTGCGATGCTATTACGAAAATAATGAGTGGGTCGGTACTTTTGAAGATTTGGGGTCGAATGTAGATTGTTGCAGTCTTGTGGGCGTTTCGGAAACAGATTTACACAATTTGAACCTTTATCCTAATCCTGCTAACAATCGTTTGACGATTGAAAGTCCTACGGAAATTTCAATGGTAGAAATTACTGACATGATGGGGCGCATTATAATGCTTTCTGAGCCACATGCGCTAAGAACAACTTTAAATATTGATTTAATGTCGGAAGGTTGTTATTTTATAAACGTTAAATGGAGTAACGGTAAAGGAATTACACAAAAATTCGTGAAGCAATACTAAACCAGGGATTATTTTTATCAAAGGCGTCTACCAATATTTTGATTTGAATCGAACAATTAGTCAGGACTCATTATGCATTATGGAAATAATTTTCCTGGTAAAAAAAACACCCCGAACGATAAGTTCAGGGCGAGTAAAGTTACTATTTTTATGAAATCAAGACAAAAGCCTCTGTCTTAGAATAAATTCAAATTGTTGATTCTGTCTTTTGAGTTGTTGAATCAGTTTTTCTTTTTCGAGAATAACCCGGCATTGATCCCAGGCCTCTGAAACCATTCTGCTGATTTCTTTCATATTGAATGGTTTGGTTAGAATACGGAAAACTTGTCCTTTATTAATGGCTTCCATTACAGGTACCAGCTCAGTATATCCTGTGAGCAGTATTCGCTGAACCTGCGGGTAGTCTCTGGAAATACTCTCCAAAAATTCAACACCACTCATACTTGGCATGTTGTGATCAGTAATGACAATTTGGATATTCTGATCGTTGATGATGTTATATGCTTCCACAGGATCGCTTGAAGTAAAAACTTCAAATTGGTCACGGAAATTGGCTCTAAATGAGACCAGATTTGATGTGTCATCATCCAGATACAGCACTTTAGGCTTTTCAACATTTTCCATATTATCGATGGATTGGGAAACGGGCATTGTCATAGGGCAATAATATTTTAGTCCTTTATATTTCTAACGGAGGTATTTCAAAGAAGTTTCAATTTCCATATTTTTTTACCAGAAAATGCGGGCAAAAAAAAGAGGCCAGAATTATCTGACCTCTCAAGTATTGACAAATCTGTTATTCTATAATAAGTGGAATGGTTTTTACCAATTGTGTATTGGAGATGGTAAGCAGGTATATTCCCTTTCCACGTCCGGAAAGATCAATTCCATTTGCTCTTAAGTTACTCAGTTTTTCGTTCGCGATTAATCTCCCGCTTACATCATTGATCCTGCAATACGTGTCTGCAGCGTTATATCCGGTTATTTGCAATGTGAATTTACCATTGCCTGGATTGGGGAATATCCTTATTTCTGCCTGTGAATTTATTGTCTCTATCCCGGTAATACCTTGTATTACTTCTATGCTACAGCCGTTGTCGTCTGTTATTGTAGCAATATAGTCACCGGCGCTGGTAAGATCAATTGGATTAACTTCGGCAGAGGTATAGCCATTTGGCCCTGTCCAGATTACCGAATAAGGAGGTGTTCCACCATCAATGTTGAGTGATATTGTACCGTTATTTTGATCATTTATGTCAGACGAACCTGAAACGGTTGCTTCCAACGCGCTATCTGGTCCGGTTACTTCAAATGAATATTCTCCTCCAACAACGCAGTTCTCATCGCTGCTAATTACTACAGTGAATGTGCCGGGTGCAAGATCATATATGTTTTGCGTACTTTGATTGTTGTCCCAATCAAAAGAGAAGTTGCCGGCGCCAATTA
The DNA here is from genome assembly GCA_031378885.1 of Flavobacteriales bacterium. Taxonomy (GTDB): domain Bacteria; phylum Bacteroidota; class Bacteroidia; order Flavobacteriales_D; family Sanyastnellaceae; genus JANNEQ01. Next base: position 8,085 of record JANNEQ010000181.1, read on the forward strand.
TGTTATTGATCAATATACTTCCGGTATTTCCCCCGAAGCAGTTCACGTTGTTTACACTGACATCTGTAACAAATATGGAGTTGCTCTCGATTACAATTACGTCAATCTCTCCTTCGGCGCAAAGCTGTGGCGAGCCATTATCGCAAACATGATAGGTTATTGTAATTGGGCCAACATAATTGGTTGAAGGAGTATAGTTGAGCTGATGCGTAATCTGATTAAATACAATATTTCCATTTGAAGGCTGATCAACGGAGATTGAGAGCGAAGCATCACTTTGTTCGTTGTCGCTAACGAGTGAGTTTAAATCGAATGAAGCGGAAGTCATCTGACACATTTGCTGTGAAGTATTGGCTGCTTGTGGAGTGGTATTTTCCACCACAACAGGATTGACAATAAAAGTCAGAGTGCCAGCGTCACATGCTCCGCAAGGGTCGCATGCCAGATAAGCCACAGTAAAGGTGCCTGTAACACCATCATTGGGCAGGTAGGAAAAACTTCCGTCAGGATTTAAGAAAAAGAGACCATTGGAATTATTCAGCAGAACACTGTAAGTGAGAGATTCGGGATCAATCTCAATATCGTTGTCGGCTACTGTTCCTAAAAGTGTGGCGTTTTCAGTTAATGTATAAGTCTCGTCAACAGCTACGGGTAGGTCATTGATAAAAGAAACATCAAGAGTGAGTATTGCCTCAGCGCATAAATTGGTTTCGTCGCAAACCGAATAAGTAATAGAATCCAAACCGAAAAAGTTTGCATCCGGGGTATACGAGAATGTTCCATTGCTATTCAAAGTAATTTGACCATGCAAAGGCTCTGTCACAATAGAATAAGACAGGATGTCGCCGTCCGGATTGTAGTCATTGGCATTAACAGATGAGTTTTTAGGAGTGTCTTCGATCACATTAACCAATTCACTTTCGGCAACGGGAGAATCATTTACCTGTTCAACAATAAGTGTTAGGACAGCCGAATCGCAAGCCCCTTGTGTGTCGCAAACAAAGTAAGGTACTTCCTGAATTCCATTAAAATTCAAAAATGGGGTGAATGTGAATGTACCATCGGCATTAAATATTATGGAGCCATTTTGGGGTTGTGCCACCAAAGAGTAAATGAGTTCATCCAAATCGCCATCCACATCATTTTCGGCGACTGTTCCCGAAATGGGCTGATCTTCCATAGCAGAATATGATTCGTCATTCGCAGAAGGAATGTCATTTTGAATCTGCACCTGTATTTGCAAGGTGCCCGAAGAACAAAGTCCATTCTGGTCACAAGTATTATAGAATATTATTTCTGTGCCATGAACATCTTGCTCCGGGGTATATGTGAATGACCCATCTTCGCTGAAAAGAATGTCACCGATAGTCGGGGTGCTGGTCAGTGTGTATGTAAGCACATCGCCGCTATCAGGATCAGAGTCGTTGGTTGATACATTGCCATTCAGAATTCCATCTTCTTCCAATACATAGATGTCATCAGTAACTTCAGGTGAGTCATTGGTTGCAGAAACGGTAATGAATAATGTGGCTTCTGTGCAAAGTCCACCCTCATCGCAGGCTTCATAAACGAAGGAGTCAGTTCCGTTAAAGTTAATGGCAGGAATATAGTTAAATGCGCCATCTGTAGTGAGGGTCAGTAATCCGCTCTGCGTATCGGTGATAAGTGAAAATAGAAAAATTGATGACTCAAAATCACTTACCTGAGCAGTCAGATCATCAGTCAAGGTATTGTCTTCGTTAGTTACAATTGTTGAGTTAGTGGCTTCGGGAGAATCATTTACCTCATTAATAAGAATATTTACGCTTCCATTGGCACACAAGTTCCCCGGATCACAAACTTCATATTCGAAAGAATCCGTTCCTGAATAGTTGTTGTTTGGATAGAAGGTGAAGGTTCCATGAGTTTCAAATTCTATCATACCATGAGCAGGGTAAGTAATGATAGTGTAAGTTAATTCAGCGCCCTCACTGTCATTGTCATTTTGTGCAAGATCACCGAATAGGGTTAAGTCCTCGTCAGTTGCGAATTCATCATCATTGGCAACGGGAGGCGTGTTGTTAAGAGAAACGTTAATGGTGAGGGTTGCCATATCACAGGCATTCTGAATGTCACAGACCAAATAGGTAATGGTCTCTGATCCTTCGAATCCGGCTTCTGAAACATATTGATAGGTGCCGTCTGCATTCATTGAAAATAAACCATTGACTGCACCGGTTACAATTGTAAACACCAGTGGGTCATTATCTCCATCACTGTCATTATTTGCAACTGTACCCGTAAGCAGTATTTGAGATGCTATAGCATTTGTATTGTTTAAAGCGACAGGAATATCATTCACAGGAATCATGTCTATAGTCAAAGTTCCAGTATCACACGCACCCGAATTATCGCAAACTGAATAGGTAATCGTTTCCACACCATCATAATTCAGATCAGGTGTATAGGTATAATATCCATCTATCTGAAGAACGAAATTTCCATACATGGCATTTGTAATAACTGTGTATACAAGAGGGTCGTTGTCTGCATCCGTATCATTTGCCACACTTCCATTTACAGATGTATCTTCGGTAGTGAAGTTTTCATCGTCAATTGCATTTGGTGCATCGTTTAATGGATTGACATGGATAATAATTTGTGCCGAAACACAACCTCCCTGATTGTCACAAGCTTGATAAGTGAAACTGTCATCGCCAAAAAACTGCGAGAAGGGTGTGTATTGAATGTTTCCATTTGTATTTACAAATGCAGATCCTTGAAGTGGAGTTGAATCAATTGAAAAGCTAATGACTGAATTTTCCACTTCATCTGTGGCAAGCGTTGCAATAGAAGCATTAAGGGTCACATCTTCATTGGTGTTGAACTCACCATTTTGAGCAATGGGTAAATCGTTCAATGCATTTATTGTAAAAACCACAATTGCATGGTCGCAGTTTCCCGGAGCTGAACATGCAGCATACGAGGCTGTGTCTAAACCACTCCAATTTAAATCTGGTGTGTATGTGAATTGTCCATCCTGGTTTAATGTGAATGCCCCATGTTCTGGTTGATTGTCAATGGTAAAAGTGAGTGGCAAATTATCGCCATCACTGTCGTTTCCTGCTACACTTCCGCTAATGGTATTGTCTTCATCTGCAACAAACGCATCATCGTTGGCCAGCGGAGAATCGGGCAGAGCTATGATGTGAATGACGAGAAAGGCTTGTGTACAATAGCCGCATGAATCGCAAGCTGCGTAGACAATGGTTTCAGTACCAAACCAGTTGGAAAAAGGCATATAGGTAAAAGTCCCATTGGTATTAATGGTTAGCGTCCCATGGAATGCATTTACCAATGTATTATAATACAAAGGTTCGAGGTCCAGATCGACATCATTTTGTTCTAAGTCGCCGCTTACCATTTGATCTTCAGGCCCTGTGAATTCATCATCCTCTGGTTCCGGATCGTCATTTACGGAAGAAACAAAGAAATTAACTTGTGCACTATCACAGAGTGATTGGCCATCACACGCTTTGTACAAAAGCGAGTCAAATCCATGAAAATTGGGATCTGGTGTATAATTGAAGGAGCCGTTTGTGAGGAAAACAAAGCTGCCATGATATGGTCCGGAAACTAAAGAAAACGTGAGGGCAGGGGATTCAGGATCGCTGTCATTGACGCTCACATTGCTAGACATTACCTGATCTTCAGGGCCAAAGTAATCGGGGTCATTATTGGCTGTTGGAGGATCGTTTATACCGGCAATATTAAAACCAATGGTTCCTGGATCGCATTGCCCGACATAGTCGCAGGCCAGATAATTGAAGCTATCAGTCCCGAAATAATTCGCTGCAGGTGTATAGGTTACCTGGCCTGTATTTGGATTTACGGTTACTGTTCCGTGAGCCGGTTGGCCGATAATGGAGTAGGTGATGGGATCATTTTCCGGATCTGTAGTATAGGAGGAAAGTTGGCCGGTCCATGATGTATCTTCATTCAGGGCATTACCAGGGCTATTATTGGCTACCGGGGGATTGTTAGAAGCCAGTACTGTAATCTGAATTTGTGCCTGATCACAAACATTGCATGGGTCGCAGGCCTGATAAATCACCAGGTCACTGCCGACATACCCCGATGTGGGTGTATATTGAAAAGTGCCTGAACTGTTGAGAACAATATTACCGTGGCTTGGGCCAACCAGAACGGAATAAACGAGTGACTCAGCATCCGGTTCAAAGTCGTTCGCGGCAGCGTTTCCACTTCTTGGAGTGTTCATTTTAGCGAAAAGAATGTCGTCGTTGGCTTGAGGAGGATCGTTCAGAAATTGGACAAACATCGTCAAAATGCCAAATGCACAATTCCCCTGAGGGTCGCAAACCTTGTACTGAATAGTTTCAATTCCGTAAATCAAAGGATTGGGCGTATAGGTATAGGTTCCGTTGGGATTAATGACAATTGTTCCATCCGGAGTTCCTGTAACCAATGAAAATGTGAGCATATCTCCATCCGGGTCATAATCATTATCGGCTAAAGTTCCGGCAGTTGGTATATCCTGAAAGGTAAAGTTTTCATCATCAACAGCGACAGGGCCTGCGAGCATCGCGCCCGGAGTTAAGGCCAGAATTGGGCTTCCTACCGCCATGAGCTGAATCAGTATGACAATTAAAATTCGAATTTTTTGGCGTTGGATCATTTGAATTAGGTTTCAGTAAAAATTAGAACTGACCGTTTTTACGTAAAAAAGTGGTCAAATGTTCTATTAATAATTTGCTGAAGGAGTACAAAGATAGTATGTCGTTACCATACTTGTATTGGTTGCTTTTGTATTGTGATGAAAATCAGGAATTTGGTCAATAAAAAACCCGGAATTAATCCGGGTTTTGGCTTCTTATTGAACAAATTACATCGAAAGAATCTTGAATTCTGTCCTACGATTTTGCTCGTGCGTCTTATCATCGCATTCGACACCATTTTTACATTGGTTGAGTAGTTCCGATTCGCCATAGCCTTTGGCGATCAATCTGGATTTTGCAATTCCCTTGCTGATAATGTAATCTACCGCGCTTTTGGCCCTGTTGTCAGAAAGTTTGGCGTTGTATTCATCTTTACCGCGGGCATCGGTATGCGATCGCAATTCAATGCTCATTGCCGGATATTTATTTAGCAAGGCAACTACTTTATACAATTCTATTGCGGCATCGGGGCGGATATTGAACTTGTTGTAGTCATAGTAGATATTTTCAATTTTGATAATATCACCTTTGCACAACAAAGGCATGTCCATTGAGATGGTTTTGGAACTGATAATGTTGTTTGTGTTGAAAGGCTCTTTTACATCACCACAATCTTTTTTTGTAGTACTTACTTCGAATGTATTGTTAAGTGGAATATTGTCGAATTTGTAATTACCATTATTGTCTGTAACCACTGTTTTTGTCTCGCCGGTTGTTTTGTTGGTGAGTGTGACAGTCTGGTTTGGAACGGGAGTTTTATCATCCTGATTGAATACTCGTCCGGCTACATTGGCTATAATAGCTGGTTTTTTCTTCAATGGTAATTTTACTTCTGTTCCCGTATTAGCTGCGGCAGCGATTTGAGCGCTGGATAAGCTTGATTTGTTATCTGAATAATCGTTCTTTTTGGCTTTGAACTCATAGCTGCTTGATGGATTAAGACACATATTAAATTTGCCAGATTCATCAGTATTGACTGCATTGATTTCATTGCCGTTTTCAAATACTCTCACATCTGCTTCTTTAAGGGGATTGCCACTTTCTTCATCCACAATCAATACGTTGGTATTGGTGCATTTTTTTCTGAAGAAATAGATGTCGTCATTCTTTCCCTGGGCTTTTCTATTGCTGCTGAAATATCCTGATTTTTGGTCATCACTTAATGTAATTCCAAAATCATCATCAGATGAGTTCAATGGTGAGCCCACGTTCTGTGGTGTGCTGTTGGTTTCGCTGGCTTTAATGGAGTAGATGTCTAGCCCACCAAATCCGGGAAGGCCATTTGATGAAAAATACAACATACCATCCTTTGTGATTGTCGGGAAAATTTCACTCCCCTTTGTATTGATGGTTGGGCCAAGATTTATTGGGTTTTCCCAGGCAGTGCCATTCCAGTTGCATTTCCAGATATCCATTCCGCCAACTGTGCCTGGCATATCGGAACTGAAGTACAATGTTTTTCCATCGGTACTTAATGCAGGGTGGGCACAAGCATATTTATCACTGTTGTACATAAATGGGATGTCAATTCCCCATTTTCCGCCATCATAATTACTTTGGAATATTTTGAGACGTGTGATTTCTTTTTCATCTTCCCGTACCTTCCCATTTTCGATATTGTTTCTTGTCATAAATATCTGGCTTCCGGTAGAGTTAAAGCAAACAGGTCCATCGTGAAATGCAGTTTGCATTTTACTGTCGAAAAGTACAGGTGCTGAAAAACTTCCGTCATTGCCTTTGGCATGGTACATTCTAAAAAACTGATCGCCTGTCCAGCTATGGTTTTTACCAACCAATTCAATTCCGGTTCTGCAGGAAGTGAAAAGTATGCCGCCATTGTAAATCACAGGACTGAAGTCTGATGCTCCGGAGTTGATATTCACTTTCTTCACTTCAAAAGCATTTTCAGCAGCTTTCATAGAAGCCAACTGTGAGATTCCTTTTTTCAGATTTTCTCCTCGTTTGTCTGTAGGATCAGCCGATTGAAATTTATCGAGCCAGGTATTGGCCTGGGTGTATTTTTCATTTTCCATTAATGCCTCAGCATAATAAAGATAGTGCTCAGGTTTTGCAGTTGCACTTGCGACAACTTTCGAATATGCTTTTTCTGCATTTTTGGAGTCGTTGATAAGGCGATAACAATTAGCGGCCTTGGCCCATGCTTCTGTATTGGAGGAATCACGTGCCAGAGCTTTTTCGAATTTTTTGGCAGCGGCACTATAGGCCATTTTATCGTACTTTTTGTTGGCCGCTTTGAACTGCCCGAATGCAATGCCGGAGAGCATTACACCAAGTACTATCAAACTTAATATCTTTTTCATGTGAATCATTGCTAATTAGGTTAGAAGTAGCGGGGTGTTAAAACTTTATTTTTATCAAAGTTCATGTCAAATCCGAGGCTTAGTTCGTGCGAACCGGCGCTGAAATCTTTAAGCGCAGAAGTAGTGAAGTCATAAGCGTAGCCTAAACGAAGTTGCTTTGTAATTTGAGCACCAACTAAAACTGAGAATGCGTCTCCGTTGCGGTAGGCTGCTCCGGCCCAAATGATTTCCTGAAACAATAAGTTGGCACTCAGATCGACGTTGATAGGCGCACCGCTAACTGCTTTCAGCATTATGCTCGGACGAAGTTTTATGGATGGTGAAAGTGTATGAACAGTACCTCCCGTAAGGAAGTAATGCCAGTTGGATAAGGCGAACTTATTGGTGACCTCAGTAGTTCCGCCTCCATAATTAATTCTGTTTTCGAGCATTCTTGGAATAGAAAGTCCAACATACCATTTGTCACTTTGAAGATAAGTTCCAAAGCCAAAGTTGGGTGCGAGATACCTCCTGCTGTTTCCCAGAAACTGATTGTCATTTGATGTTTGTGTTACAAGAGCCTGGTAGTTCTCCATGAGATTTACCAGACCCATTTGCAAACCAAATGACAATGTCATCTTATCAATAGGAATTCTGTACGCGCCATTGAGATTAATTCCCGTGCGTTTTCCAACTCCTATGGATTCATTTAGAAATGATATTCCAAGACCAATTTTTTTATTGGCCACAGGTGCGTGAACGCTGAAGGTTTGAGTGGCGGGTGCTCCGGTGAGTCCTGCCCATTGTTCTCTGATCAATCCGGTGGCGGATATGTTGTCTCTTGATCCGGCATAGGCTGGATTGATGTACATTTCGTTGAACATGTACTGTGTGAACATTGGATCAAATTGTGCGTTCACTTTGTGGATGGATGTAGCAAGTGCTATCACCACAACAACTGTTCTTATGAGAATTGTATTTTTCATTTGAAAAGAATTCAATGTTATTTATATATGGTGATCGATTATTTCAATTCGTATTTCACCACTACGAAACCAGATGTGGCAGGTGTAGCTTCATCCCCAAGATCTATCACATAGAAGTACGTTCCTTCCGGAACTTTTGATCCGATTGTTACGCCTCCTGATTCTGTAGTTCCATCCCAGGCTTCTGAGTTGGTGTATCCTTCTTTTTCAAAGACGATATTCCCCCAGCGGTTAAATATGGTTACCGTGTTAGTTGGATATTGACTGATGTTTTCAATGATAAACGTGTCGTTTACATTATCTCCATCAGGTGAGAATCCACTTGGTATTTTCACTGTTGCATCTTCTACCGGAACTACAATTATTGTTACTGTGGCTGATACACATTCCTCATTATTGAGGCAGGCTATGTAAGAGAATGTATCGAAGCCATTAAAATCGGGGTCAGGGATATAGGTGAATGTTCCATCAGGATTTAGCACCAGTGTTCCGTTGTTTGGTCCATTAGTTACTACGTATACATATCCATCAGTCGCGGTATCATTTGAGCTTACATCACCACTTAAAGGAGTATCTTCGTCGGTGGTGTACTCATCATCTTCAGCCATTGGATCGTCTATTGGTAAGACAGTAATGGTTACTGTAGCTGTTGTGCAATCGCCATTGGAATCGCATAATGTATACGAGAAGCTATCTGTTCCAAAGAAATCAGGATCTGGTTCGTATGAGAATGTGCCATCCGGATTCAACGCAAGTGTTCCGTTTAACGGACCTGAACCAGAAACCAGTGTTACTGTTACGTTGTTTCCTTCAATATCCGTCTGATCATTTGTAAGAACATTACCCGAAAGAGTTGTGTCCTCATTGGTAGTGAATGTGTCATCTTCTGCAATTGGTGCATCATTTACCGGTGTTACAGTAATCAGGACAACAACTGTATCGCAGAGTGGTGGCACACCATCGTCGCAAACAATGTAGGTAAATGAGTCGTTACCGAAGTAGTTTGCATCAGGATTGTAAGTGAATGTACCATCTGAATTGAATGTCAAAGTTCCCTCATTCACATCATCAAATAGAGAATATGTGAGATCATCGCCGTCAATATCTGAGTCGTTGTTGCTTACATCGTTTTGCAGCGTACCGTCTTCGAGCACTGTATAGGTGTCGTTGCCTCCAACAGGTGGGTTGTTGAGATCAAGTACAGTTAGGGTTACAGTGGCTGTATCACACAATGTACCCGAACAAGCGATATAGGTAAATGAGTCAGTTCCGGTAAATCCATTGTCTGGCGTGTAAGTAAATGATCCGTCAGGATTGAGGGTTAATGTTCCATCGGTTGGATCAGTATCCACTGTATATTCAAGGCCGTTACCTTCCGGATCAGAATCATTGTCAGACACATCTCCATCAAGGGAAGTATTAAATTCTGTAGTATACACATCATCCACAGCGATGGGACTATCCGGAATAGGATCAACGGTAATAAATACTGTTGCTGTATCACATGCGTTTGATGGATCGCAGGCTATATATGTAAATGAGTCATCACCAAAGTAGTTGGGATCTGGAGTATAAGTGAAAGATCCATCAGGGTTGATTACCACTGTACCGTTTGTTGGGCCATCAAGTTCTGTAAATGAAAGACCATCACCATCCACGTCAGTATCGTTTGGACTTACATCACCTTGCACTACATCGTCTTCTTCACCGGCGAATGTATCGTCGACAGCAACAGGCGCATCATTCACAGGATTCACTGTTATTACAATCAGTGAATTAGCACATGCAAACAGATCGTCGCATACCTGATAATAGATGGTATCGATACCATTGAAATTCGGATCTGGTGTATAAGTGAATGAACCATCAGGAAGCATGTTTACTGTGCCATTTGAAGGGCCTGAGGTGACAGTATAAGTCAGTGGGTCGCCATCTGGATCACTATCGTTGGTTGATGCATCACCAGAGATGATTGTGTCTTCGTCTCCGGTTACATTGTCTTGCACTGCTACAGGATCTCCATTGAAGTTAGTCACTTCAATATATACTGTGGCAGTGTCACATAAGTTGAGAGGATCACATGCAATGTAAGTAAATGAATCATCACCAAGGTAACCCGGATCACCCGCATAATCGAATGAACCATCAGGGTTAAATGTCAATGTTCCATTTGTAACATCATCCAATAGAGTGAATGTAAGTTGGTCACCATCCGGGTCTGAGTCATTGCTTGATACGTTACTTGACAACGTAATATCCACCTGAATTGCGAAGCTATCATCAAGTGCTGTTGGAGCATCATTGACAGGAATTACACTTATAACAAGAATGTTGATTTCGCAATTTCCGATGCCATCGCAGGCCTGATAGTAAATGGTGTCATTACCAATAAAATCTGTATTTGGAGTATAGGTGAATGTACCATCATCTTCTAATGTGATTGTACCGTTAAGCGGTGGCGTAGAGACTTCATAGGTCAAACCGGTTACATCTTCTACTGTTCCACTTACAGACGTATCTTCACTGGTAGAATATTCATCATCAAGATCGCAGAGCGGGTGAGAGAATGATGCGTTTGGATCGCAAGGGTTGTTAGGATCTGATGTTCCTGTTGGCTCAAGTGCAGTAGCCAGATCATCGATTCCAAGAACTTCTTCTCCATCATTTAAACCATCACCATCTGTGTCGGCAATAGCAGGATTTGTTTCGTCACCTGTATTTGGAATTCCATCTTGTCCAAGTTGTTCGTCACCATTGGTCAAACCATCGTTGTCACAATCTTCACTTGGTAATCCCGGATTTGGATCACAAGGGTTTGTAGGATCAGAACCATTGGCTACTTCAGTGCCATCATTAATTCCATCACCATCTGTATCTGGATTTGTATTGTCAGTACCTGCAGTGATTTCACCTCCGTTGTCGAGGCCATCATTGTCGCAGTCATTGGTGAGTAAAGAGTTGATATCAGGATCGCAAGAGTCGTTTGGATCGGAGGTTCCAACAGCAATCGCAACAGTAGATGGGTCATCTATACCAAGAACTTCCTCACCATCGTTGAATCCATCACCATCAGAATCAGGATTGTTTGGATCGGTTTCGTCTCCTGTTGATGGCGTGCCATCAGAACCTAAATCTTCGTCACCGTTGGTAAGACCGTCGTTGTCGCAGTCATCTGCGGGCACTACTGCCAGAGGATCACAGGAGTCAAGTGGATCAGAACCACCGTTAACTTCATCGCCATCATTCAATCCATCACTATCGGTATCAGGATTGTTGTTGTCTGTACCTGCTGTGATTTCGCCGGCATTGTCAAGGCCATCGTTGTCGCAATCGTTAGTGGCTAGTGCATTGATATCCGGATCGCAAGGATTGTTTGGATCAGAAGTTCCTGTGGCTACGGCTGTTGTAGATGGATCATCAACTCCAAGAATTTCTTCTCCATCGTTTAATCCATCACCATCGCTATCCGCATTTTGTGGATCTGTTTCGTCACCTGTTCCGGGAATGCCGTCAGGTCCTAGATCTTCATCACCATTGCTGATGCCGTCATTGTCGCAATCGTCTGTTGGATTACCCGCATTTGGATCGCATGGGTTGAGTGGATCTGAAGTGGTATTCGCGACCAGAATAGTGGAAGGATCATCCACACCCAATACTTCTTCGCCGTCGTTCAATCCGTCACCGTCAGTATCAGGATTGTTGTTGTCCGTGCCAGCAGTAATTTCTTCTGAGTTATCTAATCCGTCGTTGTCACAATCGTTTGTGGCAAGTGCATTGATATCCGGATCGCAGGGATTGTTTGGATCAGATGTTCCCGCAGCTACCGCTAAAGTGGAAGGATCATCAACTCCAAGAATTTCTTCTCCATCGTTTAATCCATCACCATCGCTATCCGGGTTTTGTGGATCTGTTTCGTCACCTGTTCCAGGAATGCCGTCAGGTCCAAGGTCTTCGTCACTATTGCTGACACCGTCATTGTCGCAATCCTCAGTAGGATTGCCTGCATTAGGATCACAAGGATTTAATGGATCTGAAGTGGTATTCGCTACCAGAATAGTGGAAGGATCATCCACACCCAATACTTCTTCGCCGTCGTTCAATCCGTCACCATCAGTATCAGGATTGTTGTTGTCCGTGCCGGCAGTAATTTCTTCGGAGTTATCTAATCCATCGTTGTCACAATCATTTGTGGCAAGTGCATTGATATCCGGATCGCAGGGATTGTTTGGATCAGATGTTCCCGCAGCTACCGCTAAAGTGGAAGGATCATCAACTCCAAGAATTTCTTCTCCATCGTTTAATCCATCACCATCGCTATCCGGATTTTGTGGATCTGTTTCGTCACCTGTTCCGGGAATGCCGTCAGGTCCAAGATCTTCGTCACCATTGCTGATGCCGTCATCGTCGCAATCGTCTGTCGGATTACCCGCATTTGGATCACATGGATTTAACGGATCTGAAGTGGTATTCGCTACCAGAATAGTTGAGGGATCATCTACACCCAGTACTTCTTCGCCATCGTTCAATCCGTCACCATCGGTATCAGAATTGTTATTGTCTGTGCCGGCAGTAATTTCTTCGGAGTTATCTAATCCATCGTTGTCACAATCATTTGTGGCAAGTGCATTGATATCCGGGTCGCAAGGATTGTTCGGATCGGATGATCCTGTGGCTACGGCTGTTGTAGATGGATCATCAACTCCAAGAATTTCTTCTCCATCATTTAATCCATCACCATCGCTGTCAGGATTTTGTGGATCTGTTTCATCACCTGTTCCAGGAATGCCGTCAGGTCCAAGGTCTTCGTCACCGTTGCTGATGCTGTCATTGTCGCAATCGTCTGTTGGATTACCGGCATTTGGATCGCATGGGTTGAGTGGGTCTGAAGTTCCAAAAGCTACTACAGTAGTGGTTGGGTCATCTACCCCGAGTACTTCTTCACCGTCGCTCAATCCATCTCCATCGGTATCTGGATTGGCGTTGTCTGTGCCAGCAGTAATTTCTTGTGAGTTGTCTAGTCCGTCGTTATCACAATCATTGATTGCGAGGGCATTGATGTCTGGATCGCATGGATCGTTAGGATCGGATGTACCAGCTGCAACCGAAGTGGTTAATGGATCATCTATACCAAGAACTTCTTCACCGTCGTTAAGTCCGTCATTATCTGAATCTGGATTTGCATTGTCAGTTCCGGCGAGTATTTCAGCCTCATTGTCCAATCCATCTTCATCGCAATCATTTGTAGGAAGAGCATTGAAATCCGGATTACATGGGTTGAGCGGATCTGATCCTCCGAGTACTTCATCGCCATCATTTATTCCGTCGCCATCTGTATCGGGGTTGGCGGGATCAGTTCCCAGAAGTATTTCGTCATCAGCAGTGAGACCATCATTGTCGCAATCTGTTGTCAATATTGCTATTGCGCTTGGATCACAAGGATCAGTTGGATCAGAACCATTTGTTACTTCATCACCATCAGGGAAGCCATCACCATCTGTGTCCGGATTTGCCGGATCGGTTCCTGCCAGAAGTTCTTCTGCAGAATTAAGTCCGTCGTTGTCGCAATCAGAAAGTGTAACGGCGCCGGCATCTGGATCACATGGATCGGATGGGTCGCTGCCATTGTCAATTTCAGTTTGGTTGTCTATTCCATCTCCGTCACAATCGGCTGTTGGTATTGTCAGGCAATCCCCAACAACAATTGTAATAATTGCCTGATCGCAATCGCCATCTGAGTCACATATTTCGTATTCAATGATTGCTGAACCAACGAATCCTGATGTGGGTATGAAGTCGATTGAATCATCACTGGGGTCAGTTAGGTTGATCCATGCATTTACGTTTGCTACGCCATTCGTTACTGAAATAATTGTTATTGTTCCGGTTGATGGGCCATCAGGTCCGAAGTCGTCGTTTGCTAAGGGATCAAGGTTTACGGGAATATCCTGATCAGTTGCGAAGCTATCAGCCACTGCATCTGGCTCTCCACAGTCCGAACCTGGAATTGCATCCGGATTTGGATCGCAGGAATCGTTTGGATCGCTTGTAGTTGATGCGACTGTTGTAGTGGCCGGATTATCGATACCATTTACTTCTTCACCATCATATAAACCATCTCCATCAGAGTCGGCATTGGCCGGATCGGTTCCATTAATGGCTTCTTGTGTTGAATTTAATCCATCGATATCGCAATCATCTGTGGCAATGGCCGAAGGGTTTGGATCGCAACTGTCATTGGGATCGCTGGTTCCTGAAGGATTCGCAACAGTCGCCGGATCATCAGTTCCATTTACTTCTTCACCGTCATTCAATCCATCATTGTCAGAATCCGCATCAGCTGGATCTGTTCCATTATCGATTTCTTCCTGTGAATTTAATCCGTCGTTGTCGCAGTCTGCCGTGATTAATGCATTCGGATTTGGATCGCATTCGTCAAGAGGATCGCTTATTGCACTTGCAACTGTAACAGTGGCTGGATCATCAATTCCTGTAACTTCTTCACCATCATTAAGGCCGTCGTTGTCTGAGTCTGCGTCTGCAGGATCAGTGCCGGCAAGCGCTTCTTCAGCGGCAGTAAGTCCGTCATTATCACAATCGTTTGTGGTTATAGCCGAAGGATCCGGATCGCATGGGTCTGATGGATCACTTGTGCCTGTTGCTACAGCAGATGTAGCAGGATTGTCAACTCCATCTACTTCTTCACCATCGTAATATCCGTCGTTGTCTGAGTCAGGATCAGTTGGATCTGTTCCAGCAAGTGTTTCTTCAGCAGAAGTAAGTCCGTCATTATCGCAATCTGCTGTAACAAGAGCATTTGGGTTTGGATCGCATTCATCCAAAGGATCGCTTGTTGCAGTGGCAACAGTAGCCGTTGAAAGATCATCAACACCAGTAACTTCTTCACCATCGTTAAGACCATCATTGTCTGAATCTGCATCTGCAGGATCGGTTCCGGCAATTGCTTCCTCTGCTGCGGTTAATCCATCATTGTCACAATCGCTTGTGGCAACTGCGGCGGCATCCGGATCGCAAGCATCAAGTGGATCTGAAGTTCCATTTGGTGTTGCACCAGTTGAAGGATCATTTACACCATTTACTTCTTCATTGTCTGTGTAGCCGTCGCTATCTGTATCGGGGTTTGAAGCATCGGTTTCAGTTCCGGCATTGTACATGCCATCATTGTTTGCATCTTCAGCTCCATTGGTAAGTCCGTCATTGTCGCAATCACCTGAGCTTACTGCATAAATATCCGGATCGCAAGGATCGTTTGGATCTGAGCCATTGACGATTTCGACATCATCTTCAATTCCGTCACCGTCTGTATCAAGCGGACAATCCGGAACTACCGAAGTATCGGTATTTAGGATTGTGATGGTTTGACCAGCAAGGGCTGATGGAATTACTTCTTTGGTAATAACTGCTCTTGAACCACTTTTGAAAGGAAAGTATACTCTCACATAATAAGTGGCATTCGGATCTGGAATACCAAAATGGAAAACAGGATTTCCGAATGTACCATGTCCTTCACCTGCAGCGAGTGGAACCAAAGGTGAAATTCTTACATTGTTACAATTGAATAATGCTGCTGTTGCCCCATCAGCAAGTGCTGTGGCGGTTCCAGGCAGATCCCAAAGTGCCTGGACTCTTAAATAATTTGTGTTATTGAGACTGTTGTTCCACATTTGGTTGTTGGCATTGGCCATAGAAACATACAGGTCGAGATCTCCATCATTATCATAATCCACAAACGAAACACCTTCGGTATCTCCTCCTGGATTAATATTTAAGTTGAGGGGTGATGCAGGTCTTGTGAATGTCATCGATGAACCTCCATTGTTCAGGAACAAATAACTTTCGGTATGTATATTCCCTAAAAAGAGGTCAATATCACCATCGTTGTCCACGTCACCTGCGGTACATCCATCAATATTGGCGCCAGTGAGGACCGCACCGGAAGCTGCATCTGGCTGACCAGTAGCAACAAAAGTTCCACTGTCGTTTCTCCATATTTGATTCGTACCGCCATCAGTCCAAAACAGATCAAGATCTCCGTCGCTATCAAAGTCAGCCCAACAAACTCCACCTTTGTTTCCATTGCTGGCAGTTTCATTAAAACCATTTGCAGTGAATGTACTGTTGCCATTATTTAAGTAGATATCACTGTCTCCACCTCTTCTCACACAGAGATCTACATATCCATCATTGTTGAAATCAGCAGCACCGGCAAAATCGCCATTTGTACCTGCCGTTGGAAGTCCGGTTGTTGCAACTACTGCGGTGAAGCTTCCACTTCCGTTATTGGAAAGAATGTCGACACCGAAGTTTTGGTTGTCTACAATGATATCCAAATCTCCATCATTGTCGAAGTCGATAAGTACCATGCCCTCGCATGCCAGACCTCCCGGGATGGCTGTGATGGATTGGTTGGGTGCCTGAGTGGCGGTTCCGAAACTATATGCAGGAGTTGCGAGTGGTCCTTTGTTCAGCCAGATTTCTATTCTATCGAAAGCGCTTACTGCAAAGTCCATATTGCCGTCAAGATTAAAATCTCCGGCCACTGCTGATCGTTCTTTGTTTACATCATCAAGGCCGGCAGCATTTGTTGCGGTAACATTATTAAAGAATATTCCTGAGTTGGAATAGAAGAGTTGGTTTTTGATAGCTGCAGATGAAGAGTTCACCTGAACGTCCAGAAATCCATCGTTGTTATAGTCGGCCCAGCAAAATCCACCGTCTTTTGTACCGCTCAAATTAAGAAGTATGTTTGCTCCCACCTCACAAAAGGGTTGATTGCAATTTAAAACTGTAACCGATTCTATGAATACGGCAGTATCCCATGCAGAATCACCCACATCGGCCAGAGCGAACTTGAGGTGATAGGTTACGCCTGGCGTTAGAAGAACTGTTGAGGTAAGTCTTTGTGTAAGACCGTCCATTTCGCAGAATATAGTACCCGGCGTTCCGTCATTATTATTAATAAAAAGACTGCTATAGCCGAGTTGGCACGGTGTGCCATCTGCATTTGATCCCGAACTGCCGTTATTGATGTTATTGACCGCTACGGGTAAATTTGTACCAGGCACTAGAGCTATATTGGTTGAGCCGGAAATATTTCCGCCCGAGACGAAGAATCCAAATGCGTCATTGAATTGAGAGCATACATATTCGGGATACTCATCTGATCCAAACTGGAAATTTACATTAAGGCCAATTGCCGGACTTGCGACTACTACATCAAATTCATAAATCACCACATCGTGAATAGCACCAGCATCGATTCCCAACAGATCAGGATCATTGTAAGTTGAACTTGGGCCTGAAGAGTAACCTGCACTGTTGTTGGTTGTAAAAATACCGTCTACATCCGAACAGGTCATTACAAAGGTACTGTCCACGGACAGATTTGCGCCAGCGATACCATTGCTGAAAAGACCATACTGTGTTCCAACACCAGTGGTAAAAGTTGGATTTGTGATGGTTACTCCGGGGCCGGCTAGTTTGGCTGCCACTTGCGCCGCGGTGGGTGCAGTGGAATAAGTGGCTTGTCCAACAGCCATCAGGCTGGATAACATTATTCCTACCAGAACAATGATAAAGTTAGCTTTGATTGATCTCATGTGTATAAATAAGAATTCCGATTCGGTCATTTTATTATTACTTCTTACGGCAAAGGTTATTTTCTGCTTCGTCTTAACTACAGCACGTTGAGGTAGTTTTGACACAAGAATTCAGTCTGCGAAGAAAAAATCAATTTTACAAGTATGTGACAATCTTTTTCGAAAGAACCCACACACGATTGTTAATCAAGTTCTTTTTTGTCTCAAATAAGCCAATTTATAAGATAAGTTAGCTTTTGTAACCTTTGAATGGACTTAATTTGTTGATATAAATTTTTTAGTTCATGAAAACAGATTTAACAATTCGGGAAGCCCAAAGACAAGTGGATAATTGGATCACGACAATAGGTGTGCGTTACTTTAATGAGCTTACCAATATGGCGATATTGAGTGAGGAAGTAGGAGAGGTAGCGCGAATAATTGCACGGCGATATGGCGAGCAAAGTGAAAAGGAATCAGATAAATCAATCGATCTTGGCGATGAAATGGCAGATGTTTTGTGGGTGCTAATTTGCCTGGCCAATCAAACAGGAGTTGATCTGGAGGCTGCATTTCTTAAAAATATGGAGAAGAAAACCAGAAGAGATTCTACGAGACACCTGGATAATCCGAAATTAAATTCCTGACAACTCCGGTTAAAGCAAACATAAAACTTCAGCTTTTAATACCGATTTGGTATCTGTTTTAGTACAATCTGCGCTGCGCTTGATTGTACTAAACAGCTACTCTCTCGGTATTTACCACTGTATGATTTCATCTATGGCATGGACTAAATTAAAATGAACATTGGTATAATTTGCTGACTTATTTCTGATTTATCGAAAACCGGAACAGTGCTTATTCAATAAACCTGAAGATCTTTGTCAATTTGCTCCGACCACGCCACGATGCCGCCATCCAGGCTATAAAGATTTTCAAATCCGAACTTTCTTTCGAGTGTCATGATTACAGCTTTGGATCTTTTACCAGTTCTGCAATGAATCACGACAGGAATATTTCGATTGATGCGTAATTGTTGGTCAATGATTTCTGACATAGGTATATTTTCTCCGTTGATGTTGGAGAAACTTACCTCATGGTCTTCGCGCACATCTATAAGATGGTGTTCAATTTTGTTTATGCGCCATTCATGCAGCTCTTTAGCTGAAATTTTTTTCATAAGAAAATGTACGTAATCAGGCTTTGAACTTGTCTTTTAATTCTGATGGAAGCCAGTCGAAGAATGTATCTCCGCGCAGTCCTATTCTCAGGCATTCCAAAGGAATCACTTCCGATTCGGAGATATTTCCCAAATTGACATTGGCTCCGAAGTGTTTAATGAAATAGACTTGCTGTGGTTTTTTTGGCGCTTCCCATAATATGTCTTCCGGCTTTACCTTTTGTATAATCTTATTGATGAGTAAAACGTGCGCCTGACCATTGGGGCGATAAATACCTACATTACCACTTTCTCTTGCTTCTGCAATTACTTTCCAGCTACCGGCCTGAAGTTCTGTTTGCATCATTTTGATCCATTTGGCCGGAGAGATAAGAATTCCCTCTTCCTTGGATCCCACTTCCGACAACACGCGGTAGGTTTTGGCAAAACTTGAGATTAGACTGCATTTTTCGTCGTGAGGCAATACTATACTACCATCTGATATTTCAACTGTATCAATACCCAGTCCGTCGATGTATTTTTTGTAATCATCCACTTGTCCGCGCACGTAAAAGGATTCGAAAAGCGTGCCGCCAACATAGACGCGCATGCCTGCATTCTGGTAAAGTTTTACCTTTTCCTTCAGTTTGGGTGAAAATGCGGAGGTTCCAAACCCAAGTTTTAGAATGTCCACATATTCGCCTGCGCTTTCAATAAGGTCATCCGCTTGACGCAGACTTAATCCTTTATCCATAACCATAGTAAGTCCATGTTCGCGGCTTTTCTTGGTTCTGTCAGGTAAGTGGTTGAGTTTGAAATTCATGATTTTGTTGGTCTTAAACAAAGTTCCTTCTGCAATATTATTAACTAATTCACCTCAAAGCGTATTGAAGTGTTATTTGGGCTAATAAGTTGCTGAATATGAGGGAGACATTTTCCCATTTCGCCCTTGCTTGTCAATTGCTACGTTGAATTGACTTGTGGCGTGCTTAATCTGTTTGTGCTGGCAAATCTCGGCAAAATGATGGTAATCCATACAAAATTTTTGTTTGCGCCATATTTCTATGCCAAATTCGCTATTTGTCCAGATTGCGACTGAGTTCAATAAATAAGAGATTGCTTGTGATTTCCGGATAGTATTCCACCAAATCTTCTGCGCCTTGTGGTTCGTTGAGCATCATTCTGGAGAGAAGTTCTTCGGCCTCCTGTTTTTTACCAGCCTCGAATAAATAAGCTACTTTTCGGTAACCAAGTTCATACGATTGTGGGATTTTGGCCCAGCCTTCATTGAGAATTTGCAGTGCTTTTTCGGGGTTTCCTCTTTCCATAAAAACATCAGAATGTTCAAGCCAGACATCTTCATTGTCGGCAAACCGACTGATAAGAACTTCTGAAATGGCTTCTGCTTCGTCAATCCGGTCAAGTTTTTTTAGTGACTCAACCATGAAAAGGTGGTAATCCGGATTTTCCGGTTCAAGTTCAATGGCTCTTTCAATGAAAACCAGTCCTTCCTCAGTTTTTCCCTGAAGATCTTTTACGATACCAATTCCAAGATAAGCATCAGCATAAAATTCGTCGAGCTGAATGCTTTTTCTGTAGTAAAAAATGGCTTTGTCTAACTCATTCATCTTTTCAAAACACTCACCTATATGGCAGTATACAGGGGCCTGAGGAGGCTCGTAGCTATACGTTTCTTCGAATACCTGGATGGCTTCCTGGTACTTATCCATTTTGAAGAGTGTATGGGCCTTGTTGTAGTATGCCGGAGTAAAATCGTCCTGAATAGCGAGGCAATAATCATAGGCATCAAGGGCATCTTCTAATTGTTCGAGTTTTTGGTATGCATTGGCAAGATTGTACCATGCGGGAAAGCTGAATGGATATTGATCTATGAATGCCAGATAATACTCTATACATTCGGCCGTTCTGTCAGATACATCGAAACAATAAGCCAATTCATACAGCAAAGTTTCGTTCTCCGGTCTTTTGCGCAGCGCATCTCTGAGGGTTTCGATGGCCTTATCAATGCGATCCATATTTTCATATTCGAGTGCAATCTCGAGGTAGATTTCATCTTCATATTCTACCGAACCCAGTGCCAGTGCCTTTTTCAGCAGTTCAATAGCTTTGGCATGTTCACGTTGCTGGCTGTATATGCTGGCCATGGTGAGCAATACTTCCTCATTTTGAGATTCAAGGCCTTCAAGTATTTTAAGTCTTGAAAGTGCTTTGGAAAGATGGCCAAGCCCTGCCAAAATCTGGGCTTCGCGCAACATCATGGTTGTATTGTCGGGAAAGAGTACATAAGCATACTCAATCACAGTAAGGGCTTTGGGGAATCTATTGTTATCGCAATAATAATCCACAATTTCCTCGAACTGATCAATATCAAAGTAATAGGATTCGCCTGATGCCAGCATCTGTTCATATCGGTTGACCAGATCCTCGGCATAGTGCTGGTCTCTGTTCTCTTCATTCATAGGCTTTCTATAAAAAAAATGTTCAGGTCAGATCCAAATATAGACTGTGGTACGGCCCATTGTGGAATCTGTTCCAGATGTTTTTAACAAGAATTACTCCACTAAAGTTTAAAACTGCCAAATTGACCCGAATATTGTGTATATATGAATAAGGGTAATTGGCCCGGGAAAAAAGAACCTTCAGATTATTAATATTTGATTGCGTAATAGAGCAGTTTAACCAATTCATTATTAGCCATAATAAGTCCTTCTTCATTTTTCCACCAGTTTTCACTGTTGTAATCATCGGGATCGGAGCCATGAAAAAGTACAGTAATTCCGGCATCCTTGAATTTGTCTTCGAATACCCATCTTACTCTTCGAAGGTGAAATGAACTTGAAACCACTGTGATTTTATTGATCCCACGATCCTGACAATATTTTAAGATTTCAAAGGATTCATCCATGGTACTTCTGGAGCCTGTGAGGATTTCTATTCTCTCCGTTGCGACTCCATTCCTTTTCATGAGATGCCGGGTCAATTCGGCTTCGAACATCAGGGTGTCAAGTGCTCTTATCTGAAGCGGATAATTGCCGCCTGTGCAAACAAATTTTTGTTGCGGAAGTTCCTTAGACATCATCACGGCTTCCATTCCACGTTCGAAGCTGTTTCCTCCGAGGATGAATGCGGCTTGGGTTTCCTGCAAAGGATCTTCGCTTACCAACCAGTTGCCAATACCTCTGAGAATATTATTGCGAAAAATGAATAATCCAAAAATGAATACCAGAAATATTGCGCAGAATTTAAACCAGCGTTTACTCCATAATTTTTTCATGTCATACAAGGGTTATCCATGGCGCACAAAGATTTTCCACTGCCAATGAAGGGTTACACATATTTATTTTTATTAACGCTTCTTTTGCGTTTTGAAGACTTTGCAGACTTACGTCGTAATTCAGATTCCATCTGGTATCGGCAAGCCATTTCCGGGCTTCTTTTTTTTCGAAATCAAATTTATTGATCAATGCTGATTCACTGGTATCGGCATTTTTAAAAATCACGCATTCTTTGGTCAGCAGATCCAGTACTTTTTTTATCACATACGGCTTAGTCTTCATCGCCTTGTCGCTGGCCACCACAAGAAAACTGCTCCATGGTGCACTAAATTCACCAACCAGATTTACATCGCCCGATTTTACATAAGGTCGGGTAGTGAATTTTTCCCAATAGAAAAGTTGGGTTTCATTTCTCCGGAGAGAATCGATGGCTTTCGATAAACTATTTACGACACTGAAACTATCTTCAGAAAGAATAACATTGCGTTGCTCGGCATGAATCATTGACATAAGGTGAGACCCGGAGCCAAATCTTGAAATGGCGATTTTTCCTTCCCGCACATTTTCGATATTTTCAATTCCGGAATCAAATCCTGAATAAATTCCCCAGACAAGTGGTGTGTCGATATACACTTTAGCGATGTGGGCTTTGAGTCCTTTATCGACAGCAGAAATAAACCCTTCTGTCAAAAGTATTGCAATATCCAGTTCGTCGCTGGCCAGTGCTTTGGTCATGGCACCAGTGCCACCGGCATAATAGGACCACGCCAGATCGATGCCCTCATTGCTGAATACATCGCGCTGCATGGCTTGCTGGCAGGGCAGATTAAAGTGCTCCGGAACGCCTCCTATTTTTAAACTGTTTTTCACTGCTTGATAGTAGTACTAAACGATCAATATGTTCCGGATCTTTTTCGGAGCAGCCATTCCAGACCGAGCATGGCTATAAGCAATGCAAGTATCCATTTGTAATTGATCAGGTCATCTAATTTTTTATTTTCATATGCTACAGAAACAATTTCTTTTTTATTTCTGATCATATCTGCAATACTATTCATGTTGGAAGGATAGACCATTTCTCCATTATTGTCGTGTGCAAATTGATAGAGTAAACGGTGGTCTGCTATTGTATTGACAAATTCCAATTGCAATGGACTTACACTGAATTCTCCTGTCTCTTTGAGCATTCCCTGATCGGAATTTACGCTTGCCACATAGGAGTAGTTTCCTACGGGCAGTTGCCCCGCATTGAGTTTATAACCTACGCCCGAGGGTGAAAATGTATAATCAAATTCCTGCCCTTCTTCGTTGCGTATTTTCATATTGACATCGCGGTTGTTGATGGGTTCGAAACTTGGATTGTACAATTCGGCTTCAAACAGTACAGGTTCGTTTTCGAGAAAGTCATTTTTTCCATTTACCCTGAACAGACTCTTGTCTTCTTTTGAGGAAAGATATTGCACGCATTTGGTGATGATTTCATTAAAAGCATCATGCGATTCTGTTTGTTGAAATGCGCCAATTCTCCACCTCCAGATTCCCTCACCGCATATCAGCCCTATTTTGTTGTCTTGTACTTTGTTGAAAGAAACAAGCGGTTTTTGTGTTTTGATCAGTCCAACTTGCTGGAAGAAAAGCGGACTAACTCCGGGGCTTGTACTGAAGTCGCCAAATGGCACAGCTAGTGGGGAAAGATTGGGTATTATTGCTGTTACATTGGGTTCCAGTGTAAAGAGCGAAAAGGACTCGTTGTAGCCAGCGCTGACGTCAGTAATATTATTGCGGTAGTTGGAAAGTGAATAGCCGAGGTTCAAAGAGTTGAACGAATTAAAGTCTGTGGAATTTCCCCATTCAAAAAGACAGGGGATATTCTGGTTCATGGCTTTTTGAATGATGTCTGTTCCGGCGCCACCTGCAGCAGGAAGCTGATGAAGAATCACAAGACTGTAGTCGCTAACATTGCCGCTAAAGTCTTTGGCCAGTTTCATTTCTACTTTGTAACTTTCATTGGAGGCTATAGCTTCGCGCAAGGCTCCAAGATCAGGATGGGGTGCATAGCCCAGAATAAGTACCTTTTGTCTTCCGTCCAATACATCTATAAATACATCTTTGCTGTTGTTGACCCTGGTAATTTCATCATTGATGCCGGTTATAGAAATGGAGTATTTTTGCAACCCTATATCTGTGGCGTCAAAAGACAGATTGATTGTTTTAAAGAATCTTTCTTTGTCGAATATGATTGGCTCGCTGTGAATTACGCTTCCTTTTCTCGAAACCGTTAGTGTACAAGATTCGCCTTGTGCTTTTCTGCCTTCCACTACAATTTCCATTGGAAACTTATTGCCTTTGTAGGCCAGTCGGTTTGCTGTTACACTATTGATCAACACGTCTCTCTGAACAGTAGTGTCTCCCAAAGCAATGGTGAAAACGGGTACGTTTAATTTCTGATAAGAATATACAGGATTGCTTCCCTTGTTGTACAAACCATCTGAGGCAATGACAATGGCCCCCAGGTTTCTGCCGCTGTAGCGGTTGTAGAGATCGTCAAGCAATCCGGAAAAGTCGGTGAGTTTTTCATTGTAGGAAATAGAATCAATTCCCTCTTTTACCTGATTTCCGAAACTGTAAGTGAAGATATCGTAGTCTTCACCGAAAGCGGAGGTGAGTGCTTTGAGTTGATTCAGGTATTCGTTTTTGTAATAGGTGGAATCTTTTCCCACTACAAGTGAATGGGAATTGTCCTGAGCAATTACGACAATAGGTTTTTCTACTTTCTTCTCTATTGATTTTACGAAAGGTTTGAGAATGAAAAAACACAACAATGATACAACGGCAAATCTGAGTATTCCGAGAACAGAAGCCAGAAATGAGCCATAAGTTCGATTGAAGCGGTCGCGAAAATACAGGGCACCTGCATAGATGAGACCAACAAGCAGACAAACAGATATCAGCCAGGTGGGTGCTTCAGTAATGATCGACATTTATAAATAATTGAATATTGAATGAATAAAAAAATCGCGGATTATATTGTTTGAAGTTCAGAATATTTCTGATGAAATCAATTTGTTTTTGCTAAGCCTACATGAGCATTCCACCGCATACATGAAGCGTTTGTCCGGTTATATAGGCACTCATATCTGATGCGAGAAAGAGTGTGGCATTTGCTACATCTTCTGATGTGCCACCGCGTTTGAGCGGAATAGCTTCGCGCCATTGTTGCACTACTTCGGGATTGAGAGCGCCGGTCATTTCCGTTTCTATAAAACCGGGTGCAATGGCATTACATCTGATATTCCTTGATCCCAATTCAGCGGCTACAGATTTGGTAAAGCCGATTATTCCTGCTTTTGAAGCGGCATAATTGGCTTGCCCTGCATTTCCTTTTACACCCACAACTGAACTCATGTTGATGATGCTGCCTGATCTTGCCTTGAGCATAGGTTTGATCGCTGCTTTGGTGAGGTTAAAAACAGATTTTAAATTGACACGCATGATTTCATCCCACTGGTCTTCGCTCATTCTCATGAGCAAATTGTCGCGTGTGATACCTGCGTTGTTCACCAGAATATCGATGGTTCCAAACTTTTTTACCACTTCGTCAACCAGGGCATGGGCCGCGGTGAAGTCGGCAGCATCACTTTTATAACCCTTTGCGATGCCTCCCAGTTGGGCCAGCTCTGCTTCCAGTGCTTTGGCTTTTTCTTCGGATGATGCATAAGTGAACACCACCTTAGCACCCTGCGCAATGAATTTTTCGGCTATACCGCGGCCGATACCGCGCGATGCGCCTGTGATAATGGCTACTTTTCCTTCCAGTAATTTCATATTGTACAAATTGTGTTGAAACGGTCAAATATAGCCTTCAAATGATTTGCAGGGGAAATGATAGGATTTTTTGAGAATTGGCAAAGAAGCATTTGTTGCCAACTAAAACGTAATCAGCGTCTTAGGTTTTGTCTTTTGTTTTGAGGGGCCTATGGGAAGTAAAGAAGTGTGCACTTGTGGACAAAAGCATCGTTTATATGAGGTGACATGGGTTTTTCATTTCAAATCAATCTCTGTTTGCTACCGTTCTTTAAGAATTTTTTTATTCATATCCGTACAATCCAAACTAAAGCCTACACAAACATAGAAGTAAAATAAGTTGAATTTTTTGTCGAATGAGTGCGAAGACCTGATGTCCTGTTCATAGAATCTGTAGTCAGTGAAGTTCCCATTTCCGGAAGAGCGCAAATGACTGTATTCAACTCCCAGTCCGATAAATCTTGTTAATCGGGGCGTCTCGATTTCATATTTCGAATAGTGGCGATAATTCAAACCGATTGAATAGCCCATTAAATTATTTCTTTCTGTATCGAATGATCTATTGAAAAAACGATTAGTACCATATTCTCTGTAGGCCAATATTCCTGACCTCAATTTATAAATTCCATAATTGAAATGTACAGTTGAAGTGATGATGTTCCTTGGGTTTAATTCAAAACGCCAACCCGCTCCCAACTTAAAATATTTGAGTTCAAAATGAGGAGCGGTATCTGCAAGTTGGACAGTAAATGAGGGGTTTGCTTCGGTATATTCTTTTGCAAGTTTGTCTGGATCCAAACTGATGTCCGTTACATTGCGTTGCAGCGAAATCACAGGCCCTTTTTTGGATTGAATTTGCAAACCAAATTCATAATAACTATCTACTCGTTTGTCGTTTGTAAAAACAGGGTCGATGATATCGGAAGTCGCTCTGGTGTTGGATTGATAAGGGCCGGCATTCAGGTTGATCGAAACAAAAAAGTCAGGTTCTTTTTCTTGTAATTTTTGAGCGGCAGTTTCAATGGCAACAAATAGTAATGCTATTAAGAGTCCATACTTCATCAATATAGATGGATTAATGAGGTATTGGCTATCATTTCGGTTGAATCCTGCAATACAATTCTAACGGTAAACCTTCTTTCTCCTAAATTATTGGGAGGGTTAATGAGCAATAAGTCTGCGTATTCGGCAAATTCCATTTCCGGAAATTCCCGCATGGATTGGACGTTCAGAACAAATGGGGTACTATCGAGCAATGCTACTGAATTTGAATAGTTGCCGGGGAAATAATAGAATTTATCGTTGAGAAGACTTCCGGCGGGATGCGATGCATCGAAAGGCTGGTCGCTGGTGATATAAATAGCGCGCATAGAATTTTCGTTGCGCGGAGGAGCATCGTTGTAGTCAACGTACCTTCCTCTGCCCCGGGATGTTTCCACACTGTGGAGGTCAAGCCTCAGTCCATAGGACATTCCGGGCAAAGAATCTGCAGTGCTTTTTTGTGGAACATTTCCTGTATTATCCAAATGATAAACATCTAGTCCACCAAATTTATAGTCAATATAAATATCGCCTTCGCAAGAAACGAACATCAAACTGACGCAGAAAAGAAATGTGATTTGCTTCAGTTTCATTTTGTCTGAGATATTGGTTAAAGATCGGCAGCCTCAGCAATTAACTCTGCAATGTCTTTCACCACAATGCTTCCTTCTTTTTCGAAATGTTTGACACCATCTGTCATCATGGTATTGCAGAATGGGCAACCGGTGGCGATAAAGTTTGGATTTACTTCCATTGCGTCTTCTGTTCTTTCCACATTCACTTCTTTGTTGCCGTGTTCTGCTTCTTTAAACATCTGTGCTCCACCAGCACCGCAGCAAAGGCCGTTGGTTTTGCATCGTTTCATTTCTACTAATTCGGCGTCGAGTTTTTGGAGCACTTCACGCGGGGCGTCGTACACATTGTTGCCTCTACCCAGATAACAAGGATCGTGAAAGGTGATTTTTTTTCCTTTGAATGCACCACCTTCTTTCATGGTAATTCTTCCTTCGGCAATCAAAGAATTGATGAGCTGTGTATGGTGTATTACTTCATAAGTTCCGCCAAGTTGCGGGTATTCGTTTTTGAGTGTATTAAAACAATGCGGGCAACCGGTAACGATTTTCTTTACTTCATAACCATTGAGAACAGCAATGTTGTTCATGGCCATCATCTGAAACAAAAATTCGTTTCCGGCTCTTTTTGCAGGATCACCTGTGCAACTTTCTTCATTGCCCAAAATGGCAAAAGAAACTTTGCAGTGGTTCAGTATTTTGGCAATGGCCTTGGTTATTTTTTTTGCGCGGTCGTCGAAACTTCCTGCACATCCTACCCAGAACAAAATTTCCGGAACTTCTCCACTGGTAAGGCATTGCGCCATTGTTTTTACACTTAATTCTGACATATATCCAAAGTTATATTCAAATGTCTATTTTCTTTTTTTGTTGAAAGCAGACTATTCTAATTAGGAATGATCCTCTTTCTTTCTAACGATTTACTCAGGCTTCTCCATCGCTTTTGAATACCTGAATCACCATTTCTTTTTCTACCAGGTCTGTAAATTTCCCTTCAAATCTTGTAGCCCTTACCATGTGGTTGTCTATCCAATGGTAGTTACCACCGCGCGGTTTTCCGAAAATAATTCCGTGGTATTTGAAACCATTTTTTTTCAACCATCTTTCTGTTACCTCTCTATGCGCTTCGGTTCTGGAAGTAAAAAAGTAAATCACATGTCCTTCGTCAAACCATTGATTGCACTTTTGAAGTGCATCAGGATAAACTGCTGCGTCTTCCATTCTAATGGGTTCTTCATTGGGTATGTCTTCGCCCACAGTGCCATCGATATCAATCAAAAAATTCTTGATATGTTCGGGCAATACCGGCGATATTTTTTTTCCATCCTCTTCAGCGTCTAATAATTCTACCATTTCATTTGTTATTTTTTATTTGTAATCAGAATGAACGCAGAACATTAAACGTTGATTCTCCAATTTCTTTTTGCAGTGAATTTTTACTGCAATATTTTCAATTAATTATTTGCCCAATTCGCTCTGTCAGCCGCACTCATGGCCCATGGCGCGCCATTGTTTTCAATGTTGTTGAACATTACTGTGATGCTTTCAGGCGATTTGGATTCTTCCATAATGAGGTATCTTCTCAGGTCGATAATAATTTCAAGGGGATTGATGTTAATGGGACATGCCTGAGTGCATGCATTGCAGGAAGTACATGCCCAAAGTTCTTCTTCTGTGATATAATCTCTCAATAACGAGCGGCCATCATCTTCCCAAACGCCATTTTTGCTGTCGCATTTTTTACCCACTTCTTCTAGTCTGTCGCGGGTGTCCATCATTATTTTTCTGGGAGAAAGCAATTTGCCTGTTTGGTTGGCGGGACATTCAGCAGTGCAGCGTCCACATTCTGTACAACTGTAAGCATTCATCAATAGAACCCATGAGAGATCGAATACATCCTTTGCTCCGAATCGCATGGGTGCTCCTTCCGGTGCGGGTGAAACGGCTGCATTCGGATCGAGCATCAGTTTTACTTCGCGCGTTACACTTTCAAGATTGTTGAGTTCGCCCGCAGGTTGTAATTTCGAATAATAGGTATTGGGAAATGCAAGTATGATGTGCAGGTGTTTGGAATAAGTGACATAAACTAAAAAGCCGAGAATTCCAATGATGTGAAACCACCAGCAAAATCTCTCGATCATGTGAAGACCGTGCCCTGAGAAATTGTCGAATAGCGGCGCAAGCATTGAGCTTATTGGAAAGGCTGACGACATCGAACCTGTTTCTCTTTGGTTGACAATGAAATCGCAGGCATTCATTGTAAGGAACGCACCCATTAAAAGTATTTCGGTAATGAGAATAATATTTGCATCGCTTCTTGGCCATGAAGTCATTTCTCTTTGCCAGAATCTTTTGAGTTTTAGCGCATTTCTGCGGGCAAGAAAAACAACACATGACACGAGCACCAGTACCGCAAGCAATTCAAAACAAGCAATGAGGAAGTTGTAAAAGCCTCCCATAAAACTAAAAATACGGTGTGTGCCCGCCATTCCATCAATAACGATTTCAAGCAATTCGATATTGATGATGATGAAGCCCACATAAATAAAAATGTGCATGATGGCAGCGACAGGACGGGTGAACATTTTACCCTGACCTAATGCGACCTTGATCATGGTGCTCCACCTTTCTGATGACGATCCTGAAAGTTCGGTTTTTCTGCCGAGAAAAATATTTCTTTTTACAAAGCTGAATCTTTTCCAAGCCAGAAATCCGGCGGCGGCAAGAAGTAGTATAAATATAATCTGACTAATCATAAAGCGAATTCTGAAAAGAACCAGTTTGAATGATTCTCATTGGTTGGTGAGGTCAAAAGTACAAAGCGCGGGAGTTTTAACCAACGCTATTTTATATGACTGAAAAACACGCTGGAAGGCCTGATTTAAAAGGGTTTTGTAATAGATCTGACTTTGGGTTTGGCGCTTGCGTTCTTGAATGAAAAGGAACTTTGACTAACATTGCGGTGAAATGGAAGATATTCAATCGAAAATAAGAGGATCCTTGCTTATTGTGAGAGGATTGCCAGGATCGGGCAAGAGTACTTTGTGCAAGTTACTTTCGCAGAATGATCGCTGGCCGGTGTTTGCTATTGATGATTATTTTACTGATCCGAAAACAGGGTCGTATCACTTTGAATTCGAGAATAATTATAAGGCTTATGCCTCGTGTGAGCAGCGCACTAAAAAGGCGCTTGAAGATGGAGTAGAGCTGGTTCTGGTAGACAACACTTTTGTATTGGACTGGGAGATTGAGCCATACCTGAAAATGGCTTCAGAATATCACTATCGGCTTCATGTGGTTACCGCAGAGAACTTTCATGAGGGTAAAAACGACCACGATATTTCTCAGGATCAAATTGAAAAAATGGCTATGAAGTACAAAGTGAAATTGTTTTGATTAGAAACAATGGCCTGATGTTGGTCAAAAGGACCGCAAGTTATTTTCCTTCTCCCTCTTTCTTTTTGATGGCCTCATCAATTTCCTGACGCATTTGCTCCAATTCTTTTTTCGAAAATTCTTCCTTGTCTTTTCTTTCAATTAAAGAGAAACTCAGGAATTTTTTTGGATGTATGCGCATTTCATTGAGCAAGAGATCTAGGCTTTTTGAGGCAGAAACAAGTTCGGTGTGCAGTGAATCATTGTTGACCAATTGTCCGAGTGTTCCTTTGCCACTGTTGATCTTTTCAGTAATCTTATTAAAATCACCAAGGGCATTATCCACTTTCCTGAGTGTGCCCGAAAGCTGAAGTTTGGCAAGTGAGTCGGTCATCAACTCAATATTTTTAATTGAGTTGGTAAGCCCTGCGTTATTGTTTTTGAGGTTTTCGGTAATGGACGTTACATTGTCAAAAATTGCGGTGAGTTTGCCCCCGTTGTCGTCAATCACACCGTTGAGCCTTGTAGAGGTGAGTTCCAGATTTTTCATGGTAGTCTTGAGGCTGATGAAGATATCGCCAATACTGCCTGTCTGGGCGCTACTTAATACAAGATTAAGGTTGTTGATCACAGAATCTACTCCGGCAAAAAGCTGGGATGTTTTTTTCTTGAGCGGTTCGATTTCTTGTTTGATTGTTTCGGTTAATCCCAAAGAAATATCGGCAGCCAGCGTGTCTTTGTTTTGCGCCAGTGTAGTGCTTGTGCCAAGAATAATCTGTATGGCTTTTCCACCGAACAGGTCGGCGTCGAAAATTTCGAGTTTAGTATCTTCAGGAACTTTGAGTTTGCTGTCGTTGATTACAATTTCGGCGATAATTGTACCGTCGCCGTTTTCGTTCATATGCACATCCTTTACAATTCCAATTTTAAATCCATTCAGAATAACAGCATTGGAAGCGGTAAGTCCGGCGGCATTGGTGTATCTGGCGTAGAATTTTTGTTGTTTGAGAAAGAGATTTACTCCTTTCAAATAGTTTACACCAATATAGAGCAAAGAAATTGCTACTACTACCAAAACACCAATCAAAAATTCTCTGCTAACCTTCATGTTTATTTTGTTAGAGCAATGGCTTTGCTCAATTCTATACGTTGATCACCATCAAAAGCTACAACAAATGCATCTTTGTAGCCCATGCCGCGCAATTTAGCTTGTAATTCTTTTGCTTCTTTAAAGATATTGGTACATCCAGCCAAATACTTGTATGTCCCATTTTGTTTGTACTCAGTTATATGATTGAGCCCTTTGAATTCAGCACCTTTCTTGTTCAGTGGCTTAGGAGAAGAAAGGATCTGAATGTGGTAGCGGATTCCTGTGGGAACATCTTTCCAGAATACATCGTCTGCAGTTGGTTTGGCAGGTTCTAAAACTTCTTTGGGTTCTGGTTTTGGCTCAGTTTTCACAGGCGCCGGGTCGGCTTTTTTGGGTGCCTCTTCCTTTTTTACAGGATTTTCGATGTGCGTGTCATTTTTTGTGGCAACTGGTTCGGATTTCTGAACAGTGACTTCTGTTTTTTTGTCCATCTGAATTGTTCCGGGTGCAGAAGGAGTATTTTTCGAAGAAATCTTTTGTTTTGATTTTTCAAAGAACTCTTTGAAAGCCCTGTAAACGGAAGAAGAAAGGTAAGTTTTACCATCATCGCTATGAAGGAAGTCCTCTTCTTCAGCATTGGTAAGAAAGCCAAGTTCGACAAGAATACTTGGCATGTTGGTATAGCTGATTACCCAGAAACCTGCCTGTTTCACTCCCCGGTCTTTTCTCCCTACACGCGTTCTGAATTGCTCCTGAACGCTTTTGGCCAAAGTAAGACTTTGGTCCATGAATACATTTTCTCTGAGGCTCAATGCAATATAAGTGTCAGGACTTTTTGGATCAAAACCTCCATAGACCTTTTCATGGTCTTCCTCGAGAAAGATAGAAGCATTCTCTTTCATAGCGGTATTAAGGCTTTCTTCCGATTTGTGCAATCCCATTACGAATGTTTCCACACCCAAAGCGCTTTTGTTGTCATTCGCATTGCAATGTATAGAGATGAACAAGTCGGCATTGGCTTTATTGGCAATTTGTACCCTTTCATTTAATGTTGGATAAGTATCGCCCTTGCGCGTATAGACCACTTCGATATCGGGAAAATTCTCGGTGATATACTTACCAACCCTTTGTGCCACATCCAGCGAAATGTCCTTTTCGGTCTTTTTATAACGTCCTGTTCCGAGGTTTCCCGGATCTTTTCCGCCGTGTCCGGCATCGAGAACCACAATAAATTTGTCTTCGAGAACTCTTGGAGTTGGAAGGGCAGCAGAAAGAAATATCACTGCCAATGCAAGAAAAGCCATTACGAAACGTTTCGTCCGTCCGGTGGCATTTTGAGTCTGATGGAATGAATTTTGTTCCTTATGCATAGCTTTGGCGCCTGATAATTGCATTTTTACAAAAGTATTTTCTCCAAACAGTGAAGAGACGCGGCTTTCATTCATTTTTCACCGCATTTGTGTTGATAATGGTTGCATTATCGTCCTATGGACAGTCGCGCCCTGATTCTACTGTGGTTTCAACTGGTGGTTCTGACCCTGTAAACGTCTCGGTTCCGGATTCTATTGTTGAAGTGGACGATCTTGGATTAGACAACCAGATAATCTACACTGCCAAAGACAGTACCATTTTAGATGCAGTAAATGAAAGAATTTTACTTTATGGAGGAGCCGAGGTGAAATATGGCTCTATGGAAGTGAAGGCCGATTACATTGAATTTTCATTTGCCACATTTACCGCCAAAGCTGTTGGAAAGCGTGATTCAACAGGACGCGTCATCAATAAGGCCAGCTTCAAAGAAGGCGACAATGAGTTTTTGGAAGATTCACTGGCTTATAATTTTAAATCCAAAAAGGGAATCAGCTATGGTGTTCGCACCCGGGAAGGCGAGGCTTATCTGCTTACTGAGGTCTCCAAGAAGGCGAGTAACAACTGGATTTCAATAGGTAACAGCAAATTCACCACATGCGATAAGCCCGAGCCCCATTATTATTTCAACCTGAAAAGGGCCATGATACTTCCGAATGATAAAATTGTGTCGGGACCAGTAACGTTTGGAATAAAAAGGCCAGGCCTCCAAAAGTTGTCAGGTAAAGCGCTGCAAATGTCTGAGTGGCTGCAAGAAAAGCTACCCATTCCGAATGCTGTAAAATGGCCAGACTCATTGCAGTTGACTTCTTTTATCAAGAAGGAAAGGGTGCGCATTCCTAAGATAGGAGTGCCTTTTGGGTTTTTTCCGAATAAGCGTGAAGCGGCCCAGGGCATATTGATTCCCGGTTATGGCAATGGGTTTGAAAAGGGATATTTTCTGCAGAATTTGGGTTATTACGTTCCAATTAATCAGAATTGGGATACGAGAATTTTATTTGATATATATACAAGAGGAAGTTGGAGGGTGAAGAATGTGACGAATTATAAAAAACTTTATAAGTACTCAGGGGGATTTGATATTTCGAGAACATTAAC
The DNA here is from genome assembly GCA_031378885.1 of Flavobacteriales bacterium. GTDB lineage: Bacteria > Bacteroidota > Bacteroidia > Flavobacteriales_D > Sanyastnellaceae > JANNEQ01. The sequence goes on from JANNEQ010000181.1 coordinate 42,485, forward strand.
CAAGCTGGGTTTTCCTGAATTGAGTTCATACCAGAAGATTGCGAATTTTAATATTCAGTGGACACATATTCAGGATGCGAAGGCACGTCCGAACACCACTTTTTCTTCCAGTATCAATTTGGGAACACTCAATAACTTCAGGTCTAATCTGAATACTTCTCAGGAGGAATTTTTGAGCAGCACATTCACTTCAAGTGTACAGTGGGCAAAAAATTTCCCAGGCACTCCTTTCAATATCGGGTTGACCGGCGGGCATACACAGAACACGCAGTCCAAAACCATTCAGGTTAGATTTCCCACATTTACAGCTAACATGAGCAGGATCTCGCTGGGCAGATTTTTCGAGGGCAATGCGAAGATGAAAAAAGCAATGGACCTGATTGGTATCAATGGATCTGCGAATATTGAAAATTCATTGAGCGAAAAGGAAAGTTTATTCAGTTTGAAAAATTTGAAGGCATTAAATAATAAGAGCAAAAACGGGATAAAAGTTCAGAGTACTGCATCGTTTAATAAAGGTGGCAAGTACGGTACACTTGGCGCATCATTGAGCGGATCTTTGTATGGTACATTTAAATACCTGGACATGCAATTACCTCAGGGTGAGGATGTGGTCATTGCAGATACGGTAACCGGATTTAGAATGGCCAAAAACTGGAATGCAAGTGTGAATTTCAACTCGAGGATTTATGGAACTTTTACCATTAAAAACGGAAAGAATATCAAAGCCATCCGACATCTGGTTCAACCTACTGTAGGTTTGAGTTATACTCCATATTCCAATTACAGAAAGTTTGGTTTCTTTTCTGATACGGGTGAATTTATGGGATACAGTCCATTTGATGTTTCTCAGTTTCCACCTTCGAATTCTACAGAAGCATTAAGCGCAACCTTTAATATCAATCAAAACTTTGAGGCAAAGGTGAGAGATAAGTCTGCAACTAAGGTTACTTATAAAAAGGTTAAGATTATTGAAAGCTGGGTGATGAGATCTTCTTATGATTTTATGGCCGATTCACTCAACCTGAAGAACCTGTCCATTAGTGCCTTTACTTCCTTGACCAAGGACTTTACTATTCGCTACAATTCCAGCTATAGCTTTTATGACAGAGATAGCCTGGGCAAAGAAATAAATACTTTTCTTGCCTCTTCGAACAAAGGACTTTCGCGCATGGAGAATACGGTATTTACCTTGGTCTTCAGGGCGCAAAGCAAGGACAGGGACAATATTTCGCGGGCCGACCAGAAACTTACTGAAGAAGAGCAAAGGTTTGTAGATCAGAACCAGAGTAATCTGGTTGATTTTAAAATTCCATGGAATTTAAATGTGAATTACAATTTTAGACTGAATCGAAATTGGGACGTGGCAAGACAGAGAGACAAGACCATAATGTCGCATGCCATTACTTTTGATGGAGGAGTTACCATTGCAAAAAAGTATGCGATTACAGTAAATAGTGGATATGATTTGTCGAATATCGATCCGCGGACGATGCAATGGGGTAATTTTGGTTTGCGCAATTTTACCACCACAAATCTTGGCTTCCATTGGGACTTGCACTGTTGGGAGTTTACTTTCAATCTGGTTCCATTCGGTCAGCGCAAAAATTACTCAGCGCAATTCAATATTAAATCTGCTATGCTGAAAGATTTGAAAGTTCAACGCAGGAAGAATCTGGGTGATGGATCGTTGTTGTTTTAGGGGCATAAGATCGCGGATTTTTTTATAAATTCAGAAGCAGGTAAAAGAGCTGTGGGCTTTGTGCATCCTGCAGCAATGGTTTTCAACGCGTTGGAATAAAAGTTCATTGCGAATAATAAAGTACTGTAGGCCCGGATCGTATAATAATCAGATGATGTGAACCAATCCCCGAAGGGGAGACATAATAAAGCCTGATCTGGCTTTTTCAAAACCACGAAGTGGTGTCAAGATTGTAGAAAATAAATTGATGATGTGAACCAATCCCTGAAAGCGAGACATAATAAAGCCTGATCTGTCTTTTTCAAAACCACGAAGTGGTGTCAAGATTGTAGAAAATAAATTGATGATGTGAACCAATCCCCGAAGGGGAGAAATAATAAATTTAAAATTGATCTGATAACGCATTAAATTTATTAGGTAAATTTTTTTATTCGCTATGCCAAAACTATTGACCAATATTGCTCTCGATTTCTCTTTTTCGTTCCTCCATTTGATGGATCAGATAACTGTAATATTCGATTTCCAGTTTTGTTAATCTGGACCATACAATACGTCTTTGAAGCTTATTGGGAGATAATTCCTCCTGGTCTTTGATAAGCTCCGCTTTTTCGGTGTTTACAGTCTTGAGAATAGCTTGCAATTCAGAAATTCTGGTAGGTGAAGGTTGTGACAATAATTCTGCTTCATAAGATTTTACTTCAATCTCCAGCGATTCCAGGGCGGCATTAATTGCAGGCAAGCTGGTGACGGCTAATTCCAATTCATTGTCCAGCTTTTTCTTTCGCTTGATGGATTGTCTACGTTTCAAGACGTAATCGCGGATGTATATATTAGCTTCTTCAACTGTTTTGAACTTTGAGAGATCAAATTTTTTAAACTCAGTCATATCCTTTAATTTAAATCATTTTGTACTCGTATCTGAATCCGATGGCTCCAACTTTTATACCTTATTATATAGTGTAAAAAAGTTTGACCGGCTTTCGATCCAGTTTTCATTCAAATCTTCTCGAAGATTCCAAATAATTGGCTGGCGATTTTCAAGGTCATTCGTCGCCGAAAATCGTGGGTTCTGGACTATACTTTTGAATAAAATTGATGATATTCAGGTTATTACTCCGCTAAAATTCCACCGAAATTCGTATTCATTCCTCGGTCGGAAAATTTTATTCGCCTGGTTTTGGGACGGGATTTTGGGTGAAATGTTAAAATAGAATTTTTGAACGGCTCTTTTTCGGCAGAACTCACTTTCGTTGCCGGGGAAATCACTCACTACTTCTTCCTCAGGACATTCAGGTGGTACAACATTTCATCACTCAGCGATTTGATTTTGAATTTCAGTTTGTGTTGGGCCGACAAACCATTGGCTTGCAACAGTTTTTCCTGGAACTCCCTGTTCTTCTGCAGCCAGTTGCGCTGCGAAAGACTTAAGTACAGAATGTGCGACTGGATATGATCGTAATAAGGAAGGCTCGTGCAAACCTGTTTGTAAGTGCTTTCCATTTTTTTCAATTCCTCTCTGCGTTTTTCCAGTTGAGATTCCAGTTCATTAACCCTGGACTTCAATTCCACCAGCAATTCGGCCCGCTCATTTTTGTCCGAATATTCCGGAGCCGTTTTGTCCATCACCTTGTTCAGCACCAGAGTTTTCAGATTGGCAGCGAAAAGCAGTTCACTGCCTTTGAGTCTTCGCTGGCCAACCTCCGCCAATTGAATATGTGTGCGAGAGATTTTTAAATATTCTGCTAAATCTCCAAAGCTGAGATTTAATTTTTTCCGGATCTGCGCCAAATACTGCATAAAATATTTTTTTCAAATGTAATAATTCTGATGACAAAAATCCGATGACAAAATTTTGTCATCGGATTTTTGTCATCAGAAAATAAAAGTTTTTGAAAAATAATTTTGAGTGGAGGAAATTCTCTCGCCGGAGAAAAATTTCCTGGCGAATTGAATTTTGTCGCCGGAAATCCGAAAATTTTTCTTTGGCGGGTGAAATTATGTGATTTTGGGTGGGGAAAATTTTCTGGCGGAGGTTTGGAGTTGGATTTTCGGTGAGCGGAGATTGGATTTGGAAATTTTTTGGGAATTTGGGGAGGAGTGGTGGAAAAATGCTGATGGTTTTTTGCGGTGAGAATTTTTTGAGGGAGGAATTTTGAGTGGGAGATTTTTTGGTGGGAATTTTATCGATGAATGGGGGAGAATAGGCGATGATTGTTTGGGTGGGGATTTTTTTTTGGAATTTTGTAGTTGCTTCTGATAGAATATTTAAAGTTAGGTCTGAGGTAAGGAAATTTCTTAAGTAGTCGGAAGATAAATTGTGAATTTTCGCTTAGTTAATATATAGACGAAACAAATGACATACTTTGAATTTGTAAAGCTTGAGCTGAAATCCGGCGATAAACGATATTGTTAAATTTGTTTTGGTTCCTACTATTCTATATTTTATGGTAATAACAAATTTAATTCATATAAATATTCGTGATTTCAAGTACATTTTCTGTGAAAGTGACTAAAGGATTTTCTGAGATGTTAGCCTTTCTATGAGAAGGCAGAAATTTGTATGACGCTAAGTATTGTTTAATGCCGCCAATAATAGCGGAAATTGACTCTGTTGTAGAACAACAGTTCAACCATGATGATGGTGTCTATCTCTGTTGTGTTTGAATAGAACCAGCAATTTTTTTCTTCAAGAGAAATCTCAATTCTTACGAATTATAAGAGCTCATCTTCTGGTTGGTTCTGGAAGCGTTTCATTTGTCCCATTAGAATGAGGTCCAATACCCTTCTAAAGGCAAACACTAATCCGTATAATCAAGGCGATATGAAAAAGATTAAATTTCCCAAAGGCTCCTCATCGGCATTTTTTACTTCATTGAACAATGAGGTGGAGCGCGTTATACAAAACACCAGACTTTTACAGCACGGAAAGAATTTGTTGTGGTTCAAATTTGGTTTTTACCTCGCGTTGCATATTTCGTCCTATGTCCTATTGTA
>JANNEQ010000222.1:0-8302 GCA_031378885.1 Flavobacteriales bacterium
CAGCCATTCGTCTAAATCATTGCCCCAGGTAAATACATTCATCAAATCACCTTGATCATTAAACTTGGCAATAAAAGGATCCCAATCATAGAGTCGTGCGCCCGAAACCAAAAAACCACCTGATTCCAATGGATGAATTCCTGACAATGACAATTGATACTCCTGATTGAACATTTCAATAGTGTCCTGAGCCAATATTTGTCCATTGTGATCCAATCTGATCAATTCCAAATCACCATAATATTCGGTATCTGAATCGTTAGTAATAACGCAAGTTCCTATGTATTCGGTTTCGGTCTCATAGAAATAATATTGTTGCTTACTTTGATCACCAACCGCGGGGTAGTTAATTGTAAAGAGGGTGTCAAGGTTTTCATCAAATTTGATTATTGAAGTCGTAGGTCCGCTGAATACATTTCCCCACAAATAGCCGCCATCTTGAGTGGGAAAAAAAGCGTTTCCATACCAATAAATAACGTCCGTAGGATCTGGCCATGACCAGAAATTGGCCGATTCCATTTCTCCTGAAAGGCTTAGGTGTGCCTTTTCCAAGGCTAAATGAGTAATTGGTCCATGAAGGCCGATCGTAGTATAACCTGAATCCGTAGCATAAATTTGAGCCAAAGCAGATACTGTTTCACTTGGACCTGAATAATACAAACTATCAAAATAAATTCCCTGAGCAAGGCCACTCAGGGAATTTGAAATCATAAGGACTAAAACCAAGTATTTTCCAATCAATATTCTCATTCTTTTACTAAAGTCAGTTCGTGGTTGTTTCCATCGTTTATTCTGATCAAATATACTCCAGATTGCCAATTAATTGTACTCAATACAAGTTGAGTTGTATTCTCCAGCCACACCAACTGCTCTACTTTGCGGCCAGCCATATCAAATACTTCCACGGCACGTGGCTTTGAGGAAATATCCTTACTGGTTATCACTGAATAATTGGTAGATGGATTGGGGTAAATCTGGAAGAATTCCTGCAATTCTTCATCCAAAATTTCGCGGGCAGAGCGCAATTCATTTTCGATTGGAATGTCCAACAATTCAATACGCTCCATGAGTCCTCTGCGCTCGAGAATAGTGGTGGCCATCTGGCTGATTTCTGGCGATGTACTGCGCACGAGTAGGCCCAATTGGTCCTGAACGGACTGACTCAATTCAACATCAGGATTGTCGAAGTTATTCGCATTTACCTTGATCCAAATCCAGTCGTGCATCAACTGCAATTCATCTGTGCTGGCATTGTAATAATTTGGCCATTGGTCGATCAGGGCTTCAGCTTGAGCCAAATTTCCAGCATGGTATTGGTTGGCTACTCTGAACATGACATCTTCCGGTTGCCATTCCTCGGTATACAGATTTTCGATTGCCGCGAATTTATCCTGAATATCGTTGTCGGCCACAATCAGATTTTTCATCCTGATCAATTTCATCTTCGACAAGCGCAACTCATCCTTTCTCTCGTTGCGCAGTGATTCCAGATAACTGGTCAGGTTCTGTCCATTCATAATCATTTGTTTCTGGTACTGGGTAAAAGGAATCATGCGGTTGTTCACTTTGTCCATCACCTCGTTGCTTTTGGCAGCCTGTGGATTGCTGGCCAGAATTTCTACCAATAAAGCATTGGGCAAAGCGTATTGATCCAATGCCTGCATCAATACAGATTCGCTGAGGTTTGGGCTATTTTCTATCAGGGAATAGTAGGTCTGGATGGCATTCTGGTAATTGGTATAGACAATCTCATCTTGCAGGTATTGGGTATTTCCACCATCCATCACAGACTGTATTTCTGTAGAAATGTTTTCCATATTGATTTTGTGCGCTGCGCGGTCCAACTGCAAGTCGGTGAAGTTATTACCCAACGCAAACCCAGAAGCGAATAACAAAATAATTTCATTTATTGCGGAAAAAAGATTGCCCGGTTATTCGTTTTTCTACCGCTCTGCCTTAATCACCTTTCTGCTCAGCACCGGCCCGCTCTGCAAAACCACCCGCACAAAATACGCTCCCTGAGGAAGACTTGACAGGTCTAATGTGTTTACCAACTGATAAGATTTGCGTGCGAATACAGACCTGCCCATAATATCCAGCACTTCGATCCGTGCGACATGCTCTGGCAATTGAATATTCAATTGCGATTGAAAAGGATTGGGCCATACAAATATCTCTGGCTTGGCCGCAAGGCCATCGGCTATATCACCAATGTTGTCTATCACCACCACACAACTGTCGTAGACCGGATCACCGCAATTGTCCAGTTTGAGTACCCAGGCGCGTGAATTGCTGTTGTTGAAGTAATAACCACATAAGATGAGGCCGCTATCTGGGGTTGTTGCAATGTCCCAGAAAACTTGGTTGTCGTTGATGGTATCACCTAAAGATGGGATATGGCGATAACTTCGTGACCATTCAGGTTCACCATCTTCGTTCCATTTTTGAAGGTGAGCCAATTGAGTTCCATTAGTATGATAACCGCAAGTTACAATTCCGTGATCTGTGGTTTGGATAGCCGCTTGATTGAGATAAATGTACATCGAGTCATCACCTGGACTTGACCATAATGAATCCATATCAATCGCATCGAATTTCATGAGAAACGGACGATTTACACTATGGGTTCCCAAAGGATATTCAACTTGAGAGTAAGTGATCATAAATTGATCACTGCCAAAAGGAACTAACCATGGAAGCCAGTCGTCATACTCAGTACCCCAAACGAAAGTATCAACTAGTTCAAATTCATTATTAAATTTTGCTATAAAAGGATCCCAATTATAAAGTCTTGAACCAGAGACCAAAAAACCGCCTGATTCTAGTGGATGGATCCCTGAAATTGATAATTGGTACTCCTGATTGAAAATCTCAACAGTGTCTTGCGATAGAATTTCACCTTCATGACTGAGGCGAATGAGTTCAAAATCACCGAAGTATTCTGTATCGGAATTAGTGGCAATAACGCATGCACCAATATATTCATCCAGTGTTTCATAAAAGTAATGAATATGCTTGGATTGATCGCCATTTAGAGAGAAGGTTTTTGTAAATAATGTATCAAAATTTGAATCAAATTTAATGAGTGAGCTTGATTGCCCGGAGAAAATATCTGACCAAAGAAAACCTCCATCGGATGTGGGCAGAAAGGCTTTACCATACCAATATATCATTGAAGCAGAGTCAGGCCATGTCCAGGAATTAACTGACAAAACCTCTCCACTATTACTTAGTTGGATTTTCTCAATATGGGAATTTAAGATTGATCCATGCAGGGCGATTACAAGATATCCGGAATCCGTTGCAAAAATTTGAGCAGCGGCAGATATTGGCTCATTGGGAGCTGTATAATATAAACTATCAAAATAAATACCCTGGGCAATACAGCTCAGGGTATTTAATGTTATGATTAAACTTATGGAATATTTCAAAATCAAATTTTTCATTCCTTCAAAATCGTCAATTCATAAGGTGCATTGTCAATAATTCTTACCAAATATACGCCAGAAGACCATTCACTGGTATTCAATACCAATTGAGGGCTGTTTTCCCTCCAGGTTAAAGTGGCAATACTGCGTCCTGTCGCGTCAAATATTTCGACGATTCTCGGTCTTACCGGAATTTCAATTGATGTTAGTATACAATAGCCAGCGGAGGGATTTGGGTATACTTTATACAATTCGACCTCCTCCGCTTCTATAGTTTCTCTTGCAGAACGCAATTCTTGTTGAATTGGAATATCCAAAATTTCGGAGTGTTCCAGCAACCCCCTGCGTTCAAGAATCGAGATGGCTGACTGACTTATCTCAGGACAAGTATGGTGTGCAAAATTTGCTAATTGAGCCTGGCTCGATAAGTCTAATTCTATTTCGATATCATCCAACTCTTTGGCATTGCTTATTAACCATAGCCAGTCGTGCATTTGTTGAAGTTCATCTAGATTGGCATTGTAATAACTTGGCCAAAGGTCTATCAGAGCTTCAGCTTGGGCTTCATTTCCAGCCAGGAGTTGATTTTCGATGCGGAACATTAGGTCTGATGGCATCCATTCTTCCGCATACAAGTTCTCAAGTGCCACGTACTTGTTAAAAATAGTATTGTCTTCTAAAATCAGGTTTTTCATTACTGATAATTTCATTCGAATCTGATGAATCTCGTCCTTTCTCTCATTGCGTAATGTCTCAAGATATCCAGTCAGATTTTGTCCATTCATGATCATCTGACGCTGATATTCAGTAAATGGAATCATGCGATTATTCATCTTATCGACTATCTCATTGCTTTTTGCGGATTGTGGATTGCTAGCAAGTATTTCTACCAATAGTGCATTTGGCAGTGTGTACTGTTCCAGAGCCTCCATTAATACAAACTCACTTAGGTTGGGGCTGTTTTCCATCAAGGCGTAATAGGTTTGAATAGCATTTTGGTAACTGGTGTAGGTAATCTGATCAGCCAATAATTGGGAATTTCCCCCATCCATTACATTTTCTATTTCTGCGGTGAGGTTGTCAATATTTATTTTATGTGCCGCTCTTTGAACTTGCAATTCCGAATAATCGTTAGATAATATTGTACTTGGTATAGAAGGGCAACTGGTGAGGTATGCAAGCACACCTGGAGTTGAAATATTTTGGCATAAAATCGGACTTAGTTCAAGCGCACTCGTATTATATCGATAAGTATGAAGGGATGCGCTAGTGAATACTTGCTGTTCAACAGCAATATCATATATTGCGTTTGTCGGATTGCTGCTCATCGGATTCTTGTAACTTGAATTGTTCTCCCAAAGACTCGGTTCAATGCCATGTTCAGGAATGGAGGTTCCTAATTGAGCATCAGACATTATATATACATCAATTCTATTATTTAATAGATCATTGCATTTGAATGTTGATCCAGCATATGTGTTGAAACCAACGAAAGCTCTATTATCATTCCTATACACCAAGCCCGCGAAGCAATTGCTCACCATATTTTGCGTAAATGGCAAAACATCATTCGGCCCGCAATCATCAATATAAACCCCCATTCTATTAGCCAAAAGAGGTGTGGCAATAGAAGCGAAGTTCTGGTTGATGGTATTCTCAAACACCTCATACTCCGTGCAGGTTTTCAATCGTATGGCGTATGTTTGTGTGCCTTGATTTTGTGTGTCCGGCGTAGTAATGGTATTAAGGGCCGCTAATGTTGCGGGCGAGACTGGGTTGCCCTGCGGATTGGTGCGCGACATCGTCAATGTGTTGTTGATGGCTGCATTGCCGAGACTCTGCATGTCGCGTAGTGTATTGTCATGGATACTGACTGTATAATTTATAAATCCTGTTAGATTAATACCGCGATAACTGGCAATATCACAATTAGAAATATTTATTACTCTGGAACCAAGAGGGAAATCGGACGAAATGTTAGTGGGCAAACTGAGATTTACCCCTGTCCAATAGCCTTCAATATTACAATTGTCCATCGTGAGCGTTCCCGATCCATTGATGGCATTCTTGAATTGCATTCCAAAATTGGTGGTATTGTCACACAGGTATTGCCAGGTGCAATTGGTAAACAAAGCTCCCCAACATTTGTCCATACGAACTGAATGTCGCTGCTGTGGGTCCATGTTCCCTACATAATTGGCATCGACAATAAACTGGCAATTGTTAAACTCTAAGGTGCGCATCAGGCTAAATTGATTCAGAGAAATGTCCTGATAAATGTTGTTGAGGAATTTGGTTCCGCTAAAACTACACTCTGCCCCGCGCCATGCGCTTCCGGTGGCGCCGCTATTGGAAATCTGACAACCGGTATAGGCATAGCTTATCTCGCAGGTTCCGGTGGTGGTAATTTTACTTTGACCGGTATTGGTATCATTGGTTTCTGCCTGTGTACTGCTTCCCCAAACAAAAATGCCAGACCAAAAACCATTGGGACAGGCATGGGTAAGGGTGCTATTGTTTATATTCAAAAAGGCATTTTTAAAGACAGTAATTCCAAAACCCTGCTCGAAAAGAAGGGTAGAATTGTTGATGTTGAGCGTAGTTCCGGTTGGGATAACCCAGTTTTGGTTGATGTAATAAGTACCCTGTGAGAGGTTCACCACATCATTTCCAAGCGTCGGATTGAAATTGGGTAAAGCACTCCATCCCACCCCATTAATGGTAACGGTTAAGGTGGCCGGAGCGCATCCACCAGCACTATTCACCGTCAATACCCAAGTGCCTGCTTCGAGATTGGTGGGGTCTTCTACATTCGATGTAGCGTTGTTGGGGCCAACCCAGGAGTAAGTATAAGGCAGTTGTCCACCGCTTACGGTAACAAAAGCCGCACCTGTTCCACCCTGTGCGCAGGGGCCATCATCCACCTGGCTATCGAGGGCAATGGTAAGTTGGCAGCATTGAGGTGCAAGGTTGGTGATGGTAAAGTTGTCTGTGGCCTGGCATCCGTTGGCATCTACTACCAAAGCCTGGTAATTTCCGGCAGACAAGGCATTCAATGGAAGATTGGGGAAAATACTTTCCACCAGAGGAGCTGTTCCGCCTATAGATGTTAGCGCTACCGCGCCATCTGCTACTCCGGGGCAAGTGGCGTTGATGAGGACGTTGGCGGTGATGGTGGGTGGTGTGGAATTGAGTAAATGGATAACGTCAATTACTGATATATCTGGGCAATTTGGATTTAGATTTGAATTCATCACGGTATAAGTGATGGTTACTTCAGTTATTCCAGGCGCTACCAGAGATTGATCGAAAAAATATTCAGTTATGTTGCCATTCACCACGGCGGTGACTCCCACTCCAGTAAATACACCGCCGGTTGGGGTGCCTTGTAGTAAAAGTGGAGCTTGTCCAAAGCAGACATTTTCGGGTAGGTCTATGGAGGCTTGATCTACTGGAACTATTGAAACGTCTTCAATAAAAATATTGGCACCATCACCAGGAGGCTGAGTTGAGGGAGGTGTTACCAAATTGTCCACCCACATTAATAAAGCTCCATGAGGCACGCTCCCCTGGAATTCAAATTCATAAGAGAAGGTATGCCAATCATTGGCTTGTTGTGCAAGAGTGTATGCGCACGTTGAGTTTGAAATTGTACCCACTTCGTCAGGAACCAAAAAACTCTCGATTGGCCATACATCCAGCCCCCCATTGTTAGCTTCAATAATAGGTTCCGGATCGGTTGTAAGATTTCCCTGACCAATATTGTTTGGATAAAATTCTTCCATTGTGGCAAATCGAACAGGAATGGCTCCCTGAAACGTTCCATTAACGTAATCTGCATTGATGACCTTAGCCCTAAAGCTTATTCTGTAATGGGTGGCAGGGATCAAGGGCGACGAAAGGAAATTTTGCTGCACTTGACTTCTGTAAACATTGTTGGGAGCGACGTTTGCGAATAATAGCTGAAAACAGTGATTGGTATTTATTTGGGCAATATCAAAGACTTCGGATGGAGGAAGGTGGCCATAGGTGCATGAACCTGTTCTCCTGCCACTAGAATATCCATTACATAAATTACCGGTAGGGCATATCACTTCATCAAATCGATTTATTCTTTGTATGGGAAATCCTGATAAACTCATCCAGCAATTGGCCTGGGTAGTTATTGTCTGTCCTGGAGGAGCAACAGGCTCCTCAAATCCACCATTAGAAACGATTGAACAACCGTTGGGTGTACAATTCGCCCCATATACCGAAATGAATATGTAGGTTATATTTCCAAGATCTCCTGCACCATTAACGGGGATATAACGTAAAATGTGTAGGCCGTCATTGTTGGCTGTATATTGAAAGTCAGTGTTCGCAATGCCGTTGATATCATAAGAAACGACCGGTGTGCCATCACCAACTACAACCTCTACACACGTATATCCCGTCGCCCCATAATCATTGGCAAGAATGTTCGCCACCGTTATAGAACCAGGGCCAACAGAGGTGATATTAAACACTCCATTAATATATCCGTCATTCATGCCGCCAATTGCAATAGAGTTACAGGGTTGAGTATAATTCGTTAAATTACCCGTAGCAGTTTCGCCGAAACTTGTCAGCACTTCAAACCCCAATTGACATAAAATCATCCTTTCCTCTTCGGAATAGCTTCTTGGAGAATCCTGACCATTTAAAATTTGTTGATTCATAACGAAATTCTTCGGGTAATTGCAATCATTGCTCTGACCCGTCCTAAAATTGGTTGACTGTTTTAGCTGCTTAATTGGTCAATTTGTTTGTAAATGTATTTGTTTTGTTTTTGTTTTTGCTAAAATATTTGATTTGCCCTTGTGAAGCGGATGTCGGACTTGTGGGGACTTGTC
>JANNEQ010000223.1:0-35657 GCA_031378885.1 Flavobacteriales bacterium
CTGCACAATAACAAGCTTTTAACTGATCTTATTTTTTCAAACTTAGGTTTAGACCTGACTTGCAAAAAAATAATTAAACTATACAAAAAATGCCTAGATTTCGGCGCGAGAGCAGCTTAAAATGTTACCGGAGTATTGTTATTAACAAAGAGAAGTTATTGTGGATAAAAAATATTGGTTTGCTCCGAATATTTCTTGAAAAAAGATTTACGTTTACGCCTACTCTTTCTAAACAGAATATCTTGAGCTTTACTAATGTTTCTATAAAGATTGTTGTGTTGGTTTGCACGGGTTGGCTCATGCCATTGGTTTTTCATGGTCAGTTTGAGGATCAGTATTTTCCTCCTTTGCTTGATAGCGCTATTATCTCAACCAGAAAATGTGATAAGTTATCTAAGCAGATTACCAGGAGACTGGATAAGCTAACAATGCGGTTAAAGAAGACAAATGATTGCTATTTGAATAGATTTCAGGGTATTGAAGAGTCAATATTGAGCAAAATGTGTCTGGTTAATTATGAGAAAGCTGAGGCGCTTATTCAGGATTCCAAGTATAGTTTCAATAGATACGAAAATAAGTGCAGAAGAGAGACTAGTCAGCCACCCTCAACCTCAATGAGCGAGTTCAACGGAACTAACACGCTAGTTTCATTTCTGGGAAAGTTCAATAGTTGTGATTGCTCAGGATTGAATGAGGTGAAATTAGCTCAGCAGAGAATGCAGAAAGAGCTAAAACGCACAGAGATTATTAAAGGATACATTGATGAAAGATCAAGTTTTCTCAATCGGGCTTTGGGAGCGGAAAGTGAGTTTCAGGGTGCTTTAGGGTTGATGAATCGCGAGAGTATTTATTTCACCCGACAGATTCAGGAATATCGAAATATTTTTACAGATAAATCTTTCCTGGAGCAGAAGGTCTTTGCTTTTATGTCGAAGGCTCCTGAATTCAGTCAAATATTGAATGCTGGCGATACAAAAACCACATTTGGTTCATCGGGAATGAAAATAAACGATTTGATCAATATTGCGCAGGCAGATGGCAAAGAATTGCTCCAAAGTGTTCAGAACGGTCAGTTGGATATAAGCGAAGTCGCAGAGGCCAAGGATGAGATTACAAAAAGCGATTCTCTTTTGGCAAAGAGTACGAATCTTATTGCAAGTGACGACTCCTCTAGATCAAATAATACCAAGAATACATGGGCTCCGAATCCACTTAAAACAAAGAGAATTATTGACAGAATATTATTTTCGGGGAATATGCAGTGGGATAAGCGTAGTTTTTTTCTACCCTTGAGTGGTACGATTGCCGGACAGATGGCTTATCAATTCTCTCCACGGAATTCCCTTGGTATTGGGGCTTCATATATTATTGGTCTTGGCTATCCAATACTTTTTCATGGAGAAACTCAATTGTCTAAGTTTCGAATTCACAACAACGGTGTTGGCCTGAGGTCCTTCGCTGATTTCAAAATATGGAAGTCCTTTTATTTATTGGGTAGCTTTGAGTTGAATCGACGTGAATTTGTTCTGTCTGAATTGAACCAATACTCTGCCTGGACCAAAAGCGCCCTGATTGGGTTGAAATTTAAATACCCTATTAGAAAGAAAATGAAATCACCTACTCTTGAAATAATGTATGACTTTATTCACCAGGCCGGGCAACCTGCTTTGGTTATTAGGGCTGGGATTGAGTTTAAAAGAAAACACGCATATAAAAACTAATAATATGAAAAACGTATTGATTCTTTTTGTTATTTTGAAATTAATACTACCATCATTGGAAGCACTAGGTCAGAACGCACCAAGTTTTAACATGATTGGCCCGTCACCTAACGCAGCTTCGTTGGCTCAGTATGCTCAAACACCTGTTGATTTGGCATCGGGTGTTCCTCAGATATCCGTTCCTTTGATGGAGTTGCAGGCGCAAACCCTATCACTTCCAGTGAGTTTGAACTATCATGCCCAAGGAAGACAAGTGGAAGAACGGGCTTCTTGGGTAGGGCTGGGCTGGTCTTTAGATGCAGGCGGTGTCATTACTCGCAAGATAAACGGTTTTCACGATGATTGCCCAACAGTTCAAATGGCCTTTGATCAGGAATTGATCAGTCAGGCTCAATTTGGAGATTTGTCCTTTTGGCCAAATACAGGCGGTTTTTTCTTTAATCGGAATTTGCTGACAGCACCATTACAAAACCCAAGTCTGGTTGGTGAAGAGATGGAACAGGGCGTTTTGGATTTGCGTCCGGATGAGTTTATGTTTAATTTTTTCGGGCATGTTGGTACCTTTATGATGGGTGTAGATGGGGACTTTCAGACTTTTCCGGAAGAGGATTTGATTATAGAATGGGATCCTACAGGAACTAATTTTTTTACTATAACTGATGATTATGGTTACATTTTTCAGTTCGAAAGTATTGAAAGAACGAGTCTGGAATATGATTGTGAAGGTAGTAGTAATTTTGCATTTCCGGTTGTTAATGAAAATTTTGTCACTTCATGGTTTTTAACAAGAGTTCTTAATAACAATGGTCAGGTAGAATTTGAATTCGAATATTTACAAAACCCCAATCTAATCTCTTTACCATCAAGTTCTGAAACTGTTGCATTGAATGCACACTTTCAAAAAATTGATACACCTATTCAAGTCTCAGGAATAGAAATAGTTACTCAGGAGAGAATGCCCCTTGTTGTTGATAATGCAGTTCACAAAACGTGTATTGTATTACAAAAGACGCATAACCTAATGCTTGAAAGAATAACATCAATTGGCGGGAGCATAGAATTTTCGGCTATGAATTGGAGAATGGACATTCCATTCGATAAGAGTTTGAATAGGATCTCTTATTACAATTCTATTGGCACACACGTGGTCTCATATAGATTGAATTCGGATTACGGAGGCGTCAATGCAACGGCACCGAGATTACGCTTACAGAGTTTATCAAAGTCATTTAACTTAGCTGATTGGGAAGATATTTCAACCTTCGAATACAATAATATTGAGTTGCCAGATTATTCCTCCAATGCAGTGGATCACTGGGGTTTTTATAATGGCAAGCATTCTAATATAAATAAAATTATTCCTTTTGATTCTCCATATAGCGAATATCAATCATACGTTAATAGAGATTCGGATGAAAATTTCATGAAGGCAGGCATTCTTAGTTCTATTCTTTACCAGGGAGGCCGCTCTACTCAGTTTGAGTATGAAATAAATAAATTAATCCCGTTAAACACCAGTTTCGACTTCTCATATAAGCGCCAGGAGAGCAGTAGCAATTTACAGGATTATTATCTAGAAGAAGAAATTCCTGATTCTTATATTTATGAGAATGGAGAATCCGTTGGTGATGGTTTAAAACGTATGATTCCCCGAGAATTTTTTACCGAAGGAATGACTCAATACAGAGTCAACGCCAGAATCATACCTACGGATAATTATGATCAGATGTGCGGAGAAATTAATTCAATGGATGATAATTTCACTATTTATTTCTGCGCTCCTCATAGGGATCTAAATGGCGATTTACTTTACTCAGAGGTTGTAAATTCTGTACCTTACATTTTGGATATTTCCGATTTGTTAAATGGCTCTGGTGGATGGGTTGAAGTCTATAATGGCTTTTTGCCCCAAGACACTCCTTACAGTGTTGGTTTCCTTGTCTATAGCGGTTATGAATATTGTTATAATATTGAGGTGGATGTTATTAAAGAAACTATCACAATGCAGCCTGTAGTTTTTCAGGAAAATGTTGGCGCTGGATTGCGGGTTTCAAAAGTTATTGATTCTCCTGGAGTTGGCGAGATCAGTATTACAAGCTACGAGTATCCCGAAGACGCTGTTTTATTGGCACAACCAAGATATGTGATGTTACAAACCTCTCACCGCGTCTTCTATGAATATAATTGCGGAAGCAGTACGGTTGGGATAACAAGCTATGGAAGTATAGGGCATTCGAATAGTGTAAGTGAGTTAGAGAGAAGTAATGGTGGGTTTGCGTTATATAAAAATGTAATAGTAAAAAAGAAGGATGAGCAAGAAAATGTTCATTCCTATGATCAGTATTATTTCGATGTCAGTGTTCCTATTGAGTCCCCTTCAATTCCGTTTATTTCTAACAATTATAAAAGTTGGAAAGGATCAAGAATAATAAAAAAGGAGATTCGATCCGCGGATGGTTCTGAGATTTTGCTTTCTACCGAATATCTTTATGAGGATATTCCATCAACTCATGGCGTCGTTAAAGGCATTGAACAGGCCTATAGTCACTTTGTTCATGAGAGCCGCTATGTAGAAAATGTACCGGAAGTGTTTATGCCCTGCAAAGACGAGTTTATTTTAATTTCAAAAGATAGACAATTTAAAAACGTTATAAGGGAAAGTTATAGAAGCAGACTAATTAAAACGATTACAGTTGATCGCACAAACATCGAGTCTACTGGTGAGGGTATTGTTGAATCATTTTCATATTTCGATAGTAATCAACATCAGAAACCAACCAGAACACGCACTGTATTTGCTAATCTGGCTGCTAACGATCCTGAGCGCGAAGTATGGACTCGTATAATGTATACTGGCGATTTCTTTCCGGGGTTAAATCCTATTGACCCTCCAATTTTTGCAACCAATGAAAAAGGTAATTATGCGCGATGTATTTGGAATTTGAAAGCAAGGAATGTAAAGTCAATGCCAATAGTTCAATATCAGCTTCGAGGGGCTGATGAGGCCAATCTTAGGGTAGTATCAGGAAGCCTTTCAACTTATAATTTCTCAAGTCTGAATAAGATTTCTTTTCATTCTTCATTTATACTTGATCTGCCAACGCCCATAGCTTTGGAGAATGTTCAGGTTGGCTTGACCTTTATTAACGGCTGGCAACTTCATATACCCAGTCAGTTCACACGAATAGGAAAAGTGCTGGAGTATGATTCAGAAGCAAATGTGATTTCACAGTTGAAGGAGCACGATATTGTTCACAGTGTTATTCGGGCTTATCCGGAAAGAAGAATTATTGCCGAGGTAATGAATGCGACCAGCGATCGATGCGCGTACACAAGTTTTGAATCTCCTGATCAGGGCGGATGGACTTACACCCAACCCATAAGCAACTCTGATGATTATACGAATAATTCATTGGGCGTAGCTTTTGCCAAGACGGGTCTTCTGGCTATTTCAAAACCGCATGGAGCCTTGATTGCATCTAAAGCGCTTCCTCATGGTGAATACGTTTTGACCTTCTGGTCGAAGTCTGGCCTACCTTCTGTATTTATTGGCACAATGTCATTAAATCAAAGTAGCGCGACGAATTTAGTACGCGGAGGCTGGGAGTATCATGAAGTGAGATTCGAAATAACAGCAAATTCAGCAACATTGAATTTGGTCAATATACACAGTAGTCAAAATTGTATTTTGGATGAATTGAGAGTCCATCCCGTTGGTGCGCTAATGTCGAGTGTATCTTTTGATAGTAGAGGAAGAGTTATTACTACCTGCGATGGTAATAATCAGTGTTTTTATTATGTCTATGACAGCGCCGACAGACTTGCCTATACAGCAGATGAGTATTTTGACGTCACTACCAGGACAGAATACAATATTGCCTCTATTAGCAATCCAAACGACATAACCAATATTTGGTCTTACTCTGCCAATGAAGGCAACCTGACCATTGCTGATTTTGAAAATCAAAATTCAAATCAAGATTACCTCAACAAAGGTGTAACCTATTATGATGGATTCAGCCGTCCTCTCCAAACTATTGCAGTTGATGCGGCACCATTTGGACATAGAGATTTGATTAACTTTCATGAGTATGATTCAAGAGGAATAGAAAGGCTCAACTATTTGCCATACGTCGATCAGCACAATGCAGGCACATTTGAAGAGAATCCTATTGATGAATGCAAGGCATTTTACGAAACAGCGGCTCATATAAAACACACAGATTTTCCATGGAGTGAGAAGGTGGTTGAAAATTCGAGTTTAAGAAGGACATTGGAAGCTGGAGCAGCCGGAGAAGATTGGCAACTTGGTAATGGACATACATCGAAAAGTACGACTCATTTCAACTCCAGCGATGAAGTATTAAAATGGGAGTGGCACGTTGGTTATGCAGCGGCAAGCGTAGGCATGACTCCGATATATTGGCCAGAAAATTCTCTTGTAAAGACAGAGTCTGAGGATGCCAATGGTCAAAAAACATGGACTTATACAGACCAAAAAGGAAGAACTATACTCACCAGAATTGCGGTGGAATCTTATGGCATTGGTTATTTTGTTCCGGTAACTTTCGATAATTCACTTGGAACCGATCCTCCTACCAATTTTGGAGGCACTACACCACGTAATCTCGATACGTATTATGTCTATGACGAATTCGGGCAATTGTTTATGGAGATTCCTCCTGTGGTAAACTATCGCCTTAGTCTGTTGGGAACCTTATTTCTAGGCACACATCCTGGTGATGTAAATTATGATTTGTTTAATGAATATGTATATGGCTATTCATATGACAACAGGGGCAGGCTTGCATTAAAGAAGTCTCCTGGTCAAGGTTGGGATTTATTTGTTTATAATAACCTGAACCAGATTATAATGAGTCAAAATCCTATTCAGGCCCTTACACACCAATGGAGTTTTGTGAAATATGATGGTTTGGGTAGAGAAATTATGACAGGCATAACCAGAAGTAATTTTTCCAGATTAGAAATTCAAAATTCAGTGGATCTGATGATCGACCACCTATGGGAAGAACGTTCCACTGAGCAGGGTAACGTTTTTGGTTATACTTTCACCAGTTTTCCTTACGATTACGACGAAATCTTAACCGTGAATTACTATGACGATTATGACTTTCAATTTAATGGAATGGCTTATTCCGGAAATGAACCACTGAGTGCCAGAACATTGGGCTATTCTACAGGTAGCAAGGTTAAAGTGCTGGATAGTAACCCAGAACAATATCTTACCTCGGTTACTTATTATAACAATGACGGCAGAGCAATTGAGACATGGTCTGAAACACTGCGGGGTG
Organism: Flavobacteriales bacterium; assembly: GCA_031378885.1. GTDB lineage: Bacteria > Bacteroidota > Bacteroidia > Flavobacteriales_D > Sanyastnellaceae > JANNEQ01. The sequence continues at coordinate 7,034 of JANNEQ010000223.1, forward strand.
GACACCAAAAGAGTAATCTGGAGTACGATTGGAAGGGACAAACTACAAGAGTAGCAAGTAGTATCCAGCTTGGTAGCGATAATACTCCCGTTCTTTTTGAGAATACCTTTACCTATGACAAAGCGGGAAGACTTCTTCAGACCTATCAAAAAACTGGGGCAAATGATCAACCCGTTCTTATTTCTGAATTGGAGTATAATTTATTGGGACAAGTGGTAAAGAAAAATCTGCACAAACCCATGGGCTACTCAGGTTTTATGCAAACTGTCGATTATCGTTATAATGAACTGGGTTGGTTGTCTAAAATCAACAATGCAGAGTTGGCCGCTGATGGCGATAACCTTGAAGATTATGATATATTCGGAGAAGAGTTAATCTATACGGGCAGCGAAATGCTTGATGATAATGTGGATGAAATTGCCAGTTCGGGCATGATGTTGTCTCCACAATATAATGGTAGTATTTCTATGATGGAGTGGAAGGTGAAAGATCCCGATGTACCACAAAATCAGGACGGTTATCATGCTTATATCATGCGGTATGATGAGTTGGGGCAATTGACCAATGCTGCCTATGCAAAATCCGATGTTTATGGAAAACTTACGCAGGACCATAATGTGTGGATGGAAAAGGCAACTTACTCTATTGCTGGCAATATCACAAATCTGACTAGGAATCGACCCAACGAAGATCCTGGATCAAACGCACCTTATCTCACTGCTGATGAGTTAGTTTATGAATATGGCGATGGCAATCGTTTAAAATCAGTTTATGACGGAGGATCGAACACAACCAATGAAGCCTATAAGCACTTTATTGATGTGGACAATGGTGTAAATGCGGATTATACGTACGACCCGATGGGACGTATGTTGAATGATTTCAATAAAGGGTTTACCTATTCTTACAACATTCTGGGGCAGGTTAAATCAGTTGACAATGGCTTAGGGAATCCCGATTGCGAGTTTACCTACGATGCAGCAGGCAACAAACTCATGAAGAAGGTTGGTAATAAAATTACATATTATATCGGCTCGGTGGAGTTTGAAGGCAATGGTACTTTGATTTCCGTACCAACACCAGAAGGTATTGCCCGACGAAGAAGGTTTATTGAACTTGACAATCAGGAATATGCCTACGATTATTATCTGACAGATCATTTGGGCAATGTAAGAGCTATTATTACAAATGAAAACTCTCAGGATATAGTTGATGTGGCTTCTATGGAGCCTAATGTATTACAGGGCGAACTCGAAGTATTCGAAAATCTGACAGGTCCCATTGATACCACTCCTGATGACTGGGCAGCAATGGATGCGTTGAATACCCAGGTTGCATTGCTTTCATCAGCAGGTTATGTTGTTGGACCTAGTTTCATTAACAAAATGAATACGGGCGATAAAGTCGCGGTGAGTGTGGAGAGTTATTATGAGAGCCAGCAAACTCCTGATAATTCGGGGCAAACCCTCACCCAGATTTTTGCCGGGATGTTAGTGAATATCAGCATTCAGGGCCAGGGAATATTGCCGCCCGGTGAGCAAGGCATTGGCGCATTTTCAAATGCCTCATCCGCCCCATCAACTTCACTTTCTAATTTTCTGAATTCGCATATTTCGGAATTGGATTCGAATTCACCGCAGTCCTTTCTGGTCTATGTATTCTTTAATAATCGCCTGACGGTTGTTCCCGCATATAGTGGAGTTGTTCAGGTTGGTGATCCGGATATAGTCAGTAAATTGGAGATGACCCAAAAAACATTGCCGGTTGATGGATACTTTTTTACTTATGTAACGAACCATTCCACCAGAGGAGTTTACTTTAACAACCTTACCATAACCAGAAAGGAAGGTGTTATTCGCAAAATAAATGATTACTATCCCTTTGGTTTGACCTGGCAGAATTTACCAGCTGAGGAGCTACGAAATATTGGTTATCAAGGCAAAGATTGGCAAGGAGGAGAGTGGGACAATGCCTCACTTGATTTGTATGATTTTCACGCAAGAATGTACGATCCGGTAATTGGAAGATGGTTGGTACCAGATCCCGCAGCGCAGCATTTTAGTTTGTATCTGGCAATGGGGAATAATCCAGTTTCTAATACTGACCCAAATGGATTGTGGACGGATGACTATTATTATAATCTGGATGGCTCTTTTGATAGAAAGGTTGACACCAGTTATCCAGACCAAATTTATGCTCAAAGTAGGGACGGTCTCCAACATGTTGGCGGTTACGATTGGAGCGGTAATTTCAACTGGACCGACGACTTTGCCCCGGTTTCGGGAGCTCCTTTTTTCGCTGGTATGTATGGCGATTTTAGTCAGAGAAGAAATCAGGATGTGGCTACTGGTGTATTAGACGCCATGTCTTCTTTTAATCTCGTAAATGCGTCGCAGGGAGCTTTTGCTTTGGCTGCAGGAGCAGTGGAAAGTACGATCGATGGTGCATCTATGCTTCTCTCCGGAATTTATCAGTCAGGTGACGGAGCTCGTTATGGTTTCATTGATCTTACTAAAGGTACGAGAGCAGCTCAGAGTGCTTTTGCCGAAATGGATCATCGATTAGTGCGTTTTAGTAGATATGAAGGGTTTTACGGGAAGGACTTTGATGCGACCACCAATATGTCGCCGAGGGATGGTGCGTCGTTGATGGGTGGTGTAACGTCGGCGATTGGTATAGGATATGGCGCTGCTAGTATGCGATCAGCAATGGCTGGTTCGAGTGGGGCCGTTAAGGAGGGAACACAAGGGGGATTGAATTTATATAAGTGGGGAGCAGAGCAGACAGGTAAATCAACGGGGTGGAAAGCGGGTGATTATATGCTACATCTTCCTAACAAAGGAACACCTGCATTAAATTGGAAAGCTAATTACGGAGCTTTAAGAAGTGAAATGAATTTGGGTAAACCCATATTTGATTCCTACAGATTGCCTAACGGTAACTTGATACCAACAGGTGGATTTTTAAATGCCGAAAGGTCAATCCTTCAGGGAAGAGGTTGGCTTTATAACTCGGGTAGTGGCGCATGGATGCCACCTGGATTTTAATTAAGGAGAACGCTCATGGAATTCAATCAACTTATATCGGCAAAACTTCATTCCCTGTTTACAGAACACGGACTGGAAATAACCGAGCAATCAAAGAACATTGTAAGATATGAATCAACAGTATTACATATCTCATTAGTTCACAACCCCAGGGAAAACTCGAATATACTTTGGTCAGGTAGAAAAAACTTCAATGATGTTGAAATCGATAATCAGGTTATGCGAGAGCATTTTAACTCTGATCTAAAACTTGGCAATCTTCCACAAGAGACTTTTATAAATAATGTCTTCCTGTTCTTTATGGGCGATGGGGAAAGGTTGTTGGAAGGAGATGAGCGTGCCTTAATTAGTCTTGAGAAGTTTAATGAACAAAGGAGTTCAGAATACACTGCAAACCTGATGGAAAAGCAAAACCTAGACGCTGCCAACAAAGCTTGGAAAGAAGGAAATTACTTGGATGTAATTAAATATCTGGAGAAGATAAACAAGGACGACCTGCCGGAATCCTTTAAGCAGAAATATAAGATTGCACAACAGAAATTGAAAAATTGAAACTTTAAAAGCCCGGCAAGTCCGGGCTTTGTTATTTTATATCATTAAGAACGCCACTAAAGAGCATCTTTTAATTTTTTCTTACCAGCAAAATGCTTTAGGATAAAGCATTTTAAATTGGAGGTATCCTACGAATGTGCAAGTAGGAAAATTATTCTGAAATTTTTGGACTCTTTTATAGGCCAAAAAATTCTGGGTTAACTTTTAGGTAATTATGCAATTCGCGGGATACTAAATTGAAGATATAGGAATGAGTAAAAAATCGAATTCTTTTCTTTGCATTAAGAACCATAGGATTTAGTTATTTCAAAACACCACCCCAACACCCACACCCACCTCATAAAATTTTTGAGTTAATCTGACACTATGCATTGGTCTTTCAGTTATCACTCCCTGACTAGAAAAATATGTTTTAGCATCTTTCCATTGCTTTTTCCTGAGGTCAGTGAATGACCTTCCAAGCAGGCCGTGTGGCATGACGCTGAAGTACTTCCCTATTTTAAATTGCAAGGCAAGTCCGAATTGACCTCCCAATTCGAATCTGGGAAAAAGTGTTGTTACGGTATTTGGGCTATATAAATAATATCGGGATAGGCGATCATTGATTTGTTTTTTCGAATTATACGTTATATAAGGACCCACCGTAAAAATAAGGTGCTTACCCGCGTGGATTTTTCCTTCGAAAGAAAATTCATGGAATTTAAAGGTGAATTCCTGGGTACCTGTAAAATATACGGGTGGAAAACCCAGATAATATTCAAAAGGATCCTGGTCAATGTAATTGAATGTGTATTGACGCAAACCTGATGAGTACTTACATCCTAAGCTTAGTCTGGTTGAATCCGGTCGGAAATCAAAGTTGATGGTATTGAGATATTGGCTGTATCTTATAGCTCCAGGTATTGAGGTGAACCCACCAACAGAAAGGCTTGATCGATAAGAAATAGAAGAGTGAAGGCTGCACTGCCCACTAGCGAAATCGTTAAGCAATAAAATGATTAGAAATGTTGAGAATGGTCTAGTCATATTTCAAACTTTAAAATTCAATTATTAATCCTATTCCAAATTCCCTATGCTTCCATTTGACTGGAGTGCTGTAGATGCGACGCACTTCAACATCACCTGTCGCAGGGTTGTAATATGTATTAAATAACTTTTTCCATTGGTTTTTGCGCATATCACCAGAACTGCTGCCTATATTAGTATTGAGATAAAGAGAGAGTTTTTTGTAAATAGGAATTCGCAGGCTTGCTGACAATTGGCCACCATATTCAAATCTTTTTAAGAGATCTTTGAGTTTATAAATGGACAAATAATTCTCGATTCCTGGATTGTTGATTAAATTGTTACCACTGTTGTAAGTGAAATAGGGGCCGACCCTCATGGTGAAATATTTTTTGATTCTTATTAACCCACCGACACCAAATTCTAAAAATCTAAATGAGAATTTAAGAGAGGGGAAATCAATAAGGTAAAAACTTGAAGAATTTTCTACGAAGACCAATTCGCTGCTCATCGGAAAAGTAAAGTTTTTTTTCCCGGAAGATAATGTTATGTAGTTTCCTAAGCGATTCTTGGCATAATAATGCTCCAGATTGAGGTGTAGGGTACTAAGTCCAAGTTCCCTTTCATAAAAGTTTAAATATTCGGGCCTGTATTGGCGTGGACTCCAATCGGCAGAAATGGCGAACTGGGCATTTAATAATGAGGTCGAAAGAATCCCTGGAAAGACGAGTATTAATAGAATTTTTTTCATTGATAAAGCGTTCAAATGGGTGAGGGAATTTCGCATTGAGGATTTACAATTACATATTCCATAAATGCCATGAGGTTTAAATTTTCAGTGAGGTCATCGATTTGAGTTGGTTTGTAGTCTGATTTTATTCGGAGCACTTTGGCACAAGCACATCACTAAATTTCAACGTTATTGAGAACAAATATAACTCAACTCTGGCTTTATATTCCATTGTTCCTTTTACAACTTTTGTATACAGAGGTTAGCTTGCTCTTTATGATAATACCAACTTAACAGCGAAGCAGCACACAATCGCAATTGGACTTTGCCTTTGTTTATTGCCACTCAACTCATTCAGAATTTCTCCCCATCCCCAACTCCTCCTGCACTTCCTTTTTCGAAACCCGCCAGATAAATCCATCCAATATATAATGCGTCATTTGCGGCAACGCAAGCAGCGGAACAAGAAACGCAAGGAGTTCAGGCGACTCAATTTTGGGAAGGAAATAAAGCCAGTGAAATAGTCCTGGTTTATCGCGCCAGTGCATGCTGTCCCAAATGCCTTCTTCCAGATAAGCGAAAGTGATCAGCACAAAAACGAATACCACAATGCTTTTTGGTTGGATAAAAAAGGAAACAACCGAACTGCTTTTTTCTTCGGATTTTGGTCTGGAGAACCAAACCAGCGCCATATAGGGAATGCCATGGCTGATGACATTCAATGCAGTAAAAGCAAAATCGCCATTGAAATAGACAATGCCGAAATACCAGCTCAGATAGGTTCCGGCAATCAGTGCATGTTTCGGTAAGTTGAATTTTGAATCTTTTAATTCTACTATCATCAGAGTTATCCAAACCAAAATTGTTGCAGCATAGAGCCAGAGCGATATTTTTGAGAGCCACTCCAATTGTGGAATGCTCAGAAAATCACCATCCATGGACCAATGGAAATTCCGGTTGTCAGATAAATGCCAAAATATAATTGGATATATACTAGCGGCATAAATGATCATTCCTTCCAGTTTTCTTTTTGGGGTTTTGTGTTTTTCATTGCGGCTATAAATTCTCAGAAAGCCATATTGCTGTCTGATAAAATGAAAGACAGCCAGATAAGCCAGACAACGCCAGAAGTTCATCCTCCCGGTACTGTACAATAAAATCCCTGCAGCCAGGGCAATGACTGGAATAAACAACATGGAGTTTTTGTATTTGCCAAATGCCTGTGGATTCCAGTACGACCTGAATAAGGTGCTATACACATGCGCTACATCTACACCCACAATCAAAAACAACCAGCCCCATTCGGGCAAATAATCGGTGTACAACCATCCGCTGGGAAGCAGAAATAAAATGCCCAATATCAAAAAGGGCGGAAGTAAAATAAAGAGTGTATCGGCTTTAGCCGATTTGATAAAAGGAAAGTTGATCGGAGACGTTTTCATGCTTTTGCCTCCATTATTTTTTTTGCAGCATTTATTCCCTGATGAAATGCTTCTTCAAAAAGTGATACACCAGAATGATCGCAATGCGCAAAATGAATACCAGAAGATTGAAGTATTTTATTTCGTTCCAGCCTTTCTTTCCAGATGGCATTGACAGTGGGTCTGATCATGGCATGTCCCCAGAGTTTGAGTTCGACGGAAGTTAATTTCTCATCCAGATCGGCATGTACTTTTCTGAGTTCATCCAGCAGGGAGGCTGTCAGTTCTTCATTGTTTAGGCTGTGTGCATTCTGACGCGCTGTTTTTGGATCAACATCGCACAAGGGTTTGTAGTAGGTAAGCACGTATTGTGTTGGCCTGCTTTGCAGCAACTGATGACCTGCATTGACATAGCCCAGCGATTGGTCGTTCATGATCACATTGTCCCATGCCATTGTTGCGCCCCGTTGTTTATTCAAAGCGCCGTTCAATGTAAGATTCGCCACAAGCCAGGGAGCATAACTGATGGTGTTTTGAAAAGGCTGTAAAGCAGCATTGATATTGCCGCTGAATTTTTTATGGACAAAAAGTGGTAAAGCATCAATGCAATTTTTGGCCTTTACCCGAATGGATTTATTTTCTAAAAGGGAGTAATAAAAAACTTCCACTAAATTCTCCTGCACATCAAGGTGAAAGACAACTGAATTCAAACTAATTTTCGCGGAAGGAATTTTTGACAGCAGACAATTCGCCAGAAAATTATTCCCTTCGGGCCAGGTGAGTACTGCATCAGATTCTGCGTTGGCAGCTTGTGATTTTCTGCCAGCAAAGTAATGAATGGCAGCCCATGCCGAAGTTTCATCAGCCCGCGTTCCATAATCATCGCGGCAGCAATAGTTGACGTACCACAACAAGGCAGGTGATTGATAGCCATGGTCTTTCATCCAAGTAGCCATGGTGATTTCATCGGGCAACAATGCTTCGGCATCCTGAGAACTGAGATCCAATGGAAGGTCGAAGTAGTATTTGTTGTCGCTGCCTTTCCTTGCTTTAAATTCCTGCATTTGATGCAGAAATCTTTTGATCTCATCTTTTTCGGATGCCGAAGTGGTAATCTGTGGAATCAAGCCTTCCTGCCAAATGCCATCGCAAAATAATCTTTCGTCCGGATCTGCACAGAGATATTGTTCGTTGTATCGCGGAAGGCCTTTTTCATCAAAGCCAACAATAATGTTGTGTTCGCGAAGAAAGGAAATCAATTCCTGATCGTGGTTGTTTACTATTGGCAGATAATGAGCACCGAGCGGATAGGCACATACAGCGTTGGATCTGGATTGTGAATTGCCACCAGGAAAATCATCGAGTTCAAGAATTTTGTAATCAGAAAATCCAGATTTGCTCAGCGAATAAGCTGCGCTCAGTCCTGAGATTCCGGCGCCGAGAATTAGCGTATCTATTTCAATCGTTGAAGTGGGCTCTGGAAATTTAAAATCGCGCAACAGATGTCCTTTCTGTGAATTATCAACTTGAGATATAGCTGGGTTTATTGTTGTTTTGCACGAACTGAGCAAATAGGGAAGCATCGATATGCCAACGCCTGAGAGCATGGCTTTCTCAATAAAATCACGCCGCCCTAATTTTTTACTCATATCTGCTCCATTCTTTTTCGAAATAATGAACCAGCATTTGGTTGTTGAGCCGGTTCACTTCTGTGGGAACTTCACTCATGTCCATAGGGAAAAACTGCATTTGCTGCCAGGTGGTGGAGTTCATAAATTTCATGGAAGGCAATGGGTCAATAAAAGGCAGCAGCGGTGGTTCTTTTCCCATTAAAATATAGCCCCATTCTCCGAAGGAGGGCACATAAGCGTGATAAGGCAGGGTAGCAAAGCCGGCAGTGCGACAGGTATTTTCAATACACCAATAAGATTGGCGGGCATAGAGTGGCGAGGTGGATTGAATCACGCAATGGCCTTTTTCCGAAATGTGTTGAATTAATTCTTCGTAGAATGATGTACTGTATAATTTTCCCAATGAATAATTGGATGGGTCTGGAAAGTCAACGATGATGACATCAAATTTACCCGGATTTTTTTTCAGCCACACAAAAGCATCGTCGTTGATGACGGTCATTCGCGGATCAGAAAAAGAAGAATGATTCAGTTCGGTGAGTTGTGGATTGGTCTGAAAGAGTTGTGTCATTTCACCATCAAGATCCACAAGTGTAATGGAATCAATCTGGTTGTAATAACAGACTTCTCGTGCGGCCAAACCATCACCACCACCGAGGATGAGTACTGATTTCGCACCAGGCGAAGATTGGATGGCAGGATGCACCAATGCTTCGTGGTAGCGGTATTCATCGCGTGAGGAGAATTGCAAATTTCCATTGAGATACAATCTGAAATCATCTTTTTCGTGTGTGAGGATGATGCGCTGGTAAGGCGTGGATTGCGCGAAAATTATTTTGTTTGGATAAGTATTTCCCTCTGCGTATCGCGTCAGTTTTTCTGAGTACACAAATCCGATGACCAAAATGAGGAGAACCAACATTGCCGATGCGCGAAGTAATTTGATCCACTTCTGTTTTTCGCCCAAAGAAAGACTCACCCAGATGGCGACAACTGTATTGAGTATTCCGAAAAAGAATGCTGTTCTGATCAAACCCAGTTTCGGTACCAATAGCAAGGGGAATACAATACTTGCAAACAAGGCTCCTACATAGTCAAAAGAAAACACCTTTGACATCAGATCGCGAAATTCATATTCGTCTTTGAGAATGGACATCAGTAGGGGGATTTCAAGTCCGACCAGAATACCTGTGACAGAAACCAATCCGAACAATAAAATTCTAAAAGATTCTACTTCATTGAAACAAAGAAAAAGAATGGCGGCACTACAACCACCAATTAATCCAACCAGTATTTCAATTTGAATGAACCAACCCAGAAGATTTTTGGTGAAGAATTTTGAAAGAAAGGAACCGATACCCATTGAGAAGAGGTAGACTCCAATGATCATGCTGAATTGCGTGACGCTGTCACCCAGCAGATAACTTGCCAGTGTGCCGGCTACCAACTCATAAATAAGCCCACAAGTGGCGACTACAAAAACCGAAAGGAGAAGCAGGAGGTTGAAGTTGCTTTGCTTCTTCTTTTTCGCCGAAAGATCATCCATGTATGGCCGCAGAAATAATCATGGCAATGGCGATCATAAAAGCGCTGGCCATCAGAGCAAGGGCCGTGTTTTTGTTTTGTACAATTTCCTTCCAGAGGTTTTCTGGCGCAATTTTTTCGATTATCCAGAATGTAATGACCAGAATAACTATTCCGATGGAGGAGTAGATAATCGAACCGATAAGTGCTTTGGTGTCAATGATATTCATTTGGCGTATATTTATTTGTGTTGTGAACCGTAACTTCCATCTGCCTCAGTAGATTCTGTTCCCTGTGACCCGAATACATCAAGCATTCGGTAGCCCATGGTTTCAGCGGCGAAATAACCTGTCAGTAGCACGACAAACAGAGCGAGTACTACTTTCATTTTATCAAGGTTGGCTTTATTTTCTGTAATCATGCGAAATATTTTATCAATTGGTTGCTGAGGCGTTGCTCCATCTTCTGCTTTCGAATGCAGCCCTCATTATATTCAGAACAACTACCACCAAGAGCCCGATAATCAATACAATCCATAGATTGGAGTATAGGGGTGGATTGATTGTCCAGGTAATGTTGACAGGTTTGGCATCTTGTGTGGGGGCTTGTTGTCCTTTGATGAGAAAATGATATTTTCCGGCTTTTACATTGGAAACAATTCTTGACTCGTCGTAAGAACCTTCTGTCCACGATCCGCCGTCATAACCGCTGTAGTATTCGATGTCCTGCCAGAATGATCTTTCTTCTCCGGTATTTTCATTGATCAGCATGACTTCACAACTCACCCAGCTATTGGAGGGTGTTGCATGAAGTTTTACGCCGATGGCTGAGTGATTGGAAGTTACTTCAAACGATGAAGTTTTGGCGTATTGATCTTGTTTTGTGTGATTTTCATTGAATGAGTTAACGGCGGCATTGCTTTGGTTTACATCGAGCGCCGCAAAAGCAGAATCAGACATTCCGAGGAAGGTAGCAATATCATGTGGTGTAACCGGTTGATTGATCAGTTGAGTGGAGGGCACTTCCAAAGTCATCTGTCCCAGAGTAGTTTCTCTTTTCCATAACAGCATTGCCGAAAGCAATAATATGGCCGCAAAGGCCATAAAACTGTACCAAACCAGGTTGATTGGAAATTTAATGACGTTAGGTTGAGCTGCACCGATTCCCCATTTGGCAGGCAGAGAAGTCAATGATGGAACTGCTTCCTTAAGTTCTTTGTGTGTGACATATCTTCCGAAGAACCAACTCTGATTGTGGGAGTAAAATTCATTCGATAAAATATAAGGTGGTGAGATATATTCATCGTATGAACAAATTTCAAACGATGCGTTCATCAGTTCTCCAACCACATTATGGGTCACTACTTTGTCCCTGTTGTATATATCATATTCCCTGTTATCGAAAGTAACAGAGGTTTTGTTGTTTTGAATTGCGCCCGAATGTTTTACAAGGTAATGCCAATGTCCGTTTGTTTCGCTGAGAGATGCAACCGGATGTTTGGGATGATAGAGCAGATATTCTTTCCAGTAATAGGTTGAAGAATTTTGCACACCTTTAAGTGAGGCGCTTATTACTACATATTTTATATTTTCAATATTCACCTCTGCACCGATAGAAATGTCAAATTTGGCAGATTGGCTGAATCTGTGTTGAAGCACTAAATTATTCGGGATAATTTTAAGCAGTGCATAACACTTTCCGCAACCCGTATATTGACTATTGGGCCAGGCATACAAAGTCAGATTTTCCTGACAATTGGGGCACGTTAGTGTTGTATGGTGAAGAGATGAATTCATACTTAGCCAGGTTGGAGTATGGGCCTATTATAGAGAAAATGTTTTTTAAATTCGTAATTCATCTTCGAATCGAATTTTTGTTTACAGAAGTTGCTCCGAAGTATTTTGAAATGGCATCAAAAATTGCCTCACATTTTTCATCGTTATTTTTTCTGAAATTGGAAAGGAATACGTCGAAGGTTACTTTGCCATATTCCGGCCAGGTGTGGATGGCGATATGAGATTCAGTCAGGCAAATGGTGGCAGTATATCCTGCACCATCAAAGCTGTGGTATACTTCGCCGATTTTGCTCAAGTTCTGTTGCGCAATCAGTTTATCAATCAGAATTCGGCAGGCCTCAGTATCCCGAAGAAGCAGAGATTGATCTGAACTTAATTCACCAATAAGATGCAGTCCGGGAGTATATACATCCATCTTTGTTACCTGAATTTTTAGGATGAACAATAATACTGAAAAAAGAAATATTCAGATAACCTTTGTGAAGTTATTTCTTCTTACCACTTCACGACTTCCAGCGCGCTGGCGCCAAAGAAGAGTGCCACGAGCAGAATCGTCATCAGTACATACATCATTTTCTGTGCACCGCTTACCGCAATACGTCCGGCATTCTCTAGTGGTGTAAACATGGCTATAATCAACTTCAGGTAATAGTACATGGCCACTACTGAGGTGAGTATCATAATAATCACAAGCCAGATATGTCCGCCGTTGAGCACATTGGAAATGACAAAGTATTTTGCCATAAAACCGCTCAAAGGTGGTATACCAGCCATGCTGAGCAATGATACTGTTACAGCGCCGGCCATAACGGGATTGCGTTTTACCAATCCTTTGAAAGCATCAGTACTTTCATCTCCGCCTTGAAATACAGATACGTGGTTGAGGGCTGTGAAAGCAGTCAGGCTGGCAATGCTATAAGTGAATACATAATATATCAGGTACTTATAATGCATAGAAGACGCCATCATCACAGCGCCGAGCATAAATCCTGCGTGAGATACTGAAGAATAGGCAAGCAGGCGTTTTGAATTCGTCTGACGGGTAGCAATAACATTCGCCACAATTAAAGTCAGGCCTGTCATTAGCGCAAAAACAAGAGCATATTGCGCTAACATTGGTGAGAGAGTAGTAGAGAACAATCTGAACATTCCACCAAATGCCGCCGCCTTTACAATGGTCGCCATAAAGGCTGTGATAACTGTGGGTGAACCTTGGTACACGTCAGGCGCCCACATGTGGAAGGGAGCCACGGATATTTTAAATGCGAATCCCGCCAATATCAACATAGAACCTACAATGAACAAGCCGGGCATAGATCCTACGGCCGTAATTTTTTCTGTGATGATATTGAGATCGAAAGAACCGCAGGCACCGTAGATCAGCGCAATACCAAAAAGAAGGAACGCCGAAGCAACTGCACCAAGAAAGAAATACTTAAATCCTGCTTCGTTGCTCACGAAACTCTTTTTATCGCTTGCAGCAAGCACATAAACAGGTATGGAAAGAATTTCAACACCTAAAAAGAGCATTACCAGATTCGAATAACTCACCATCACGACAGCGCCGCAAATACTGAATGCAGCCAGTGCATATAAATCTGTTCTTGTAGTGTTGGAAGAAAAGGATTCTTTGGTCATAAAAAACCAGAGAAAAGAAACCACGCTAATGACAAAGGTGAAGGCCAATGCGAAATTGTCGAAAATCAACATCTTGCCTTTTTCTGCAAATGGAATTTCATTATGGCCCCAATCCATAATACAGGATCCGGCCAACGCAGCAAGACCTAATAAGACCACAGCAAATACAACTTTGCGCAGCTTGAGTATATCAGCAGTCAGGATAACTATTCCTAAAAGTGAGGAAATCAAAATCTCTTTCATCAGTGAACGCCGGGTAATAAGTTTTCTACAGAAGTATTAGACAATTCGAGTATCGGCGAAGGATATACGCCGAGAACAATTACAAGTACCACCACAATGATGAGTACAGTTTTTTCGTGTTTGGTAAGAGCCGCGAATGTTGCAGTAGCTGCATTGGCTGCCCCAAGCATCATGCTCTGGAAAGAGCGCAGCATATACACAGCGCCCAATACAACAGTGAGTCCGGCCACAGCGGTGAGAATCGGACTGTATTGATTCAAACCCAGGAGCAATAAAAACTCACCTACAAATCCGCTTGTCGCCGGAAGTGCTACAGAACCCATTACTATAGCGAAGAACAGAAAAGCAAAAAGTGGATTGACTTCTCTGATGCCGCCCATTTTATCGATGTTGTCATGTCCCATTCTGCTTTCCAGAATATCTACAACGAAGAACAAACCAACAGTAAGAATTCCATGCGATAACATTTCCATTACACCGCCTTGAATTCCCTGTGCATTGTTGCTGAGAATACCAGCGGCAAGAAGTCCAACGTGAGCGACAGAAGAGTACGCAAGCAACAACTTGTATCGCTTTTGTGTAATAGCCATCATTGAGGCATAGACAACGCTGATTGCGCATAGTGCAATAGCCCAATGACCATATTCACTCACACCATCCGGAACCATTGGAAGAATCAGTCTGATAATGCCGTAGGTGGCCATCTTCAACATAATACCACCCAACATCATTGTGCCTGCAGTTGGTGCCATGTCATAAGTGGCGGGCTGCCAGGTGTGCAGAGGAAATACGGGTATTTTTACAGCGAATGCAATAAAGAATCCGGCGAAAACAAGTCCTTGTTCTGCTGTGCTCATGGCTTGTCCGGCAGCATACATTTTGGAAAGTTCGAATGAGCCTGCGAATCGATATACATAAAGCAGCGACACCAACATAAACAAACTACCGAATAATGTATAGAGGAAAAACTTCAATGTAACCTGCGATTTCTGTTCGCCACGCCCCCAGATGAGGCAGATGAAATAAATTGGAATCAATGCGAATTCGTAGAAGATATAAAACATCATTCCATCGGATGTGGTAAATGCGCCAATCATAGAACCTGCCATCAACAACAGCAATCCATAGAATACATGTGGATTGCGAAAACTCCTGTTATAAGAGGAATAGATGACCAGAACAGAAACGAGCGCAGTGAGAAGGCACATTACCAGACTAATGCCATCCAAAGCAAAGTTGAATGTCATTCCAAGAGGGCCAATCCACTGCTTGTTAAATTGAAGAAGGTGGCCCGTATCTCCTTTTTGGAAAATCCAGATGCATACCAGGGTAAGCAGTAATTCTGCAATGCCTGTTATGAAGGCAAGGGGTTTTGCCAGTTTGGGCCCAAGCAGGAATGAGGCTCCTGCCATGAGTACCGGAATTGCGATGAGTAATAGCGCTAACATCTAACTTTATTCTGCAATTGTGTTTATCAAGATTGTGGTTCCATTGCGTTTCGAACTACAATCGTTCAATTTTTTTGTGAGGTTAATTTGTGTTTTTTCTAAGTAGAAAATCACCTTTCAATTTTCCTCTATATCATTAAAAGGAGAATAATTACGCCTATCACTGTAATAGTGGCGTAGGCAAATATTTTCCCCGACTGTACTAACCTGAGTTTTTCTCCGGCGTTTTGAACCAAAGATCCGGTGCCTTCAACAAGGCCATCGATTATTTTGGGTTCAACTGTTTTGCCAAAGAATTTGCTTAGTGAATCAACTGGTTTTCGAATAATACTTTCGTACAATTCGTCGAACCAATATTTATTGGCAGCAAGTACGTGCATGCTTTCTTTTACATCTTTATCTTCAAGAGCAAGCTCTCCTTTTTTCTTGTACTTGTTCCATGCGAAATAAATTCCACCTAATGCAATAACGGTGGCCAATGCCATAAGCATAAGTTCTGCATTGAGATGAATATCCGAAGAAGTCATCTCCACTGTGCCGTGCAAATAATGATCTAACCAATGCCAATGCATTCCCATGGATGTTCCTACAGCGTGGGGAAGGCCGATAAATCCGCCCACCACAGAAAGTACAGCCAGAATAATCAGAGGAATTGTCATCACCTTAGGCGATTCGTGCAAGTGATGTTCCTGATCGTGTGTGCCTCTGAATTTGTTGTGGAAGGTGAGGAAGTACAATCTGAACATGTAGAATGCGGTGAGCGCACTCACAATAAGACTAAGTACAAAAACAACTTTGTTGTGTTCGAAAGCCGCAGCAATGATCTGGTCTTTTGAGAAAAAGCCTGCAAAAGGAAATACTCCTGCAATGGCTATGGTTCCGATAAGAAATGTAATATGCGTAATCGGCATATACTTTTTCAGACCACCCATTCTTCTGATGTCTTGTTCACCGCCCATGCCGTGAATGACAGAACCCGAACCAAGAAAGAGAAGCGCTTTGAAGAAGGCGTGTGTAATTACATGGAAAACTGCCGTGCTGTATGCGCCCATTCCAAGTGCTACGAACATCAAGCCCAATTGTGAAACGGTGGAATAAGCCAGTACTTTTTTAATGTCGTTTTGTGTCAGAGCGATTGTAGCGCCCAACAGTGCAGTGGCTATTCCAGCAATGGTAATGACCATACTTGCTGTTTCGGATGCACTGAACAAAGCGCTGCTTCTGGCCACCATATAAATACCTGCAGTTACCATGGTAGCAGCGTGGATCAGTGCGGATACCGGAGTCGGACCGGCCATCGCATCGGGCAGCCAGGTGTGCAAAGGAATTTGTGCACTCTTACCCATTGCGCCGATAAAGAGCAAAATTCCAATGGTGGTTGCAGCAGAATCCGGAAGGCCGGAAGCTTCATCTCCGGTTATAAAAAGATCGTTGAATGAAAGTGAGTTGGTATAAGAGAACAACATACACATGCCCAGAATTAATCCTAAATCACCAATACGGTTGATGATAAAAGCTTTCTTGGCGGCATCATTGTTTTTCATGTCTTTGTACCAGAATCCGATAAGGAGGAAAGAGCAGAGACCTACACCTTCCCAGCCTACGAACATAGTAACATAGCTATCACCCAATACGAGTATAAGCATGAAGAAAACGAACAGGTTCAGGTAAGACATAAATCTTGAAAATCCTTCGTCTTCGTGCATATAGCCGATGGAGTAGAGGTGAATGAGAAATCCTACGCCGGTAATAAAGAGCAGGTAAATGCTGGATAATGGATCAACCAAAAATGCTATATCAACAGAAAAATTTCCTGCATGAATCCAATTGAACATTTTTACAATGGTGGGATGTGCTCCACTCATCTGCGTAGTAAAGACCAACACAGAAGTAATGAAAGAAAGCAGAATGGTAGCAGAGGTAAGGCCACCGATAAAGTTTTTTGAAAACCCTTTACCAAAGAAAGTGATATACAAAAATCCGACAAGTGGAAACAGTGGGATGAGTATTGCGAGTTGTTCCATTCTTTATGCTTTAGTAAAATTAGAGTTGTGTGTCATGAGCAGTATTTCGAATATTGTGGTCAATTAGTTCTTGAGCAGATTGAGCACATTTGTGTCGGTGGTGTGCATATTTCTATACAGCATCATTAAGATAGAAAGACCCACAGCAACTTCTGCTGCAGCCACTACCATAATAAAGAATACAAAAACCTGTGCATCTGTCTGTCCCCAGATTTTCGAAAAAGCTACCAGCGTGAGATTGACTGCATTTAGCATCAGCTCCACGCACATAAACATAATGATGGCATTTCTTCTAAAGAGAACGCCCAAAGCACCTATGCTGAATAGCGCCGCGGCCAGTCCGAGATAGTGGTTGATATTAATTCCGTGTAATAGTTCTTGTTCCATTATGCCAATTCTTTTTTAGATAAATAAACGGAGCCTACCATTGCACCCAGAAAGAGTACACTGCTAAGTTCGAAAGGAAGTAGAAAGTCGTTGTAGAGTGCCATCCCAAGATTTTTGGTAAGTCCAACATCGATATTTGAAGCTTGCTGAACTACAGTAATTTCATCGGCTTTAACCATTGCACCGACCATTACAAGCATTAGAATTCCTGCGGTTGCCACGGCAGATATTTTGGCAAAGAGCGATTTCTTTTCCTCCTCCAATGTATTCAGATTAAGCATCATGATAACGTAAAGGAACAAAACCATAATTGCTCCGGCATATACAATGATGTGTACAGCCGCCAGAAATTGGGCATTGAGCAGAAAGTAATGTCCTGCAATAGAAAAGAATGTCACGATCAACGACAACACACTGAAAACAGGGTTGCGTGAAAATATCATTCCCAGTGCGCTGAACACTGCCAGGAAACTGAGGAACCAGAAGGCGTAATTCGTTAGCATAATTGGTTATAGGCTTCGTAATCATTCAGGCTATATATATTCCTGAATAATTGAGGGTTTAGTGTCTGTTTGAAATAAGTGGCTTGCGGTCCAGGTATGTCAGGTTATGTAAATGTTTTTTATCCTTTTTAAATTCGGCCAGTGCATCTATCTGGCGTTTTGAAATGTCAATCGGTTCATCTTTCGATTCAACCAATTTATCTTTCCCGTAAATTTCTTCGCCTCTGGTAAAAGAAGATGGCGTAATTCTGTCTGTTAGAAAAATAGCTTCTTTCGGACAAGCTTCTTCACAGAGTCCGCAGAAAATGCAGCGCAACATATTTATTTCATAGATGCTGGCATATTTTTCTTCGCGGTAGAGATTTTCCTCGCCTTTTTTTCTTTCTGCTGACTCCATGGTAATGGCTTCTGCAGGGCATGCCACGGCGCAAAGTCCGCAGGCCGTGCATCTTTCAGCACCGGCTTCATCGCGTTTCAATACGTGCTGCCCGCGAAAGACAGGAGCAATTTCTCTTTTCTGCTCAGGGTATTTAATCGTAGGTACTTTCTTGAAAATATGCTTGAAGGTGATCCACATTCCCTTTAGAATTCCGGGGAAGTAAAGTCGCTCTCCAAGTGTGTACTCTCTTACAGTAACTTGTTTTGATCTGTTGGTTAGTGGCATTTTTTTTCTTTTAGCGCACGTAGGTTAATTCAATTTTCCCATGAAGTACATCACAATACCTGTGAGGAAAATATTGAAGATTGCCAGCGGCAATAATACTCTCCATCCAAGGTACATGAGCTGGTCGTATCTGAAACGCGGTAAAGTCCATCTCACCCACATAAAGAGGAAGATGAAAAATCCGATTTTCGCGAAAAGTACCAATGTTTGTATTATGGGTAAAACGGTATCCGAAAGATTGAGCTCATGCTGGTAAGGGAAATTGTAACCGCCAAAATAAAGCGAAGCCAATACCGCAGAACTGATAAACATATTGATGTATTCAGCAAAGAGGAAAAGTCCCAACTTCATAGAAGAATACTCAGTATGGTATCCACCAACAAGTTCACTTTCGCATTCGGGCAAATCAAATGGTGCCCTGTTGGTTTCTGCAAAGGCGCAGATAAGGAAGATAACAAATCCAAGTGGCTGATATACGATGTTGGCCAGGCCTGCGTCTTGTTGTGCAACGATTTCGCCCAACTGCATGGTTCCGGTTGTCATGAGCAATGCAATCAATGCAAGACCCATTGCCACTTCATAAGAAATCATTTGAGAAGATGCGCGCAATGCACCGAGAAGAGCAAACTTGTTGTTCGAAGCCCAACCACCAATCATGATTCCATACACACCGATTGAAACGACACCCAATAAATAGAGCACGCCAATGTTGATGTCGGTGATTTGTAAAGGATGATGTACTCCATCGATACTCATTCCACTTCCCCATGGAATGACCACTCCTGTAAGACACGCGGTGAGCATAAAGAAGCAAGGTCCGATAATGAAGAGCCATTTATTCGAACCACCAGGAATCACTTCTTCTTTCATGAACATCTTCATTCCATCGGCCAACGGTTGGAAAAGTCCGAAAGGACCTGCTCTGTCAGGACCAACTCTGTCTTGCAGAATGGCCGCGATTTTTCTTTCGCCCCATGTCATATACGCTGCCATACCAAGAGAAACAGCGAATACAATTCCACAAAGTATTACTTTAAATATAATAGGATCCATTCCTTTTGAATTCTGATATTAATGTTTAGAATGCTCGTTATTGGGGTCAAGGGCACCAGCGCCCAAACCGGATTTCGTTCCATGTGGTATGGCTTTCTGCTGTCTCACGATGGTCGATTTCAAAGCCTTCAGACTTTCGTAATGATTTGCTGAAATAACCGAATGATGCGAAATAACCGCAGGGCCTTCTACTACCCAGTCTGAAGTTTTCTTTTTATCGAACCTGCATTCATTGCAAATCCAATTGGCTTTGCCTTCGTCGTTCTTTTCGATCTCGCCGTACTCGTCTTTTCTTCCGGTTACACGAAGTACTTCTTCGCCCTTGTACCAGAGTCTTACTTTTCCAGAACACTTCTTGCAATCGCGGTGCGCATCCATTGGTTTGGTGTACCATACACGGCTTTTGAAGCGGAAAGTTTTGTCGGTGAGAGCGCCTACCGGACAAACGTCAATTACATTTCCGGAAAAGTCGTTGTCGATAGCGTTCTCTATATAGGTAGAAATTTCGCCTACATCGCCGCGGTTGATTACACCGTGGACGCGACCATCTGTGATTTGATCGGCAACTTTCACACAACGGTAGCACAGAATGCAGCGCGTCATGTGCAATTGAACTTTATCTCCAATGTCTTTCTTTTCGAATTCTCTTCTCGGGAATTCGTAACGTGTACCGGCTTTGCCATTTTCATAAGCCAGGTCTTGCAAATGACATTCTCCGGCCTGATCGCAAACAGGGCAATCCAATGGGTGGTTGATTAGTAAGAATTCCACAACACCAGCTCGTGCTTCGAGCAATTCTGGCGAAGTAATATTTTTAACTTCCATGCCATCCATTACTGTGGTGCGACAACTCGCAACAGGTTTGGGCATTGGACGAGGATCTTTTTCAGAACCTTTGGTTACTTGTACAATACAAGTTCTGCAATATCCGCCACTTGTTTTGAGCGAGCTGTAGTAGCACATAGCCGGAGGCACTATTTCGCCTCCAATCATGCGCGCAGCATTGAGGATAGTAGTGCCATCTGGTACTTCTATTGTAATTCCGTCTATTGTAACTTTTGCCATGAGGCTATTAATTCAATGTTTCTTCTAACGTTTCTTTTCGGTTGGTCACAAAGTAATTCCTCTGGCGTAAATGGGGCCATCCGGATTTGCAACCAATTGCTTTTTTTCTTTTGCAATTACCACGTCCATGTCGTCCAATGGAATTGCGCCCAATCTTACTTTTTTACCTACTACAAGCGCGCCGGTAAAACAAATTCGATTTTCGAATCTTATTTCCAATGGTCCTACAAAAGGAACCATGGCTTTTTTCCCATCGTCAAATATTACTTCGCGTTCTTCGATGGTGGCAAGCCCCAGGCTTTCCTGCATGGTAGCAGGAATGTAAAGGCTGATTACATCCGCATCCACTACAGCATCCACCTGCACGCCGCTTATTTCGGGCTTGCAAGGATTGAGGAGCATTATTTCTGCGGTTACTTTTGCCATTTTCGGTTATTCGAATTACGCGTAAGCAGGTTCAGGAAGGTTATTCAACCTGAAATAATGTTTTACATCTTTCATTGAACTTCCCTTTTTTACATACTCTTCAAATTCGCTTCTGAAGTGACGAATGGCGCTGGCCACAGGCCATGCAGCCGCATCACCCAGTGGGCAAATTGTCTTTCCCTCAATTTTACTTTGAATATCCCACAACAAATCTACATCGGCCAATGTACCGTGACCGTCAAGGATTTTGTGCAATATTTTTTCCATCCAGCCTGTTCCTTCGCGACATGGGCTGCATTGTCCGCAGCTTTCGTGGTGATAGAAACGGGAGAAATTCCAAAGATTTTTTACGATGCTCGTGGTTTCATCCATTACAATAAATCCACCGGAGCCAAGCATCGATCCGGAAGCAAAGCCTCCTTCAGCGAGACTTTCGTACGACATCAGGCGGGGTTCGCCCGCTGCTGTTTTTAATATCAGGTTTTTCGGTAAAATCGGAACAGACGAACCACCTGCCACTACGGCTTTAAGTTCTCTGTTGCCTTTTATTCCACCGCAATATTCGTCGGAGTAAATAAATTCTTCCACGGGAAGGCCCAGTTCAATTTCATAAACACCCGGTTTGTTGATGTGGCCGGAAGCTGAAATCAATTTTGTGCCTGTACTTTTTCCAATGCCTATTGCTGCATAAGCCGCACCGCCATCCTTTATTATAGGTACAACAGCGGCAATGGTTTCCACATTGTTCACCACTGTTGGACAACCATAAAGTCCTGCAATCGCCGGGAAAGGAGGTTTGATTCTGGGGTTACCACGCTTGCCTTCGAGCGATTCGAGCAAGGCAGTTTCTTCACCACAGATATAAGCACCTGCGCCAACTTGTACATAACAATCGTGATCGAAGCCGGAGTTGAAAATATTCTTACCCAGTAGACCTGATTCGTATGCTTCGGCAATGGCTTTTTCCAGAATATTGGCTACATAAAAATATTCGCCTCTGATGTAGATATATGATGACTTTGCACCGAGCGCATAACTGGAAGTAACCATTCCTTCGATCAACAAATGAGGAAGGCGTTCCATGAGATAGCGGTCTTTGAAAGTGCCCGGCTCCGATTCGTCTGCATTGCAAACCAGGTAACGCGGCACACCTTCCGGTTTAGCCAGAAATCCCCATTTCATTCCGGTTGGAAATCCCGCACCACCACGTCCGCGAAGACCAGAAGTTTTTACTTCTTCCAGCACCTGTTCGGGTGTCATGGTTTGAAGTGCCTTCTGCATAGTGGAATATCCACCATTGGCCCTGTACACATTCAATGATGCGATACCAGGTATGTGATCTAATTCTAAAAGTAATTTTTTTCCCATTCTTTCTTATGTCAAATTCCCAATTGGTCAAACATAAACAATTGTTATGATCAAATACTATATTTTTATTTTGGCATGTGCGTCAGTGTATGACTCAAGTACCAAATTCATTTGTCTGAATTGTTCATTGTGCTTTTTAAGCCGTTGGCTTGCTTTCGGGTTTTGGTTATGAACCAAAATCGGCCGGATTTTTACTTGCTCAAATTCCAAAAGCGATTTCACTTTGTTAATTGAGTTTTTTAATTGCTTGCAAGCCTTATTAACATCATTTCCTTTTAATTCCAGGAAGAAAACTTCAGTTTCAGGACAAGCATAAAACAGGCATTCGCATCTTTTTCCTTCGCCATCATTTTTTGTAAGTAAACCATCTTCAACAATTACCTTATAAACGGACTTATTAGAATGATTGATCAGAGAAAAAGTCTTGCCCTGTTCGGAATGACTGGTTTCATCCGAAAGACAATCGAACTTCTTAATGACCTTTAGTCTATTTATTAGATTGGCGCAGCACATGGTTTGTCAACTATATTGTATGTTCAGAAGTTTATCGTGAGTTTTGGCAATCAACTCTGAGACATCATCCAATTTATTGTGATCGATCATCATCATTTTTTTATCTATCAACGATTTTCCTTTGCCAGCTTCTAAATAATAGCAGGAAATATCCTTTGGGTCAATCCATTGCGATTGAGGGATAATTTTATCAATTTTTGCCTTGGCTTCGGGCTTCAATTGATTCACATAACTTGCTTTAAGCAAATTATCAATGGAACTAATTATATAAGGGCTGTGAGTAGTTATACATACTTGATGATCTCCACTATTGGTGAAAGAGATAATTTCTTCGACCAGTTGTTTTTGAGCTGTTGGGTAGAGATTGATCTCGGGTTCTTCTATTACAACAAAAGAATCAGTCTTTTTTATTACTAGACTATTCAGAACAACTTTCAAAGGAACCAGAGACTGGAAGCCGCTTGAAGCATTTTCAAGCTTTATTTTTTTGCTGTCTTCAAGGATGAGTTCGTCTCCTGTATTTTTATTGTAAGAATACTTTGCGCTGAGTTCAGGAATGGTGAGAGAAGAAATGTCCTTTCTCGAGTCAATGAAGTTTTGAGCAAAATCAAGGAGGCAAGGTGCTAATCTTATTTTTCCGTTGACCAATGCGTAAATAGTTTCGCCAACCATAGAAAGTAAAACTCTTTCAGCGGGAATATAAATGTTTTTTTTCAATTTCAAATCGCCCTTCAATTCATGGAAAAAAGTAATAGTATCTTCTAGCCATTTATAAAAATGATCAATATTAAAACTCTTTTGACGAGATGCAAATAATGGTTGCTTTTCCTGAATTAATGTTTGCACTTTATCTTGCCACTTTTTATTTTCTGGTGTTGATTTCAACTTATTGGAAAGATCGAACAACATTGATTCATTGGACATAATGCTCAAAGCAAAATTAGTGATTAGATTAATATCGGGAGTAGGGCTAATCACGGCATCTTCTAACTCAAACAAGGAAAAAAGATTACCTGTAAAAATCCAATTGTGATCGACACCTTTCTTTGAAATTTCGAAAAAATATTGATCAAATGAAAAATGTATCCAAGTATCCTCATTCAAATCAAATGGTATATTATAATGCTCAAGAAGTAAATTGAAGTTTTCCAGAACTGGAGATTGTAGGAAATCTTGCTCCTTAAAAATACTTAATAGCTTCGCAACAATACTCTTCCCAGTGCTCGAAGGTCCAATCAGTACATTCACCTTACGAACCTCCATTTCGAAGTTCACAATTGGCCCAAAATTCTTAATGATAAGGCGTTCTTTACCCTTTGCCTTTGTCGGCTTTGGTTTATTGGTTTTTTTTACTATTTTTTTACTTACTGTCATTCTTTAATATCGGAAGAGAAAGTATTAGATGGAAACCCTGTTGCTCACAAGGTAAGTCCTTCTGGTATTTTGTTCTTTTAATTTATCGAGCAGATTATCTACTTTTTCTAAAGTAAGATTTTCGTAATAATCCGCACCGCATTGAAGCATCGGTGCTGTTCCGCAGGAGCCAAGACATTCTACTGTTTTCAAAGTAAACATCTGATCTTTTGTGGTTTCACCAGGATGAATGCCCAATTTCTTTTCGATGTGACGAACCACATCTTCAGCACCCATGAGCCAGCAAGATGAAGTGCGACAAACTTCAATCACACATTTTCCTACAGGATTGAGGTTGAACATGGAATAAAAGGAAGCTACTTCATAAGCCTCGATGGGCTGTATCTTCAATATAGAAGCTACATAATCCATCACAGGTGCGCTGAGCCAGCCATCAAATTCGGCCTGTGCAAGATGCAACAATGGAATCAATGCCGACTTGTGTTTGCCTTCTGGATAGCGTTTGATGATGGTCATGGCTGTGGCCATTGCTTCATCCGAAAATTTTATCTCTTTGTTGTCGCTCATTACAATATCTCTGTCTTTGTCGAAACTTCTTTTGTGTCAATTTGCATATTTGTTTTTCAAATACGCGTTTATTTTTTATGCGTCGAGTTCTCCTGCTATTACGTTCATAGAACTCATGGTAAGGATGGCATCACTCAGCATTCCACCTTCTATCATACTTGGGTAAGCCTGATAGTAAATAAAACATGGACGGCGCATGTGCAGGCGATAAGGCGTTCTTCCACCATCGCTGATGAGGTAATAACCCAGCTCGCCATTGCCACCTTCTACTGCGTGATAAACTTCTCCTTTTGGAACATCCATTTCACCCATTACAATTTTGAAATGGTAAATCAGTGCTTCCATTTTGCTGTACACCTCATCCTTCGGAGGAAGGTAAAATTCAGGAACATCAGCATGGAAAGGTCCATCAGGCAAGTTCTTTACAGCTTGTTCGATGATGCGCAAGCTCTGCCACATTTCTTCCATACGCACCATGTATCTGTCATAGGTATCGCCATTGGTTCCTACAGGAATATCAAATTCGAAATCCTGATAAGAGGAGTAGGGATTCATTACACGCACATCATAATCCACACCAGCAGCGCGGAGATTCGGGCCGGTGAAAGAATACTGCAATGCTTTTTCAGCAGTGATAGCGCCTGCGCCCATAGTGCGATCCATAAAGATCCTGTTGCGGGTAACCAGGGCATCAAATTCTTTCAGGCCTTTTGGAAATTCTTTGATGAATGCCTGAAGTTTGCTCCACGCTTTTTCATTAAAGTCTCTTTCCATACCACCAATTCTTCCGATGTTGGTGGTAAGTCGTGCGCCACATATTTCTTCGAAAATTTCATAGATTTTTTCTCTCCATTGGAAGAGGTACAAAAATCCGGTCATCGCACCGGTGTCAACCGCTATTACAGTATCGCATACAATATGGTCTGCAATACGCGACAATTCCATGATGATTACGCGCAGGTATTGCGCGCGTTTGGGCACTTCACAGCCTATCAGTTTTTCTACCGTCATGTGCCATCCCATGTTGTTGATGGGCGATGAGCAATAATTCAAACGGTCGGTGATGGGAGTAATCTGGTTGTACGGCCTTCTTTCACCAAGTTTTTCGAAAGCCCTGTGAATGTAACCGATTGTTGGAACAGCCTTTACAATCATCTCACCATCCATGGTCAATACATTCTGAAAGATACCATGTGTGGCAGGATGTGTTGGTCCGAGGTTCAGAATGGAATAATCTTTCTGCTCAGTAACAGCAGTTGATACTCCAAAATTCTGTCCGATATTTCCTGCGATTTTACTCATTTTTTATCTGTTATTCACTTTTCGGGTGAATGGTCAATATTTTAAAAAATCAAACTCCGGTTTTATCTGCCGAAGTATTTGTCTTCTTTGTCGTGTTTGCTGGCATCTTCCAGTGCATATTCTTTTCTCATGGGATGGTAATTCATTTCATCCATATTGAGAATTCTTCTCAGGTCAGGATGGCCGCTGAATTTGAAACCATAGAAGTCAAATGCCTCTCTTTCCATCCAGTTGGCTCCAAGCCACAAGTCTGTTGCAGTAGGCACAGTTAGGTCTTTTTCACTCATAAAAACCTTCACTCTGATGCGCAGGTTTTTTTCCATGTTGTGAAGCTGGTACATCAGCGCGAATTCTTCGCCCTCATTGGCTGGAAAGTGGATGCCACACATCGTAGTAAGAAAGGTGAAACCCATTGCAGGATCGTTTTTCAAAAAAGCCAGTGCATCGTGCAATACTCTTTTCGAAACAATTACTACAGGGAAGTCATAATCAATCTGGGTGCGGATAATTCCCTCACCAAATTGGGCCACCAGTGCATCTTTCACGCTGTCGTGAAGTTCAATAATATTTTGGGAAGCTGAAGGGTTTTGTTGTTGATGCATTATTCCAGACCGTATTGAGCTAACATTGCTTTGTATTGAGGAGATTCTCTTCTGTTTCCTTTTTCGGCTTTGGCGAGTTCCTGTATTTTCATAATACCATCGAGTACTTGCTCAGGTCTTGGCGGACATCCAGGAATGTACACATCTACCGGAATGATTCTGTCGATGCCCTGAAGCACGCTGTAGGTATCGAATATACCACCGGTGCTGGCGCAGGCTCCCATGCTGAGAACCCATTTTGGTTCTGCCATCTGCTCGTAAACCTGACGAAGGATAGGGCCCATTTTTTTAGAGATGGTTCCCATTACCATCAGTAAATCTGCCTGACGTGGGGAGAAACTAAGTCTTTCCATTCCGAAACGCGACAAATCGTAGTGAGAGGCCATAGTAGCCATAAACTCAATTCCACAGCATGAGGTGGCGAATGGAAGTGGCCAGAGGGAATTGGCGCGGGCCAGTCCTACGGCCTTATCCAGGCTTGTGGCAAAGAACCCTTGCCCTTCAAGTCCTTCAGGCTGATATTCTGGTTTAATATCTACTTTACTCATTTTGTTTTTTTTCCCGGAACCGTTATTCTGATACTTGACCGAATGTTCTGTTCCGATATTTATCTACCTTTTACAACAGCTAAATCTTGATTTAGTTTTGGGTTGTTATTCCCACTTCAATGCGCCACGGCGAATGATGTAGATAAGGCCTACAATCATCAATCCCATAAAGGAAAACATTTCGAGTAAACCGAATAGTTTCAATTCTTTGAAATTGACGGCCCATGGGTACATAAAAATCACTTCCACATCGAACAACACAAACAGGATGGCCACCAGGAAGTATTTAATGGAGAACGGAGTGCGGGCATTTCCCTGCGATTCGATACCACATTCGAAGGCATCATCTTTCACTGCGGTTTTGCGACGGGGTCCGAGTTTGTGGGTAGCTACCATGGTAGTAACCACAAAACCAAGGGCAAATAAGGCCATAACTACTATGGGAAAGTACTCCCAAAGTGGCGACTGATTGGCTGTTTCTGTCATAGAAGATTTTTTTTAATGTGCCGCAAAATTAGACGGGTCGCGGCTATTCGGAAGGAAAGAGTGTCTTTTTTTCAACCTTATTATTGATTGGACAATTACTATTCTGTACGGGGTTGTGAATGAGCGTTTTAATTTGCGGGTTGTGCGTAATTTTTATTGATTATAAATGGGAAAGCAAGAGAACAAGTGAGCAATAATTCTGGTGAACATGTTTGACGACGTGTTTCGGGTAAATGTTTTTTAATCCAATGCGCTTTTGCAGGATTTCATCAGTTTGTTTTACACGTTGATGAACGACGTCCGATCTATTGGTTATGATATATAGCTCCGCTGGTGCTAAGTTATCTTTCGCTTATTTTATTGAATTGGCGCTCCCGTGGAGTTGGTAGTGTAGAATGTCATTGATATCTATTGTGCTGTGTGCTGGTTGCAGCCTTTTAGGCGTTTGAGTATTGATAGCCATAGGATCACCACCACAACAATCCATTCTGCTTCTGTAATTTCAGGTGCCCTAAATTCTTCAGGGGGGCATTTTGTGACAATTTTTTGTGACGCTTTTTAAAATAGTGACCCGTCCTAAAATTGGTTGACTGTTTTAGCTGCTTAATTGGTCAATTTGTTTGTAAATGTATTTGTTTTGTTTTTGTTTTTGCTAAAATATTTGATTTGCCCTTGTGAAGCGGATGTCGGACTTGTGGGGACTTGTC
>JANNEQ010000224.1:0-21064 GCA_031378885.1 Flavobacteriales bacterium
GACAAGTCCCCACAAGTCCGACATCCGCTTCACAAGGGCAAATCAAATATTTTAGCAAAAACAAAAACAAAACAAATACATTTACAAACAAATTGACCAATTAAGCAGCTAAAACAGTCAACCAATTTTAGGACGGGTCACATTCTTTACGAAATTATCGAGCTTATTTGAGTTGTATAAATCGATGCACTTCATCATACCCAGCTTTGTATTTGTGGAGCTGGAATATACAGCGGTGTCCAGATAGGTTTGCACAAACGCGACAGTTGAATCTATTTCATCTTCACCCAAATTGCTCAATTGGAAATAGCCGCTTTTACTTCCATCAGAAACTTTTTGCTCCCTCGAAAGTGGTACGGCTCTTTCCAGGCATTCGCAAAACACCATGTTTTTGAGTGCTAAGGCGTCTGGATGACGGGGATCACTGAAGGCTGAGTTTTGCACCCTACTACTGTGAGAACAGGCAAAAAATCCCGCGAGGATTATTACAAATACATAAGCCATATTTGCTTTCATACAATTGCTGATTACGTAATTAAAAACAATATTAAAGAGAGTGTATCAAATTTCAATGAAAAAAGACTGAGGTGTCTTGAGATAGGATTGTATTTATTATTTGCTATTGCTATTTAAACAATACCTACATAAGAATGAATTTCTGGACGCTGGCTTTTGGTGGGATTGGGGCTAATGATGGGAAGACAATGAGGTGGTGTTGATGGTTAGAGTGGCTGGGGAGATGATTCAACCTGCATTAACTTGTTGCTCACCCTCTTTCACAAAACTTATTCACTTTGCTACTTATTTTAGTAATCCGGCGCTTTTCTTCTCCTATTTTTGCCAGTATTTGACAAGTCAATAAAACAACGATGGAAAGTCAGTTCGGAGAAAAAATAAGAGCACTCAGGGAGAAGCAACAATTGTACTTGCGGCAGATTGCCCCATTGCTTGAAATGGATACAGCTCAACTGAGTAAAATTGAAAAAGGAATGCGGCAACTCAAACGGGAGCAAATACCCATAATTGCCGAAATACTCAAAGTCAGTAGCGATGAATTAATGACGCTTTGGTTAGCCGACCAAATTTATGCTGTTGTCAAAGATGAAAAACTTGCTAATGAAGCCATGCAAGTAACAGAAGAAAAAATAAGGTTTAAAAAA
Organism: Flavobacteriales bacterium; assembly: GCA_031378885.1. GTDB lineage: Bacteria > Bacteroidota > Bacteroidia > Flavobacteriales_D > Sanyastnellaceae > JANNEQ01. Next base: position 1,161 of record JANNEQ010000224.1, read on the forward strand.
AGAAAGAAATAGGTTATGCTGATACAACAAGGACAAATAGTGGGGAAACTAATTCCAAATGAATTAGCTGAAATTACCAAAGTGCAAAATTTGGGAAGCAGAATTTCTTTGAATTATATTGGCAAAAACACCAACAAATCAGGCAATAGAACTATCACAGTAGAAGAAGCTGAGGCATTAGAAATTCATACCACCGATGGAACATTTAATTTTAAAGGCGACCCTACCAAGTTTGCATTATTTGCCGAAGCAGAAAGAATAAACTCTGCCTATCAGTTCGACCCCTTGTTTGCTGTAAATTGTAGTATCGTTGACCCTCTGCCACATCAGGTAGAAGCGGTATATAAATTCCTTTTACCACTCCCTAAAATTCGTTTTCTTTTAGCAGATGATACAGGTGCAGGTAAAACAATTATGGCTGGGCTTCTTATCAAAGAATTAATGATGAGAGGGCTTGCTGAAAGAATATTAATCATAACACCGGGTGGTCTTACAAAACAATGGCAAGAGGATGAAATGGCTGTAAAGTTCAATATTCCTTTTACGTTGGTAAACCGAAGCGCTTTTACATCCGATCCAAATGTTTTTCATACAGCACACCGTATAGTTACTTCCATTGATTTTATTAGCCGTGAAGATGTATTGAATGTAGTAAGTAATTCTCATTGGGATTTAATAGTATTTGACGAGTGTCATAAACTTTCTGCTTACGATTACGGAACCAAACAATACTTATCACAACGCTACAAAGCAGCACAGGCATTATCCCAACAATGCGAACATATTTTATTGCTTACAGCCACACCACACAGAGGCAGGACAGACACATTTAAAAAACTATTGCAGTTGTTGGATGAAGATATTTTCGCCACTGATGAAATCGCATCTACTCGTATAAAAGAATTAGAACACAACGGCATCAATAAATTTTTCATTCGCAGGTTGAAAGAAGATATGAAAGATTGGCAAGGCAAGCCATTGTTTAAGGACCGTTTCACTAAAACAGTTGCCTACCAACTTACACCAGAAGAAAAAGAATTGTACGATGCAGTAACAAAATATTTAACCAAGAAAAAAGAAGAAGCATCCGAAACTAAAAACATTCATGTTTCATTGGCATTAACAGTAATGCAGCGAAGATTAGTAAGTTCAATTTTTGCCATCAAAAATACTTTAGGCAGAAGATACAATGCCTTAAAAGGTATTTTGGATGAAACAAATAAAAACCCACAACTATTTAGTCAGCGTCACAAGTTAGATGGTTATGATGTAGATAATATTGAGGAGTTTGAGGATTTGGAGGATGATGAAAGAGAAGCATTGGAAAATATTTTGTCCGACCCTAAAAAGTTCAAATTATTTACTACTGCAAAAAGTTTAAGTGAAATACAAACTGAAGCCAATGAAGTAAAGAAGCTGTACGAAATGGCTGAAACACTTTACAACCGTAACCAAGAAGAAAAAAAGTTTCAGGAATTACAAGAATTACTTAAATCAAATGGCGTTTTAGAACATGGAGAAAAGTTGGTAATTTTTACCGAACACAAAGATACACTTCTGTACTTGGAGCAACGACTTTCTAATAGTGGTGGCTATAAAGTAGCAACTATTCATGGAGGAAAAAATGTAGATGAACGCAGAGAAGCACAATGGGCATTTGCCAAACCTGATACACAAATTTTAATCGCTACCGATGCAGCAGGCGAAGGTATCAACTTGCAGTTTTGCCGTTTACTAATCAATTGGGACATTCCCTGGAACCCAAACAGATTAGAACAGCGTATGGGAAGGATACACCGTTACGGCCAAAAGAAAGATGTGTTGGTTTTTAATATGGTGGCAAGTAATACCAAAGAAGGTAAAGTGTTAGAACGCTTATTAACCAAGTTAGATATTATTCGTGAAGGAATGGGCGATGACAGGGTTTATGATGTAATTCAGGATGTATTAGAAGGAGTAAGTTTAGAGGCCATTATCAATTCAGTATTCAATGGCAAAGAAACCGATTTAGATAAGTTTTTATCTCAGGATGATGAAGTGTTGAAAATGAAATTCACTGAGAAAATAAACGAACAAAAAGATAAGTTAGCCCACAGTACTGTAGATTTTAAAGACGCCAGAACACTAAAGGAAAACTCAGATGAAAAGCGATTGCAACCTATTTACATTCGTTTGTTTTTTGAAAAGGCATTTAAAAATTTAGGCGGTGTTTTTACTGAGTTAAGGCAATCAATTTTCCGGATTGATTCAATGCCCGATGCTGTTATTGCTGAATTAAAAGAGACATATAAAATTCACTTCGATTCCATTAAGTCTATCCAGTTTTGTTTTGATAAACAAATATTTCTCGATTACCAAAGCGTAGGCGATTTGGGCAAAGTGCATTACATCAATCCGGGCAATCCAGTTTTTGATAGTTTGGTAAAAGTGGTTCGTGACCTTTACCGAGAGGATATGATTAAAGGCACAATCCTTATTTCACCTGATGATAAAGAGGACTACTTTGCATTTTTTGTAAAGAGCCAAATTGTAGATAACCGAACAAGCAAAAAAGACGACAGTATTGCAGATGAACGATTGGTAATGGTCTATCAAAGTAAGGATGGTAATTTTCATCTTACCTCACCTGCCAAGTTTATTGACTTACATACACCAACCGAATTTACAAAACCTATTGAACCACCGGCAATAGTAAGTGTGGATGAAGTGGTGCAATGGAGCTTTGAAACCATCACCAACCAACAATATGAAGATACCAAAGCCCATGTTGTAAAAGATTCAGCAGACCGTAAAAACTATTTAGAATCAGCCTTTACACAGGTAATTATGGATTTGCAAATAGCTATACAAGAACTGCAAAGCAAAGTGCTATATGGCGATAACAAGGTGCAGGAAAAGATTTTGAAAAAGCAAGAACGCATTAATGAATTAATAGATAAAAAAGTAAGCCGTTTGGCAAGTTTAGAACTAATGACACAACTAAGCCCAAAAGCACCCGAAGTGTTGGGCTGTGCTTATGTAGTGCCACTTACACAGGTTGAATACAAAGGGCATTATGGCATGAGCCGTGATGATGAAGCCGAAGCAATTGCTATGAAAACGGCAATGGATTATGAAACCAGTGTAGGTTGGAATCCAATTGATGTGAGTGCAAACAATGAAGGTTATGATGTAAAGAGCATAAGCGCAGAAGAATTAAAACGCTACATTGAAGTAAAGGGCAGAAGTGCCGATGATGGAAGTGTAATGCTTTCAGAAAATGAAATGAACCGATTAGCACAATTAGGCGATGCAGCTTGGTTGTATATAGTAATGAATTGCAAAAGCAACCCTGAGTTGTACAGAATACAAAACCCTGCTAAGGCATTACAATTTGAATTAAAAACAAAAGGAGTTCAATACTTTTTGCCGATGGCAGAATGGACACAAAAGATAAACGCATAATGGCTCAAGCAAAAAAATTAATAGAAGTAGCTATGCCGATAAAAGAAATATCGGCTGAAAGTGTTAGAGATGGACGAATACAACACGGGCATATTTCTTCCATACATAAATGGTGGGCTAGAAGGCCTTTGCCGGTTTGCCGGGCAGTGGTATTTGCCAGTTTAGTTCCCGATCCAATGGATGAAAATTGCCCACAGGCTTTTCGTGAAGCTGTAGAAATAATATTGGGCAGTGCAAAAAAGCCTTTAAATGAGCAAGGTATTGCTCCAGATGCATATAAACCTTATGATGATATTCCTTACACTGCGGCAATTGATAAAATGGAAGATAATTTGCGGAATAGGCTATTAATTTTCATTGGTAAGTTTTCCGATAAATATACTAAGCTCGGTGAAAAAACTCCATCAAAGGAATTACTTTCTGAAAACAGCCTAATAAAATGGGAGAATAAAAGCAATGAATTTGTTTTAAATAAGGCTAGAAAATTGATTTGGGTAGCATATAATTTCAACAAAGGCTCAAATGCTAAAGACCTTTTGTTTGGCTTTGATAATGCTTATAATGCTATTAAAGAGGCTGAGGAAAATCTATACTCTTCAATTAATCGACAAATAAAATCAAAAGAAATTTCTGATAAAGAAATTATTTTACAGAAAGCAATTGATAATTTTTTAAATCAAATGCCCAAAGTATTTGATCCTTTTGCAGGTGGTGGTGCTATCCCATTGGAGGCAGCAAGGTTGGGTTGCAGAAGTTATGGGAATGATATTAACCCTGTTGCACACATAATTCAAAAAGCGAGTTTAGAATTTCCACAGAAATTTGGCAAACCTATTACCTATACAAAAAGTGAGTTTGTAAAACTTTATAACGAAAAGCTTTGGAATTTACAACCTCAGGAAAATAAGTTGGTAAAAAATGGAGAAACAATAGGAGTAAAAATTGAAAACAGGCTTGCATTTGATGTAGAGTTTTACGCAAATAAACTGATATCTGGTGTAGAAAGTAAAATTGGTTACCTATATCCTAAGAGTAATAAAGACGAGAATATCATTGCATACTATTGGACCAGAATTGGTAATTGTATGAACCCTAGCTGTAAAGCAGAAGTGCCACTTTTGAAGCAGTTTTATTTGTGTAATACAAAAAACAAACAAGTATATCTAAAACCTATAATAATTGATTCAAAAATTACTTTTGAAATCAAAACAGGAACTACAAATGAAACTGGATGGGTTTCAAGGGGTAATATGGTTTGTCCTTGTTGTGGAAATATCACAGAAAACAAAAGCTTAAAAGAACAATTTGTTGAAGGAAATAGTAAAGAAAGATTGATTGCTGTTATTTATGAAGGAGAAAAAGGGAAGAAATATCGCTTACCTAATAGTAATGATATTGATATTATTAATCATATTCCTGAGCCTTCAAGCATTCCGAATGAATCACTTCCAATTACTTACACAAAGGCTATGGCATTTTGCTTATGGGGCTTTAATAAATGGGGCGATATTTTTACTAAACGTCAGCTTGTAGCAATAAATACTTTAGTTAATAATTTAAATGAATTGGCATCAAAAAATGAAATAAATGATAAGCCATACTGGGATGCAATAATTACCTACTTAGCACTTATTATTGACAAAATTGCTAGTAGGCAGACTTCATTTGGAATAATAGATACTGGCAGAGAAACAATTGTAGATCCGTTCAGTAAACAGGCAATCCAAATGGTGTTTGATTATCCTGAACAAACACCATTCTCTATTGATACTACCTATTGGATTTCGCTTTTCATTAAGCACGAATCTCAAAATTTTAATAGCACCATTTGTAATCATGCTTCGAGTGGTGATAAGAATCAATTTGATGTTAAATTCATTGATGCCGTAGTTACCGACCCGCCATATTACGATGCAATTGCTTATGCAGACATTTCTGACTTTTTTTATATCTGGTTAAAAAAATCTATAGGTTCAATATATCCCTTAAATTTTTCTACTCCCCAAACTCCTAAGTCTGAGGAATGTACTGCACTTAAACATCATTTTGGAGAAGATAATATTAAAGCAAAAAATCACTTTGAAAATAAGTTGTTACAAGTCTTTGATGCAATAGAAATGCAAACTTCCGATATTGTTAGTATCATGTTTGCACATCAAAGCACCGAAGCATGGACAACACTTTGTAATTCTATCTTAGGTGCAAGGATGAATATCACTGGAAGTTGGGCAAATGATACAGAATTAACAGGTGCTTTAAAAACAGATAAAGCATTTCTGTCATCATCAGTTACAGTCTGTGCAAGGCCAGCTCAAAGAAATGGAATCGGAGAATATAAAGAAGTAAAAAAAGCAATTGAAGCAACAGTTATCAAAGAGGTTGAGGAGCTATACAGTTTGGGTTTTAGGGGAACTGATTTATTAACTGCTTGTTTCGGCCAAGCCGTTAGTGAATTTGGTAAATACGAAAAAGTAGAAAAAGCTGATGGCAACGAAGTAACAGTTGCAGACCTTTTAGAGATGGCAAGGGAAAGTGCCTTTAATGCTTTGCTAAAAGGTTTTGATGGCGATGATTTTACTAAGTTCTACATTGGTTGGTTGCAATTAAATGGGTTTGCAGAAAGTGATTATGGAGATTTAAATACACTTGTAAAAGTTGGGTTATCAATTGAAACAAAGGATTTATTTGCTGAACATATATTGATTCAGAACGGAAACAAGCAAACCTTAGGTGGTTTCGAGCAGCGTTTAAAGGAGAATAAAAACATTGGTGAAAGAAGCAACAACTTTTTAATTGATGAAGTGCATAGGGCAATGGCACTTTTTAAAGGCAACAACCGTAACGCTTTAACCAATTACATAGGCAAAGTAGCAGCACAACCAGAAAGCAGTTTTTGGAGGGTAATTACTTCGCTTTGCGAAGTATTGCCAAACGGTAGCGAAGACCATAAACAAGCTATTGGCTTGTTATCAAATAAAGATAGTTTGATAAGGGAAAGTAAAACCACTCAAACAGTATCATCACAAACAAATCTATTTGAATGACAATGAATGAATTTGGAAATATAGATAATCAAATGCCTTATAACCCCAATGATGTGGATATAAGACAACAGAATTTTGCTGTGTATCATTTGATGAAAATGATTGCTCATAATGAAATAGATTTAAGAAGAGAAAAAGAATATCAACGTAATAGCAGTGCTTGGAATGTTAAACAAAAAAGTCGTTTAATAGAATCATTATTAATGCGAATACCACTACCTATTTTTTATTTTGATGGTAGTGAAAGTCCTTGGAAAATTATAGATGGATTACATCGCTTAACAACATTGTTTTCCTTCCTAAATGGCGAAAGTTTTAAATTAACAGATTTAGAGTTTTTAACGGATTTAGAAGGCAGTACTTTTTTCGACCTTCCATTTAAGTACAAAAGGGTTATTGAAGAATTTTCGATAGAAGCCTATGTAATTAATCCAGGCACTCCAAATAAAGTAAAATTCAATATTTTTCATAGAATAAATACTTTAGGGAAATCGCTTAGTCCTCAGGAAATAAGAAATGCTAATTACAGAGGAGAGCCTGCTGATTTTTTAAACCGATTGGCTACTTCTGAAATTTTCCTTCAAGCTACCCAAAACAAATTTACAACGCATAGAATGAGGGATAAAGAAGTAGTACTTCGCTATGTTGCCTTTTACAAGTTCCTTGATTATTACAATCAACCATTGGCAATATTTTTAGACCATTCAATGGAAAGGATGTATAAATTAAATTACAACGATAGAGAGCAATTATTTAGTGCTTTTGAAAACAGCATGAATACTTGCAAGAGAATATTTGAAGAAAATGCTTTCTATTTACTCAACATCAATGGTGAAAAGAATAGCAGTAATATAAATGTGGCTTTATTTGAAACTTGGGCTGTAAACATAGCTCAATGCGAAAATTATGTTCTTGAATTATTGGTTGAACAGAGACAAAGAGTAATAGCTGATTTTATCATGCTATTGCAAAACATTGAATTTAATAAATCAATTTCTTCCAGTACTTCAAGTAAGAAAGCAATTCACACAAGATTTTCAGCCATAAAAAATTTAATAAATACTATTTCCGATGCTAACAGAACTTAATTTATATCAATTCAAAAGGTTCAAAAATGAACCCATTGAACTTTTTCCATTAACCCTGCTCACGGGTATTAATGGAATGGGTAAATCATCTATAGTGCAATCTTTATTGGTGCTTAGGCAAAGTTTTGATAAAGGCGAATTACAGCATAAAAAAAACCTAATCATTGAAGATGATAAATTGGCTAATCTCATTAGTCCTGATGATATGCTTTGTGCCGATGCTGACGATAAAAAAGTAGCAATCACTTTAGAAGATGATAAAGAAAACAAAGCCACTTGGGCAGTAAAAGCAGAAGGTAAAATAAATACCCTACCGTTTGAATACGAAAACCAAGTAGGTGATATTTATACCAGTGCTTTGTTTGCTGAAACCTTTCAGTACTTAGATGCAGAGAGAATTGGTCCAAGAGTAGATTACGATAGGTTAACAGTAACAAGACCACATAGTCCATTAGGGTATCGTGGAGAATTTGTAGCAAGTAGAATTTTGGATGCAGTAAACAGCAAAACAGACGAGGTGCTACTCCCAAAAGTGATATTAGAAGGAGGATCTAAAAATGTGTATGACCAAATTTCACTTTGGATTAGTGAAATTATTTATCCCGGCACAAAAGTATCAATTGAGGGAAGTGATGCATCTAAAGTTGATATTAAATATTCCTTTAAAGACCAACCACTAAAAACATTTAATCCAATGAATATTGGGTTTGGTTTTTCTTATGCCTTACCAGTTATTGTTGCCGTTCTAACAGCCAAGCCAGGTTCACTATTAATAGTTGAAAATCCCGAAGCACACTTGCATCCAAAGGGTCAATCTCGTATGGGAAGGCTTCTTGCCTTAGCTGCTGAAAGTGGTTTACAAATTATTGCAGAAACACATAGCGACCACCTTTTAAACGGCATACGAGTAGCAGTAAAAAGGACTGAATTAAATTGTAATAAAACGCAAATTCACTATTTCACTACCAATCCACTAAAAACGACTGAAGCACAAAAACTTTCATTTGCAATAGAAGAAGATGGTAGTTTGGAAAGGTGGCCAGCAGGTTTTTTTGATGAATGGGATAATATGTTAACCGAACTATTAAAGGATATGTAATGAATTTGTACATAAACGACATATCATATCAGCCACAGGTGGTTAATGCCAATTCTCATCATTTAATAAGTGATTTTATTGATGTTAGTGATAGGGCAAAAAACTTTCTATTTGAAAAAATAGTAATGCCAGATGATTATAAAATTAGAGAAATCACTCAAAATTTTACTTTCATAAGCTATCAAGGAACAGCCCATTATAAAGACATTACCAATGAAAGATTTAAAAGTTTGCTTGCAAATCAATTAATCAAAATGGCAACAGATGGTTGGGATGAAAGCATTCAATATGTTTCCTATAAAGCCACTGATTCTTATTTTATTAAGAAGGCATACAATAAGAAAGTGCCAATAGTTAGCTTTAGAACACTTGAAGAATTTGATAGCCCTGCTTTAGAAATTCTAAACAAGTTTTTCGATGAAGCCGAAGAAGAAGTTTCAAATAGTGATGAAGTTCTGAATGTAAGTTATAAAGACCACTTCACTTCGCATAATCAATACTTTAATGAACAAGCTTATAAAATTGCAAGTCAAAATAGTAAGTGGAATGCAAAGCAAAATCCACTTCCAAGAACCGATGCAACCGCAACTTATTTAGCAGACATAAAATTCACTGCCCAGTGGGCAAAGGATAATGCAAACTTTAGAGTTAAATTGGCAAATGAAGCTGGTACATACATCGCAGAAATGAATGGTTGGGAATACAAGCCAAGATTAACAAATAGAAACCAGCGTAGTATTTTCAAGGCATTGAATCAATCAATTTATTTATCAATTGATACAATGCATGGAACATTTGAATTGCATGATAGAAATGGAAGACATCTAGGAGAATATAATTTTTCAGGAGTTCAATTAGAAGAATCTCAACATAAACATAACATAGAAGTTTAAAAACAATAGTAATATGCAAGCATGGTTTAAAAATGTAAAGCCGCACAAAGACATTCAGGATGGGCATTTAGATGAATCTATTTTTGCCGCTAACTTAGCAGAGGTAGCAGCAGGAACAGGTAGAGAAATTTACACTAGCCCGGAAATGTTTTTTCAAAAAACCTACTTCACAGCAGGTTTAAAAAACATTGCAAAAAGAGTAGTGCAAGGGCTTAACGGTGGGCAGGATGCTGATAACAGGGTTATTAGTTTGCAAACAGGTTTTGGTGGTGGTAAAACACATACCCTTATTTCATTGTATCACCTTGCCAAGTGGGGCAAAAAAGCAAACAATAGCGAACACACCAAAGAGTTATTAGCAGCAACAGGAGAACCAAAATTTGAATCGGCTCATATTGCTGTTTTTACAAACACCACCAACGATCCTGCACAAGGCAGAAAAGTGGATGGTTTAACTATCAAAACTATTTGGGGCGAAATAGCTTACCAGTTAGGAGGTAAAGATGCTTATGAATTAATTAGGGTAAATGATGAAAAGCAAATTGCACCTAAAGGTTTATTCAAAGCTGTATTAGAAAAATGCAAACCTGCATTAATTCTTATTGATGAGTTAGCCGACTATTGTGTAAGTGCATCAGCAGTAAAAGTTGAGGCAAGTAATTTAAGTGACCAAACTGTTAGTTTTATGCAAGAGCTAACAGAAGCAGTTTCAGGCACTGATAATTGTGTGCTGATAGCTACGCTACCAGCCAGTGCTCAAGAGTTAGCAGCTTCTCCTATTTCATCACAAATTCTTACAGCTTTAGAAAACCGTATTACAAGGGTTGGTGCAAATATGAAGCCTGTGGAAGATGATGAAATATTTGAAGTAGTACGAAGAAGATTATTTGAAGATTTAGGGAATGCAGATGAAATAGAAAAAGTCATTTCATCTTACTCATTAATGTATCAAACATTACTTACCGAAATACCACAATACGCAATCAAATCTGATTATAGAGAAAGGCTAAAAAAATCTTATCCTTTCCATCCTGAATTAATTGATATGTTTCGTTTGCGTTGGGCAAGTAATCCATTCTTTCAACGTACTAGAGGCGTATTAAGAATTTTGGCATCAATTGTTTCCGACCTATGGCAACGTCAAAATTCACTCACAGGTAGCCAGTTTCTAATTCATACTTCAGATGTTGTATTGGCAAATGTGGAAGCACTCACAAGTCAAATAACTATTCTAAATGGTCCAAGTTGGGATTCTGTAATAAATGCAGATGTTTCAGGCAATTCATCCAATGCTTTTAGAATAGATAATGATTCAAAAGAGTTAGGAAAAAACCACATTACACAAGGTATAGCAGCAACTGTATTGCTAGGCACATTTGGCAGCAAAGGGCAAAATAAAGGAGTAGGTATTGATGAATTGAAATTGTGTATGCTAAAACCTGAAAGTTTTAACCATAATGATATTAATGGTGCAATGGATAAATTAGAAGCCACAGCACATTATTTGTATTACAGCAGTACGGGGCAAAAAAGATATTGGTATGATACCACACCGAATATTAATATCCTAATCAATCAAGCAAAAGGCGATATTAAAACCCCTGACATCAGTGCAGAAATAATAAAACGAGTAACGGAAAAATCAAGGACAGTTCAGTTGTTCAATCCATTGGTAAATCTATCAGAAGAGATACCAGAACAAATGAAACCTACCTTAGTTATTTTAAGTCCTAAATACCTTGCAAACCCCAATGAAGTAAACGGAACCACAAAACCAATCATTGAAAAGTTAGCCACTAAAAAAGGCAATAGTGAAAGAATTTACCGCAACACTATGTTGTTTTTACTTTGTTCAGAAATGGGCATTGGTAAATTGCAAGATGATGTAAAAAACTATTTAGCGTGTCATAAAATAAATTCAGAATACAGTTCACAATTAAACAACGAACAGAAAGCCGACATCCGTAAAAGGATTGATGAAGCAAACAAGCAAGCCGATATTTCTTTAGTTTCTGCTTACTCAATAGTTGCAAAATATTCTGTAAAAAATGGAATAGAAACAATCGTAATAAAGCAATTTAAAGACAGCTTAGATAGTCAAATAAACATCAATGTTATTGGTGCATTAAAAGAAGAAGAATGGTTGTTAGAATCAATAGGTTTAAGCACATTTAAGAAACATAATCTTTTACCAACACCAGAACTATCACTTAAAGCCAAAGATATTTATGAAGCATTCATTCGTTTTGATGATAAACCAATGATTACCGGTCACGAAGCTGTTTCAAAAAGCATTCAGAAATATTGTACCAATGGTGAATACTGTATTGCCACAGGTGATGGAAGCACTTACACAAGGTTTTTCTTTCAGGAATCAGTTCCGTTTTTCGATGTGAATGATATTACTTATTGGCTTGTAGATAAGAGTTTAAAACAGCAGCTACAGCCACCTACTGCACCTTTAATAAACGATAAAGGCGAAGTGGTTACGCCACTTCCACAGGTAAACGAAGATCCGGTTACACCCACCAATTATGGCACAGAAGAAACAGGCACATTCAAAAAGTTTAAATCAATTACTGTTTCAGGAAATGTGCCTTTGGAACGTTATACTGAATTATTCAACTACTTCATTACACCATTCGCTATGAGCGGTAATAAAATTGAAATAGAAGTAAACTTCAAAATCAAATCGAATACAGGTAGTCCAATTGACGAGAGCAAACAACAGTATAAATCAGCAAAAGAAGCAGCAAAACAATTAGGGCTAAACTTTGAAGAAGAAGTGTAAACAACTATAAAATATAAATGTCGCAATTCAATTAAAAATTATCCCCTTTGCACCATTAGAAGTGAAACTAACACTCCCCTATTATGGCCATAAACTGCCCGATATAATGAACCTCTGTTGGACGATGTCGACTTCGCAAACTCAAAATCGCGTCAATCCTTGAAAAACCTTTTGGTTATGGTTGGGCCGTTTTCTATCGTGGCATTTATGTAATAGAACCCGCTTGAAAGTGATTCGACATTGATTTTAGTAAGTGAGAGGTTGGGCTCGAGGCTAAATAGAATACGTCCGGCTGCATCGCTGACTTCTATGGTGGATATAACTGAGGTACTTTGAATGGTAACCTGGTTGCCGGCGGGATTTGGAAAAAGTGAAAGACTCTCTTGCGCTAATTCTTCCGAAATACTCAGGTAGCTACAGTCGGGCACAATATTGCTGCTGTATGCGCCGAAAGCATCATCGGAATAACATCTGAATGGGCCGCTGAGCATAAAATCAGGAAGGCAACGCGGCATTGGAAACAGAAAGGATTCAACTGGCCCGATGCGCTCTATGATTCTTCCGAATATCACTTCACCCATTAAATTATTGAGTAGTTCTACCTCATAATATCTGAGGGTAAATCCATTGATGGTGGTTGTACCGGTTTCGGTTACCAGCAATGAATCTCCTTCCGCGCAGGGTTCGTAGGCACCAACAATATAGATATCGCCGGGCTGAAGGGTAAAGTCGTACAATATTTCGAAATTTTGTCCTGTCCAGTGGTAAACATGGTCGGCATCGGAATAAGTGAATTCATCATTCAATTCAAATTCTGAATACATTCCGCCACAATCGTATCCGGAAATGTGTTGACGCATTCTGGCGCACAATTGCCCGCCAACAATGGAGTCGCCATCTGCTTCTATTTTGTTGTAGCCACTAAAACAAATTGAAGAGAAGTTGAAATGCCAGGTTGCGCCGTTGGGTGCCCAGATCATCTGACAGGAATAGCGCTCTGCGCCCAGAAGCAAGATGATAAATGTGAGGATTGTTTTCATGGCGGTGTATTTAGTGGGCAACAACTATTTTTATGGTTTTGGCAAACGTCAGGCCTTCGATGCCCAGCAAATAAGTTCCATTTTCAAATGTTCGGCAATCTAACATATAAGTTGCCTGATTGTGTTGCAAGGTGAGTTGTCTTATCAAACGGCCTTGCATGTCATATAATTTTATCGCGGCATCTTGGAATGACTCGGTCTTGCTGAATGCTATGTTGATGAATTGGTCAGCAGGATTTGGGTAAACCAAAAATTCTATCGGGTTGATTTCTGAAATAGCATTGTCCAATGTATCACAACCGGGAACCAGACAACCTAGACTATCGAGAGCCAAAAGCCAGGCATCCTGATCGGCTATTGAATCGCCAAATGCTGGCATTCCGTTCATCCAGCCAGTACACAAAAAACCTCCGTTGGGCATGGGGTCGATGTCGAATAAAAGATTGTCGCCAAACTCAGCATAACGGTAAACTCTGTGCCACAACAATTCCCCGTCTGAACTTACTTTAGAAATGCGTCCCGTGCCTGTTCCGGTGCCATTGATGAGCGTTCCTACAGTTACAAAGTCTCCGTTGAGGGTTTCATATATTACTTGCGCCGATGCTTGTGGATTGGGCTCAGAGAGCAAATTGCAAGTCCAGAGTGTATCAAGGCTTTCGTTGATACGAACAAGTTGTGGAATGCGCGTGTAGTCGAGCCAGCCCACTTCCTCAACATTATATACAGTTGAAAAAACATATCCGCCTTCTACACAAGGCAATATAGCACTGACGCTCTGGCTATCATAATTACCCCAATCTTCGTACTTATCCCAATCCATAACATTACCAAGCGTATCAAGTTTGAAGACAATGCCCACAGGATCGAATGAATTATCGTCTTCATATCCGGAAACAATATACCCAGTTGCATCCAATAGTGGGTTGATCCAATTTCCCTGACGGTATTTGTTTCCAAAACCCAAATACTGATGCCACTCTTCGTTGCCATGGTTATCGGTTTTTACAACATAGAGTTTTGGGAAACCCTCAATCAATTCGGCCGAACCAATGGCAATAAGCCCTCCATCTGAGGTGGACTTTACCTGATAAAGATAATGTGCATGAATACTGTCACCATACATTTTCTGCCATAGTATATTACCTTGATAATCCACATTTGTTAGACAACCAAAAGCAAGGGAGTCTGAGTATCGGGTGAAAATAGTCGAAAAAACAATTTCATTGCTTCCATTTTTCTGAATGTAGTCTGCCCACGACAGATTAAAAATTCCCTCTGGATGGGTATATTCAATAACAGACTGCAAATTGCCGGACAAATCCAAACGATAAATACGCGGCTGCCATATTGAATCGGTCAATTCGGAGAGTTCTGAGAATATATATTCTTCAGTGACAACCGAACCGCGGCAGTTAATGGTATAGTCTAAATCAGAATTTATTCCATATCGCTTATTGAATGTCTGTGCACTAGCACAAACAACCATAAGTAATATGAATAACGTCGCGCGGACTTTCATTTTTTGAATAAATAATAAATCACCCCGTCTCTTAGCACGGGGTGATTTTAATGTTCAAATTTAGTCAACTATTTGGAATTTATCTATGGCAAGTTTTTGTCCGTTGAGTTCCAACTCAAATACATAACTGCCTGATGCAAACTGTCTGGCATTGAGGCTTAGAATGCCATAACCAGCAGTGATATTTTCGCTGTGTACAAGTTTACCTTGCAAATCGAAAATATGAACGAATGCACTTTCACGCTCGGTTGGCAAAACATACGTAATGTAGAATTCGCCTTGTGCCGGATTTGGGTATACAGCAACGAGGGATGGTCTGCGAACCGTTTCCTCAATTTTCATCGTTTTTAGTCCTCCTTTTGGAAGATTAAGTTCTTCGTCAGGTTGAACACCTGTAAGAATTTCCAGCAATGCACTGGCTTGATGGCTGCCTTCTTTACCAGAAGCGGCCAAGGTTTGTAAAGTAGCAACGTGTCCAGACGTCGCTGAACCGTAGCCACCCGCCGCATCAATGCTAAGCAGAACAGCCATCACTTGTTTCCAAACATCGGTAGATGGATCTTCACTATAACTCGAAAGCAAAGCTACTGCGGCAGTGTTATTATTTTCTTGTCTTAATATGGCGACTTTCTTTTTAATTTCAAGATTTATTTCATCGCCAGACATCAACTCCTTTACCTCATCCAAAAAATAGTTTTCGTCATCCTCAGAAAGGCGGGTGCGAATAAAACTACTCAATGCATTTGCTTTTTCGAGTTCGCGTTGCTTCAATGATGCCTCCTTAGAAACTTTATCATTGCTACCTGTTTGGTATGCAGCAAGCAATCCAAAAAGAAATTCTGAAAGTTGGTTGGAATTGTCCACTTCAACGAAAACATCTGGATTGAGGGGAGAGCATGCGATAAGAATTTCGCACAAATGCCATGGATTCATTGCTGGTTGGCGACCTATCAAATCTCTCAATACTGCATCTCCTAAATAAGGAGTAAGAGGAAGTAAATTGGCACGAATACTTGCACTGCTGTTATTTGAATTACTTAAAAATGATTGAACAGCATTGGTATTTCCACCATCTATCAAAATTTGCAATTCGCCTTTTATAGTGTTTATTTGGAGACGCTTTATAAGAACAAGTGAGTGCAAATGTGAGGGCGTTTGAATTATATTTCGATCAATAGGACAAGCTGCCTCACGCGCAGTGTACAACACATCGTTGGTTGATGTTTCGACAAGGAAAGGATCAATATGAATGGGCACAACAGGCCAAGCACTTAATTCATTGTGATGTTCGTATATTATGGGTGCGCAATCACCATCTGGGCAAATAAAATAGTCTGTGAAAGGCTCAGCGCTGCCCCAATTGGTTTGTGTAAATAAATTTCCTGCTGGCGCGGTTTGATCATCTTCGTCACCTGCCATATTACCTTGCCTTAAGGCAATTATTCCTTCTTGAATACCGTATTTTGATACCACCAGATTGTATTTGCTGTTTTCATACAAACCACACAATATCTCAAGACCTTGCAGGTTTGACGAACCTCCGGCCTGATCGCCCTGCGCAAGACTACCGGCATAAAGACCTTCAAAGTCATTGAGATAAATTGCATTTGATACATCGGGGCTATCCGTAATCCAAATACCAGTATTAAATTCGGACATGTCACCATTGGCTTTAAAAATGTTGCGTTCTACTTCGTAGCCATTGCAGGACAGCATAGATAAACCATAAGAAATGGGCATCTCAAAATTTTGTTCATTCACAAAAAAGAGATTGCGATAAATAGATGCTTCGTCTATTGCTTTGAGAAATACTCCAAATTGGTTGCCTGTGAAAATAGTCCCACTTACTGAAGTAGTGCTAAATCCATCTGCACCAACTGAACGAATGGCGAGCAAATAGTTACTAAAACGACTTGGTATGATGTCGCTATCCGGGTCGCCCAATGTTTCAGCCGTTAAAAAACCAGGGTCGCATTCGCTCCCTAACGGAATTATAGCCGAACATCTGTCATTGACAACAAAACTCGAGGCAAGCGAATAAATTCCAATTCCACGGTTTTGAATAGTATAGTTAGTCAATGCCTCATCTTCAATATGAAAATTGCATGCCCTAAATCGAATTCCGTCGACATCATAAAGGCTAACCCGTTGGCCCAGATTGGTAACACCGGCTAATGCCTTATCTACTAAAAATTCAGTGTCGAAGAAATAGGAAACGTTTTTCTTAGGAACCTGATTGCCATTTGACCAATAGTAGTTTTGATAAGCCAGAAATTCAACGTCCTTTCGATTATTTTTAAATATAGAGTTTGTAGTTGTACGAATTATTCCTCCTGTCATTGCCCAATCATAAGTCCAATTCGGAACTGTTGAAACGAGCCGTCCCAGCCTTGCTCCACAAGAAGCATTTTCTATAATTGCACCATTCCTCAATTCAAGGGTTCCTTGCAGAGAAGCCAATTGACGCTCAGCAGACTGTCCCCAAACTTCGAAGCCATTCCAGTAATATCCACAACTATTTGTACAAATACCACCATCAATTATAACCTTTCCGCCTGGATGAATAATAATTGTACCATCCTTAGGCATATTAACCTTACACTTTATAGTTAATGTAACACCGCTGGGAATTTCAACATTTCCACCAAATACTTTACCCGAAATCCATGTTTGATTCTCTGAAATAGTTACATCGCGACTAACATCGCGAATACACTCACACAACATGGCGGTTCTGGAACCACCAGATAACAATTGATGCATATGGGCAAGCTGAAGGTAGTTAAAGTTAAGTTTAGCACCCGAATAAGACATAACGTTATTTGAGCAATTGTCAGTTCCTTCGGGATTACATCCAGAGTTTTGATTAGTGTCACAAAGTTGAAATAATGCCTCCTGACTCGCAAACCAGCTATGACCCAAACCCAAACAATGGCCAATTTCATGAAGTAATATGGAATACTCCATCCACGGTTGCCCAACATAACTGTTTTCGCCGTAGTAGCCAACGGGATATCGCAAGAAATTATCATACAAACCAACAAAAGTTGCATAATTCGAGTTAGGCCCGTCGTATCCCATTCCACATCCGTGAACGCCTTCATCCGGCAGAGGATTGCTATCATAGCCCGCTAAAGTCCTTGTTGAACCCAATAAATACACATTCAAAACATGCTCTCTATCGTCGGCAAAATTATCATAGCAATAAGAGCTGCATAAAGCGCCATCATTGCTATTAAAAGAAGTTGAGTTGTTATTCCAACCATTATCATCCTGATGCCAAACTGTAGCTTCCGTTTTGAACCTAATTCTGCTATCCTCAATATGAGGACTATTTGTTTGCACTCCGTCGCACCATTCTTCTGGTATTGTGCTCATCATCCAATTTAAGTAATCATCGCTGTTTTCAAGCCAATGCGCATGCAAGGGGTCGTTCTGCTGTAAATTTCTACTTCCATCAGCCCTTTGCATCACATGAAATACCAGCCGTATTGTTTTAATTTCGGTCAGAGGCCCCGGAATGTAAAGGGCATTATTCGTATTTAATCCCACATCTTCATTAACACATGAAATGTTTGTTGAGTAGTCCCGATTGTTAGAGTTTAACACAGATTCATTCCACCCGCAGAACTGCGAGTAGCCAATTGAAGAATGTATAAAAACTAAAAAGGAGGAAATAAGTATTTGTAATATGATGAATTTGCTGATATTTTTCATTTTTGTTTTTACCAATGAGTAGAAAAACTTGCAAAAACCTCAATGGCATATTTTAATTATTTGCAAGGGAAACGTATTGATTGTGTATCGAATTGATGATTAAAGCCCAGCAGGAACAAGATTCCTTATTTCCACATTATCTGGCTCCCTAGCACAGTGTAGGTTTTTCATATTAACTTTATTGTTTCTCATTTGAAATTCCAGAATAGTTTTCACGATAATATTATCACGAAAACACTCACAAATCATATCTGAACTATCCAAAGTGGATTTTCAACTACAAATGAGAGAGTTCAATCCCTCTTCCTTTCAAACAGTCATATAGACATTTTGAGTTAGTTAAAAAACGCTGCTTTACTCCAGAATCAGTTCAAAAATACTTTACTATTTTACATACTCCAAGACTAAATGTGTTTTTTTTCATCCCCCACCAAAATCCCCGACCAACCCCTCATTTCCATCGATAAAAAATCCCCAACCCTCCCTTTTCCCTTCACCCGAATTTTTTACCGGAAAAATTATGCGTATTTCTACGTATCCTGTGTTGGACGATGTCGACTTCGCAAACTCAAAAATCGCGTCAATCCCTGAAAAACTTTTCGGTTATGGTAATGCCGTTTTCGATCCTTGCGTTCACGTAATAGAACCCGCTTGAAAGTGATGCGACATTGAGTTGAGTAAGTGACAGGTTGGGCTCGAGGCTAAATAGAATACGTCCGGCTGCATCGCTGACTTCTATGGTGGATATAACTGAGGTACTTTGAATGGTAACCTGGTTGCCGGTGGAATTTGGAAAACTGGAAATTTTCAATCACAATCCTTTCCCGCCAAAAATTCGGCTCCGGAACTTCTGCCAAATTTTTTTTTGCGAGAAAAACTCCCAAAAATTCCACTGCAAGAATAAGTTTTAACATTTCCAGCGACAGAATCCATTTCAGCTTTCATTTTTTTTCCCGCGCAAGCAAAATTCTGCCATTGACAAGTTGGTGGAAGCCTTGTTGCGCCCGCTACTTTCTTTTGACTTCACCAGATTCCTCACTCCGCTCCGCTGCGTATGCCATTGACAAGTTGGTGGAAGCCTTAATATTCCTGACGTTTCATTTTACAATAAATTGCGCCTTACACTTAAAAAAATAGATTTTTCAATCGGCCTAAATAAATGTTGCGTACCTACGGCACTCTGATCATTATCGCTTTTTTTCACCGGACTAAAGTCCGGCGCTACAATATTGGCCGTGCCTCTGGCACTATGAAGGATATTTATCGTTT
>JANNEQ010000225.1:0-6192 GCA_031378885.1 Flavobacteriales bacterium
GACAAGTCCCCACAAGTCCGACATCCGCTTCACAAGGGCAAATCAAATATTTTAGCAAAAACAAAAACAAAACAAATACATTTACAAACAAATTGACCAATTAAGCAGCTAAAACAGTCAACCAATTTTAGGACGGGTCAAGTTACAGTTCATTCTGGAGAATAGGCCAAAACAAACGCGGGAGGGGTTCGGCCGGTAAATCAATTGTACTGGTATTGGTAAATCCAAACACATGAAAAACTAGAAAAATGAAGTGTGTGATTTCTTTCAGCATCACCGATTTACAAATTCAAATGGTATTTTAGGCTAAAGAAAAATCCTCAACTTGGATAGAAGAAAATTCAGGGGCAAACGGTTGCAGGCTTTTCTTCAAAAAGCGTTGCCCAAGTCGGTAAATTCTTGTTCCTTATACAGCAGTCTAAATACAAAAATTATGGGCACTCACCACTGTGTGATCGCAAAACATTTTCAAAATCTCCCACGTGAGTTTGGCTGTAAACTAAAGGTTTAATACGAGGAACCAATAATCTCTATCGTTTGTTAATCTCCTCGGTTAAAGGATGGGCAATCTGTTGACTCCTCCGATTAACTAGGAAAAGATTCAAAGAAATTCCTACGTACATTTGATCCTTGAACCGATACTGTTAAAGCATGAAAAAAAACTTACTATTTCATTTCCAAAACCTAAATTATTTTACCATTTTTCTGTTTGCTTTCCTCTCAACAAATCTCCTGGGTCAGTCTCCAATGAACTCCACTGAATACTCAAATGATATACGTACCAGTATTAAGAATGACACTTCAGAAGTAAACAGGTTACTGCAACTCGCCAGAAATTCAGATTTCACACAAAACGAAAGCGCTATCCAATATGCAAACAAGGCGTTACAAATTTCCACAAATATTGATTTCAATTTAGGCAAAGTACTAGCCTATCGGTTATTAGGAGGCAGCTACTTTGTTGAACGGAGTTATAATGAGGCACTCCGATGTTATATCGCCGGGAGAAATATTGCCTTAGCAAATAACTTTTCGAAAGAATTGGCATCATTCGATCTTAACACCGGTAACATCTTTCTTGTTTTGGAGGACTATGAAGAAGCGCTTAAGTATTACGGAAGTTTCGTTGATTATTCCCAGTCAGTAGGCCATTTAAACTATCTCGGTCAGGGGCTATGTAATTACGGTCTCTGTCTTGTAAAAACCAACCCTGATAGTGCGTATCGCTCTTTTATTAGAGCAGAAAAAATTAGCGAAATAATATCGGACACTTCCATTGCGATAGCCGCCAAAATAAATTTGGGACTTATTTTAGATAGAAGAAACCAGTTTGCTGAGGGCAAAGCAAAATTTGAAACAGCATTATATCTATCTTCTCGAATTGGAGATTTACAGCGTAAAGCAGAGGCTCTAAATGGTCTAAGTGAGGCCAGTTATGGATTAAGAAAATTAAATGATGCTGAAAAGTTTGCAATGGAAGCAATTGTAATTGCAGATACTATTAATGGTGATAAAATTCTTTTAGAGTCCTATAATATACTGGCTGATCTACACTTTGAATTAGGAAATTTCAAACAATCGTCGGAAACACGAAAAAAACACCAACAAATTAGCGATGCCTTCAGACTAAACAATCGTCAATTGGTGGGTAACATTTATAAGGAAGAGGCGCTTGCTAAAATTGAGTTGGCAGAAGTCAAACGGAAAGAGTCAGAATTGAAAGCGAAAAATGCGAATAAAAACCAGATTATCTTATTACTAACTGCTTTATTGCTAATAGGAATCGTAATTATTCAGCGATATAGGAAACGGAAATTGGATGTTTCAAATCAATTATTGAAATCCGAAACCCTTAGGTTGCACATGAGCCCTCATTTTATCGAAAATTCTTTGGCCAATATTACCGCGATTGAATCCGTTAGTGATATGAAGAGGTACTTGTTCAATTTAAGGCGATTAGCTGCGCGTGTTTTTGAAAATCAATCTGTTGAATTTGTATCTTGGAATTATGAAATTGATGGTTTACAATGGTATTTGGACATGGCCTCACTCAATTTCCCCAGACCAATAAAGCTGGAAGTTGAATTTCGTAATGAAATTAAGAAGGATCGCTCGTTCATCCCCAATCATTTAATCCAAAACATTCTTGCCAATTCTGTAAAATCTCTCCAATCAGCCCAAAGATCTAGAAGTGATTTCATAATAAAAATGACGTTTGAAGTTGTCAATTTCAATGTGCTTTTGACAATTGAGGATAACGGTATTGGTTATTCAGTTGGTGTAAAAGATACGAGAGAAGAAGAAAAAGACCGGATTGGTGGATTGCGGATTACTAATGATTATCTCGGACTACTTGAAAAGATGACAAAGAAACAATATGCGTTTCACATAGAGGACATTACATCTCAGGGCAATATAGAAGGCTGTCGTGTTCAATTAACTTTATATTATGGATAAATTACGAGTCGTAATCGTTGAAGACAATCTTGGGCACATAAATGAATTAAAGGAGATATTTGAGGTGCATTTCCAGGGTGAAATTGATTTGGTTGGAGAAGCAAAGGATCTCACCGAAGCAAATGAACTTATTAGAAATAAAGCTCCGCAAATTGTATTCCTTGACGGCGAGTTAGGCCAAGAGAATGGTTTGAGTTTACTTGATGATCCTAACGGAATTAGTTATTTTCCCATTGTAACAACATCTTATGATGATATTGCGGCCCGTGCGTACAATAGGCCCGCTACACAATGGCTAAAGAAGCCATTATCAGAAGAGAAAATTAGGAATGCTCTCGATGAGTATCGAACAATTACTGCTGCAAATATTAAACGTCCTAATCTTAAGTCATTTTCAAAGGCAAAAAGACATCGCTTCAAGGCATTAGACGGTACTGTACATCCATTTGATATGCTCATTGATGAAATCATGTACATAGAAAAACGCCGAGACAGAACTACATTCAAATGTTCCAATTTTTCAAAAAAAACTAATTCTGCGCTTGATTTGACGGATCATTTGAAAAGAATTAACTGTGAATTGGGCGTTAATGGAGAAGAGTGCTTTTCAAAAGCAAACCGATGGTGCATCGTAAATTTGGCCTACGTAGAAAAAGCTAATTTTAAAAGTAATGGAAAAGAATATATCCAATTAATCAATGGTTGTTTGATTCCCGTTGGAAGTAAGAAAATGAGCAACTTATTTAAGACTGCATTTGCTAAATATCTATGTGAATGAAGTTCATCGGAAGAAGCACGAGTTCATCGGTTTATTCAAGTAATTCCTATTAGTTGAACCTTTCTTAGCGCTTTCTAAAATAATAATTTTTCAATTCACATGAAAACAACATTCCTTTTATGCTTTTTCTTAGGCATCCTGAGCGTTTCAAATGAACTTCTCGCCCAAAATGATTTCGCGAATATTTATGATAAAGTATTCGGCGGTACAGACTGGGAAATAGGCGATTATGAGAATAACGAAGAGCGATCTCATAAAATTTTACCTTTGCAGGACGGTGGTTATATAATAGGATTAAGTACCAATTCAGACATAAGCGGAGACATAATTGAACCCAATTTCACTCCTCTCATGTATGTTGGTCTATACGACATGTGGATACTGCGTTTGGATGCTGAATACAATATAATTTGGCAAAGGCGCCTTGGTGGAGCCGATAATGACTATTTTGTTGATCTGGAAATCACTTCGGCCGGAGAATTTCTTATTGCAGGAAATTCTAAATCTGATATCGGAGGAACTATCACGCAAGAACCCCGCATTCTTACTAACATTCATTATTTCGATTACTATGTAACAAAACTAGACCATAATGGCAATGTACTTTGGGATAAAAGATATGGAGGCTCCCACAATGATATTCTGACCGATCTAATTTTAACTACTGATGAGAATATAATTTTAGGGGGCCATTCATCTTCCGAATCATCTTTCGATAAGTCAGAGGACACTTGGGACTTTGGTGGTGGAAGTGACTTCTGGATAGTAAAGACCGGAATAGAAGGAGATATCATTTGGGAAAAGGACTTGGGCGGTAACGATGAGGAATATTTATCCAAAATAATCGAGCTGCCTGACAATAGTCTACTTCTATCGGGAACCTCGGGAACTTCGTATCCGTCAGGGAACAAAACTGATTCTAATTTTGATGCTTGGCCTGACATGTGGGTTCTTAAAATTGATGAAAATGGCAATCCCTTATGGGACAAGAGTTATGGGGGGCCATATACACAAAAACTTGATGATGCTATACCCACTCAAGATGGTGGATTCATTCTTGCCGGAATAGCTGACGTCACGGTTTTGGGAGGTGATATGACCGGTCCAAGTTATGGACTATTTGATGTTTGGGTCATCAAATGCACAATAGACGGTTCAATAGATTGGCAAAAATTATACGGTGGATCGGATTATGAAGAAAGTTTGGGAGAAATTAGACAGACCAATGACGAAGGTTTTATTCTTGGCTGCACAACATATTCTGAGAATTCCGGCCATGTCAGCGGAACCAAACTAGGAATAGAGCAGTTTTGGATATTGAAATTATCTTCTGGGGGATTAGTGGAATGGGATAAAACAGTTCAAACAATAGGCCACGAAGAAGGCAAGCCACATTTATTGGAAACGAGTCCAGATTGCTTCATATTAACAGCTCAAACAGGATCAGAACAAGGGGGAGATAAAACCGCTGATAATTGGTCAACATACGACTTTTGGTTATATAGCTTATGTACTTGTAAGGGAATGTTTCCTGACAACCCAGAAATATTGTCGGAAGATTCGTTGACAATCTGTGACGGCGAAAGCTTATTGCTTTGCAATAATATTAGTGCAGATGTGCAATGGAGCAACTCAGAAATTGGTGAATGTATTGAAGTGGTCGAGAGTGGCGATTATTCTTTCACTATACAGCGCAGCTCTTGTTCTTATACAAGCAATTCCGTGGCTCTATCCATCTTACCAATTCCTTTAACTCCAATCATTTCAATTGTTGACAATGAGGTTCTTTGTAATGGAGATACTATTTATCTTCAATGTAATTACAACAATAGTAATCTTTGGATGCCGGGAAATATTGCTTCTTCTTTATTACCTGTATTCAATGAAGGGCCTTTTAGTGTTAAGCACATTGATGAAAACGGATGTGTATCCGATAATGGTTTTATTTTTGTAAATGAACTTGAAATTGAACCAATAATAACAGCCTACCCAGAACTAATCTGTGACGATTCCTCAATAACACTTTTTTCAAATTACTCTTGGAATAATCTGTGGCAGAATAATTTTACAGGCGACACCTTTGAGGTTTATAGTCCAGGAATCTACAATTTAATGGTTACAGACACCAACGGTTGTTACGGCAATTCTAGCATTGAGATAACGCAAAGTTTTTCTCCTATCGCTTCATTCAGTTATTCTCAAACAAACAATTTACTTCAATTCGAAAACACGATTGAGGATGGTGTGATATATATTTGGGACTTTGGCGATGGCACTTCATCTACACAACAAAATCCAACACATGAATATGCAGAATCAGGGGCTTACGAAGTCTTACTTAATGCCATTAATGATTGTGGAACTTCTGAAACTAGTCAAATTATTAACGTAAGCACAGATATAGACGAGCAAATTACAGTGCCTAGATATATTTTCATTTATGCTGAGGAAAATCTACAAATTGAATCTGAAGAGGTGCCACAAATAATAAAAGCTTACAATGTTTTGGGCGAATTGTTTGTCAATGTTTATCCAGCTAGCAATAAAACGACAATTAATTGTGCGGGTTGGCCGAAAGGATATTACATTTTTAAACTGGATCTAAATAGATCCCAATATGTATACAAACTATTTATTCAATAATTCGAAGTTTCATGATTCCTATAACTTTAATCCCAATTGGAGCTGAAAAATGGTCCGCATGTATTGTTCATCTGATATGCTTTATTTGTAATGGTTTCAAATCTTATCTACCAATAAATGGGTAACAATGCCAGTACTTTCCCTTAGGGTCAATTACTCTTAAAGTAAACCCCCCAAATCGAGTAGGAAGTAAAGATAGCTTTATTACGGAACAAAGTTATCTCTACTGTCCTCTCACACCACCGTGCGTACCGGTCTGGTACACGGCGGTTTGTTAGAATAATTTGAGTTGGGCTACAACATTGTTGTGATAC
>JANNEQ010000228.1:0-72870 GCA_031378885.1 Flavobacteriales bacterium
GACAAGTCCCCACAAGTCCGACATCCGCTTCACAAGGGCAAATCAAATATTTTAGCAAAAACAAAAACAAAACAAATACATTTACAAACAAATTGACCAATTAAGCAGCTAAAACAGTCAACCAATTTTAGGACGGGTCAAAGCTTTCAATTTAAATACAAGGTCCTTTTCCGTTTCTTATTATCCTAATTCTTATGCCTTACAATGACTGAACTACTTTACTGAGGCACTTGGTATGGTACATCCGAATTTTAATCGTATTGCCTATTTATGCTTCGCAAACATTGTGTACATTTTGACCTTCGGCTATTTCTACTTTGATAAGGCTGATAACATACTGCTCTTTTTCCACTTCGTAGTTAATGTAAATGTTTCTACATAACCCAACGCTTTCTCTTGCTTCTGCTTATCTAATATTTAGCATAATCAATTCTATAATCGGGCGTTTGGTAAAACGTAAACAGTAATAAAATTTAGTAAGTTAGGCATTATCTAACAAATACTTTTTCAATCTAATGTATTCTGGTAAATAAAAGCCATTTGAAAAATTCTCATAGAAAGTCTGATATGTCCTTTCAAGGTTCAATAAATCATTTCTATTTAACAGTTTGGCTATTATTAATGACTTTGTACCTTTGAAAATATCACCTGTCATTGAAGTGTCTGCGACATTTCCATTAAGAAGTTTATCAACTTCATGTAGATTACTATATTTAGCAAAGAACGGCAATACCACAGATTTAAATAACTCAACCAAGTTATTTACTATACCCTCTATCTTATTTTTGTTCGACAATTCAAACCTTGTTTCAAGTTCATTAATACCTAAATCTTCTATAGAGGTTCCTATAGTTGGTGTGCCCTTTTGATATTTTTTTTCAAAATCCGAAATCTGGTGGAATAAATTTTCCACTATATCAAAACGCATCAATAGACTTGGTTTAATTTCCCACCCGCTGTCTTGTATTAAAAAAACAATTTGATATTTATTCCATCCAAAATCTGTCTTTTTAGTAAAATCACAAGCCGACTTTGACAATTTGTAACCAAAAGGAATAAGATTTTCGTTCAAAAGTCTTAAAACTTCCATTTTTAAAAATTCTCTATCTGTCATTGCTTAATATCTTTAGGTCTAATTATATCAACTTTAGTAGGCGGTATTTTAGTACCTGCCGGATAACCCTGAGCTGCTCCTTTATTGCCAACTACCGTTCCACCACTTTTTTCTATTGCAGGATAACCTGCTTTTTGGTTCTTCGTATGAGGTGCTGTTGCAGAAGATTTTGCATCTGTTAGTTTAATATTCCCGTTTTGAGTGCTTACATTGTCTAATCTAACATTTTTACCCCCACCATTTGGTTTGACAGTTACTTGCTCCGCTACATTTTTATGTCCTGTTTGTTTAAGATTATCTGTAACAACACTCTCAAATTGTTTCCCTTGTTTCGCATTTTCAACCACTTTAGAAGTAGTCTTTGCAATATCAGCTACATTATCAACCTTATTTAAAGCTTTATAACCTGCTTTAACCGCTTGACCTGCACCTACAGACATAGGAACTAAAATAGACGCACCGTCAGCACCAAGAGCCGCCCAATTTTCTCCACTTGTTTTTCCTGTAGATACTTTTTCGTGCATCAATACTCCCGCATCATACAGCACAAAACCCACATCTATCGCAGCATCTAACCAAAGCAAGAGAGGACATTGTCCGTCTGGGTCATTGTACATTATAGGATTATTCCAAAATGCACAGTATGGGCTTTTATCAAATTGATTTGGGTGGTCAGCAAGAGGATCCACACTCACCCATATACTCAAACTTGGATCATAATACCTAGCCCCGTAATAATAAAGCCCTGTTGTTTCGTCCAGCTCTTTGCCGTTAAACAAATAAGGGCTTGTTTCAGAGTTCGTGTGTTCATCAATAAACGTTTCACCAAAGGGTATGTACTCAAGGTGCTGTCTTACCTCACCAAAAATATCGGTGACATAGTTAGTAGAAGATACTTGATCTGAATGAAAGAAATATTGATTAAGTTCGCTAGTGTTTGCTGAATTAGTATAAAGATAGCCCGCCTCCAAAGAATCGGATGGGTCATATGGAATACCAATGGTTGGCTCACCAGGCGGTACGCCCGGAACGTAGACCAGAGGAATGGGAGGTGACGGCCATCCCTGAGCTGGTGGATCGTTTGCGTATTCTCCTATCTCACCCAATTCGATAGGCTGCCCGGATTGTGCAGGATAACCTTCTGCATTCGGTATGGTAGGCTCTCCGGGTGGAATACCCATGTTCGAGAATTGCGTTTGTGCCGCATTCTGCATCAAGGTAACGAGTTCTGAATAATTCAAGTCGCCAGCCGTCATGATTGGATGGCTGAATGAACTGTTGTTGAATTCACCTGTTCCCGTCTTGGAAGCAATTCGTTGACCGTTTACGTAGTAATGTTTGGTAAAACCCGTTTGGTTTACCACCAGATCAGGGCTTACATACATGGTAACATTATCAGAATGCTGAACGAAACCAACAGGTGTTCCATTGATGAGGAGCCCCTGAGTGCCACCATGGCTTTTCAATATACGTTCACCAGAAGCGTCATAAGTATAGAGATTGAGATAACCATTATCAGACAAGGCCACCATTCTATTCTCCTCGTCCCATGACATTTGTCTTGTGTTAAGGAATAGCGAAGAAGCCGTCTCCTCCACAAAGGTCATATTACCGTTGTGATCATATTCAAATGATCTGGAACCAATCTGCGAGGGAGCACTTGGGTGGACGCCATCATATAGATAGGAATTGCTGTAGTTCAGATGATGATTGAGTAACAAGGAACTGCTATCCGTTAGTTGCTTGTTGACGATTTTGCCCATCAAGTCGTACTGCATGTTCAGCTCATAACCATCTACACGCGTTATACCTTCATACAAACCCGAAGAATGTGTGAGTCTGTACATATCATCATACTCATAACTAAAAGATGTTGGGCCACCGATACCATTGCTTTGGGATTGAATATCATTATTCAATTCAAGAATATTGCTCACCTGATCATATTGGTAAGAATAGTTCATGAATTGGTTGCCGGAGGCATCAGTGGAAACTACATGGAGCAGTCTACGTCTATCGGGCTCGTATTCATAATTTGTTTCAGTTCCATTTCCGTACGCAATGTGCACCCGTTCATCAAACTCATTATAACCAATGTTTCGTATGAACTCATAATTGAATCCATCCTTCAAGCTGGCCATGCTCTTAAGCTTGCCCGCGTTGTTGTAGTTATAACTAAGCACTTCGCCATCCGCATAAGTCTTAGTCAATGCCCTGTTCCATGAATCATAAGAGTCTTCCCAAACAAAGGTTCTCATATCACTTGGGCTGAGCACAATAGTGCGCACTGTTTTTACAACTTCGCCCATGTTACCAAAGAAAAATTCCTGCCCCCCAGTGGCATCTTCTTGCAAAAACATCCTTCCAACCCTGTTAAATGGGGCCCCTGGTCCCCCATAGTGATATTTAACCCTGTTTTGGAAATTGACAGGATAGTTGATTTGCCTTAGCCTGTTGTATGTATATTCATAGTTAATTCCACCTCCATCCGGAAACAATGCATTGAGATTTGCCGTGCTTTTCACCAAAAGATTTCCGGCAAGGTCGTATTCATATTTTGTGAGGCCACCATCAGGATGATTATAGCTGATATTTCTTCCAAGTTTGTCGTATTCGTAAGTAGTAACGTTACCAAGCGGATCGGTTGTAGACAATAACTCAGAAATGGCGTTGTACTCGAATTTGGTTTCTGCTTGTCCATTTCCGAATACACGGGCTTGCATCAGCTCGCGTTGACGGGCATCCGCATATTGAAGTGAAGTGTTACCAAGTGGATCGGTAGTAATTGTTTTAAAACAAGGAATTCCATCATAATTTTCAATTTGATAGCCAAATGAAGCTGTGCTTCCGTCCTCAAGGGTATCCACCAGAACACGATTAAGTATGTCGTAACCGCGAGAAGTAAAAAAGCCACCCATGTTATCTTCATTAAAAAGGCTTGCATTAGTACCCGCCGCCTGAACTGAAGGATGGAATGTTCTGATAACTCGGCCAAATGAATCGTACACTACTTTACCTGATGTTGTATATTGAACGATATCAGGGTTATCGGGTCCAGTATGAATTGATGAGGTCTTTTTAATCTGAATTGGTCGAAAAAGGCCATCAACAAAGGTCACTGTTTCAATTGGCTGTTCAGGGAAGTCTTCAAGATAATGCTGTACAACCGAATATGGTATTTCTGCTTGTTCGAAATAATCCACTTTGATGGTGAATGGCTGACCAGCTGCTAATTCTCTCGGTCCCTGTAAGGAAACAGTTCTTCCTTTATTATCATATTGATAATTGATGATTTGACCATTCGTATCAACCGACTGTTTTATTACGCCGAAAAGAGGATCGTATGTTGCGGATGAAGAATAGAGGAAGGCATCCGTTACAGATATGTTGAATGTAAATAGGTCAGTATCGTATGCATATTCATAATACATACTTGAGTCGTTGTAATTGGCCGGATAGGTTACCTTTACAGTATTGCCATAATCGTCATATTCGAATTTTGTAGAAGCGTATCCTCCATCGCCAAGATATTGCTGTATTTCAATAATGTTGCCACTATCATCAGGATCCTGCCATGAATACCTTAGTTCCTGATTACCTGAATTTTTTACTGATACAAATTCTGGTATATTAACAATATAATCACCCATTTCGCCATAATAGGAGATTTCGGAACGCACGTACTCATCGCTACTTCCTGAACCCAAATCTTCAAATTGGGTCACATTGCCTATATTGTCATAATTCAGATTCGTTGTATGAGACAATAAAGCATTTGTTCCACCCTCGTAATATTCTTGTATTGTTCTCACCAAAGCAGGGAAAGCCCATGTGGCATCGTTATTATATAGTGCCAACAGGTCAGCACCAACTATTACGCCACCTTCACCACGCATCTGATATTGATTGATAGACTTTGTGTAGATGTTTCCCTGACCATCTGAAAACACTGTAGAAAGTAAAAGGCCATTGGTGTAATAGCCATTTGAATCATACTCCTGAGTTATGATTTGGTAAACATCATCATTATTATCAAGATTATATGTGGATACTGAATAGTAGCCAATTTCTGTTTTTTCACGCCTATTATAGCGGCCCCCAACATATTCATATCGCGTTGTCACAGTGTCAGGTCCGTCTCCTAGAAAACCATCTGTCACTTTTAATGAGCTCAAGTTCCATTTGATGCTTGGACGATCAAATGTGTTTTGTGTACGTTTGTAGTCGGCGGTAAACGAAGCTCCAAAAGCTCCTTCCACTCTTTTCAAAAGATTGGTTTTTCCCATTCGACCGAACTTCACTTCCATTGATTCATCACCTCGTTTGCCTTTTATATAATCAGGAACGCCATCTCCATTGAGGTCCGTAAATGAAGACAAGGTGCGATTGATAGACTTGTTGTAATCACCACTTGGATTGATGCTAATTTTTATAAAAATTATTGGAATAGAGAACGTAATGGCTCCATTAGCAGACTCCGCATTTCCAGACCCTGCTTCAAGCTTACCCAAACCATTGATATCCTCCCATACAGAAAATCCGCATCCTCTATTGAATCTCACCTTATCAATACTAAGAGAATCATCAGTGCCTATAATGTCCAACAAACCATCGCCATTGATATCCATCAATGCTATATCTGTTGAATTGGACGAACTTGAACCACTCACTCCAAACTTGAAACTGCCTGACATTACATCCTTACCATTCGCAGCTTCAAAGACCAAATTTCCAGCAGCCCCTGCATCAAATCCCAAACTTCCAGATATATTATCTCCTGCCGCAATTGTACTGAAAGGCCAATTCTCCTCTGGTAAAAAGTCATATCCAATATTTAGTTGGACAATACCTCCGTCCTTAACCCTGTCGGGAAGTCCATCTCCATTGACATCCATATAAGCCCATAAAGTCTTATCGTCAGTATCACTGGTCGAACCGCTGACACCAAACGTGAATCCGCAAGAATTTTGTGGCTTCGAAGTGTCTTGTGTTTTATTAAGAGCTCCTTTTAAAGTATTAACAGCTGAGACCACAGAACTATTTGACCCACCAACTGAAACTCCTTCGCAATGGCTTTCAGTTCTATGTCTAAAATCACAAGGAGTAGTTTCATCAAAAAAATGCCCGCCAGGCAGTGTGTATTGATATTCATTCTTAGAGATAATATCAGGAAATCCATCGCCATTCAAATCCATCATGTCCATCAACATTTCAGAACTTCCATCTGTATCGGCAAATGAGAGACTAACTCCAAAAAGAGCAGCCATTGCTGACGCAGCTAGTTCAGGTATCTCACTCCAGCTATCAGGAAAAGCTTTGGTGGTGGATGACGATCGAACGACTTTATCCGGTAAAAAATAAAAATTCTCCATCCCTGCATCTGGCTCAATAACGGAAGTAAGTATCATATTGTCCTGTCCAAAACGAGAAGAACTAACTGCATGCACAGTAATGTATGTAAGATTGTCATATCCGTTCCAACGATTCAGCGTACTATCAGGAGTCATATAAATAAAAACTTCGTTTAATAGAGAACCTGCGCTAGGATCCTGATTAAAATCATCTGGGTTATCATATGCCTCAATATTTTCATTGTTACCATATTCCTCTAAACCCCCACTACCGCTATAATTCAACTCCGTTTCCTCAATAGGATGATGAAGATCCAGCGCGTCTGCCTTATAGCAAAACTGCCCCCAGTTGCGGTAACCAGGGCCAAAGAGCAAATGAGATTCAGCAGGTGGTATCGTGCTGATTCCATAATTGTTCTCCAATTCATCATGAAATTCATCAGCAACTGATGGGTCGAACCCTGTTAATATTATTTCATCTATTCGACAAACTTTCAGAGAATCGTAAAAATCACGATTTGCAACAGTAAGTTCTATATAAATTGTATCTCCCTGAATGACATCGAATGATAAAGGATATGTATCTAAATCAACGTTGGGGGCGATGTTGTAAGATTGCCTTGCTATCAAATCTCCTCCATTTTTTACACTTAATGAAACGCATCCACCAGCATCCGCAGTATTATTGATTATACCGAGATTGTCTTGTGTAAACATGAATTGAGTTCTAAGTTCAATCGAACCGCTGTCAGGACAAATGATTGATCTAGCGAATCTTGGCGGTTGAGATAAATTCAAATCATTTATCAATCCCGGATCCCAAACAAACTGATTATACGCTACCCTCTCCGCTATCGGTTTGTATACAGTGCTAATGGTATCCGAAATGTGTGTAACGACTGGATACCAAAAGGTACTATCCCAATTAATATTGGAATATACGAATGCCCTAAGCAAGACTACATCGCCGGAATCAACAGCCAGTTGGAACGGGCTAGTAATGTCTTGTGCTGGGAAAATTATTGATGGAGCGATACTTTGAATTTGATGTATAGTCTCTACCCCTAAATGATCTTTGTGCACTACCTGAAGGTAAATCGTATCAGAAACGGCGTTTGGTTTTACGAATGTACCGGTTACTTCTAAAGCACTGTTATTCTTATCAAAAAACAGATACTGTTTTCCGGTTACGAAAAAATCCTCCCTGGAATCGAATTGCCACAGTGTTTGGCCATTTGAATCGTATTCAACAACTGAGTCGTAGGGTTCGACCGGATTATCGAGATATTCAATTTTCGGATTCCAAACCACCTTATCAAAATTACCATCAACCCTTGACTGAAGCCTGAAGAAAATACGTTCATCCTTCAACACATTAATCGTATCCATATATTCAAAGGATGCGCCTGCTGATAGAAGTGTTGTTGAATCATGTATCGTTCCTTCCTTTTCAACTGATGCATATACTCCATCGGCAAATGGATAATCAGCCTGAGAAGGCTGCTCTATAAGAGTAGCAATTGAATTGACAACCACTGACCCCTCTATTGGAGCTGTCCAGACACGAACAACATCGTGTATTGGATTGTCCCGGAACATCGCATCAATATCCTCTTGCGTATAAATTTCTATGTTCGAATTAGTCAATTCATCCTGAGTCACACTATAAAGCGGATTAGGAGTATCATCGTCCAATAAGGCAAAATCACCATTCCCTTGATTAAAGTATACACTGTTGTTATGCACAACGTCCAGTAATCTATCTCCATTTTTATCTATGAAATAGGACTTTGTATCTGTCTTAGTCTTACCCCAAGTTAGGCCAGCAGAAAACGAATAGAAACTTGCCTGTGGGCCATGCGAATGAGTGGAGCTATGAGAACTGCCTATACCCGAAAGATTACCCAGTGAGAATGGCATTTGACTAAAACTAAATGTGTTTGTTAATGGGTCAAAAAGATTTTTGCGGTACTTTACAATACCACCAGCATCAAAGACCTTATCGGGCAAACCATCTCCATCAATATCGACAAGGGTATTGAGCACTTTCGAATCGGAACTTGCATAGTTGTATGAATATCCTACTGTAAGATTCTTTGTTGCATTATCAACATTGGGACCGACACCAACATATATACCAGAGCTCCAACCCTCAGAACTGGTTCCACCAATAATTGATGACCTATCCAAATCAGTACCTAAACTTCTCACAAGGCCATACTCTATGTTGTCATTATGGCCATCGATTAGAGTGTACTCATCATCGAATTGAACATAATCTCCATCATCATTCCTCACCTCATCGTAGTATTCCATCTTCCACCGATAAAACTCATTGCCTTCCTGATCCAATTCAGCAATATGTTTTAGTAAAGATTTTCCATAAACACCATACAAATACTCAATGTCATATGTACGAATAGTTTGCTCCTGATACGATACATCAATGCGTTCAAGTCGATACGGCTCAACTACTTTTAGTCCATAATTACATGACACATTAATATCCTGCCTGACGGTTGGTTCAGTGCCCGCATCGGTCAAATAAAACTTAACCTTATATTTTCCCGGTGTGTCTTGAAATCCCGTATAATTTATTTCTTCAAGATAGATTTGTCGTCCGGGCTGACCATCTGAAACTCCACCATGAGTTCTAAGATTATAGAGATAGTTGATTGTATTCTTATTTGAATCTTCAATTCTGACCAGATACCATTTAGCAATGTTGTTGGTCCCTGGCTGTTGCAGTACCGCCGATTCATCCACTCCTGCTACTCCCCCATAGAAGTATTTTGTACCATCTTTATTTGTAACTACCCATCGATAATTCGATGGACTATTTCCGAACCTCTCTATTTTATCAAAACTACCTTCGATTCTTCTTCTGAATCGCTTAGTTCCATTTACGTCATCAATAAATCCGCGATGTGCGAGATCGTTATCTTCATATCCGATCAACTGCGCACCATCCAATAGATAAGTTTCACTCTCCGAATCGGCCCAGTACCTTGGAACACCCCATCGGCTATCAACCGAAATTGAAGAAACTGGTAAATCCCAACCCATACCCAACCAACCACCCTGGCCTTCGCTCGAATAATTGATTGAAAGTTGCGGTTGCATACCTTGTCTTCCCTGCGGAATCTTTATCGGAAAAGATGTGGAAAGCGATCCTGAATTATTCGCTGAAGGAATACTCAAGGCGGGAATTTGAGACGATGCATCACCAACCTTATAATCATTAAACGTATTGGGTGTGTAACCGGCGGTTTCAGGATTTTCGGGAACTTTAATTATACCATTGATATAATCTGTAAAGTGGTTTGTTTTAGAAACTATAGCCTTTCCTTCCAAATCGACGGAATCCTTTTCTACTTTCTTCCATGAGCGCTCATACACATTATAATACATTGTAATGATATCATGGCAGGTATAACCTTCAGGAATCAAATCCGGGTCGTAGCCAATGCTAATCTTAAGGTCAGCATTAAAAATTGTATTATCCGGTAAGAAACGATAAGCAGAACCATTGAAACTTACATTGACAATATCAGTTGGAAGAGAAGGCATTTCGTAACTATGTAATGACCTAACCCTGATGATTTCGCCGTGGTCTAGTGCGGTCTCCGAAAGTAAGATGGATGCACCGTTGATTGCCGCTATTTGAGTTTTACCCGGTGTATAGACCGTGGAACTATATATTGATGCTTCACGCTCAAATAAAGAAGAAGCTTCACGGTTAGTGCTAAAGGAATAGTCCGAAGAAAAAACTTCTCCGTTATGTGCAAATGCTTTCACACCGATCACTCCTCGGTTCATCTCTTCATTACTGAGATTGACCAAATTTTCGAATGAATAATTACCAACTGAAAAGTGGCTTTCACCAACCTGAATGCTATCTATCAATTCATTGGTTCCTACAAATCCGCGAATAAGTATTTTGTTGTCTTCTAAAACTCCATCGATTTCATTCGTAAATAAAATAGCCTGAGTTTCTTTTTGTTGGTCCCTGTTATTGCCGAAAACCAGCCTTACGTTTTCTACAATTACCTGTCGTCCAGTTTGCTCAGGCAAATTGAACATGACCGAGTTGATACCTTCTTTAAGTTCCTTCGGATTAATTCTCTCTCGCAACATCATCGGCTTACCCGATCCATTTGCGTTAATAACACCTCCAAGAGATGCCTCACCATTAATACTTCTGACAATGGCTTCAAAACTCTCTACTCCAGTTGCTTCATATTCCAAAAAGACAATGTCGTCTAATTGAGGTTCTGATTTCAATAGAATTTGAAACACATTGTCACTGAATTCATCCAAACCGCTAGCTGGATCGGCACCAATCACCCCACGTGATATGTCGGCGTAACTTTCAGCAAACGGCATTGTCGCTGCTTCGTGCAGGTCAGGTCTTGTTTCTTCGATCTCCAACGCGGAAAAATTTTGCTCACCTACCGATGCTTTTTGCTGTCTGACAATTTGGTTGGGACCAGAATAATTATATACTCCCACCGACGTAAGACTTATAAATAAAAAATATAGAAGTATTCTAAGCATTTGTGCATTCATTTATTGAATTTCCAATTTAATCGCAGCTTCAGAACCATTTTGATAGGCCTTTATAATGTACAAACCTGCGGTCTCGAAGAACTGAGAATAACTATAGAATGTTTTGCCCGAAAGAGTCTTCGACGACAAATGCCTACCGGCAATGTCGAAGCAATAAACCTCAATTGGCTCAACTGATGAAGTTGCAATCCTAAGATTAGTATATCCCGAAATAGAAGGATTTGGCATCGCTCCAATTTCCATTAATTGCAACGACGGAGCTGTGACGGTAACTCTTTTTCGTGACTCGCAATCTTCTTTGCGAATTTTAATGGTATATTCACCAGGATTGTTGACTTCAAGAATAGGGGAATCACCAATCACCTGACCATTCTTTTCCCATGTGTATGTACAAGAATAATCTTCAACCGTTGCATCCAATAGCAGTTTTCGCGTCGCACTAATCTCATAGCTACCTTCAAGTTGGCTCTTGGGCGCATCTGATGCCTCCAGATAAATTGATTCAACTATAGAATTTCCATCATGATCCCTTATGGATACAATATATTCTCCTGAGTGAAGGTTCGCTAAGGTGGTCAATTCATTTCCTGTAGTCGTCCATCTTTTCAAGAAATGGTGTCCAACTCCTTCAACTGAGAATTTATAAGGTGGTGTACCGCCTTCAACGCCGAGACGTATTTCCCCGCTGTCCTGGGAATCACAGGTCGGCGCTTGAAAGGATATTTTCTGAATAATTTCTCCCGCCGCAGCAATGGCAATTACGTCTGCACCTGATGAATCACTATCAACCGGCAAATTGAAAAGTACTTTATGATTAGCCAATGTACCCCTGTAATATACAACATCCTGTATAGAGAAATTGCCGCTGCCCGTTTTATCGACCAGAAGCCAATATGAACTATCAATTATGGGTTCTCCAATAATTGAGTTACATGTGACGCTAAGTGATAACGGTGCACTAATATTTCCGCTTCTTTTTATTTTCCAGATTCTGCTCATTAGTTGAGGCTGACCTTGAATTTTCTCTGCCCAACTCTTTTCTTTGCCATTATCGCCAGCAATAACAAAAGCCCCTGTTGGTATGTTGGCCGCACTATCCAATGTAAGTGTAATAAACCCAACTTCCTTAATTGGTGAACTAGTTCTAAGATTCAAATTCTCCAAATGGTCATAACCGATTCCGAAAATATTATGATGGTATAAACTGTCATGCCTGTAATTCCACAGTATCTGATCTGAACACCCAATATAATTTTTTTGAATCGTAAGGCCATATCTGAGTGCCAGGTATGTTTCAATCTTATCAATTTCCCTTGGAGTCAAGACTCTATTGTAGAGAATGAGTTCAGGTATAAATTGATTACCTGTTGTTAAAGGTAAATCAGGATAGGCCGAGTAGTTTCCCAACTGAATTTGATAATTGGCAATATCAAATCCTTCTGTCTTTTGAAAGTATGTAGAAATGGTCAGTGGCGCATCCAATTGACCAGAATGATTAAAGTACTTATAGTCCGTAAGTCTTGCCAATCTCTTAGTAGACATTACGCACAATCCGCTATCCTCTTTGTTTATTGACCATACGGGGCATTCTTGATTTGCCTTTGAATGCACTATAAATGCCGTCATCGTATTAAATTGTCCATTTGTAACACTCAAGCCCAATAATGATTTCAGGTTTTGATGGTACTGATGATTTATTGGTTGATGAGGGTGATCTTCCAATAATATTGATGAATTGAAGTAATGGCTATTGACCATCTCTAAGGTGTCCTGAGAAGTTCGAAGCCACAGAAATTTACCATGAACAAACCCAGGACTCTGTGCCCCACTGGTAAGGCAATTAAGAATCGAAGCAACGAGTAAAAAATACTTCATTTTGACAGATTGAATGTTAAATATGCGTTGATTCCATAGGATCTCAACCTATTAGAATTATCGATGAAATTATATCCGTTTGGGAGTGTTTCAATAGCATCTGTAGAGTTGAAATTATAAATAAAATCTATCCCAATTCGTACGTCATCATCAGGCTTGAAGATGAAACAACATCCAGCATAGGGCATTACGATATTTTTTCCAACCAATGTATTTCTCAGATTTTCTCTTATTTGAATATCGTTCTTTGTGTTAGAGGATTGATAGTTCAGATTGCTTGCAGATAGATTGAACATTGGTCGAACCCCACCCAAAAGCCCAAAATTAAACTTCACATTAGATCGAAAGTGAATCCCAACATTTAATGGTATTGATAGATAATGATAATTCAGTATAATGCCATATTGCAATCCATTCATAGAATTGCTATATTGAAAGTCATCAGTGTATTGCAGGTTGTATTTAGAAACACTCTTACCAACCGTCCAATTCATAGGGAAATAATACTCAAAACCGAGACGAAATGAAATCCAATCCCAATTCTCCGGGCTTCCAGTTGCAAACACTCCAAACATAGAATAATATCTCGAAAAATCATTCGCGTCATAGCTTGCCGTATCATAATACTCTCTCCGAATAATCGTTGATTCAAAATCTTTGATTTTCAAATTGGTATAGGGCGACAAACCGAATCCTAAATGAAACTTCCCTTTAAATGGACCTTCCTGAGCAAGGCCAATACTTGGTTGACACAAAAGAACGCAGAGAGCGACAAAAAAAGCATAAATATGAATACGATCAAACATGGAAATCTTAGTTTTGGTTAATTTAGACCAAATGTATGTAAAAATATTAATATCATTCACATTACCTTAAAAATTAACGTAGAAATACGCAAAAAGATGGAAAAAGAACAAACGAAAAGTGAATTTGTATGGTTAAAACCCGAAAAAAGAGCAACAAAAAAATAAACGAATATACAACAGAGATAAAACGAATTAAATTATTTGCTTACAGCATAACAACTGAAGCGCGCAGGCACTTAATATGTCATACTTTCATTATTCCAATTGCTTCGCTGATCGTTTAAACCTAATGCACTCAATAGAGAATACATGCATCGTCCCTAACAAATTGGACCAGGAAGAATCTTGATGTTTAGAATATCATACTTAGTTAATAATTGAAGAAAAAGGTGGAATTCCAAACATAAGGTAGACAAAATGTTATTAGCCTAAAGCCGCCCATTTAAATCCTGTTGATTATAACAATATTACTCAACAGCCGCTATCTATCCGATCATTCCATTTTAGCATACTACCATCCCCTCACTCCCACCTCATCCTTGTATACAACTCCAGCGCTTTATAATCGGCTTCCATTTTAATCAGTTCAATTGCCTCGTCGCGGGGAAGTTCTTTCATTACATTATTCACAAATGAGTAGCAGAGTACGTCGATGAGTTCGCCGTTGCTGATGGTGTAACGGTAGTATTCTGAGCAGCCGTCGTAGTTGAGGTCTCGCAGTGTGAATTTTCTTTTATACAAGACGCAAGAGGGGTCTGATCTTCTGGCGGCTGAAACTATTTGCTCATCTCCTTCTGAATCCTCGAATAAATTGCGATCTGTCATTTTTGTCACTTCTAAAATTTGTGAGAGAATTAAACTATTTGTTGTAACCCAGTCATGGGTTTCTATCAGGCTGGCAAAGCTGAAATATCCCATTGTAAGAGAAGCCTCATTACAAATAAATTGAAAACCTGAATCGGCATGGGTGGTATTCGGCAAAGCTTCAATAG
Source organism: Flavobacteriales bacterium (assembly GCA_031378885.1). Taxonomy (GTDB): domain Bacteria; phylum Bacteroidota; class Bacteroidia; order Flavobacteriales_D; family Sanyastnellaceae; genus JANNEQ01. Next base: position 14,708 of record JANNEQ010000228.1, read on the forward strand.
TATAATTCAACAAATCCAGCTCCTCATCATCATTTCCACTATTCACTTTTAAAATATAGGTTGAATCTTTTGTTCCGAGAAATATCCAATCATTGTTCATCTCTGAAGACAATATCTGATCTGGCCGAAGTGAAAATGGAAGGCGAATCCAATCTTGTGCAAAAGAAGTATCCTCAAAAGATTTGGGATGGAATTTTGCAATGTGCACATTGCCGTAATTGTCATTTAGCTTTGGGAAATAAAGAAAATCCAGGTTGCTGTAATTAAGGCGATCAAATTCAAAATACGGGTAGTCAGAATTGGCAAAGACAGAACCTTCCTTTTGCAGTAACTTCCTTTTTGCAAGCTTTGACCAATCACAAATGCCGTAAAAATAGTGGTCATCTTTTAAATAATCGAAACCTCTATTCGAGGAAAAAAATATCAGCAACAATTCCATACTTTTGAGTTTGTGTATTTCACCGGGGGCATCGGGATCAAAAAGGTATTGTATCAATTCTTCTCTACTAAAGTCATTTCGGTCAAAGCGGGTTCTTAACTTAATATATTCTGACAAGCTGAAATTATTGAGCGCGATTTCTTTTTCCATTTCGAGTTGTATGGACTTATATTCATAAAATTTATATTCATAGTATTGGTCGAGAGCTTCCTTGTGTTTGCCCTGCAGTACCAGGTTCTGAATTTCATCATAATAGTCTTCCCAGGTCAATCCTGCCAGTGGAGCATCCTTCCTATTCCGCAAATATTCTTCAAGATTAAGGGCCAGCATCGACCTATCCAATTCGGCCAGCTTTCTGCAACGTTTGTCCAAGGCTGCCTTTGGATATTTGAATACCCTATCAAAATCGCCGACATTATCGGTTGATACAAGGTGGATGCTCTTCATAAACCGCAAATTGCGTTTCACATCTGCCAATAACAATTCTGCATTTTGCGATTCATCGGAAACAAGCTTAAAATTGACATGGTACAACTGGTTTACGAGTGTATCACACATTATTTTATAATGATAAACAGGAGTTTTACCTTGCTCTGAACAATGCTCTTCCTTGAACAACGCGAAAACAAAATTATACCCTTCACAATTAATTATTTCCGAACCTGTGAGTTCGAAAGCTTCATCCATTTCAAAAAATCTTTTGAATCTTTGATAAACAGACCATGATTTGTCCTTTTCATAATAAGGTTCAGTGCTTATTCTGACATCCACCCATTCGCCGTCCACTGTGAGATTGAAACTATCTTCCTGCCCATTGAAATTATACTCCCCAATTTCGGCTTGAACCAGCTTTTGAAGGCCATGGTCAAACATAAAACATGGCTCAACAAATCCCTCCATATAGCGGAAGTTTATCTGAGCAGGTAAGGTATTGTATAACACCAAACTCAAGACCAGTGAGCAAAAAAATTGTACTCTGCTGATCAATCTGTATAAGGTTCTATTTATTTCCATTGTCTATCTGAGAGTACAAAATTATATTATTAAAAAGAACAGAGCCATTCAGTTTTTTCAGTAATTCCGGCTCATTGAGCTCAATCAATTTTCCAGCTACGGAAGAATATCCTTTTACAAAGACCACTTTGCCTGCACTAATTCCATAAGAATAAATTTCCTCGGTTCCATCGCCATCGATGTCTCCTTTCGCCTTATGCAAGAAAATCGATTCATTGCGGGCGTAGTCATTATTGCTCACATCATTCGCAAATGAATCATCCTTTTGAATTGAGTACCCGAGGCTGCGCTTCTTCCGGTAATCATTATTCGGAAATTGTATGAATAATTCCTTTTCAAAATGATCGTTGAACAATTCCTCAGCACTTTGCACATAAGCAATGTAATTAAATCCAGGAAGGGAATCAGGAAAAGACTGGATAAATTTAGTTTGTCCATCATCGCTGCCGGCATCCAACACCAGGAAATTAATACCCGAAGCAAAAGAAATAGTTCCGTTGAAGTATGACAAAGAGTCTATTTTAAAATTGGCATTCCAGTTCTTTAAGGTATCAATTTTCACCTTCCAATCTCCTGTGGTTTCCTGGTAAATACGTGCCAAAAACTTCAATTCCGGCGGATCATTCAAAGACTGGATACCATATATTTCCTGGTTTTTATCGCTAAACAACTGAACAAGCCCGAGTCCCACTTCGCTTGTGCTCACGTACTTTCTCATGAGATAATCACGCAACATAGGTTCCACATTCATGGAGTGTTTAGCACGCGCTATTTCCTGCAATGAATAAGACCGAGACAGTTCACAAGCGTCATTCAGGGCGCTATATGAATTGTAGGGTTGAATTACAGGAGCGAGTTCCCGCTGGCGAAAACGAATCAAATTCAACGTATCGAAAAATGTTGTTTGAGAGATTTGCTTTTTATAATTCATAAATTCATTGATACCCACCTCCAATTTGAAAAGCCTCCTGTGCATTTGAATTTCCTTTTGCACAGAAACATCTTTTCCCTCATACAAATATCTGAGGGCTTGCTTATGGCAAGTCCATTGTGCTTTTTTCTTTCGGAAAAACCGGGATTCTAATGTGTCAGCGATTTGTGAGTATGCAAAGTCGGCAAACATAGCATCTATTTCCTGGCTGTAATAGTCAGGATAATCTTCCCTTATCCTTTCTGCCGACATACATGGCAGTGCAGTCAAAAGATTATGGGTTTCAAAACGGTTTCTGATTTCCCTGTCGCAAATTGAATCATGGGCCACGCAGAAGGCATTTGCCGGGTATTGTTCGGGGTTGGCCAGATATATATTTTCAAGCAATTTCAGTCCATTGCGAATTTTGCTCATTTTTGAGGATTGGCAAACCATGTTTACCCGATTAGATTCAAATAACACGGTATCTAAAGAAATGGAATAATACTTTCCAATTCTTTTTCTATTTCCTTTATTACTTCCATGATTACCATAGCGGTAGTTCTTATTTACTGAATACGTGAATCCATTTTGTTGAATAGACTTCGTCCTATGAACCTCAGTAGTTTTCACATAACCTTCTTCCTCACCAAGGCTACAATACTGGCTATTCTTAAGGAGATTAGCCTCATTATAAAAATCGAAATATTCAATATAATATACCAAACCAGGCTCTCCATTTCCAATTGACCACAATTCACCTTGTCGGCCAATAAAAGGCAATAACCCCTTTTCTCCGACATACATCAAACCAGGTCCAAAAAAAGCGGTATCACCCTGAATGATCACTTGTGCATTGGAAATATGCGCCAACAATATGGCGACAATTAAAAGTTGAAACCTAATACTTCCTTTCATTTCTCTACTCAATATTAAATTGTATTTCTGCCATGACAAACTTTTACTCTCCCCTCAACTGCGAATATAACGCCAGCGCTTTATAATCGGCTTCCATTTTAATCAGTTCAATTGCTGCGTCATGGGGGAGTTCTTTCATTACATTGTTCACAAATGAGTAGCAGAGCACATCAATGAGTTCGCCGTTGCTGATGGAGTAGCGGTAATATTCTGAGCAGCCGTCATGGTTGAGGTCTTGCAGATTAAATTTTCTCTTGTACAAGACGCATGAGGGATCAGATTTTCTGGCGGCGATAATAATATTTGGATCGTCTCCGGGATCCCAGATTAAATTCTTGTAAGAATCTGTGCCGAAGTGGTCAAAAATGGGAACTATGCTTGCACTATCCTTGGTGGTCCAATTGCTATTTTCAATGCTCTTCCCGAAAGCGAACATACCTGGTGTGAACGAGGCATCATTACAAATAAAACGAAAGCTTGTATCGGTCAAACTGGTTTGCGGAAGTACAGTGAGCTTATAATTCAAGAAATTCAATGAGTCGTCATCGTTTCCGTAATCCATATTAACAATATAAGTTGAGTCCTTAGTAGAAATAAATATCCAGTTGTTGTAAACGTTCCTCGTCACTAAATCATCTGGCCGTAAAGAAAGTGGAAGGCGAATCCAATCCTGCTTATAAGAATTATCCCTAAAAGATTTTCTTTCGAATCTAACCAAATACGTATTGTTGCTCCTGGCACTCGAATCTGGAAAATACAAATAATGCATTTCCCCGGTTGAATAAGGAACAATAGGCAAAAATTCAAAACCACGACAATCACCAAAATCGCAAATTGAATCCTCCTTTTCCAATAATTTCGTGGTAACCTCCTCTGACCAATTTGCTAAACCATAATCGTCCGACCAACGAGTCACAAAGCGATACAGAAAGACCTTATTTGATTCGAATAAAACCAATGCTCTGTCAATTCTGGATAATCTGAAAATTTCGCCCTCAGCATTCGGGCTGTCCAGATAACTTGCCAGTTCATCCCTGCTGAATTCAGTGCTATCAAACTTTTTTCTCAACTTATAAAATTCAGATAAACTAATATTACAAAGGGCCAGTTCCTTTTTCAATAAGAATTCATTCAAAGAATACTCGTTTAGCTTGAAGCTATAGTATCGGTCAAGAGCCTCTTTCTCTTTCCCCTGAAGTACCAAATCTTCGATTTCAACATAATAGCCCGCATTGGTCAATCTTTCCAATGGAGCGAAATCAACTCCAGCATAATATTCTGCAAGACGTCTGGCCAAATCAGATCTGTCGTGTTGTGCTGCTTCCACACATAATTTCTTTAACCTCCTCGAAGGATATTCGAATTCTTTATCAAAATCAGCTACGTTTTCAGAAGATAAGAGATGTATGTACTTCATACAGCGCAAATCACGCTTCAAGTTCTGCAATAATTTTTTCGGTTTGCTACTCGATTCGGAAACCATCCAGAATTTAACTTTGTACAAATCATCTACGACAGTATCACAAATTGCCCTATAACAATATACTGCAGTTTTGCCATCAGCAGTGCAATAATTTTCCTTGAACAATCCGAAAATAAAATTGTAGCCTTCACACATTACCGATTCGGTGCCCATAAGTTCACCTTCATCCTCAAGTTCACATAAATCAAGTAACGCGGACTCTTTAGTTTGATTTCCATCACAATCCGTTTTTGTTTCAATACCAATATTCAAATCAGTTGATGAGTGAGGCAATACCATTGAATAGTCATCAGCTTTGCGAAAATCGTCAGTTATGCGATTTTCTATACATCTATCCACCAAAACACAGGGCTTCAAAAATCCGCCCATATAAGTATAATTTTTCTGAGCCGATATAATCTCATTCGAGCATACAACTATAAGGAGCGCCAGGCATATAGGGGGTGAATCATTCAACCAATATTTGATTCTATTCATTTCCATTGTCTATTTGAGAATATAAAAGAACATCATTGAAAAGAATTGAGAACTTCAATTTCTCCAACAATTCATCGCCTTTCAATTCAATTAATTTCTCATTCCTTGTGGTATATCCATGCGCAAAAATGACTTTTCCATCACTAATGCCATAAGCATATATTTCTTCAATACCGTCCCTGTCCAAATCTCCTTTACCTTTATGTATGAATATGGATTCCCCATTAGCATAATCGCCCCTTTTTATTGATTTGAACTCTAACTCCTTTTTATTAATGATCGAATATCCCAGTTTGTTTTTTCTCCTATAATCATTTTCCGGAAAATTCAGGAAAAACTCCATTTCAAAATGATCATTAAACAATTCACTGGTGTTTTTCACATGAGCGATGTAATTAAATCCTGGTAAAGAATCCGGAAAGGACTTGATCAACTGAGCATGTCCACCTTCACCCGCATCCATAATCAGAAAATCTTTTCCGGCGGCAAATGAAATAGTGCCATTGAAGTAAAAAAGAGAATCAACTTTGTAATTGGCATTCCACTTATTTAAGGTGTCTATTTTGATATTCCATTCGCCCATTGATTCTTGATAAACATGAGCCAAAAATCCTTGTCCCGATGCTTGACTCTCCGGCCAGATTCCATAGATTTCCTGGTACTTATCACTTAAAAGTGTAACAACTTGCATTTGTCGGTCAGACTTTCCGAAATACTTTCTTATCAGATAGTCCCGAAGCAGGTAATCCATATTCAATTTTTCATCTGCCTTAGCAATGTCGCGCAAAGTATAAGGTCTGGAATATTTACATACATCATTTAATCGAGTGAAGGAATTGTAACGCTCAAAATTTGAGACAAGACGCTTATTGCAAAAACGAATCAGATGAAGCGTATCAAAAAAAGTAGTTTGAGAAAGTTGTTTTTTGTAATTCATAAATTCATTGACCCCAACTTCGAGGTTAAAAAGCATTTGGTGCATTTGGATTTCCTTTTGAAAAGAGACGTCCTTTCCACCAAATAAATATTCAAAGGCGTCTTTCTGACAATTCCATTCCTCTTTCCTTTTCCTGATAAATCGTTCCTCCAAGGTGTCCGCAATTTGAGCATAGGCAAAATCTTCCAACAAAGAATCTATGTCACTATTATAAAAGTCAATGTAATCTTCCTTTATCAACTCCACAGACATGCAGGGCAGAGAAGTAACCAAAAATTCTTTATCAAATAAAATTTTTGCATTCTCTTCACAAATCGCATCAACAGGAATTACAAATTGGCTTCTGGGATAGTCAATAGGGTTGACTACATAAACATTCTTCAAGTCCTTGATCATCTTCCGTACCTCACGCAAGTTCTTCTGTTGTTCCTCCATTAACACCCTTACTGACTCAAATAATACTGTATCAATGGACAATGAATAAAAACTCTCCTTTCTAATTCTGCGCCTTTTGATGTTGTTCTCCTTTTCGGCGTAGGTGGAGTACTTTTTTAATTTGTATTTCAACCCATTAATTAAAACAGCTTTCGATTTTGTTATTCCAATTCTATCCGATGTACTTTCGCCATAAATTCGTTTTAATACTTCACTTACTGACTTATTGTTCGTGGCATCCAAACAATCGAAATAATCAATGTAAATTGCACAATCGTTAATCCGAATTGTATTTCCATTGGAAAACAGGTGTAATTCATCCACAGGACTAAATCTCAAACATGGACCAAAAAAGGAAGTATCACCTCGAAAGATAACCTGCGCATTCATTCCATACACCAATAATACGAAGGCCAGTACCAATTGACATTTACAAATTTTACTCATTTTTCTTATCCACTTTTAGTTATTAGAACTATCCTAACAAATGGCTACTCCCCCCTCAACTGCGAATACAACACCAACGTCCTGAACTCATACTCCCCCTTTAGCCAAATCTCAGCCTGCTCCCTTGAAACTACCACAGGTTCATTGTTCACCAAAGTATAACAATCGACGTCGATGAGTTTGCCGTTGCTGATGGAGTAGCGGTAGCATTCCGGGGTGCCGTCGTGGTTGAGGTCGTTTATGCGGAATCGGCGTTTGTAGAGGACGTAGGAGGGATTGGTTTTGTGAGCTAGCTTACCAAGAGCATGACTCTTTTTCCATCGGAAAACGTTAAATGAGTCTGTTGCACTATTTTGAATTCCACTCAATGCCTTCTTGTCTATGGAGTCATTATTTGTAAACCATTCCTTAAAAACGAACATTGGTGAGTCCAACGTTTTGGATGGCTTTGAAACTACATCTTTACAAACAAATTCAAATAGTGAATCCTCTGTTGTATTATCCACCTCGACAAACTTATAATCATTGGGAGATCCATCCTGAAAATAGTTTGGTATGATGAAGTAGAATTTATCAATCATTGGGAAACCTATAGCATTTCCAAACATTCCTATCCATTGCAACGAATCCGTGACCAAATTGAAGGGCATCTCGACAATCTGATCTTGCCACTGACCGTTGGCAGTCAATTTGTAATTCACATAAAAGGAATGTAGAATAACATTGGCATCCAAATAAGAACCCACAAACGTCTCAGTTGAAACATCAGTCTCCTTAATATGATACAATTGCATATTCTTCGGCACTATATTTATCAATTTCATAGAATTTCTCACCAAAGATTCACCGTAATATCGACCCCAAACCTCTTCCAACTCCGTGCCTCTTATCCATCCTTCCGATAGATCATCTATGTTGTATTGATACGCCGCTGCAATTTGCAAAGAATCGAGACTTCCACGATCTAAATAAATTTCCATAATATCTTCATCATCGTTTACTGCAATAAACATCTTCAAGTAGCTCATAAATAAGGATGCTTTATTACTTGCTTTCGGATGGTTCAGGTAATTGAGAAAGTCACTACTTTCGAACTGGCCTAAATAATATTGCTCCCTTAAGCGATAATAGTTACCCAAACTAAAATCAGAAGTCTTCAATAAGTCTTTAAGTGCTTCAATACGCTTTTCATAAAAAGTAAGACGCAATTGATAATATTCCTTAAGAATAAGCTCATTCTCGCCAGCCCTGTACATTTCGAGAAATTTTTTGGACGACACACTATCCAGTTCTGCGAACATCAACGACGGATTAGACATGTAAAGACTATCGGTCATTCTATTTTTCAAATTCCGGGCAGAATAGTAGGCTTCATTTCGGGCCTTACGTTGGTACTCTTTATCTTGAAATTGCCATTTAATACTTTCTTCAAATTCAGATGGACGAATTAAATGAAGTCCCTTTAGAGGGCGTAATTCTCTCTTCAAAACCAGATTGCGATTAGACAAGTCATTAAAATGATCAGATTCCCTTACTAAATTCACGTGAATACACGAATTCAATATTGTATCCAATGTGATAATATAAAAATAACTTTTGGTTTTTCCAATTGAACTACAGGCATCTTCCTGCCACAACTCTAAATTTAAATGAAAGTTTTCGACTGAGCGTTCGGATAGTTCAAGAAGCGTCGTTCCTTTTTCTGCTCCATACAGAATTCTACTGTTCCGTTGCTCTCGATGTTTTTGCTTTATATTATTATACTCATCATTTCCACGATAATCTCCCCAAGCATAGTTGATGATCCAATTGCCTCCGGAACTGGCGAAACATTTCATTGTGCCTTCATTCTTTGCCTCATTTGAAATCAAAGGAACGAAATGACTTACCCAATATTTATTGTCGAATTCAAAACAAGGAGAATGAAAAACTTTAGACCTGGAAATCTCTATCTGGGCATAAAAGTGAGAAGACAACATCATTACAATGCCGAACAATAAAGCTCTCTTGGCACTCTGGTTGATTGAATTACTTTCCATCTTCACGTCCTATTAGTGAAAATAATAATATATTCTGAAACAATTGTGATGAGTCCAAATAAGCCCACACATCATTTTCAGATAATTTCCCAAGCCCATTGTTCGTCATGGTCAAAGAATGACAAAATATCAATTTTCCATTGCAGACACCATAAGAAAGAATGTCCGAGGCACCGTCCTGATTGAAGTCCAATTCTTCCTTTCTAAGATAAACGATCTCCCCTGCTCTATAATCTCTTAAGGTACTTAAATCCTTAACAGAACTCTTGCGATCAATAACTTGTTGAACTTCCACTACCCCTTCAGATTGTGATAGTTTGCTCACTTTTTTGATATGATAAAATTTGGTTGAAATCAATTCATCATTTGAATTCACGTTGACCTGAATTGGGTAATTATCAATCGAATCCGGGAAAGACCGGAAGTAAAAAGTATTCATTCCTGATGACATAGCTTCCAGAAACAAATAATCTGCTCCGGCACGAAATCCAGTTACACCATTGAATCTAAAGGATGTATTGAGTTCGGCTGAAACAATATCACCTCTTAATGTATCCATTTTCAATACCCAATTTCCATCTCCCTCACTTTGTATGGTCACTAATATTTTAGCTTCAAGGCTTTCATCGTCAGGAGAAAATTCATAAATCAAATGTTGATCGTCAAATTGAAGTTGCCTATAATTGGGATGGCTTTTACTTCCGTTCAGATATTTTCGATAGATATAATGCGGTAACCCATTAGAAATATCCAATTTCACTTTCTTTGCTTCAAGTAAATCGGCCAAATTAAAAGACCTCCATGTGGCGTTATTAAAATAAAAATCGCAAGGCTCAATATGTAAATTGTCATCGATTTCTTTTATCAAAGTATCGAAACATATTTGTCTCACTTTCAGAAAATACAAGGTATCCAAAATGCTTTTGTAAAGATTACCCACTTTGTAGTTCATAAAATCACTCAATGGAATTTGCTGGTTCTTCCATTTCTTTAAAATGCCATATTCCCTTTGAATACTCATATTGCCATATTGCCCGAGCCTTGTTTCAATAAGTTCTTTTTTACTAGTCCAGTCGTTCCATTTCCATGCAAAATATCGTTCTTGTAATAACCTGGAAAGTTCTTCATACTCAAATTGTTCAAACAGTGAATCCAACTCACGAGAATAAATCTTTGGATAATCCTCTTCAATATTTGCAGGCGTCGAACACGACAACATTTCTTTTGAAAACAAATTGCCAGTCGAAGATCTGATTTCGTTCTTAATAACATCATCCTCCTCAAATTCAAGCAAATTCTGGGGGAAATGGGCAATATCAACAACATGCACAAAAGAGAGCATTTTCTTTAATTCCGATAGTTGTCTTCTGTCCTTGCACGACATATACAGACCAATGCGAATGACATCCTGAATGATAGTATCCAATTGAACGTAAATGTTTTTCACTTTGCTCTTAATTCTTCTATTCTCGTCAAGTTCAATACATTCTGCTTCAATAAATTTATAGTTAAATGCGCCAATTTTTTGAATTAATTCATATTTTCTTCCTAAGGAATCATACGAATACATCGGCTTGGTGTAGGAGTACCGGAATTCATCCACCTCATTATCCAGCAAAACATTGTTGGTGTAGATAAAGTCCGCTTTAAAAAAAACACGCCCATGATTTTCATTGGACAAAATGTCTTGCTTATCACGGCGGGCGCCATCAACCTTAATTTGTGAAGACACTGGAATCGAAAGCCCCGGGCCAAAATATATACTGTCTCCAGATTGAATGACCTGTGTACGCGCCTGGCTGGTAATGCAACAAGACAAGTAAATTAGTACTATTTTGAGATATTGTATCATGTCTTAATCTTGTATCCTACTCTCCCCTCAACTGCGAATATAACATCAACGTCCTGAACTCAAACTCACCTTGCAACCATCTCTCGGCCTCTTCGCGTGAAACAGCCACAGGTTCATTGTTCACCAAAGTATAACAATCGACTTCGATGAGTTTGCCGTTGCTGATGGAGTAGCGGTAGCATTCGGGGGTGCCGTCGTGGTTGAGGTCGGATATTTTGAAATCCGTTTTAAATAGAATTTGTCCCGGGGGAAAATTGTGAGCTTCCTCAATTGTTTGTCTATACGTCCTTACTATATCCGCACCATTCACTCGCGTGTAAAATATCTCTTCATCTGAGGTGACCACTACCGGCATTGAATCTAATGGTGTCAATTTCGGGTTCCGCGACCAACCAAGTATTTCCATCAATCTCCGCACAACGCGATTATCATAGTCTTTACCCGCGAAAGAAATACCACTGGCAATATAGGCGTATGAAGTATCGCTGTCCTTTGCATTGGGGAAATAAATTAATTTCATCGCATCAACAGAAGAAGATGTTTGTTCAGATTCAATTGGAATGTACAGGCTTGATCCTTCATGTTGGGTAATAAGCACTGAATTGCCAAACAGCATTGAATTCTGTTTAACCTCAGACATTTTATCTGGAATCTCAGACAATGCAGTTGTCCAAACTCCATTTGCCTCCTTTCGGTACAATAAATAATACCATTTAATTGCTTCATTTTCCGGACCGAAAAGGTAATACCTTTTGTCTCTTTCCATTTTCGCTTCTTTTGTATATACAAAACCAACTGAGTTGCTGTCGGTACTAATACATTGCACATATTGTATTCTTCGCATATCATTGGGAAAATATTCATCATCAATTTTCCGAACAAAAGCGTATCCCAATGAATAACGTAGCGGTAAGAGGTCCGTGAGTTGATAACCTCCGCTTGTCAGAAGGTTTCCCATCTTGTAATTACTGGTATTGATCAACTCGTTCAATTCAACATACCTGCATAAATTCAAAGGTCTTCCTGAAGCCTTACTTCCGCTCAGCCACAAGAACAATTCGTTCTGATCAAATTGCAATTGCATTAAGTCGTTTCTAAGTTTAAGGTAATTCCCAGGAGTGAAATCAGATTCGATCCAAATCTGCTCTAATCGATTACATTGATCATAATACATATTTTTCACGGCACTTCGGGTCAATTCCATCATTTCATCAAACTTCCGCTGTTTGAGTAACCCGTCAAACTCTGGTAGCTTATCCCCTCCCGTCAGGTCATAAAATCGTTGCCGGAGGTCAAATGAAGTTATAAATGTACTATCCAATTGGTAGCTCCTGAAACTCTGTTTCATCCATCTGACATCATCCCTGATCCCTTTATTGGCATTTCGCATCAATTTGCGACGAGGAAAATCAGGTTCCCTCAGACGATCATAAAATTGAGTATTCACTACATGAAAATCTCTAAAACACGACAAATCTTTCAATACCTTTTTACGCAATTTATCACTATCCTTCATTCGATAAGACTTCAGGTATATACGCATAGCCGAATGCCCATTAAAACTTGAATCGGAACGAATGATATAATAAAAACTGGTGCCTTTGCCATTTTCATCACAGAAAGCAATTGAATGAAGGTCAAGCATAAAATTGTAGCCCTTGCAATTCACCTGTTCTGTAGAAACTATTTCGTCATCCGCATCTTGCGTTGCGTATTCAACCTGCAGGTCAACCCATGCGGGGACTTCTTCACCTGCAAACAATGAAAATAATTCCATTTTTCCACTCAACAATTTGGTATCAAAAACAATCAGAAAACGATCCTGGCTTAAATTTCGAAATCTTTCCCGCGTTTTAAAAGGGAATCCCTTTGAAAATAAAAAAAACGGCGGAACCAACAATGACTTTCCATGGTTCACAGATTGAGCACCGGCCGGATTTGAAACGAATAATTGTCCGAAAACCAACAAGCCTGCTATCATGAATAATTTGAACGAGTACCCGTCGCAAATACATCTTCCATGAAATTGATTTTTTTCCCGGGAAAAAAAATTGAATTTGACGTTGTTCATTTAATTGAAGAATATTTGAGTAGATTATTGAATAAAGAACAATTACCCAATAGATCGAGGGTTTCCTGATTTTGGAGTTTGACCAATTGGTGATTTGCCACGGTATAACATTGGGTGTAAACAGCCCTTCCATTGGAAATTCCAAAGGAAAACAATTCCATCACACCATCCTGATTGAGGTCGGCTATCTGTTGTGCCAAGTACACAACCTTGTCGGGATCCTGACAACGCAAAACATAGTTTTCCTCCTCGGTATCATAAGGGCCCTCCTGTTTCCAAAATCCACTTGTTATTTCATGGACTTCTTTGAATTCAAAAGCCTTAGGATTGTTGAAAGCAATAATTGGAAATGAAGCCTCGAATATTTCAGTGTTATTGCGCACAAATACTTCACAATAATAATCGTTCGATAAATCCGGAAATGGAGAAATAAAAGTGTACCGCAATTCACCATCGGTTGTGTCTATGACCAAATGATGATAGTCGGCCACTAAAGTAGTAAGACCATTAAAATAAATGGCCTTGTTCATACGCACCGGATCGGCCTTGTCGTCCAATTTACTTACCCGCACTTGCCAATGCCCGGAATTGCCGATTTCATTGATCGAAACCATATTCCAAAGGGAATCGGTAGAGTTTATATTTTGATAAACGTATAAACGACTCCGTGCACTTTCGTGGAGTAATAAACAAGTGGGTTGCTCGCCCTTGCCACCTAAATACTTGCAATAAATATAATTTCTTAAGTCTTCCTCAATTTTCAGCCGAACATCAGACTCATTCAAAATATCTTGCGGTGAAGGAAATTCAGGCAACTTTTTCACTATAACAAAAGCGGAGTTTATAAATTCATAATCAGCATATTGCTCGGCAATTACATCAGGATAAGCACTATGGCGAAGGTGGATCCTGCACAAAGTATCGAATACACTGCTGTGCCCATTATTAACCGAATAATTGAGAAAATCATCCAACCCAATTTTGCCCTCAATCATTTTCTTTCGGATTTCATATTCGTGTTGCACTGAAACATCGCCATATCTTGCGAATTCCGTTTGGAGGAATTGTTTGTAATCGTTCCAATCTTTCATGTACTTCAATTCGAATTGCTGGCGCAACAATGCATTTACTTTCTCATATTCAAATTGCTGCATCAGTGTATCCATAACCGGCAGATAATACTGGTTATAATTCGATTGAACGGCCTCCACGGACATACATTTTAATAATCCCACATCGCGAAATTTATTTTTGCCCAACAGACTTTGCTGCATAATAGAATCAGCCTGAGGAGCAATCAACAAAAAACCAGGTGGATAATTTTCAATATTGACCAACTCCAAAGAAGAAAACTTTCTCAGCATCCGGCGTCTTGTTCGCCTGCGTTCAAATGCCTGATAAGCGCATACATCGATTATGTTGTGGACTGTAGTATCAACCTTTATTGCATAGTAATGATGTCTGAACAGTGTAAAGCGATAATCATATTTCTTTTTAGGTCTGCATTTGAATTTAATTATTTCACATGGAATATCTCCTAAGAAAGCGCTCTTTACGGAACAAATAATCAGCGAGTCCCACTCAATAGGAAAATCAGACCGCTTACGGGCTAATTCCAATAACTCTTCAGTATTATAGCCATATCTGTATCGAACAAAAAGCCTCAACTCCTGATAACGCAAATCTCTTCGGTAACATCCGTTTTCAATATCATACTCCGGACGAAATTTTCCTCTTTTATCAAGCATTCTTAAGCCCGGGCCAAAGAAGACAGTGTCATTTTCTCTTGTCAAATATTGCGCTTTCAACGCCAGATTCAGCAATAGAAAGAAAAAGATCAGGAGTTTTACTTTCATGGAATGTGTAGGTTATAAATTATTTCCTCGAATATTTGTTGTCAAAAAAAAAATTACTCATTGCCCCTCAACTGCGAATATAACGCCAACGTCCTGAACTCATACTCCCCCATCAGCCAACTCTCCGCCTGCTCTCTGGAAACAGCCACAGGTTCATTGTTCACCAAAGTAAAACAATCCACATCGATGAGTTTGCCGTTGCTGATGGAGTAGCGGTAGCATTCCATTACACCATCGTGGTTGAGGTCGGATATTTTCATATTCACTTTGTAGAGAATTTCTTGCGGTGCAAATTGATGGGCATAAGTCAGTTGATCCATCGCTTTCTTTGAGGCGTCCGAATCCCGGCGGCCATCATTAATATTCACTTTATCCAATATCTGATCATTCGTCGTGGCAATAGCAGTATCAACCCCTTCTGTCTTAGGTAAAGCATCCCAATTCGAAAAATTATAGAATTCTATTGGGTTGGCGTTGAATACTTTTGTAATTGAAGTATCCAACTGGAAAGTTTTCGGATTGAAGCTCCAATTTAATATTGAGACCATGCCTTTTCCATAGCCATCCAATAAATCGCGCCTTGCAAAGGAAATATTCTTCGCTACAGCCCGATACTTAGAGTCATTTATTGCTGCATCGGGGAAATAAAGTGATTTCATCATTTCTACTGCCGATCCCTCTTGTGGAATACTATCGAATATGAGCAACTTGCTTCCTTCATAGAGCGTGAGGAGTACCGAATTTCCAAATAGCTGAGATTTACAATTCTCATCATAATATACATCAAGAGAAATTTCACCCAACCTTGTAGTCCAATTATCATTGCTTTCTTTGTTATACAGGGCGAAGTAGCTGTCATATCCATTCGGTGTAGCTTTCGAATAAATAAAACCCTGAACGGTGGTATCGGAATCCAAACATTCAAAATGGGTTAAAGGCCGAAGATCATCCGGAAAAAACTGATCATCAGTCTCCCGTATAGTAGCGAAAGAGATATGTAGGTAATTATAGTAATTGTGGTATCCAAAGTAATTTTCTTTGAGATAATACCGAATAACATTGGGCCCGGCATTCATAAGAACAACCAATTCCGAATATTTGCTGAGGTTCATGGGCGCATTCGACGCAGTACTGCCATTCATCCATGAGAGCATATCATCCTGGTCCATTTCCAACTTCATCAAGCCATTTCTCAGCTTCAGATATTTAGCTGCAGAATACTGTGACTCATTCCATATGCGTTCAAGACGACTGCATTGAGAAAAGTACTTTTGTCTTGAACATTGCTCCACAAACTTCAAAATCTCACCGAATTCACGCCGTGCAAATAATTGTTTGAACTTCGGTAAATTATCTTCTCCCACCAATTCACAAAAGGTTTTCATCACGTCCAGACGAGTAACATAGAGGCTGTCTTTTTGATAATCCGACAACATCCACTTCATCTCATTCCTATCCTTTTCTGCCTGACGCGTGGCATTCACTTTCAATTTTCGAAGTGGAAATTTTTGTTCGGTGAGGCGATCATAATACTCTTCACCCACAATAAGAAATCCTTTAAAAATGGACAATTCATTCAAAACTATCTTCGTCAATTTTTCCCGGCTCTTGTTTGTCTCTGATATCAGATAAACGTGCAGCTCCTTGGAATTATCGACAATTGAATCACAAATAACCTTGTAATAATAAGTACTGCCCTTACCATGTATATCGCAAAAGCTTTGCTGGTGCAATTCGAGTAAAAAGTGATAGCCAAAACGATCAGCAAATTCTGTTGAGACAATTTCATCGTCGGGATCGGGATCAGATGCGTAACCTCGTTTCTTATCTTCTTCTGATTTCAACACAGGCTTTTCCCCATTAAAAAAGTCGCGCAGCACTACACTTCCACTCAAATTTTCTGTCTCAATAGAGAACGTCCAATAATCATGATTAAATGAAAATGACTCGAATCTTTGCAAATGCTTCAGAAAAGATTTTTTCAGTAAAAAACCCGGGGGTACTAACCACGATTTACCTTCCTTAACAATCTGACCCCGCACTGGCATAATGAAGAAAAAATAAAGCAACAAAAAGAGCGAAGTCAATTGTATGGTTTTGATTCTCTTCGCATGTGAAAGGAAAGTATTTTGTGACAAAATAGACATGGAATCAATTTGAGGGAATAATTTCTGTTTCATTGTAGAGAAGAGTATTTGAGTAAATTCGTAAACAATGCGTTATTGCCCAATATTTGCAATGCCTCCGCATCCGAAAGTTTGATCAGATAGCGATCTTTAACGGTGTAACATTGAAAATACACAGGCTTTCCGTTGGATACAGCAAAAGAGAACATTTCGTAAATACCGTCGTGATTGAGATCTGCAATATCTTGTCCGAAATAAATCACTTTTGAAGGTTCAATGGATCGCAAAATAAAATTATCCTCATTAGGATTAGCCGTGCCCTCTTCTTTCCAGGATTCGCGAACCAATTCAGCAACTCCTGCCACATCATATACAAGAGGGCTATAAAAAGTTACATTATTAAATAAAGTTTGACGTACTTCATTGTTGTCTTGCACAAATACTGCGCAATCAAATCCCTCAGATTTGTCTGGAAAAGTATCAATCCAATTGTATCGGAATCCACTTGCAGTTGAATCTATAACGACATAATTATTGCCATTTATAAATGTGGTCAGTCCATTAAAATACATGGCCTCATTTAATTGCCGGGGATCTATTTCGGCATTGAGTGGATTCACCTGGGCCTGCCAATGTCCGGGGGTTTTTTCGATGATTGAAACCAGGTTCCAAAATTCCTCCGATGAGGCATCATTCTTAAAGGCATAGAGCACATTATGCGGACTGTCGAGCAACAATTCGCATTCGGGATATTCAGATTTGCCATCCAGGTATTTCCGATAGATATAATTCCTTAAGTCATCTTGTACAACAAGCCTCACTTCTAAATCATCAAAAAATCTTGCATAATTTACCTGCAATTCAAATTTAGTAATGCCTTGAAAAGCAGAGTTATCAAAGTAAATCTGATATTCAGGATAATCAATGATATGAGTAAACAACGCATGTCGTAAATGAATGCGACATAACGTATCAAATACAGTTGGAATGTGATTTGCAGAAGTGTAATTCATAAAATCGTCCAGTCCAATTTCTCCTTTTGTCATTCTCTCTCTGATGCTGTACTCCTTTTGAACAGAGATGTCTCCGTACTTTTTAAATTCCTGATACAACCGGTTCTTATAGTTTTCCCAGTCCAACCTCAGTTCCCTTTCGAATTGCTGTCGCAGTAATAACCTTACTTTCTCATATTCAAAACGCTCCATCAATGAGTCCATTTCGGGCAAATAATATCTGGAGAATTCCGATTTGATATTTTCGGCCGTCATGCATTGCAAAATTCCAACTTCGTCAAATTGGTCATCAAATATTATATCATTTTCAACTATAGAATCGGCATGTACTGAGATAGCCAGTTGATTCGATGGAAAATCTTCAATGCGCGTAAGCTCCAGGGAAGAAAACTTCCGGATAAATCTTCTTCGAGTAGCTCTTCGTTTGAACATCTCATAAGCGCAAACATCAATAATGTTATGAATAGTGGTATCCATCTGAATGACATAATGATGATGTTTGAACAATGAATGACGATCGCGGTATGGATTGTACTTTCTGGCCTTCACATTAATCAAATTACAAGGAATTACACCCAGGTAGGCATTCCGCACGGAAGTCACCTCCATTGGGTCAAAATCCCTTGGTAAATCAGATCGTTCCTCAATCTCTCTCTGGAAGTCTGCACGATTATAACCATATCTGTATCTTACATATAAATTTAGCGTCTGATAAGACAAACCCCGTAAATCGCGTCGGTAACCACCATTACTGTTATTCCAGTGACGCGCAAATCTTTCATGCTTATCTATTAACATCAGTCCGGGTCCAAAAAAGACAGAATCATTTTGGCGGATAAATTGTGCTTTAGTTATCGTATTGACACAGACAATAACGAATATTAGAAGTATTGTTTTCATGAGGTGTTTTGGGTCGGGTTATAGGATTATAAAAAATTATCGGCTATGAACTACTCCCACGCCATTTGCGAATATAAAATCAATTTTTTGTAAACCTCGTCCTGCCTGATCATTTCCAAAGCAGCGTCATCAGCAAATTTGGTAAATTCATTGTTGACTAATGTGTAGCAAACACAATCCATAACTTCACCATTGCTGATGGAGTATGAATAAAATTCGGGCGCACCATCGAGGTTGAGGTCCGCCAAATGAAAGCACCGTTTATACAATACACAAGATGGATCAGAACGTATGGCCAATTTCTCCGTTTCTGGCTCAATCCAGCTCTTTCGATCATTATCATAGACATGTTTAGTCCGACCTACCTGCTCCAGATTGGATTGCCATTCATCAAAAGTCAGGACATCATTCCATGTAAGATCCACCTCATTACAAACGTAATTGAAAGTTGTATCCACTGAGGTTTCATTGGCCCATCTGCATAAATCATAATTGTTCAAATCGCGCTTTTCCACCGCTGATGCAGAATGCAAAATAATAAAATAGGTAGAATCTGTGGTTCTAAAATAGATATTGTTACCAAAGCCTTCGCTTGAAAGCAATTCATTCTGCTTTTTTGAAAATGGTAGCTTGATCCATCTTTTCGACCAATTATTTTCAACCTCATTTTTCTTCTCAAAATGGACAATGTGCATACTACCCACAACTGTATCCTTCATTGGAAAATAGAAGTAGGCACTTGAAGTGTCCGTCGATCGGTAACAAGACTCATATCTGAAATCAGCACATTCCAATGGATTGATTAGCGAATCCACGTTGGCCAATATAATTTTAGAGAGGCGTTCCTTTAAGCCATCGTTACTACGAATTGCATCCATCGCATAATCAAAATATCCTGACAAATGCTTGTTGTCAACCATAAAAAGTCTTCCCATCTCCATCATCGCAGCATAATTGTGGACAGGTCCTGGTGTATCAGGATTATGGAGAAATTGTAAAAGTTCATTTTGGTTCATTTGATTTCGATCGAAACGCGCGTAAGACTGCACATAATTTCTGGGGCTAAAATTTGTCATTTCAAATTTGCGACTGAGTTCCTGCTCAAGGAGCTGGTATTCGATTAATTTATAAGAATAATATTTATCCAATGCCTCGTCTGATTTATTTTGAACGACAAGATTTTCAATTTCTAAAAAGTATTTTTCACCTCCAATTCCTTCAAGAGGCGCGCTGTTTATTCCTGCCTTATACTCCAACAGTTTCTCGGCTAATTTTTTTTTGTCCTTCTTTGCCTTTTCCAAAAAAATACTGTGAATTTTCTTTTCCGGAAACTCCATTTTTGCGGTGAAATGATCTGCACTCAAGGGTGAAATCAAATGCAAATGCTTCATGGGCTTTAGATCCTTGATCGTGGATTTCTTGAGCTCATCTGTATTGTCGTATTCATCAGAAGTAAAACTCAAACTAATCCCGTAAATCCCATCTATTAATGTATCGCACAATGCCTTGTAATGATAGCGTACCATTTTACCGTCCTTACCGCAATATTCTTTTTGAAATAAGGCACATGCAAATAAATAATCACTGCAATGAAGAGTATCAATCCTCACCAGCACCTCATCTGCTGAAACGTTGAAAAAAGAATAAACTTTCTGAATAGGATCCTTGCCGGAAATGCGAGTTAGACATGCATTTGTTTGGGATCGCATGCGCAATTTTAAATAAGATCTGACAGGTTGAATCATAAACTCTCTTCCATCGCGGAAATGACCGCTAAGCTCTAGTCCTCTTTTTATATGTTTATCCTTCAGAAAACAAGGATATTGGAATTGTTCGAGGGTTTTATTTTGTCTTTGAGCGAAGAGAAAAAAAGGGCAGAATAAAACTAAAAATAACACCAATGGATGACCACTCAAAAAATTGCCGTGATTTTGGTTCTTCATTTTAATTTCCTCCATGTGCAAATTGTGAATACAAAATTATATTCCTGAATAAACCGAAGTATTGAAGTTTCCGGATAATTTCTTCGCTTCCTATTTGAACCAGGTTGACATTTTGAACATTGTACCCTTTTGCAAATACTACCTTTCCATTGCTTATTCCAAAAGAATAAATTTCGATTAAACCATCGCCATTCAAATCGCCACTTCCACTGTGTAAATAGATTGATTCAGTGGCATCATATTCACTCTGCCTTACGAAATGTTCTTTATCAATGTCGGCAACCGGATAAGCCAAAGGGTGCTTTCTTCTAAAATCGTACATTGGATAGCCGTTTTTTTTCTGCTCTTTAAACCAATTATCAAAAAGATCTTTCGGACCCTTTACCACAGCAATGTAATTAAACCCAGGCAATGAGTCTGGAAAGGATTTTATAAAATCTGAACCCTCATCGGAGCCATCAGGATTTAAAACGAGAAAGTCATTTACCAAAACAAATGAAGTAAGTCCACCGAAGTAAAAAATTGAATCAGGTTTAATGTCATAGTGAATATTGACAAGGGGCTCAACTTTGATACTCCATTTGCCTTCAGGTTCTTCCGATAGATTGGCGATATATCGCTCAAAACTATCAGAATTGACAGATTCAAACAAATAAATCAACCGATTGTGGTCATTGTACAATTGCGAATATTTAAAATTTTCTGGTTTAGATTTTAAATATTTTCTTGCTATAAAGGACGCCAATAAATATTCCTTTTGATCTTCCTTCCCAATGTTTGAATGCATCTTTTGAAATGGCTTGAATCGCTCATTGTCTTCACATTTTTCAATAAATACTGAGAATGGTTGTACAACTGGCAGCAATTCGTGGTGCCGAAACCGAATTAAATTCAGTGTATCAAAATAGGTAGGAATATTCTTCATTTTGAAATAATTCACATAAGCACTGAGATCAACCTCATTTCTATATAGCCGCTGATGCAGGCTGATTTCATTCTGAATAGTTATATCCAGGCCTTCGAACATCTGCTCAAGCGCATCTTTCTCGCACTGCCATTTATTTTTATTTCGTGTACAAATTCTGTTATATAATGTATCTGCAATTCCCGCATAATCGAACGCCTCAAACATTTTATCTATATCTGAGGTATAGTAATTTTCATTATCCTTTTTGAATTCCTCCAAAGACATACAAGGAAGATTGGCCCTTAGTCCGGCTTTGTCTACACTGGATTCCATCAATTGAATACTCAAAGAATCATCTGCTATTACAAGGTTATTAGACGGGCAATTTTCCAGACTTAAAACATGAAGATTCCGCAGCATTCTCAATTCTTTTTTCAATTCTCTACGCCTATATACGAAATGATTTACAAATAAGTGAACAGATTCATAAAGCACTGTATCTATCGTTATGGCGAAATACTTCTCTTTATATTCCTTTTGACCCAATCCTCGCGCCCGGTTATATTCAGTTTGTTTGTTGACCTGATAAACCAACCCATTGGCTTCAAAAGACCTCCACTTCTCCACTTCGACATTAGGAAGTTTGATAACCGGACCTGATGACCATTCGGTCTCGGGGCGACTTAAACATTTCTCAGCAGATTTTTTCTCAAACAAATCATCATAGTCCAACCATACACGTAAAAGCACTGAACCTCTATTTAAGAATCTTATATCATAACTGCAATAATCATATTCAATCTTCACATGAGCGGCTGGGTTCAACCTCATACAAGGTCCAAAAAACAAAGAATCCCCTTTCAACAGCACCTGTGCTTCAATGGCGTTGGATAGCACAACAAGTGATAATACTATTATACATCTGCTCATAAGATCATTATAAATTACTTTGGTCATGAAACATCAGAAAATATTCGGAGCACACTCCCACATCTTCCCAAACTGCCTCTCCCAGAACTCCAACCAGAATTCATCCTTTTCAGTGAAGGTCAGCGTGGGCATTGTGCCCTCACCTTTAAAGGTATAGGTCTTCACATAAATCCTGCACGTACCATCCTTCCTCCGAATGATGAGCAATGCATAAGTGGATACATAAGGCAGAAGTTTTAATTGTAGATTCCTTTTGCCTTCCGAATTAAGATCGCGCATTGACTCTATATAAAGCGCTACCCTGTTCTTCATTTCTTCCGAAGTCGTTGGCTTCTCGCTGCGGTACGACAAAGTATGAATGACATTTTCCGTAGGTTCACATCCTATAAACAAAAGCTCGCCGCCTGACGATAGAATATCGCGAAAAGCCGATCGGTGCATGGTGAGGTAGCTGAGAAAATCAGTCCCGATAAGCTTAACGGAAGTGGCATTCAGTAAATCAGAAGTAATATCCGGATACTTAGTAAGAATGGAGTGCATAATTAAAGGTATAAGGTCTGGAAGATTACCTCAAATGGCGATCGTCCCGTGGTTGGTTGCAAGTTTACTTTGACAAACCGAAAAACTCCCAAATGATCGAAATATTTTAAGCACATGTGAAGTTCGTTGGATTGTAAAATCAATTCCAACGAAATTGAAAGCTGCGGCAAAAAAAGCAAAGCATAAAGCGCTCATAATCAAACACAAGAAGAGTTCTTCGGATTTATTTCAATCTTTTTTTCCCATTGTAAATACGTTACAAGTCGAGGTCGGTTTTTTGAACCATCAAATTCAAGACAACGATGAACACTACAATGACACCTGCAGAAGTAAGACGTTATGTTGACAGTTTTGCTCGTCCGAATGGCTATAGTCCCTATGCGTGGAATGTGACCAAGAAATTGGCGCTTGAGGCCTGGGAGAGTTATCTAAATGGCCGGCCATTCCGCCGTTCGGTGAACTATATGTGCCAGGAATTCTATAAGATGATCCAACGTCCGGAGGATGGAGAATATATCCTACCCCGGAATTCATTTCGCATGTTAAATAACGGGTAATGTGCGACTTCCCAACCAAAGCCGGAGTCTCTCACCGGCCCAGGAAGGGCTGTATTCCTCAATGGCCGGTTCTGAATTTCCATCTTATGGTCAATTATACTATAAGCTTGAAAAAACTAACCAAAACTGAAAACACCCTGAAAGCTCAATTTCTACCGAAATTTGGGCTTTCGGGCGTTGATACTGATCAAATTCCAACCATGGGTGTTTATAATTTATGCTACTGACAATAGGAATTCAGAAAAGTGATCTTACATTTGAAAAATTAAATCGGGTCTCAAAGCCAATTGAACAAGCTTTAAAATGCGTTTATCGTAGAAAAAAGCCTGTTCGTCGCAAAAAAAGAGCACTCCGGTTACTTGCAACTAATACGAAATGACTACCCTTACTAGCCAAAAACTAGAAGATCTTCATGATTTATACCATGAAGTGATCGGAGCCTCGATAAGCTCTAAGGGTAATACTGTTATATTCAGTCATTTCGGAGATTTCAATGCATCCAAGAATGATTGTGTGCTCAAACTAATCGAGAGCTCGCTGATTGAGTCCAGCGTGAAACGCCAGACAGTCAAAAGATTCTGCTCCACACTGATAGAAGTCCTTCAGAATATTTCGATACACAGTGCCAAAGACCAAAATGGCAGAATGTACGCCTATGTTATTTTGACTCAAAACAACAGCGGCTTTGGTATTTATTCCGGAAATCTCGTGCTGAATTCAGAAATGGCTGGCTTTTCCAATAAACTCAGGCAAATTGCCGATATGGACAAAGACGCACTCCGCAAATTATACATCGAGACTTTATGCTCGGAAGAAATGAGCAGCAAGGGCGGCGCTGGTTTGGGACTTCTTACGATTGCCAAACGTTCTTCACACAAACTCAAGTATCAATTGATGGAATTGGATAATTTCTTCGGATACATTCAAATGAATTCCTCCATCGCAGAAGAATAGCCATCAATCAAAGACCGGCTGTCAATCTTTGATCAAAATTTTAAGCTTATTTTTTGTTTTAGTAGATGAGTAATTGCCATATTGCAGATTGTTTAACAATCTAATATAGCACAACTCTGTTTCCATGAAAATCAAAAATTTCCTGTCGATCTTTTCCATTGTCATTATTATATTTCTCACTTCGTGCGAATCGGAAAAATCAAAAAAGGTGTCCAATAAATTCTCCGATCAGGAGATGGTCAAAATTTTCACTCTGGCCGATGAGCGGAAAGGAGCTGAATTGCTACCTTATCTGAAGAATACAAATGAAAAATACAGATATGAAGCCGCCCTGGCATTCGGAAGTATATTGGATAGCACTTTTACCCCGGAACTTGTAGATCTTTTATCAGATAGTATCGCAGAAGTAAGAAGCGCCGCTGCTTACTCACTCGGACAAATCGGCGACCTCAAAGCTTCGCAGATGCTTATCGAATTGATCCAAAAAGAAAAAGAAGACGAAGTGTCGGCAGCGATATATGAGTCGTTGGGCAAAATTGGTTGCAAAAGACTTCAGAAAACCAACAACGAAAATGATCCTTCATTTGGGAAAATTGTAGAGGTAATGTCGAAGGCAAATCCCGACAGTGAAATTGAGCGTGTCGGTTGGGGCAAAGGAATTTTCTGGATGAATATCGGCGGTATGCAAAGCGACATATTGGTTAACCGAATACCCTTTATACTTCAGTATTGTAAACACGACGCAAAACTAGCCTGCTCTCAGGCGTGGGTGAGATACAAAATGAAAGCCTCATTTGATAGCGAAAAATACCTGATGAACTGGATGAAAACCGAACGCGATACGGATGTAAAAATGAATCTGATGTATATAATCGGGAAAGTGGAAAATCCGGAATCCCTCGACCTTTTGCTCACCTGTGCTGCGAGTCCCACATTCGACAGCAAAATTAAAGTCAATGCAATCAGGGCACTTGGCAGAATGAGCTCCCCTCCATTCGAAAAATTAATACCTGTATTAAATGATCCGGATGACTATGTGGTAAGTGAATGTTTGAACGTATTGTCGAAGGGAGAACTGAACAATAAAATAGAAGAAATAAGCGGATTGATGAGCTCGCGAAGTTCCATTATTCGAGCACAATTTCTGAAACTGAAATTGAAATATAATAAAGCCGCTGCAGATGAAATTTTAAATTCATTCAACAGCTCCACAAGTGTGTACGACAAGGTGCATTATGCCAGTGCATTGGGTGTAATGCCGGAATTGGCAGATATGGTGATTAATTCCATAAAAAGCGAAAAAGATTTTGCTGTAAAATATACACTGAGTGAAGCGCTGGTTGAGCAGAGGCAATCTGCAAATTGGCCTTCCGACAAAGATTTCGTAAACATTGCACTTGATCTGATTGCCATAGGTGACATGGGAATATCTGCCGTAATGCTTACTCAATTAGGGCAGGAAGAACTAAATGGCGAACAAAAGCAAAAGGTAAATGATGCCTTGAATCTTGCCATTACAAAAATGAAAATGCCGCTTGAAGTAGAGACTTATAATGAGGCTATCAGAACAATCAACGCAATTGGTTTGCAAAAAAAGGAAGAATACAAACCTGTATTCAACCATCCAATCGACTGGAACCTGGTCCAAACCATTGCTCCTAATCTTCAGGCCAAAGTTGTGACCTCCAAAGGAGATTTTATTATTGATCTGAATATACAGGAATCTCCGGGCACTGTGTCCAATTTTGTAAAACTGGTAAAAGAAGGATTTTATAATGGAAAATACTTCCACCGGGTAATTCCAAATTTTGTGGTTCAAGGGGGCTGCCCCAGAGGCGATGGAATGGGCGGAATGGAGTACACCATCCGATCAGAATTTGGCTTGCACCGCTACGACACTGGAGCCGTGGGAATGGCCTCGTCAGGGCCGGACACCGAAAGTTGCCAATGGTTTGTAACGCATTGTCCGACGCCTCATCTTGAAGGCCGTTATACCATTTTCGGTTATGTAAACAACGGTATGGACGTCATCCAAAAAATTAACGTTGGGGACAAAATTGAAAAAATCGAATTGTTGAATTATTGAATGGGGTTGGTGGTGGATTTTGGATTTGGGTTGTTTCGCGTTGTTTCGCGGCCGTAGAGACGTTGCATGCAACGTCTCTACAAGCGAAACCAACCCATCAATTGGCAAAAAACCAAAAATTCAAAACCAACAAATCCAATCCAACCCATCAATTGGCGAAAAACCAAAAATTCAAAACCAACAAATCATATCCATCGCAACAATTGGCGAAAAACCAAAAATTCAAAACCAACAAATCCAATCCATCGCAACAATTGGCGAAAAACCAAAAATTCAAAACCAACAAATCATATCCAACCCATCAATTGGCGAAAAACCAAAAATTCAAAACCAACAAATCCAATCCATCGCAACAATCGGCAAAAAACCAAAAATTCAAACCCAACAAATCATATCCAACCCATCAATCGGCAAAAAACCAAAAATTCAAAACCAACAAATCCAATCCATCGCAACAATCGGCAAAAAACCAAAATTTCAAAACCAACAAAACCATCCCATCAATCGGCAAAAAACCAAAATTTCAAAACCAACAAATCGCAACCATTCGAACCAATTACGAATTAATTTCAACAACAACAATCATATTGAAATAACTGCAACAAATACGTCTGGTTAATTCAACCCGACAATTGAAATCAAGATCACGAATTGCGAAATAAATCCAATACCCTTAATCAAATTGAAACACAGCCTGCAATCACCAATTGATTCAACATCCAATACCCATAATCAAATTGAAACACAGCCTGCAATCACCAATTGATTCAACATCCAATACCAACAATCAAATCGAAAAACAGCCTGCAATCGACAATTGATTCAACATCCAATACCAATAATCAAATCGAAAAACAGCCTGCAATCACCAATTGATTCAACATCCAATACAAATAATCAAAAAATCTCCTGCAATCACCAATTGATTCAACATCCAATACCAATAATCAAATCGAAACACAGCCTGCAATCAACAATTGATTCAATATCCAATACCAATAATCAAATCGAAACACAGCCTGCAATCGACAATTGACTCAACAACCAATATCAATAATCAAAACATCTCCTGCAATCACCAATTGATTCAACATCCAATACCAAATATTCAAATCGAAACGCCACCAGAAATTGAAAGTTGATTCAAAAAATTAAATCCCAAGAAAC
This sequence comes from Flavobacteriales bacterium, assembly GCA_031378885.1. GTDB lineage: Bacteria > Bacteroidota > Bacteroidia > Flavobacteriales_D > Sanyastnellaceae > JANNEQ01. Next base: position 42,709 of record JANNEQ010000228.1, read on the forward strand.
ATATTAATTCAAAGGGGTGAATGATGAAAGACTACAATGTTCACAATCAGAACTCAGCTTGCCAGGCACACAAATAAACACCAGCAAAACATCTTTAGAATATATAAAAAGAAAACAATTAGGTCTTCTGCTTTTCGCGTTTGGCCGCAGGGAAAAGAATGTTGTTAAGAATAAGTCGGTAACCTGCCGAGTTAGGAAAAAGATTTAAGTCCGTGGGTGGATCTCCAACCATGTGTCGGTAATCTTCCGGATCGTGCCCGCCATAATAGGTCCATTGCCCCTGCCCCAATTCGCCATGAATGTATTTGGCCGTTTTCAAACTTCTTGTCTGGCCCATGATGGTGACATTACTTTTGATAAAGCGGTCCCTGAAGTCTGTTGTTTGTCCCATAAATCCTTTGATCACCTGGGTGTGATTTTGTGTCAGAATAGTTGGAATGATATCCCATTTGGCGGAAAAATCGAATAGGGTAAAAAAGTCGTTTATTTCCTGTACGGATTTATGATCGTCAGTTCCATCAATGTCAGAAAATTCATAGACAGTTGGATTTTTGTCGATTCGGTATCTATCAAAAGCAAATCCGGCGTCAAAATTAAGTTTGGCTTGTGCCTGCGGATCGCTTGGATCTCCATCAAAAACACTTTCCACAATATCAAGTCCTTCTGCTGCCAATGCTATATCAAAAGAATCTGTTCCACTGCACATGGTAAAAAGAAATCCACCTCCTACCACAAAATTCCGAATGTTCACCGCAACCTGTCTTTTCATTTCTGAGACCTTGGCAAATCCAAGTTTGCCAGCCAATGCTTCCTGCGATCTTACCTCTTCCTGATACCATGCGGCATTCTTGAAACTTGCATAAAACTTTCCATATTGACCGGTAAAATCTTCGTGGTGAAGGTGAAGCCAATCGTATTTGGGCAAACTTGCATTGATAATTTCTTCGTCGTAGATTTTGGTATAAGGAATTTCTGCATAGGTAAGAACGAGTGTTACAGCGTCGTCCCAGGGTTGTTTGCCAGTCGGAGTATAGACAGCAATTTTGGGGGCTACTTCGAGTCGTACTTTCTCCATATTCACTTCAGGATCGGCAATTTCATTGTAAATCTGCTGAGCCTGCACATCTGCAATAACCTGATACGACACACCGCGAACTGAGCATTCTTTGGAGATGTCCTGAAAACCATCAATCAGAAAACTTCCGCCTCTATAATTGAGCAGCCATTCAATGGGGATTTTATTTTCCAAAACCCAAAAGGCAATTCCATATGCCTTGAGATGATTTGTCTGGGTTTCGTCCATAGGAATAAGGATCTTACTGGCAGAACCGATCAATGAGGTCAAAACCAAGACAAACAAAATGAATACTCTTCTCATATTGGATTATTTTCTTTACCAAAACAAAAGTAACGCCTAAAAAGTGCAATCAGAACGGCAATTAAGGAAACATTAAGATTTCTTGGTTAATAGAAAAGAAGCACAGGCCGGGCAATGTCATTAAATTAAGGAATTGACACGCATATAAAACAGTCCCGCTGGACAATGTCATTGTCAGCACTAGCTTTAAGTTCCGTCCTTCTAAAAAAGAACTAGAAGGGAGCCTCTTCTCCACCATAGCCAAAAGGCTCGTCATCGTCGCTCATGGTGTTGAGTTTAGAAGACACTGTGATGGTGGTTTGCCCCTGCTGTGCGCCTTGTGCGGCCGGCTGATGTTTGGCAAAATTAGAATTGGCCTGCATTCCATCGCCATATTGAGGATTGTCGAAATCAAATCCTTCCAGGTTGGTAAACTTGGCCAATCGACCAATAAAGCGCAACCGAACATCGGCAAGCGCGCCATTTCTGTGTTTGGCTACAATAATTTCCCCGGTTCCCTGCGTTGGATTTCCATCCGCGTCCTCTGTAATACCATAATATTCTGCCCTGTAAATGAATGCGACAATATCCGCATCCTGCTCAATCGCACCAGATTCACGAAGGTCAGAAAGCAAAGGTTTCTTGTCTCCTCCGCGGGTTTCTACCTGACGTGAAAGCTGTGAAAGTGCAATGACCGGAACATCCAATTCCTTTGCTATTCCCTTTATAGAACGCGAAATGGTTGAAATTTCCTGTTCGCGATTCCCAGTTTTATTGTCTCCACCTACAGTCATCAATTGAAGGTAATCGATGATGACCATCTGAATTCCATGTTGTGCCTTGAGTCGGCGGCACTTAGCTCTGAGTTCGAAAACTGAAAGCCCGGGCGTATCGTCAATAAAAATAGGTGCTTCGGCAATTCTGGAAATGCGCTGGTGCAATTGGTGAAACTCATGATCCTGCAAATTTCCCTTTCTCAATTTATCGGAATCGATTTCGGTTTCGCTGGCTATCAAACGCTGAACCAACTGAACGGACGACATCTCCAAAGAAAATATGGCAACCGGGATTTGAAATTCAACGGCCATATTTCTGGCCATCGATAGAATGAATGCCGTTTTACCCATACCAGGACGGGCTGCCACAACAATCATATCAGATCGCTGCCATCCGCTGGTAATCCTATCCAATTCAGTAAATCCAGAAGGTACTCCGCTTACACCGTGTGTGTTCTGGCGGGCGGCTTCAATCTGATCCAATGCCGTTTTGATGAGGGCACTCATCTTGTCGTAATTCTTTCTAATATTTCCTTCAGCTACCTGAAAGAGATTGCTTTCTGCTTTATCCAGAAGATCAAATACATCACTTGATTCGTCGTAAGAGTCGCGAATAATGTCGTTGGAAATCCTGATAAGTTCACGCTGAATAAATTTCTGAGCCACAATCCTCGCATGCGTCTCTATGTTGGCAGTCGATGCAACGCGATTGGTAAGTTGCGAAATATAAAGAGGTCCACCAATCATCTCCAGATCGCCCTGTTTGCGCAGGGTGTGAGTTACAGTAAGGATATCAATTGGTTCGCCCTTTTGAAACAATGTCACTACAGCTTCGAAAATCCGGCCATGACTTTCTTTATAAAAACTCGATGGCTTGAGAATGTCAATTACTGTATTGACGGCAGTCTGCTCAAGCATCATTGCACCCAGGACAGCTTCCTCAAGGTCAACTGCCTGTGGTGGAAGTTTCCCCATTTCCACACCCATAGATTGATTCATGGCGTCTCTTACACCTTGAATTCTATCTCTTCTCTTTTGTCTATTGTCCTGCTCGTTAAATGCCATGTACTACCTCGTCTCAATTTGGGGGGCGTAAAGTTCATCAAACGCAGTCATCGGCAACCACGTTGTTCCTAACAATCGCATGTAAGTAGCTAACGATAAAATGTTAGCTTTTTTAGTTGGCTGTTAATCAGACTAAATTTCGTCTTAAATTAGCGCAATCCGCACCCATGACACGAATAGTTTTCAACGAGTAATCGACGGGCAACTCAAAACACCTATATGTAAAATCCATATGTTTAATAAATGAAAAGAAATCCAACCATTATTCTTGCACTCCTCATCATTATACTTTTTTCCTGTAAAAAAGAGGTTGACGAAAATTTACCTCAAATTCAAATATCACTTCCCTATGAAAATGCTACGTTTGGCTATCAGGATGAAATAAGAATAAAGGCAACAGTTACAGACGATGTTAATCTTGAAAGAATTGAAGTAAAGGTAACCAGTTCCACCGGACAGGTATATTTTAATTCGATCAATTATATCAATTCGGGAAAATCAAAAACGATAGACACCTTTATTACCCATAACGACTTCTATATTGAAACCGGTACTTATTATATCACCATTGTAGCATTTGATGGCATCAATGAGAAGATCGAATTCAGTCCCATTCAGGTCATTGAGAGTCCAAGACAATTATTGTATCCTATGGTTATTTTTAATGGCAATGTTTATGACACGCAAGTTGAAAAACTCGACGGGTCAAATTTCTCATTTCTCTTCGGATTGAATTTAAACTATAATCAAAGTACATTCGATTCCCGCAATCAATTATTTCACATTGCAGGAAATGGTCTGCTCAGTTCTTTTATTCAAAATCCTGCAGTACTCATTTCATCTACTCAGGTAAATACAACAGTAGAAGGAACAGTTATAACATCTTTCCATGATGAGGAAACCAACGATAGTTATTTTGCTACCTCCGATGGCGGAATATGGAAAACCGATGTCAGTGCTCAGCCCGGATTAGTTGTCAGCCAATCGGGTACTTTCAGGGCACGGGATTTACTTGTAGCCAACAATAAAATTATGGCTTTGGAAAATAACCTCGACGGATCACAATCGCGAATTTCGGTTTACAATAAGTTCAGCGGTACATTGGAACAATCCGTTGTGGTTCCAAATTCTTTTGATGTGAAAAAAATAATTGACATTGGCGAAACCAATTTTTTTATTGTGATTGGCAATTCAGGTGGGCAGAGCTTGTTTCAGTATTATAATTTAGATACTTCCGCATTGATTAATGTGCCCAATAACTACAACAGTGTAGCAGTAGACAATGCCTGGCCAGGGCAGGATGGTTCTTTCTATGTTTCACACGGCACTCAACTCACCACATACAGCAATAATATGCAAAATTGGTTTTCAGGAATATACATGTCAGCCCTGAAAGTGGTTTATGAAGAAAATTCAAATACCAACTACGTACTGACCACCACAGGCCTTAATCAGCTTGACTCCGGGCTCGGAACTTTATTAAGCTTTACCCCTGCATTTTATCAACCCTTAGACTTGCATTTGGTTTACGACAAATAATGATTCCCCTCAAATAATAGTTGGGTATTCCCATGGCACTTTGGTTCAATGTATCTTCAATCGATTGAGACAAACTCACCCGCTTCATCACCCGAAAGTTTTTGGTTGTCGAACAATATAATGGAACAATCTGTAAGACTTTCGACAATGATGGGACTAATGTGTCGAACGTGGCTCAATTTCTCTTTGATTTTTTGAAAGCCGTCCAATGCATCCGCATCATCAGAGATAGAAAGCAGCATCAGATCGAAAAGCAGATTTGAAATCAATACGTCGTATCTTTTATCAATAAACTCGGGCTGACTTTCTAAATAAGTCATTGCCGTTTCCAAATCCTGGAAAACACCAGCCGTATTGACGAATTTATTTACGTCTAATCTCAAGGGCAATACTTCCAGCTCAACTTGAGGAAATCTGCTTGCTATGCAGTCCACCACTTTAATCATTCTCAAATCACCTTTCAGATCGAAACGGTATACAAATCCCAGCAAACGGAAATCATCTGCAGTTTTGTATATTTCCAATGGACCGGCATTTTTACTCCAGGCCATTCTCGGTTCGTGGGCACAAGTATCTGAAAGGGATAGATTTTCATTTATTCTGATGGTATCAGAATTTGAACAAAGGCCATACAATGGCCTTAAAGAAAGGCAAGTGGAATCTGATTGGGATAATCCGATTTCAGGAAATGCCAGCATAAGTGCAATACACAACACCTTTGAAACGCTAAAATTATACATGACAGAATTAAATTTAACTTAGTACCTATTGCTTCAAAACAACGATACTATCCAAATATACGGTAAAAGCCAGTTGATTGGATTGCAAATTGAGCATTTCGCACAAAAAAATCCCATATTTCCAGGTTTATGCTTGGATCCAATATTTCACGTCAATTTTCGGCGCGCAAAAGAAAAGTTGAGCACAGCAACGGGTCAATACGTTTTTTGACCGATAAATTCCTTATAACGGTCAAATGGCATTGCTTCTACCTCTGCCCGACCAATTGACTTTATGATGGAAGTACTAACTTTAAGGCTCTGATTATTCATTAGTTTATTCAAAAGAGCATACCAATTCATTTCACCCTGACTTACATAATACAAGGAATCACCATACTCTTCAATAATTGCGAAATGTTTGTGGTCATGGAGATCGAAATAACCGAATATCAGGTTAAACTGATCATCCAGTTGCAATACCGCACCGACCTGATCCATTTTCAGCGGAAAAAAAAATGGCTTTAAGTCGAGGAATTTTGGGTCCTTTTCCAGATAAAGCCATCCCCATTCATTTTTAACCAATAATCCAGGTAGTTGTAATTGAAAACGACCTTCCACAGACTTCATATTATCCATTTCATTGCCAAATCCATGAAAAGCATACGCGATAGTATAAAAGTCATAATAACTCACTCCGAAAAGCAAGGTATAGTTGTGCAATTTACTTTGGTACTTCTTTTTGACTTTAATCAGGTTGTTATTCGACAAAGAATGGCTGTAATCGCAGATGGATTTACCCAATTCGAGTTTCTGGCTGATAGTAAATGTCTTACTTCCATATCCATTAAGCTGCTCCAGCGGTATGTAGTCGGAACTATCCGAAAATGGAAATAAAAAAATTGAATCATGGGGTAAATAAAAACCTTCTACAATCAAACTATCCTGAGCCTTAGAGGGTAGATTAAAAATCAATGCACTAAAAAAAGCCAATACACACAACCGAATCATTCCATTAAAATTTTATTCTTCTCAAAGAAACAACAATACTTCTTATAAATCAAAAATATCGAAGTTATTTGGAACGAAATTAATCCATTGGTATACCAGTCAAATTTACACGGTTGTTCTAATATGATTCTGATCTATGAGGTTATATTGAAGGCAATAATTTTAAATCAACTGAAAAAATGTTCCGCGCTTACGACCGATCAGATCATAAAAGCAATTTTTACACCGTCCCTTTGGGCGCTACAATATGTGCCGTGCCTACGGCACTCTGATCATAATCGCGCTTTTTTACGCCGGACTAAAGTCCGGCGCTACAATATGCGCCGTGCCTGCGGCACTCGGAACATCAACGTAATTATGAACCCGTTACTATGGAACCGCGCTACAATATGCAGCGTGCCTATGGCAATTTGAAAAGTATTGACTAGTCAAAAGGAATTAACAGAGCCGTAGGCTCGGCGCATGTTGTAGCAACGGATTTCAATCCGTTGAAATGAAATGATAAATGCGAACAAAGAGCCGCAGGCTCGGTGCATATTGTAAAAACGGGTTTCAACAAATTGAAATGAAGAATGAGAAAAAAGCCGGTAACAAAGAATATTACACCCAATTCAATGCGTCGAAACGCATTGCAGAAAAATATATTGCGCCAATCTTTAATTAAATCAATTATTCGATTCAAAACTTCATACAATTAGGGTGACCGGGATATTACTTGTATGCGTGCCGAATAAAATTAAAACCTTTAATCTCTATGTGCATCAAACTTGAAATTGGCTCCGGCCGAAAACCCAGAAAAGGCTATCTCACATGCGATATTCGTCCATTGCCCAGTGTTGACTTCATTTGTTCGGCAGATCAACTGCCCTTTCAGGACGAAACAGTTGATGAAATCTATTCGAGACATTTAATCGAGCATTTTACACTGAAAGAATTTTTATCCGTATTAAAAGAATGGAATCGCGTATTGAAAAAAGATGCAAAGCTTTATATTATTTGTCCGAATCTTTTGTGGCATCTCAATCAGATAGTGAATGGCGATCATCTTTCACTGTACAACAAAGAATCCGGATATAATGCGCGCTATTGGGGATTCGGAAGTTTGTTTGGCTGGCAGCAGGATGAATTTGATGTACACAAATTTGGTTACTACTTCGATTTACTCCGCGATGTATTAGATGAATTCGGATTCGATCAGATCATGGATTTTACCAATACAGGAAAAGGTCTTGAAAATGAAATCTGGCACCTTGAAGTGTGTGCTGTAAAAAAAGAAATTGCTCCTGAGCCAAAGGAAAGCAGGTTTTATGATTTATTTAAGGTCAATCATTGAGAAATCGATTAAAAAATTCTATAAACCCAACAAATCCCCCTGCCATACTCCCCGACCAAAAGTCCCGACTATAAGCTTACCCGAAGTATAATTGATGTCGAGTGATTTAATAAAAGTGCCGGGCAAACCCATCATCAAAGTCCACTCGCTGTCGGTATTCTTCTTTGAAAACACACCGTAGTTGCTGCCTATGTACAAACGCCTGGATTTGCCGCGTTGCAAAATCATCGACTCGCATTTGGAAAGCCCCAGATTCAATGTCATGTCATTGTAGTCAACGCCATCAAACCACCATAGCTTGCCTTTAGGCTCCTGATGGCTGTAAAGAATCCAGCACTTTTCAGCGTTATCAGGATCGACGCAGATATTCATAATCCATCCTTGCACCGGAAGATCTTTTAGTTTCTCCCAAACAATATCATTCGGATTTTCTGCAAGAAGATTAAATGTGCGCCACACCTGAGGATTCACTTTGGTGTCTTCGTCCAATACATATACATACATCACTTCGGGATGATCTTCTGACAAATAAAACCGGTAAGCATTGTGGAGTGCCGGATCAGTTTTTTTGCAATCGAAAATGGTCTCCCACTTCTTGCCCAAATCATTCGAACGAACCAAACGCGCGCCGGCACAATAAATAATATTGTGTTGTGTAGGGTGCATCCTCATCCAGGTATGCCATTGCGTCTTAACGCTGGGGTTGGAAGTTTCATCAAACTTATCACCGTCCATACAACGCTGAATCATTCCGTTTTGCATGGAGGAGAACATTACATTAGAATCCAATGGATGGCAAATTGTTTCAAATCCATCACCCCATGATACGTGCTTCCACTCGCCTTGCCGCAGCATATTTCCACCCACATCATAACCACCATAAATTACCTGAGGCAATTTTGTCTGAGATGTGGAAAGTCCGAAAATATTGGCCGCCCCAATTCCATTGTCGCGATTCGACCAGTGAATACCTCCGTCGTAACTAATACTCACACCACCATCGTGTGCGCACCAGACTTCCTTTCCATCGCTAGAAAATTCGATCACATGACAATCATCGTGCATCTGATTTTTTTCTGTTTTGGAAAATGAAATTCCGCCGTCTGTGCTTCTGTAAACAGGTTGAACGTTGGCGCACATAATGAGGTCTTTGTCGGTTGGACAAACATCAAAAGCCCTTGCCCTGGTGGTAAGCATATTGTTCATATCAGGCTTAAGAGAACGTATTATTTTCCATTGACGGTCTTTTAAGCTGAACGTTTGTAGCGTAGCTTCACCTTCAGGGCTTGAAGTGGCAGCTTCGCTGCTGGTTACTGCAACATAGAGCAAGTCTGGATCTTCAGGACAATATTCTACACTCATTCGCAAAAAAAGAAATCGTTCCGGATTTTCATACTCCGGCAGTTGCATTTCGTTCCATGATTTGCCATTGTCGTAACTGATGACCAGTTTATCGCCTGAGGCAACAATAATCTGCGAACCCTTCTTCTTTTGAGGAATAAACTCGATGTCATAAAACTGACCATCGCTAATTCTTTTCCATTTTTTAATCACCTTCCTTCTGGCATTTTCGCAATACCACAATCCTTTTGTACTTGCTACAACAAGCTGATTAAAATTAGCAGGGTTGCATGCCACTTCGCTGATGTAGGTGTTTAAGTCATATGGACTTCCAAAGGGCAGAGCTGTGGCGGGCTCAGTTCCATTGATACATTCGTAGGTTTTGCCGCCGTTGTATGTTCGCCAAAGCCCATTGGTGAACATAAATCGGTCGTCACCATCGCCTGTGCTGACAATCCATTGCTTCGTTTTTTTCAAATTAACTGCCACACTCGATACTCCGCTTACAGGCAATTGATCTGTGCCGCCTTCTAGCCATTTTTCTCCACCATTGATGGTGTACCACAAACCGCCCGTTGGTGAACAAGCCCACACTTTGTTTTTATCATTAGGATGCACCAAAAGGTAATTAATTCTGCCGGTTCCATTGCCTCTGTTCACTGAATAAGCTGGAATAGCCCTACCTCCGGGATTGTTTTCCTTTGGCACTACATCGGGCCCAAGAAACTCCCAGCTCCAATTAATTCTTCTTGTAATTTCATCGCGTTGGGTAAGCTTGGTAAGAAAAAGCGGACTTTCAAAAAACTCAGTAATCTTATAGTCCTCTACAAATTGTTCATCGACGATAATACTATCGGCCGATTCATTTTCCTGAGCGCAGAGTTCAGTACCGCATAACGCGATAAACACTACCAAATAAATACAATAGTAACTTTGAATGAACAATCTGATCATTGGCTGCTAAGTTAATGAATGGAAGCTGATTTCAAAAACCATGCACCAATGGTAAGGTATCTGATGGTTGTGATTTGTTCAAAATCGAAGTATACGGTTGTTTTATATAAAAAATGAAAAAGGCCGGACAAGTCCGGCCTTCAATATCGATGTGAAAAGAATTATTTCAATTTGAATACCTTTTTAGTGGCGTCAATTGCATTGAGATCTTCCCATGGGAAAAGTTTCACTTTTACTTTAATTTCATTCTTTTTGCCTTTATTGAAGATCTTCTCTACCACTTTGCTTTCGCGGCCCATGTGGCCGTATGCAGCAGTTTCAGAATAGATTGGAGTTCTAAGAGCAAAGCGCTGTTCAATGAAGTAAGGGCGCATATCGAACTCAGGCATTTTAGCAATGCGCTGAGCAATTTCTCCGTCAGTGAGATTTACCTTGGCAGTGCCGTAAGTATTCACAAAAAGTCCGACTGGCTTGGCCACTCCGATGGCATAAGCTACCTGAACCAATGCCTCATCGCAAACTCCTGAAGCTACCAGATGTTTGGCAATGTGGCGCGTTGCATATGCTGCAGAGCGGTCTACTTTGGAAGGATCCTTTCCTGAGAAGGCACCGCCACCATGCGCACCTTTACCGCCATAGGTATCCACAATAATCTTTCTTCCTGTAAGACCTGTATCACCGTGCGGCCCGCCAATCACGAACTTTCCGGTAGGATTTACGTGGTAGGTTACTTTGTCGTTGAACATGCCTTGCACTCTCTTTGGAAGTTTCTTCATTACTCTTGGAACCAGAATATTGATCACATCCTCACGAATTTGTTTCAGCATCGCGGCATCTTTACCAAAATCATCGTGCTGAGTTGACAATACTACAGTATCAATGCGAATAGGTTGGTTATTGTCGTCGTATTCAATGGTTACCTGACTTTTGGCATCAGGACGCAGGTATTTCATTTGTTTGCCCTCTCTGCGAATGGCGCTTAACTCGCGAAGAAGTGTATGCGCGATTTCCAATGGAAGAGGCATGAAGTTGTCGGTTTCGCGTGTGGCGTAACCGAACATCATACCCTGATCGCCTGCGCCTTGTTCTTCCGGCTTCTTGCGCTCTACACCCTGATTGATATCGGGCGATTGTTCGTGAATGGCTGAAAGAATTCCGCAAGAATTGGCTTCGAACATGTACTCACTCTTGGTGTAACCAATTTTCTTGATTACCTCACGGGCAATATCCTGAACGTCGAGGTATGCTTCAGATTTTACTTCACCAGCCAACACAACCTGTCCGGTTGTAACCAATGTTTCGCAAGCCACTTTCGAAGAAGGGTCGTAAGCCAGAAAATGATCGATGAGTGCGTCAGAGATCTGATCAGCAACTTTGTCCGGGTGTCCTTCTGACACCGATTCAGAAGTAAATAAATATGACATACCTTATAGGGGAATTAAATTTTGGGAGCAAATGTATAGATCACCCGCAGTTTAAAAGAAATTTAATTTACAGGCAGATATACACGAAACTCTCCCCGCGAATTAAGCAGCACAAAAAGACTGTAAACTTTGTGATTATTACTCTTTAATGAATTTGTGGGTTTTGCTCCTGACACCGTCTGTGAGGTTTGCGTAATAAATTCCACTACAAAATTGAGCGCAATCTAATATTGCAGTGCCCGGAGCAATTCTTTGCTGATGCACCAATTTACCCTGACCATCATATACGTACATGATAAGCACATCTGCTCCGTTGTTGTTGATGGTAAGATTGTCTTTTGTTTGTGTTGGATAAACATTAGTATTTACAGGCCCTGCAGTCTCTTCCAATCCAACAATTCTGTCGAAATGATAAACAGTGCCTTCCGCAGGAGTGGAAGAAAGCATGGTACCTACAGTCCAATCAATAACAGAAGTATAGGCAGTCACGGTAGGAGTTGCCGGGTCGCCTGCAAGAGCCCATACCACTTGGGCTTCATTATCCTGACTACTAAAGTTTAAAGCAAAATTAGTAGCGAATCCACCGGGAAATTCAGTGAGAAATTCCTCCTGAGGATTAGTGAGGGGGCCATATCTGAACTCAATGGCATTGGTGCCTTCAAAGAGCCACATCTGCAAACTCACTCTTGCCTGAGTAGCCTCACCCATATTGAGGTAAGCGCAATTTTTCCACTCAAGCTTGAAAATACGACTACCAGCGGGACCAACCACTTGATAACTTACAACAGCATCGTCTGTTGCTCCGTTGCCAAAGTTGATAGCCTCTATATCCGCCAGGTCATGGCAATAAGGAGAAATTGTATTTCTAATGGAACCATCACCATAAGCCCCGAAATACAGATCGCAACCATAGCCGAATATACCTTTAAATGATAAAGCACTATAAGATTCGTCAAGGTATTCGAATGTAAAACCAATTGGAAGTTCCCAATCTGTAGGATCATCCCACGCTGTTCCCTGACTCAGGCTTATTACATCATTGGTTGAGGGCAAAGCTGTATAGGGACCACCGCCCACTACCAGATTGAACGGGAAATTTTGCGCTGCGCAATGAAGCGAAATCGCAAATAGTAAGGCCGATAAGTAAACTGACTTCATTTAAATTTAATTTGGATGCCCAAAAATAAGGAAAATACAATTGTCTCAATGGGTAATTTTCAAATGGCCCCGACTTATCTCAATCCTTCAATGAACGCTAAAGCCAACACAGTAATTTCAGATTGAAATCAAAATGCATCGCGCCAAAACTTGTCTCAAGTACCAAATTATACTTACATTTGCCCTGCTTTATCAAGAAAGACGGAGGGATCAGGCCCTGTGAAGTCTTGGCAACCCAGTTAAAGCCGGGTGCCAACTCCTACCTCAGCCATCAGGCGGGGAAGAGATGAGGCGAGACTTATGTCTCAAGTCAAATTCACATTTTCACCTGTTTTATTGTTAAAGTCCATGTTCATGCAATGTTTTTTTGCACGAACAAACTTGTATGTTATTTCAATTTAAAAGAGATAAAAAGATGAAATTGGAACAATTGGCGAAGAAAAAAATCCTCATTCTCGATGGAGCAATGGGCACCATGATACAACGCCACAAACTCGAAGAAGAAGATTTCAGAGGAGAAAGATTCAAGAATCATTCTTGTCTTGTAAAAGGCAATAATGACTTACTGAGCATCACTCGTCCGGATATTATAGAAGAAATTCATCTTCTTTATCTTGAAGCTGGCGCAGATATTATCGAAACAAACACCTTCAATGCACAAAAGATTTCGCTGGCCGATTATCAAATGGAGCCATTGGCTTATGAGTTGAACTTTGCTTCGGCACAATGCGCGCGAAAAGCCATTGATACATTTTTGAAGAAAAATAATTCGTCATCTGCCTCTCCCCGATTTGTGGCCGGCGCCATTGGCCCAACCAACAGGACAGCCTCGCTTTCTCCTGACGTAAACGACCCCGGATTCAGGGCTGTTTCTTACGACCAATTGGTGGAAGCCTACAGAGAACAGATACTTGGGCTGATCGATGGTGGTGTGGATATTCTTTTGGTAGAAACCATTTTCGATACACTCAATGCCAAAGCAGCTTTGTATGCCATCATGGAAGTTTTCGATGAGAAAAAAATATCATTGCCCATCATGGTAAGTGGCACCATCACTGACGCCAGCGGAAGGACGCTGTCCGGTCAGACACCCGAAGCATTCTTTATTTCAATGTCGCATGCGCCATTATTCAGCATAGGATTCAATTGCGCATTGGGTGCTGAACAATTGATACAATATGTAGAAATTCTTTCAGATCAGGCAGATTGTTTTGTGAGTGCATATCCCAATGCAGGTCTGCCGAATGCAATGGGACATTACGATCAAACGCCCGAAGAAATGGCAGAACTTGTAAAAGATTACCTCGACAGGGGAATTGTAAATATAATCGGCGGTTGCTGCGGCACAACTCCGGAACACATTAAAGCAATTGCTGAAATAGCGGCACATTATACTCCACGCAAAAAAGAAGTCGCAATTGCTGAGTAGAGCATTCTTTTCAGGCTAAATATAACAATCCACCAACACACAGGAAAATACAACATTGAGTAACGCAGAATACAATCAATCGATCAAATTAAGACTCAGTGGCCTTGAGCCGTTGATCGCCACACGAGAGTCCAATTTTATTAATGTTGGTGAGCGTACCAATGTTACTGGCTCAAAAAAATTCCTCACTTTAATCAAGGAGGAAAAATTCGAAGATGCCCTGGCCATTGCGCGCGAACAGGTTGAAGGTGGCGCTCAGATTATCGACGTAAATATGGATGAGGCCATGTTGGATGGCGTGGCCACAATGGTTCGCTTTCTGCACCTGATCGCTTCAGAACCTGACATTTCCAGGGTACCGGTGATGATCGATTCTTCGAAGTGGGAAATTATTGAGGCCGGTTTGAAATGCGTTCAGGGCAAAGCCGTGGTAAATTCTATTTCATTGAAAGAAGGTGAAGAAGAATTTATTGAAAAAGCCATAAAAGTGAAGCGCTATGGTGCGGCAACTATAATAATGGCTTTTGACGAAAAAGGGCAAGCCGATACATTTGAAAGGAGAATAGAAATTTGCGCACGCGCTTATAAAATACTTACCGAAAAAGTCGGATTCAAATCTAACGACATCATTTTCGATCCGAATATTTTCCCTGTAGGCACTGGCATTGAAGAACACCGAGATAATGCCGTTAATTTTTTCAAAGCCACAAAATGGATTAAGGAAAACCTTCCCGGTGCATTGGTGAGTGGCGGAGTCTCGAATGTATCCTTCTCTTTCCGGGGCAACAATAAAGTGCGGGAAGCCATGCATTCAGCGTTTCTCTATCATGGTATTCGCCACGGAATGGACATGGGCATTGTGAATCCATCTCAATTGGAAGTCTATGATGAAATTCCAAAAGATCTTTTGGAATTGGTAGAAGATGTGTTGCTCAATCGCCGTGAGGATGCCACTGAAAGATTGCTTGATTACGCAGAAAAGAATAAAGAAAGTAATAAAAAAGAGAAGAAAGAAGACCTTGAATGGCGCAACCAAACCGTGGAGAAGCGATTAGAGCATGCACTGGTGAAAGGAATTGTTGAATTTATAGACATTGACACAGAAGAAGCCCGACAGCAATATGGCCGACCCTTATTTGTATTTGAAGGACCTTTGATGACCGGAATGTCTGTTGTAGGCGACCTGTTCGGATCGGGCAAAATGTTTCTACCACAAGTGGTGAAAAGTGCACGTGTGATGAAAAAAGCTGTTGCTTATCTCGAACCTTATTTACAAGCCGAAAAAGATGCCAACCTCAAAGCAGGAGAAGTCTCTGTAGCCCAAAATGCCGGAAAAGTTTTGATGGCTACCGTAAAAGGCGATGTGCACGACATTGGAAAAAACATTGTTGCCGTGGTGCTGGGTTGCAACAATTACGACGTAATAGATCTCGGTGTGATGGTTCCAGCGGAAACCATTCTTGACAGAGCCATCAAAGAAAATGTGGACATCATCGGACTTAGTGGTTTGATCACTCCATCATTGGATGAAATGATTCATGTAGCCAAAGAAATGGAAAGAAAGGGTCTTAAAATTCCATTGTTAATTGGTGGCGCTACTACTTCAAGAGTGCACACCGCTGTAAAGATTGATCCCGTTTATTCGGGGGCCGTTGTGCACGTGCTTGATGCCAGTCGTGCCGTTCCTGTAACCGGAAGTCTGGTGAGCAAAGAACACCATGATGGATACCACGCAAAGACCAAGACCGAATACATTAAGGTAAGGGAGCAATATGCGGCACAAACGTCTGCAAAAAACTTTATTTCAATAGAAGAAGCCAGAAAAAATAAATACCCCGCCGATTTTTCTCAGGAAAAAATCTGCAATCCCTATAAAAAAGGAGTTCAGGTATTTCGTTCCATTCCACTCGAAGAAATTGTACCCTTCATTGATTGGACTCCTTTCTTTCAAACATGGGAATTGGCCGGCAGATTTCCACTGATACTCGAAGATGAAATCGTAGGTAAAGAAGCCCAATCTCTGTACGCCGATGCGCAGAAAATGCTGACTGAAATTGTTTCCAAAAAACAATTGGAAGCCAGGGCCGTAATCGGAATATTTGAAGCCAATTCGGATAATGATGACATTGTTTTTAGCACGGAAGACAAGCAACAATATTCATTTCTCACATTGAGACAACAGACGCGCAAAACACAAGGCGCATACAATATGGCCTTAGCCGATTTTGTTGCACCAATGGAATCCGGGCAAAAGGATTTTGTGGGTTGTTTTGCTGTTTGTACTGGTTATGGTCTGGATGAATTGGTAAAAATACACGAAGCCGATCTCGACGATTATTCTGCCATTCTTGCTAAAGCCCTTGCCGATCGATTGGCAGAAGCATTGGCAGAATACATGCACCAAAAAGTGCGCAAAGAAATATGGGGCTATCAATCGAACGAGCAATTGGATTACAACGAGCTTATCGACGAAAAATACCAGGGCATAAGACCAGCGCCGGGTTATCCTGCCTGTCCTGATCACCAGGAAAAAAGAACCATCTGGAAAGCCCTCAAGGTGCATGAAAATATTGAACTGGAACTTACTGAGAGCCTTGCCATGTTTCCGACGGCAGCGGTGAGCGGATATTATTTTGCTCATTCGGAAAGTAAATACTTTGGTCTGGGAAAAATATCGAAAGACCAGATAAAAGATTATGCTCAGCGACGTGGACAAAGCATTGAAGAAGCAGAGCGGTGGTTGAGTCCAAATTTAAATTATTGATTCAAAAAAAACAGATAGAATATTCAGATAAAGATGAAAGTCACAGAACACATACAGAAATCGAAGTCCACACTTTTTTCCATAGAAATACTTCCGCCATTAAAAGGTCAGACCATCGACAGTATTTTCCAGACTATGGATGAGCTGATGGAATTTTCGCCAGCCTTTGTAGACGTCACTTACCACCGGGAAGAATATGTCTTTAAAGATGCCGGCAATGGATTACTGGAGAAACAAATTGTCAGAAAACGCCCTGGTACTGTAGGGATTTGTGCGGCCATCAGCAACAGATATAAAGTTGACACCATACCACACATTATCTGCGGTGGCTTTAGCAAACAGGATACGGAAGATGCCCTGATCGATTTGAATTTTGTGGGCATCGACAATGTGTTGGTGCTGCGTGGAGACCCCATTAAAAGCGAAGGAAGATTTAAGCCCGAAACAAATGGCCATGCCTATGCCTCTGATCTTCTTGCTCAGGTGGTGGATATGAATCAGGGAAAGTACCTCGACCCGGACCAGAAAGATGTAATGAAAACAAATTTCTGCATTGGTGTGGCGGGCTATCCGGAAAAACACTTTGAAGCGCCTAACCGCAAATCAGATCTTCGTTACCTCAAAGCAAAAATTGATGCCGGTGGCGAATATATTGTCACACAAATGTTTTTTGACAACCGCGCCTACTTCAGGTTTGTAGAAGAATGCCGTGAAATTGGAATCAATGTGCCTATTATTCCAGGATTAAAGCCATTATCAGCAAGTTCGCAATTAAATATTTTACCGCATCACTTCCATATTAATTTACCGGATGATTTAGTACAAGCCGTTGAAAAATGTAAATCAGAGGAAGCCGTTCGGAAAGTTGGTATAGATTGGTGCATTCAACAGTCGAAGGAGTTGATGCAGGCAGAAGCGCCGATATTGCATTATTATACAATGGGCAAAGCCAAGAGCACGAAGGAAATTGCGAAGTCGGTTTTTTGAAATCACAATTAAAATTGCACCATCCGATAATTTTTAACACCTTTGCCGTTAAACCTTCAGCAGAAACGCCACTCAAAAGGCCAAATTCAAAAAAATAAATACAATGAACACACCAAAAGTAATTCTTGGAATGAGCATTATAGCATTCAGCATCCTGCTCGGATCTTGTAAGAAAGACAAGGAAGACAAAACATTAGACAACACCTCGGACGAAGCCATTTCTGCGTTCGTGGAGAAGACTGTTGAAAGTGATGAGAATACGCCAACCCTTCGCGGAGGTGGTGGCATGACAGGCTGCAACTGGCAGCAGGATTTCCCCAGTTGCGCAGTGATAAGTGAAAGCAGCGAAACTTATCCCAAAGTAATTTCAATAGACTTTGGAGATGGCTGCACCAATGAAAATGGTATTACCAGAAGTGGAATTATCTTTATCAGCCTTACTGACGACTTGATGAATGAAGGCGCTGTTCGTACTGTTACTTTCGATAATTATCATGTAAACAATGTGCAAATTGCCGGAACGAGAGTTACCACCAACAACGGAGTGAACGGCAATGGCCAACCCACATTTACAAGAGTTGTGAATGTGGATATTACTAAAAACGGCAATACAATACAAAGAACATTTAATGGTTCCCTGACTTGGATTAGCGGCTATGATACCGAGGAATGTGGCGACAATATCTTTTCTATGACAGGCTCAGGAACGTGTACCAGACCTAACGGAAATGTATGCACAAGGACCATCATCGAACCCCTCATTATAGACCGCATTTGTGGTTATATTACAGATGGTTTGGTAGAGATACAAACGCCCAATGGAACTGCTGAAATGAATTTCGGCGATGGCACCTGCGATGATGTTGCAATTGTTACAGGCCCCAATGGAAATGAGCGTACAGTTCATCTGCATCAGAATTGAGCTTAATTCATTCTTTATATTTAAAGACCCTTAGTTGAGGGTCTTTTTTTTGTCCGCATTTGAGGTTTTTACCATTGGAGCAATTACCATGTATCCATATATTTGGCGATAGTATGCTACCAAAGGGTATAAGCTCAATATACATTTATGATGAAATTTCTTGTTTCAATAATCTTCCTGATTGCCTTTCATTGTTTGTGGGGGCAACATTCCACATCAAAGCTTTCGGTGGTAAAATCTTATGCAGATGCGCAGCATTTTATCCGGCAAAACCCCAAATCGGAAGGTGAAATTATACTTGTCAATTCGCTTGATGAAGATGCAGATAAGGAGAAAAAACTAACAGAACTGGCCCAGGGCGATGTCATTACCATTGATGATTATACATACAAAGTGATCTCCACCGAAAAGCAATTGCGGTTGAGATCGAGTTATATATTTCTTGATGGCAACAAACTTTCTGCTTTTTCCATGGATAGTATAAGAGTTGTGGTAGAAAACAGATTCGAAAACGGAACTGACTTTAATCAACTGGTGGCAGAATATTCTATGGATGGAATGACAGACGGCGATCTCGGGTGGGCGCAGGAAGGAGTACTGCTCAAAGAAATTGAGGATGCCATCAAATCTCACCAGGTAAATGATTTTTTTGTTGTCGATATTCCAGAAAAAAAGTGGTATTTTATAGTGGTAAAGACTTTTGGTGAAAAGTATGTGACAGAGAGCACAGTACTGAAAATAAAGGCAGTTCACTAAGTTATTCATTATTTGAATTAACAAATACCATGCAGACAGATTCAGAGTTTAAGAGTGATTCGTATTCTGATCCAATGCACCTTGAAAAATCTGGTGGGTATTTGGGGGTGTTGCTTATACTTTCGCTCCTGTTGGGTTCTTGCCACTCCATTAAACAATCTCGCGGAACTGAGATAAAAAATATGGAAGGCTTACAGAAAGTGGAAAACAAAGCCGAAAGATTTTCGATTGATTATTACGGCGACTATTGGTTTCATTCGTTAAAGCCCGGCAATACGCTCAATGCTGATCGATTGTTTCTCCAATCCCTTTGTAAAATCAACTCCAAAAACAAGTTGCTCTATTCGGGTCACACTACACTTGAGCCCTATGGCACCTCGCTCGGAATGCTCTATAAAAGCACGTCCATGTCAGATGATCTGGGGAAAATAAAACTTGATCTTCGACAGAGGCTTATGGTAGAAAACTATAGCGATACCACAGCCATAGTTGGCTCACATAGTTTTGAAATCCTCTCCTACTCGCTACAGAATAAAGCCACCCAGGTTCACAACCAATATCTGGAGTATTATATTTCACGTGAGACAGATTTTCTCAGAATTATATTCTGGACAACGGACAGTCGGGGTGCGGAATGGTTAAGAATTGAATCGCAGGGTATTATTTTCAAGTTAACCTTTGATTAAAATCATGATTCAAAAAGACTCCGAAATTTCTTGCAAAAGCTCTCTTTTTGATTACTTTTACTCTTCTTCCCAGAGTTTGTTAAAACACTGACAAGGAACAAAAAAATATTACTAATTTATTCTCCGCAAATTATTTCCGCTGATGAAACACTTTACCACATTCCTTATCGCCGGCATGGTTACGCTATCGGCTGCAGCGCAAAACCTGGTTCCCAACACAAGCTTTGAAGACCATCTTGATTCACCCTGTTCGTGGATGGTAAACAGCGATGACTTTAGCAGCATCATGCAAAACTGGGTTATGCCTTCCGGCGGTTCGCCTGATGTTTTTAGTGCATTAGTAGATGAAACTTGTTATGCTTCTTGTTATTCTACACATTCAGATGCAAAAGGAAATCAGGCACCCAGAACCGGTGATTATATGGTTGGAATATCAACATTCGGATCCGGCTGTGGCTTTTTGCCTGACTACAGGGAGTATGTTCAGGTTCAACTTTCATCGACCTTAAATGTTGGGGAATTGTATTATGCCGAGATGTATATCTCACTCGGCGATTACACCATAACCGCAACTAATAATATGGGAATGTACTTTTCAACAGAACCCATAAGTTCTTCAGTGTGCAGCCAATTCAACGTTGTACCGCAAATCCTCGATTCAGAAGTCATTACCGACGAAACCGGTTGGGTAAAAATTTCGGGAACTTTTATTGCTGAATCCAATTTTGGGTACATAACTATTGGAAATTTCTCGGACAACAGCTCCACCAGCACAATAACAGTTGAAGGAAATTATAATAACTCATATTACTACATTGATGACGTAACCGTATCATTGGCCACCAATATTAGTTCTTCCAGTGCAACGGACTTTGTTAGCTTTTTCCCCAATCCATCTTCCGATCGGGTTACCATAAACTCCACATTGGGAGGTTTGTCGGAAGTAACTTTATATGATCTTTCATCAAGAAAAATTTTGCAATATAATTTTATCAACTCCGTCAATCTGGACATTAGCAATCTTGAAAAAGGAATCTATGTGTATGAAGTTAAGAATGGCAGTAATGGTTATTCGAAAGGGAGATTGATAAAAGAATAATTGTTCAGCTTAAATATTCCAACCAATGATCCTTTTTCCTTTAATGAAGTGCTATAAAAATAGCGTACTTAAGTACCTTTTCTGTACCCATTTCGCATTACTTTCTATACTGTTTGCCAGTGCACAGACTGAAGCTCCACAGCCACCTCCACCTGACGTTGATACCACTAGAGCACATGAAGCGATCGGAAATAATAGTATAATGGAGTTTGTTGCAGAAATGGCAGTTTACAAAGGTGGCGATGCGGCATTATACGCCTTCATCAGCAAAAATATCATCTATCCGTTTGATGAGATGGAAAATGAAATTGAAGGAGTGGTGTACGTTCAGTTTGTGGTGGAAAAAGACGGAACCACTTCCGCGCATAAGATTCTTCGTGGAGTTAATGGCGGACCCGGATTGGGAAAAGAAGCGATAAGAGTGGCCAAACTTATTCAATTCGAAAAACCCGGTATGCAAAACAATGCACCTGTGCGGACTCTCTTTACCTTACCCATTAGATTTGCTCTCGACTAGCTTAAATCTGATGAATGATAACAATATAATGCGCGCAAGTCAATAAAATAATTAAGCCCAGGTGAAATATTTGTTCATCATACTTCTCATTATTTTTTCACAGCCAAGTACCTTGGCACAAACTACTGCACCCGCTCCGGCAGATACAGATACAACTCAATCCAACTTAAAAAATAATGCCATCCCGATAGAAACATTTGATCCACAAATGCCATCTTACAAGGGAGGTCAAGAGGCTTTGGTGGTGTTTATGCGTCAAAATCTAAAATATCCGAAGCACGAATTATTTACAAGAATACAGGGGATTGTTTTAATAGGTTTTGTAGTCGAGAAAGATGGCAGTACCTCTGAGCACCAAATACTCAGGGGTATTGAGAATGGAAAGCGATTGGACAAAGAAGCACTAAGAGTATGCAAGCTCCTTCGGTACGAAAAACCTGCGATGCAAAATAATAAACCAGTTCGGTTTAGAGTTTCTTTTCCGGTTAGTTTTACAATTGAAGAAATCCCAAAACCCGATTAAGAACACAATGAAAATTTCCACCCAACATATCTTCACTATTATACTTTCTTTTCTGTTCCATTCGCAGGTCATGACAGCCCAACAATTTCAGCGGACTGGTGCTGATAACACTCCAACCTGCAGCACCACTGATTATTACATTGTAACAGGAGAAAGCCATCGTTGTTATCTGAACGCCTGTTGGGCTCAATTGAAGGGTGAAACCACCTTAACCTTTGGATACAATTCAGAAAATTTCAAAGTTGACGACGTATATACATGGCCCGTATTGTTGGTCTGTTTGTCTGAAAAGAGTGCAGAAGATATACCTCAGGGATACTACTCATTAGGAGATGGCACTTTTTTGTACACCGAAAAAAACGGGAATACATTTCGGGGAACACAGAGCATTTGCGATTTCCTTTCAGCGGAAACACTTATTTCCACTCCCCGTGGAGAAATTCCAATTTCAAATCTAAGTCCGGAAGACTCCATCTATGCTGTGAATAGAGAAGGGAATAAAGCTATAGTGCCCATACGAATTTTGAATAAAGCACTGGTATCACCGCATTGCGAAATGATTCGGATAGAATTGGCCGATGGCCGCAAACTGACCGGTGGTACAGGCCACTTCAACAGAGATTACAACAATTTCGGCAGTGATAAATCCAATTCAAATTTCACTACAATTAAAGTTGGCCAGAAAATTCAGGGAAGTAAAGTAATAAAAGTAGAGCGCCTTAATTATGAGGCAATTTATGCCTATGATATTTTGCCCTGGGGAATCAACGATTACTATTGGAACGCGGATTATCTGGCGAATGGAATAAGGGTTAAAAGTCCCATGGGTGATTGGTTTTATACCGAAGATTTGCTGAGATTGGGGTGGTAAAAAAAAATTGAATGCTGCTCCTGAATTGAGTCTTTGGTGTCTCACTTATACTACAATTCATAAAAAAATCACTTGGACATTTCAGCACCAAAAAATGAATACCCTTACCAAAACCATTAAAACCAGGCGGACATTGGCGGAGTTAAAAGTCTTGATTAAATCACTGTCAGGAAAATACCAGAATAATTCAAAAAGGTATGCCATCACTTTTGAGAGTGAGTCTTTATTGGTGTTCGTCCGAAAATACAAAAGCGGTCGTGGCGATCAATACCAGAGAAAATTTTTACTACGGACGAAAAAAGGTGAAGCCAACAGCATTGAACTCACCGCTGAATATCAGAATATCCAAATTTTCTATGTCATAATAGGCGCAGTTTTCCTGCTCTTCGCTGTTGGTGCTTCCATCGCTATCGGAAACATATTTGCCTTCTCATTTGCAAGTATTCCATCCATTGCATTGTTTGCGATAGCATCACGCGAACCGATGGCAGGCCATAAAATTGTGGCTGCTGAATTTGAAGAAATAATAGCTCTTTGTAAATAACTGCCCGCGTGTTCCATTTGCCATTCAGATCATTTAAATGTCGATCCAATCCCGGACTTTCTTAATCAGCAATTGAATATTCGTGATTAAAGCCCAAATTTAATTCAAGCGCTATTGTGTGGGCAGAAATTTGCCCACAAAATTTCTGCCCACAAAATCCTGCGGCAAATTTTGTGGGCAAGATTTGAGTAGGTGGAAAATTGCCCACACCATCCCTGCCAACAAAATATCACCCTAAAAAGATCCGCTTTAAAAAAGAATCCAGAATACCAAGCCTATTTAATCTTGCAGCTCCAGACATGAAATGGGTGATTGGCACCTACCCTACTCAATAAAAATTCAGGCCAGACAAGTCCAACCTTTTTCAGCCAAAATTTCTCTTAAACCCGATTGACCAGAAAAATGGCCACTTAACTTAGAGTTCACCTTACTACTCTATATTTCAGCCCTAAATCAAATTAACCCTGTGCAATCCGGCAGGCTTAAACACAATCAAAAAACCTCTACTAAAACTACTACCATGAGTTTGACCGCAGAACTATTCAATCAGGAATTTCAAAGTGTAACCGGCCCGCTTAAATCTTACATCCTCAGAATTACAGCCAGTTTGGAAGACGCCGAAGACATTGTTCAGGACACTTATATAAAAGCTCTGGAAAAACTGGAGTCATTCAGAGGAGAATCCAGTTTGAAAACCTGGCTCTTCACCATTGCCTCCAACATGGCCAAAGACAATTTAAGAGCCCAAAAGCGCTGGACAGCCGATGTGACAGACATTTGCAAAGCAAAAGCGCTGGCCAATCCCAGTTATTTTCCTGAAGTAATGAAGATCCAATCCACTTCTGCGCAAGGTCAATTTGAAGTGAAAGAACACATTACATTCTGCTTTACCTGTATTTCAAAATCACTACCACTTGAGCAACAACTTTGTATCTATCTGAAAGAAGTATATGAGTTCAAGGTGTCGGAAGTAGCGTCCATTCTGGATACTACGGAGGCCATGGTGAAATACTATCTTCATACAGGGCGATCGAAAATGATAGATATTTATGACGGCCGTTGTGCATTGATCAACAAAGAAGGCACGTGCCATCAATGCTCAGAGCTGAACGGCATTTTTAATCCCAAACAAAACACCCAGGAAGAAATCATGAAAGTGGAATTGGCCCGGGAAGCTTCAAAGGGCGACAAGGAACATTTATTGGACCTTCGGCTTCAGATTTTGAAGTCGGTAGACCCACTAAACTCAAAAGGAGCCGATCTGCAACTCCATCATTTAGAGCACAATAGAAAAATAATGGAAAATATTTGATCAAAATCCTATCGTTTTGTTTTGCTGGCCCGTCAAAAGCTAAATCAAAACAAAATGAAGTATTTTATTACAATTTTAACCACATTATTTATCATGAACACCACGCAAACCTCAGCACAGGCCGGCAAAGCCACCACTGTAAAAACCACCTTTCACCGCGAGACTTCTATCAGTATCGACATCAAAGCCGATGCATCCATTATCTGGGCATTATTGACCAATGCACCCGACTACACAAGATGGAACTCTACCGTGACATCATTGGAAGGCAAGATCGCTTTGGGTGAAAAGATTTTGTTGAAATCAATTCTCGATGCCAAAAGAACTTTTAAATTAAAAGTAAAAGAATTTGAAGTAAATAAAAGGCTCGTTTGGGGTGATGGACAGGGAAGCAGAGTGTATACGCTGACACCAAACTCCAAAGGCGGAATTACTTTTAGTATGAATGAAAGAATTGGCGGGTTGATGTTTCCGATGTATGCGAAAATGATTCCGCCATTTGATAAGTCATTTGAGCAATTTGCGAGCGACCTTAAGAAAGAGGCTGAAAATATTATGGGTACAAAATAACTTGATCATTATAAATATTATCAAAATGAAAATAGTTAAGGTCACCTATACCACTAAAGCAGAGTTTGCTGAACAAAATCAAAACAATATAAAAACTGTAATGACTGAGTTACGCAATGCAAATCACGAAGGGATAAATTATCATGCTTGTTTATGCGCTGACAATAAAACCTTTATTCACACAGCATTCTTCCAATCAGATGACGACCAGAAATTCTTAAATGAATTGCCCTCTTTCAAAAATTTTCAGGATCAATTAAAATCGAGTGGGCTCGAGGCTCCACCGAAACAAGAACTTCTCAATTTAGTTGGAACTTCAAAAGAAATTTTTTAACACAAATAAAATATCAAATGAAAAATAAAATTGGTACAAAAGAAAAACCGTTGGTATTAAAAACCCCACCACTTACTTCGGAATATACAATGCATGTAGAAGACAAAGATGGTAGAGAAGTATTGGTTTGCACAGTAGGTAAAACTGTTCTGCTGTACAATATGGATTGCCTGAACGACTTACACGCTATGCTAAAAAAGCATGGCGACTGGATGGAACTTGGCAGTGCCGACGAACAAAAGCCTGCCAAAGAAGGCACTGTAGAAGCCTGGGGAAGGTCGGAGAAAAATCCTGCAGGAGGCTGGTATGGCTTGAAAAAAGGATTGCGCGGAAGATTCGGTATGTATATTCCACCATTGATGGAAGCACTGGGACTAGCCGAAGTGACGCACGATGCCAAAGGAAATAAAATGCGGGCCAAATAAATTATTGTCCAATAGAGGAAAAAGGAATCAGTGCATTTTGAGTAAACCAAATTGCACTGTTTTCTTTTTTCTTGCAACAAAAGCACGACTGCAGTCAGAGAGCCAAGTGGACCAATAAAGCGGAATTGTCATTTCATTTTTCGCACTCAACTGAATAATTTCATTTTGGCCGGTTCCATCCGGATTAATTGAATAACCGATTAAAGCATTACCGTCTTGTACCGGGTAAGTATTGTAGATCAGGATCATTGATTCGCCGCATTGGTTGAATGCACACGCATAATCCATTTCAAACTTCTGTGAGTCAAATTTTACCGGCATTTTTTTATTCCAGATAAGTTCTCCATCAGAATTGAATTTTGTTACAATAAATTCCTCTCGTTTGGCATCGAAAGAAGGCAATTGCCGACCGACCACAACAAGGACTTCATCTTTTAACTCATAGGCAATTTCCAATCTGAGTTCTTCTATTCCCTTATCACCTTCCATGGATTTACTTCCGTTCGGAATCGAAATTCCATCACCTCGGCCTTCCACAAATTCTTTGGAAAATGGATAGGTGATTTGAATAATTTTCTGTGGTGAGTTGAGATCAATACTTATTGAAAAACACCCTTCAGCCGATTGTAAGTTCTTTTCGCTATAATAACCACACATCAAAAATTTATTTTCCCTTGTAACGAACTCAACAGATTGTGTAACCAAATCTGAATTGAAATCAGTGAGAACATTATCTATCGATTTGCCATCATTTTTAATAGAAACCAGGCCAAGTTGGTATGGCTTGACAGAAGGCCAGCGCGGAACTTTATCTTCGAGGTATTTTTTATAGTTGCACCAGGCATTTCCAAATGAATCGAGGACACAGTTGATCACTTCATCACTTAATTTATAATCAAGAATCTTGCGAAGATCCACCTCCTTTTCCAAATTCCAGTTGGCGTCGTAATACCTCACCACAATAGGATTGTATCTGATTATATTCAGACGTTTCGCAGGGACGAACTCTTTTAACCGGCATTGAAAAACTACTACACCAATTTTCTTTTCGCCCCTTTCGTTGGTATACGCATCAGCTGATGTAACATTCATTAAAGCACGAGGATATTCTGTAAAACGCATGTCAACCTTATCTGAGGACGCGCGAACAGAATCCACGCTGATATTTTTAATAAAAGCAAATGTTTTCGAATCAAATAAATCGACAATGGTAAATACCTTATTGTTGTGCGAATCAAAAACATAAGAATGCATTAGAATAAAATTGTCCTCCACATAAGCCCCTTCAATTTTTTTGTAGAATTTTCTAAATTTCCGGCAGGTAATGATTTCCGATTGTAATTTGGTTCCATCGGGCGCCATCCTTTCGAAGAAGTGTACGTTTTTGGCCTTTCTTAAAAAAATAAATTCTCCTTTTGTCCCTCCAACTCTTTGGTAATTTTTGAATTCACTTTTCTTATATTCTTTACCCCATTCCATTTGAAACAAACCAGAATCGGCCTGAGAAAAGGCATTGCCAGCGGAGTACAAAAGAAATAAAAAGGCAATGACAAAATATCTCATACCCAATCAAAAAGAATCCGGAATTTATTTAACGATTTGAAGCAAACTTAATTCATATTCTCCACCTCCGGCCGAGTAAAGAAAAAGTTCGCACTCGTCATACGGCTGTGAGTATGCCGGGAGCAAAGTGATCGACTTATCATTGACTGCCCCGACAGTGATTTCCTGAAATTCTCCTAGGTCTGAAATGCGCCCGCATCTTGTGGTATAAGAGCCATTGTCATTTTCGGTATTAAAGAATACATACATATAATTATTGCATTTATTGGATACAAAAGAAAGTGTAGTTGGAGAGACCTGAGAAATTTGTTCTTTGGCAATTTTATGTTTCCATATCATTTCTCCGTCGATATTCATTCTGATCATTATCACATCCTCGCAAATAAAAGACTCCTTGGTAAATTCCTTCGAACCACGTCCACCTCGCCTATCGATAGTTCTTCGTTTTGCGATATAAATTTGTTCAGCGCATAACAGCCAGCCACCATCAGGCATTGGAAGAATCTGGTTGATATCGTAGTGCTGCATATTCACTTTGTCAGAAAAGGGGGCGTCAATTCCGGGGTCATGAAAAACACCTGAGTCAATAAACTCTTTATTGAACGGAATCACTTTATCTGCCATTTGATCACCACCGGGGGAGAATTTCATCGAGAACAAACCCTCCACAGACTTTTTAAGCTGCGAAGTGTAAAGACCGGAGACTATTAAATCTCCTTCAAAATTGACGGCTATATCCACATCAGTAGCCCAATTGCCGTTGAGTTCCACATGGTGAACTTTCATCTTTTTACCGTATTCAGAAAAGGAAATCACATAATATTTAAAATTGATTTGTCCGTGAATTCTCTCGTCTCCTTCTGCAAAAAATTCCCGTGCAAGAATATGTGCGTTCGCATTTTCATCGACAATAACCTTGGCCATCTGAAATGTGTGGCTGTTGTAAGGCAGAACAACCGATCTCATCCAGATTGATTTCAGGTTATTATCGAAAACCTGGAGCCTGATGTTCTCCTGAGAGGCCATGTCATATTCAATGGAACTGGAATATTGGACGATGCAATTTTTGTCGTTCGAAAGGCTCAAGCCCTGTTCAGTAGCTTCAGAAAGTGCGCGTGTATATTGCCCTCCGAACCAATAGCTATCTTTCAATCCTGAGATTTTACTGGTGTCAAGGCTTTTGGTGGCCAGCCAGATTAGTTTATCGGGATCGTATTCATCGATAAAATGGAAGGCCAGTTGTTTTTCTTTGTTGTAAGCGGTGAATTTCAGATAGAGTCTGTCGTTGAGTACAAATCCATCGTCCAAAAGTTTTTTCATGCCCCTGTACTTTACGTTATCCAATGGCCGCGATTTTACAAGAATAGCTCTGGCATTCATTCTTTCCAGGCTCACCTTTTCCTTGTGCCTTTTGTAGAACACGGCCCCATCGCTGAGCTTACCCATAAAATTTAATTCCTCTTCATTCTTTCGTTTGCCTTCTGAGCCGTATTGGATATTGAAGGCAGGGGTGTTGGATTGTGCGCTTGCTGGTTTGGGAGCGATACACAATAGAAACAACAGGAGTGTAGAGATTTTCATATTGAGTTGAAATGAGGAGTAAAAATAACACAAAAAACCAATCTTGGAAAACTTGATCACCGAATAGCGCCATATGCTATTGCAGACACTTCAACGCGAACAGAAGGTCCAATAGTTTTAGCATAAATACAAGAGCCCAGAATAAAATAGTATCGAACTATTCGCAAGACCTTATTCCTTCAAACCTAAAACACCGCAATTAAAAATATTTCCCAGCGAAAAACACAAGAACATCTTGCTATCAGGCAATACACACGCTAAAGAAGGACATACGACCAATATGCCTCCTCTCAATTTTTCATGTACCACATGACCCTGGCTATCGACCATCGAAACCATGATGCCGTTTACGAACTCTCCCGGAGCAGAATTGTAGACAAAATAATTTTTTCCATTGATATGGTACCAGAAATAAGAATCATATGAAAAATCGACCCCAATACGCGATACGGGGTCCATTCGTCAGGGCTACCGCATCAGAATTTGAGCAGATTATCTAAATATTGATTGTCCCATCCAGCAGACAGCCTGGCTCTTCGTATACTTAATTTGGAATTTTTTTTATTCGTTCTAATAAAATTAAGCGCCATTTTTCTAATAAT
>JANNEQ010000018.1:0-111641 GCA_031378885.1 Flavobacteriales bacterium
TGATGGCGATGGATTCAATGATGGAGAGGAGGTTTTGGGAATTGATGATACAAATACAACCAGTGTTCCGAATGGAGTATCCAATCCAAATGATTCATGCGACCCGGATACCAATGCGCTTTTGACCAACGATTGTGATGACGACGGACTGGACAATGCCGGAGAAATTTTGGCTGGAACAGACAACAACAATCCTGATACAGATGGTGATGGCATTTTAGATGGTATAGAAGTGTTCAATAACACAAATCCAATAGATCCTTGTGATCCGAATCCCGCCATTCCAACGGGCGATTGCGACAATGACGGACTTACCAATGGGGCAGAAGTTCTTGGTGCTGATGGTCTGTCAAATACAGGAGATGAGACCAATCCTTTGGACGCTGATTCAGATCAGGATGGTTTGACAGATGGTGAAGAGGTTTTGGGAATAGATGATGTATCGACTGTATTGATTGCATCGGAAATCTCAGTCCCGAACAATCCTTGTGATCCAAACATCACCTTTGAATCTCCTCTATGCGACCTCAATGATGAGGAAGTAACATACGAAGACACTCCGCTGGGTGGTACCGTTGCAGATGTAAATGATCTGACATATACGATTGTTTCGGGCCCAACAAACGGAACGCTGACAATGAATCCAGATGGAACATTTACCTATATTCCAGATGACAATTTCTATGGAGAGGAGGTTATTGTTTATGAGGCTTGCGACAACAATAATGTTTGCGATGAGAGTTCATTGACCATTTTTGTAATCGCCGTTAACGATCTGCCAATAGTAGAAAATGATTTCTATAGTGTTGAAATGGATAATACAATATCCGGTGACGTGTTCAACAATGATTCAGACCCCGACGGAGGTGACCTGTCATTTGTACTTATAACTACGACATCAAATGGAACACTTGTCTTTAATCCTGACGGTACTTTCGATTATACACCAGATACCGGATTTACAGGCGATGACTCATTCACTTATCTGGCCTGCGACGAAGAAGGAACTTGTGATCAGGCAACCGTCTTTATCACGGTATTCATTACCAATGAAGAACCTGTTGCACAAGATGATGTATATAGTATGGATGAAGATACCACTCTTGAAGATTCATTTGCTGGCAATGATTCAGATCCCGATTCGGATGATCTTGATTTCACTGTGACGAATGGACCGGACCATGGGGTAATCACCATGGATCCCAATGGCGATTTTGTTTATACTCCGGATGCTGATTATTTTGGTAACGATACTATAATATATGCTGCCTGCGATGGTAATGGTGGCTGTGACGAGGCTATGATTATTATCACTATCAATTTTGTCAATGACAATCCGGTAGCAGAGGATGATGAATTCTTTGGCGAGGAAGATGACGTAATTGAATCAGATTTGAGTTTGAATGATAGTGACATCGAAAATGATAATTTGACCTATACAATGGATGAAAATCCATCCAATGGAACTGTGGTAATCAATGACGATGGTGCATTCACATATACTCCATCTCCAGATTACTATGGAACAGATAGTTTTACTTATATTGTCTGTGATGATAACGCAGGTTGTGATACCGCAACCGTAACATTGATCATAGATCCAATCAATGACTCACCCATTGCAGAAGATGATGATTACACAACTGGCGAAAACACAGAATTATCTGGTGATGTTAGTGACAATGACAATGATATAGACGGTTCGAATCTTAACTGGACATTGTTAACAGATGTAAGCAATGGAACCCTGGTATTAAACTCAGACGGTACTTTCAGTTATATACCAGATAATGGTTTCGCCGGAGTTGATTCGTTTGATTATATCATTTGTGATAATGAAGGAGATTGCGATACAGCAACCGCTACCATTAATGTCAATCCAATGAGCACCACTCCGGTCACAACAGACGACAATTTTGTGGTGAACGAAGATGGAACATTAGTTTCTGATGCCGGCCTCAATGACAGTGATTTGGACGGCGATGATTTGACATTCACCTGGATTACCACAACAGGTCCGGATAATGGAACTCTTGTATTCGAGAACGATGGCACATTCACCTATGTACCGGGTTCCAATTATAACGGATCGGATAGTTTTGATTATATAGCATGTGACGATGATGGAAATTGTGATACATCTACTGTATTCATCAATGTTAATCCGACCAATGATCCTCCAATAGGAATTGATGATTATTATACTACCGATGAGGATAATGTGCTAACAGGAGATGTTGGTGATAATGATAACGATGTAGACGGCGACAACTTATCCTACTCATTGGATGCCGATGTAACCGATGGAACATTGGTGTTGCTTTCTGATGGTACATTCACCTATTTACCAGACGGTGACTTCTTTGGAACAGATAGTTTTACTTATATAGTATGCGATCCGGCTAATCTCCGTGATACAGTGACGGTGACAATAACTATCAGCTCAGTTATTGATTCGTTGAATCTCAACAATGACGACTACACTACGGCTGAAAACACATCAGTTTCTGGTAATGCTGCCGCCAATGATGGAGATACAGAAGGTTATACTTATGTTGTGACCAGTAGCCCTGGTAATGGCACTGTTGTGATGAATGATGATGGAACTTTTACTTATATTCCGGATGATGGTTTTGTAGGAACAGATAGCTTTGTATATGAAGCCTGTGATGGAAATGGTAATTGCGGAACGGCGATTGTTACAATATTAGTCTATGATGTGAATGGTCCTGACAATACAATTCTTACTATACCATCGGGTTTCTCCCCCGATAATGATAACGTTGGTGACACTTTTGTAATTACAAATATTGAAAATTATCCAAATAATAATTTAATCATCTTTAATAGGTGGGGAAATATTGTTTACCAAAAGGATGGTTACGACAATAGCGCAGCATGGGACGGAACAACACAAGCCGGAGCTGGATCAAAAGTTACAGAAGGAACATATTTCTATATTCTTGACAAGGATAGGAATGGTGACGAGGATAAGTTGTCCGGCTTCGTAGTTATCAAATATGAGCTGAAATAGAATATAAATACTTTATGACTCAAGACGATTATATGAAGAATAAACACCTCATTAAAGTTTGCTGGATTGTTCTGGTTCTCTTAATTTCAAAATCGAATTTTGCGCAATTCGACCCGATGTTCACACAATATATGTTCAATGAATTAAATATCAATCCCGCCTATGCAGGATCGCGTGATCAGATTTCAACAACTGCCCTTATCAGAGAGCAATGGGTTGGATTGTCAGGAGCACCCTCAACACAAACCTTGAGTGCCCATGCACCTGCTATGAACAAGAAGTTGGGAGTTGGTCTAACTGTTTTGAATGAAGCAATTGGAGTGAGTAAAAGAACGGGTGTTAATTTGAATGGCGCATATAGAATTCCAATGGATCGGAATACTTTGTCGTTTGGATTGCAATTGGGAATGGTTAGTTTGAGAGAAAATCTCACGGATTTAAATCTCCTTGCCGACAATCAATTTCAAATTAATACAGGACGTCGAATGGCTCCAAATTTTGGTTTTGGAACCTACTATCAAACTCCTGATTGGTATCTGGGACTGTCTATTCCTCGTATGGTACAAAACAGATTGGATGTTACCAGTGGAACTGCCAAAGTGCAAAACAAATTGAACATGAAAGATTGGCATTATTTTGTTACGGCAGGACTTGTTCAGACATTGTCACCAGGTGTAAAATTGCGACCTTCTGCAATGATGAAGGCCGTTAGTGGTGCACCAGTGCAATTGGATCTTAGTTGCAATGCATTGTTCAACGATGTGGTATGGGCAGGTCTGGCTTATCGCACAAAATCCTCCGTCTCGCTTTTGTTGGGTGCTCAAT
Organism: Flavobacteriales bacterium; assembly: GCA_031378885.1. GTDB lineage: Bacteria > Bacteroidota > Bacteroidia > Flavobacteriales_D > Sanyastnellaceae > JANNEQ01. The sequence continues at coordinate 3,860 of JANNEQ010000018.1, forward strand.
TAACGCAACAATTGCGATTGGGATATGCATACGATTATTCAACTAAAACAATACGCGACGCCGTAGGCGGTTCTCATGAAATAATGTTGGGTTTTGATTTCAGTTTCGATAAAAACAAAATTGTTTCACCGCGTTATTTTTAATACCCTCGTGACGATTTCTACAGTAATTTTTTGAACCTATGAAGAAGTATTTAGTAATGATATTAGCAGCCATAATGGTTTGCTCTAACATATTTTCACAGATTAAAGCTGGTAACAAGTTTTATGATCGATTGGCCTATGAAACGGCCAGTGTGAAATACGAGCGTGCCCTTAGAAAGGACTCTGGAAACGTTGTTGTCTGGGGTAAAATTGCAGAGTGCTACCGTCTTACTAATAATAAAATCAAAGCGGAAGAGGCCTATAAGAATTTAGTCGCAAGTGGAAACGCCACTCCGGAACAGATCTTCAACTACACTCAAACACTTATGGAGAATGAGAAGTATGAGGAGGCAAAAGTAGCCTTGAATAAGTTTGCTGTCGCTGCACCAGATGATCCCAGAGTAGCAAATCTAAAAAAGGGATTAGAAAATATAAGTGGAATGAAAACCACCGAAGGAATTTTCACGGTGAAAAAAACCAATTTGAATTCTAATAGTACTGACTTCAGTCCGGCCATTTATAATGGAGGAGTGGTATTTACAAGCAACAGAGCTGTAACTTCCTGGGTTAAAAACAACCATTCATGGACAGGTGAGGGATTCTTCACTTTGTATCAGGCAAAAGGAACAAATGAGAATTTTGGCGGAGTAACAGCCTTTGGAAATGAAGTAAAAAGTAAATTCAACGATGGGCCAGTCTGCTTTAGTAGTTCGGGTACACAAATGTTTTGGACACGGAATAATATTGAAAAGGGAAAGGTTCACAAAGATGCCACTGGCCAAATCAGACTTAAAATATTCTATTCTCTTTGGTCAACAGATAAATGGGGTACCGATATTCCATTTCAATATAATAGTGACAACTATTCATGTGCACATCCGGCTATAAGTGCCGATGGAATGACGCTTTATTTTGCATCTGATATGCCCGGAGGCATGGGAGGAATGGATATTTGGAAATGTAATTTTAATGGAACTTCCTGGGATGCACCGGTAAATTTGGGAGCTGCGATCAATACCAAAGGCAATGAGATATTTCCGCATGTCAACGTTTCAGGAACCTTGTACTTTGCCTCCAATGGCCATGATGGATTGGGCGGACTCGATATATTCGTTGCAGACAAATCTGGTGAGGCAAAAAATTTGGGCTCACCCTTAAATTCACCTGATGATGACTTTGGTATTGCAACTTTTCCCGATGGTAAAGCCGGATATTTTACAAGTAATAGAAAGGGACAGGGTAAAAATGATGACATCTATTACTTCATGAAACAATGCACCAATGCTGATGTGGTCATTGTAGATGATTCAAATGGAGCACCTCTGAAACAGGCCGAGGTGGTAGTGTTTGAGAACGGCAAAGAGACGAACAAGGTAGCGACGGATGAAACGGGTAAATTCAAAATGTGTTTGAACCCAACCAGTAATTACGAATTCAAAGCAAGGAAGAGCGATTATACTGATAACGAGATGGGACTTACGAGTTCTCAGATTGTTGCCGCCGCGGCCACTGGAACTGAGGTAAAGGTGCCAATGAAAAAGAAACCTGAATTAGTCATCAATGTGGCAGGGCGGGTATTTAATCAGGACGATAAGTCACCTGTAACATCACAAACGGTGACGTTAATCAATAAGACAACCGGGGAACAACTATCCACAATGACCGATGCAAATGGTAATTATAAATTCGTGAATATCGCTCCAAATCAGCAATTCGAAGTCGGAACATCCAAAAAGGATTGTGGAGAAGTGAAGGATCCATTTAACACCAATAATATTACATCGAGTAAAACCATCACAATGGACATGCCCTTACTATGTAAAGGAGACATTATCAAGATTGAAAACATCTATTACGATTATAATAAATACAACATTCGTCCTGACGCTGCAATAGAATTGGATATGGTGATAGCAGTACTAAACAAATACCCTGGTATGACCATTGAACTAAGGTCGCACACGGATGCGAGGGGAAAAGATGAATACAACGCTAAATTATCAGACAATAGAGCAAAAAGCGCAGTGCAATACATCATATCAAAAGGAATAAATAAATCGCGATTAGTGGCCAAAGGATATGGTGAAGCAGAGCTGCTCAATCATTGTAAGAATGGTGTCGAATGCGACGACAAAACCCATGAACAAAATCGACGCACAGAATTTAAAATTCTGAGCATGTAAAAAAATAATTAATCGGAAGGTATCGTGTCAACCATAAAAGTTGGGGAGTAGAAGATGATGTGAGCGATAATACCGCTCACAAAAATAATATGGTCCAACCTGCCTGCCGGCAAAGGCAGGTTTCGGCTATGCCTAATAGTACTATTTATTTTTAGTGGCGGCATAACCAATTCATAAAATAATTTACCTTTTGGATTAAATTATATTTAGAATTGGTATTAGATGGGGCTCTCCGCTTGTAACACCATAAAACTATTCGGATATTCGAAGTCGAATCCAAATAAACGACTTAAAACCAGATGATTTTCTTGGGTAAAAACACTCGGGAAAATCATCTGTTCGTTCTTCAAAAAAGGAATCTAACTTTTCAAATGGCGCTCTCCGCTTTCCGATGTGCTTTTGCCTACCTGCAAAGAAATCGCGTGAATCAAAAGACCAGCAGTGGGGTATATACTTCGCGGATGTCCTCGTGCTTGTAGAAATAGTCCTCAACTGCATCAAAGTCAAATTGGGTGTTATAGTCAATGGATTTCCAGCAGCGGATGGTGGAAGGAGGGATTGGTTTTAGGATTGTTTCATTGAGAATTTTTAGCCGAAAAGCACCATGAGCTTGGGGCAGTAGGAGTTTTTAGTTTTCATTGAAATTCGCTATTTTTCAACAAAAGATGGATAGACGGCGAAAGAGAATTGAAACCAGATTGGATTAAAAATCAAAATCTTTATACGAATCAATTACTTTGAGTCCTTCAATTTTGTTAAAATCTGAAATATTATGTGTAATGAGTCCATACCCATAAGCCAAACAAGATGCGGCAATAATTGCATCTGGCAATTTAATAGAGTACTCTTTACGAATCTCAATCGTTTTATTGGTTACAAATTCGTCCAAATTCAAAGTTTCCGTAAGTTCAATGAACCTTGTTACAATGTTGGTATATTCCCCGGTGGCTTTTCGCCAAGATAGAACTTCAATCTTCGAAATTATTGAAATCCTAAGTTTACTTGTGTCAAGAAATTCCAAATTTTTGGAAGGTAATTTATTGCCCAAATAATCTATGATAACATTTGTATCAATCAAATATCCTTGTTCCATTCATTTCGTATTTCATTCAAATGCTTTTGTAAATCTGCCTGTTCAGCTGCTGTAAGATTCAATTTTCCACGAAGTGAACGTATCTCTTCAAGATTGTTACTGGTCGAATTGATTTCGTCAGTTTTATAAACAAGCACCTCTATTTGTTTTCCGATATACTCCTCGGGAATGGAAACATGCAGATCTGTGTTTTTGGGTATGACTATAGTACGTATCATCAATAATTAAAATTCGTCTTATACCTTCTTTGGTAAAAAACAATTGTTGTTCCAAATATAGGCCATATGTGCTTCAAAGCATTACTGTTCTTTAAATCTTTCCACTGCGATAAGCCGGGCAGAATTGTGGCTGCGAAAAATACCAAACAATACTATTACAATGAACCCGCTTGGAGCTACAGCCTTTACTACCCGCTAGGCCGCGCGCACTAGGCCGGACAAAAACGCGAAAACCTTGCTTCCAATGCACAATTTGAAAGCATTTTTGGAATAGAAATCGGTTAAGGTTACAGCTCTTTGACCATCAACTGTCAGAATGTTGAAATCTGAATTGCCAAATGAATTCCTACGTTCTATTAACCCCCAGTTTCGATCCGTTGGATTTCAACTGAGGGTTATTCAATGTTTGATCCTTTTAGGATCATGATGAAGGCTTTACTTTTTTGAAAAAAAATTATTTAAGCGCCGCTATCGCAGCATCATAATCTGGCTCAAGACCTATGTCGGCCACCTGCTGGTTGTAAGTGACTATTCCGTTTTCATCTACTACCACAACTGCGCGGCTCATCAAGCCAGCTAAAGCGCCATCTTTCATATCAACTCCATAGGCTTCTGAGAAGGAATTGTCCTTGTACTCTGAAGCGCCATGAACATTCTCCAGACCTTCTGCGGCACAAAATCTCTTGTGGGCAAAAGGAAGGTCTTTAGATACGTTCAATACGATGGTGTTTTCAAGTGAAGAGGCAAGTTGATTGAACTTCCGGGCAGATGCCGCGCAAACGCCAGTATCTATGCTGGGAAAAATATTGAGTACTACTTTTTTTCCTTTCAAATCTGAAATTCTTACATCAGAAAGATCAGCTTTGGTAAGTCTGAAGTCTGGTGCAGGACTTCCTGCTGCGGGCAAGTTTCCGGCAGTATGTACTGGATTGCCTTTGTGTGTTATTTCGGCCATGTTGTATTTATTTTATTGAGTAACCTTGAATCGCTGAATATTGTTCTTTAATTCAATGAAGTAAGTTTTTCCTCGAGCATTTTTATTTTAGAAAGTGCATCGTTTTGTTTTTTGCGTTCGCCTTCTAAAACGGCTGCGGGAGCGTTGTTCACGAATTTCTCATTGTTGAGTTTTGATTCAACTGATTTGAGAAATCCGCGGGTATAATCTATCTCTTCGTTGATCTTTTTCTTTTCGCCTTCTACGTCTACATTTTCAGTAAATGGAATAAAGTATTCGGATTGGTTTACAATAAACATAAAGGAACCTGAAACTTTATCTGTCACATAATTGATGGACGATACGTTTCCAAGATGCTGAACGGCAGGATCGAAATTGGGGCTGTTCTTTCCGCTGTTGTTTATATGCAACACCACAGACTCTTTATTCGGGATATTGTTTTCTTTTCGCACATTGCGAATACCAATGATCACTTCGCTGAAGGTGGTGAAGTCGGCAATGAGTTCTTCGTTGATAGAAGATACCTCCGGCCAGCTTGCCACGCAGATCGAACCTTTACCCGGCTCACGTTCGCCCAGATAACTCCATATTTCTTCGGTAAGGAAGGGCATAAAGGGATGAAGTACTTTGAGTAAATTTTCGAAAATAGCGACAGAGGCATGATAGGTTTCTTTGTCCATGGCAGAACCGAATGGTGGCTTTACCATTTCGAGATACCAGGCGCAGAAATCGTCCCAAACGAGCTTGTAGGTATTCATCAAGGCTTCGCTGATTCGGAATTTTTCGTAATCGTCGTTGAGCTGTTTCAATACTGAATTGAACTTGCTCTGCATCCATTCCACTGCAATTTTCGAAGCAGGGCTTTGGCTCAGTGCCGGATCAATTTTTTCTTCCCAACCTTTTACCAACCTGAAGGCGTTCCAGATTTTATTGGCGAAATTTCTTCCCTGTTCGCAAAGCGATTCATCGAATGGAAGGTCGTTACCGGCAGGTGAGGAGAGCAACATGCCCACGCGAACACCATCTGCGCCAAACTTTGCCATGAGTTCAATCGGATCGGGCGAATTGCCCAATGATTTACTCATTTTCCGGCCCTGTTTGTCGCGCACAATGCCAGTGTAATAAACATTGCGGAAGGGCAATTCGTTGCGGTATTCATATCCGGCAATGATCATACGCGCTACCCAGAAAAACATGATTTCAGGTGCGGTTACCAGATCATTGGTGGGATAGTAGTAATCCACTTCTTCTTTGGTGTAGAATCCATCAAACACGCTTATTGGCCACAGCCATGAAGAGAACCATGTATCCAATACATCCGGGTCTTGTTTGATGTCCGCGGCTGTATAATTTTTGTTTTTTGCAGAAAATGCTGCGATGGCCTCCGCCTCTGTTTTGGCTACAACAAAATCGCCTTCACCATCATACCACGCAGGAATGCGATGGCCCCACCAAAGCTGGCGCGATATGCACCAGTCTTTCACATTCTCCATCCAATTCCGGTAACTGTTTTTGAACTTGGGAGGGAAGAATCGAATGTTGTCGTTCATCACATTGTCGAGTGCAGGCTTACTCAGTTCTTTCATAGAAACCCACCACTGAAGTGACAGTCGTGGTTCAACTACGGCGTCACTGCGTTCACTGTACCCTACTTTGTTGGGGAGTTCTTCTGTCTTTGCAAGGTGTCCTGCTGCATCCAGGTCTTCTGTGATCTGTTTGCGGCAATCAAAACGATCCATGCCGATGTACAACTTTCCGGCTTCGCTGATCGTGCCGTTGTCGTTCATCATATTAATTACTTCGAGCTGGTGTTTTTCGCCCAGAAGGAAGTCATTCATATCGTGTGCTGGTGTTACTTTTAAACAACCTGTACCAAATTCTATTTCTACATATTCGTCGGCAATGATGGGCACTTCACGGTTTACCAGTGGAACAATGGCGCGTTTGCCATGCAGGTGTTTGTAACGCTCGTCTTTTGGGTTTACACAAATGGCGGTATCGCCCAGAATGGTTTCAGGACGTGTGGTGGCGATGGTAACAAAATCATCACTACCCACGATCTTGTATTTCACATAATAGAGCTTTGAGGAAACTTCTTTGTAGATTACTTCTTCGTCGCTCAAAGCCGTAAGTGCCGCGGGATCCCAGTTGATCATTCTTTCGCCGCGGTATATTTTGCCTTTTTTATGCAGGTCGATGAAGGAGTCAATTACGCTTTCGTAATATTTTTCGTCCATAGTAAAACGCGTCCGATCCCAGTCGCAACTGGCGCCGAGTTTTTTCAATTGCTCCAGAATGATTCCGCCATGTTTATGTGTCCACTCCCAGGCGTGTTTCAGGAATTCATCTCTGCTGAGGTCGCTTTTTTTGATGCCTTCTTTGCGCAGTTTCTGCACCACCTTGGCTTCTGTGGCTATGGACGCGTGGTCGGTGCCCGGAACCCAAAGCGCATTAAATCCCTGCATTCGCGCCCTGCGAACCAGAAGATCCTGAATGGTATTATTGAGCATGTGCCCCATGTGCAACACACCTGTTACGTTGGGAGGCGGAATTACTATCGTAAATGGGATTCGGTTGTCGGGTACACTTTTAAAAAGTTTGTGTTCCATCCAGTAGGCATACCACTTGTCTTCGGTGGTTGCGGGGTCGTATTTGCTTGGAATTTCCATAGTCTATGTTGCTCAATCGCAGAGCCGGGTTATCTGCCGCGAAAATAGCCAAGACTGGGGAAATGCAGAAGAATCAGTTTTTATGAGTTGCACACAGTAAATTGTGGCTTGGGCAACGATCAGATTAGCCCGCGCGACTTGAGCTCCAGGTATTTGTTGACCGTATTGATGGAAAGGTCCTCGGGCCTGCTCAGGATGGTTTGTATGCCGTGTTTGCGCAGAATAGCCACTATTTGTTTTTTCTCATTGAGAAGCTTGCCGGCTATTGTGTTGGCGTATATGTCGGAGACATATTGCGGAGTTTTTTTGGAATATTCTATCAATTCCGTATTCTCAAAGATCATTACCACCAATAAGTGCTGGTGGTTGATTTTTTGAATGACCGGCAATGCGCGCTCAAGGGCGTAAGTACTTTCAAAATTCAGATACAGAAAAAGCAAGCTCCTTCCGTGAATTACATTTTTTACTGCCCTGTACAAAAGGTCATAATCTGCCTCAAGTGGCTGAGGTTTTTCGTGGTAAAGTGACTGAAGTATTTTTTTTAGCTGAAGTTCGGATCTTTCAGCAGGTAGCGTTGTTCCTATTTTATGCGAAAACGTAATGAGCCCTGTGCGGTCGTATTTTTTAAGTGCAATATTTGAAATAACCAGGCTGCTGTTGATGGCGTAATCCAATAAACTCAGTCCGTTAAAGGGCATGTGCATATTGCGGCTTTTGTCTATGATGGTGTAAATCTGTTGCGATCTTTCGTCTTCATACTGGTTCACCATGAGCTGGTCTCTTCTGCTTGTGGCTTTCCAGTTGATACTGCGCACATCATCGCCGATAACGTATTGTTTGATCTGTTCGAATTCGTAACTGTGGCCGAGTCTTCTTATTTTTTTAATACCCTCGTATTTACTTATCTTGGAAAAGGCGAGGAGTTCGTATTTTTTCATCTGAATAATACTTGGGTAAACAGGTACCTGATGGGGCGAATTGAACTGAATACGCCTTGCAGCTAATCCGAACAACAAAGAGGTAATGGCATTGGTGTAACCGAAATTATGCAATCCGCGCTCGGATGGGCGCAGGTAATATTCAAACTCCCTGGTTTCGGAAGGTTTGATTTCAAGTTGCAGTTTAAAGTCGCGCAATTGAAATTGAAATGGAATTTCGTCGTAAAGTGTAATTTTTAATTTGATCCCGCTTTTATTCTGAACAATGAGATTAATTCTGTTTTCATCGCCCAATGACAGCATTTTACTCATGGTTCTTTTGCCTGAAATCTCTACCGATCCAAAGTAAAGTAAGATGAATTCTACAATCAGCAATACCACAATTCCCATGAGGAAAAGTTTAGCGATGGGCAGGAGGACAGGCACAGCAAAACACAATGCGAACAAAATAACATTCGCTCCGCAGATGGCAAAAAACCTGGGAGTAAGCTGAAAGCTCTGAAATGCCGATATTTTTTCGGAACTATTCATTAACGCGGTACTTCTACTTTTTTGAGTATGTCGTCAATAATTTCTTCCACAGTGTGCCCTTCCATTTCTCTTTCGTGACTGATAATAATCCGGTGGTTCAGCACAGGCTTGGCTACGAATTTAATGTCGTCGGGTGTGACAAAATCTCTACCTCTCAAGGCGGCAATTGCCTTGGCAGATTTCATTATGGACAGTGAAGCACGGGGAGAAGCTCCCATAAACAGGTCGCCGTTGTTGCGGGTGTTATGTACTATCGCGGCTATGTAGTTCAATAATTCAGGCTTGACAAAAACCTTTTCAATTAATTGCCGGAAATTGTTGAGTATCGCAGGATTTAATATTTTCTCAATTTCTATGGTATCACGGAGATCAAAATCGGCATGGAACCGGTGTAATATTTTTTGCTCTTCTTCCAATGTCGGATAGCCAAGCTTTATTCGAAATATGAATCTGTCTAACTGTGCTTCAGGAAGAGAATAAGTACCTTCCTGTTCGATAGGGTTTTGGGTGGCAATAACAAAGAATGGAAATCCCATTTTGAAGGTTTGCCCATCGTATGTCAGTTGCCTTTCTTCCATTACTTCCATCAGTGCTGCCTGCGTTTTGGCGGGTGAGCGATTGATTTCATCAATAAGAACAATATTGGAAAAAATCGGCCCTTTTCGAAAGTTGAAGGTTGAGTCCTTCATGTTGAATACAGAAGTGCCTGTTACGTCTGTGGGCATCAAATCAGGAGTGAATTGTATTCTGCTGAATTCTGTATCAAGGGTTTTGGCCAATAATTTTGCAGTAAGTGTCTTTGCTATTCCCGGAAGCCCTTCCATCAATACATGACCTCCTACAAGCATTCCTGCCATAAGAAGTTCAAAGGTTTCATGTTGACCTATTATTACTCTGCCTATTTCTGCGCGGATGTTATCCATTGCTTTAAGCACAGGACTAACATCAACATGACCGGCATTGAGCCTTTCATTGCCTTCGGGTTTGGTGAGGTCAATTTGAGGTGAAGGAATTTGTGGCAGTGGGTTTTGCGGGGTGTCCTGGTGGTTAGGTTCTGGTGTGGTTGAATCGGTCATGGTTATTTACAATTGGAGTAAAAATATTCTAATTTATTGTGAAAAGAGAGCATGTCTGTTGTTTCTACTTCAAAAAGTGAAATTAGATTAGCGTATTGCTCGAAAATCTTTTTTACGTTTTGCTCGGGAATGTTACTTCTTGTGGAAATTTCAGCGATGAGTTTGTCATTCTGGAAGGTATCACTTCTCGAAATTTTCAGGTTATATCTTTCTCTTAAAAATGAAAGAAACAAATCCATTTTGAGAATGATCAGCTTGCCGTGATACTTCTCTTTCATGAACATCTGAGAGATGGTTTCAGTGTATTCTATGGAGGTGTTACTCATTTTTGTGGTGGTCTGTATAATGCGTTGTTTGCGCCTTGCACCAAATATCAGATACAGTATTACGCTCACCAGCATTACATACCAGGCTGCTTTGAGCGCGGGTTCAGAAAGAATAAATTCCAGTGGGCCTTCTTCGGGAGGACTTTCGTTTTGACTTGGCAGGCCTTGGTTTTTATCGATATAGTGGTAGGTTCTGTTTTCTTCATCCCAGAATACGGTTCCGTCGCCGAGATCGCTCAGGACGGTCCTGGCATAGTTCATTGGCTGATCACCGAGCATGTGATAATTGGTGAAGATCAATGGCGCAGAATGAAAAATAATTTTACCGGAACCAACTTTACATTCAACATAATTGGGATAATATTCACCGTGACGGCCTTTTATGGTGATTTGTTCGCCGCTTCTTGCTTTTATATTCGGATTGAAATAATGCCATGTGAAAAGACGCGTTTCAAATTCTTCAAAGTACTTGATTGGATATGTTTTTTCTTTTGGTTCTTGTACCAGAGAATAGTAGGCAATCGAATCTGAAAAGTTTGAGGTCCTTTTGGAATATTCCTTTGCCAGAGATTGTTCTGATGAAATGTCTTCTGTTTCTTCAATTTCTACATATGAATCCTGATCGAAATTCTCTTCCTCAGAGTCAGGCCCTGATGCAACAAATTTCCATTCGAATTCATCGTAACCTGGTAATATCAGGCTGTCAAAAACCATATTTAACGGATCTTCCGTAAAAATGAATGCGCGGTTACCCTTTTTCACAAAGTCCAGCAGGCGTTGCGTATCGAGGGTGTCAGCATATAAAAAGCTACCAATAAAAATATAATTATCCACCTTGCCTGTTGGGTCGTTGGGTAGTGCTTTGTGCAATGAATCATCCACTCTTTTAAACTCCTGGTTGCCTCTTATTTTTGTCATCAGGTTGTAGAGAATACTCACCCCATAGGGATTTTTATCATCAGGAGAATAACTTCTTTCCCAGGAGACCGTTTTAGAATTTGAAAATACAAAAAGAGCCCCGATGGATAATACCACGAGAGCGAAAACAAAAAATATTAATTTGTTACCTCCTGCTTTCAAGTTGATTTAATGAATTTTTATAGGTTTCAAATTCTCTCTTCATGGTTTCAAATTCAGTGCTGCCAATCTGTGCTTCGCCATACCAAACTATTTCGTAAGAAAGTGTCAGATTTCTGAATGTTCCAAAGGAGGATTGACTGCTCATTTCCATCAAAAAGTCATTGTTGGTTTTGTCTTTTTTCCAACGAATCCACTTCAGGTCATTTAGTTTTTGAATAACCGAGAGGTAGAGGATACGCACTGCGGTTTTGTAGTCAACCGCATCTACTGCTTTGTTGAGATAGGGATTGAGATCAGTGCCTTCGAGATTATCTTCAATGGATTGAAGCATTTCAATTGTTTCTGATTTTACTTTGCTGTTATCCATTTTAGCTCCCAAAATAAAGCGAATGATAATGAAGACTAGAATAGCAATAATCAGCACAATACAAATTATCTTGGCGGTTTCTGACCTGAGCCAGTTGTTTTCAGATGAACTTTCCTCATAAGGTTTGGTTTCTGTTTCTTCAGGCACCTGTTCTATCGGATCCTCTTTTTTGGGTGGTTCATTTTTTTCATAGCCAATTCCCTTTTTGGCCTGATTCCAATCCTCATCTGTCCAGACTTGTGTCGATCCGGAATTGGAAGATCCAGATGAAACAGAGTCGTTTGATCCTGCCGGATTCTGGGCGCAAACGCTCGTGCGCGATAGCAGCATAAAGATTATAAAGAGCAAATAAATATTATGCTTCCTGCTCCAGACCATAAGCTCTTTTTTTGAATCCGATTTTCGAAATACGTGTCTGAAGTTCTGAAGCTGTATTTATTTCCTTCAAAGAATGGTATTTTATTATGGCGGCAGAAATATTTAGTGCATAAATTAATGCCAGTCCGAAAACGCATAAGAAGTAATAGATTATAGTGGGTATTTCATCGGCAAGCGGAAAATTTCGCGGAACGTTCATGCGGATAAATTCGAAAAACAAATCCAGGAAATTAATAGGCGTCGCAAATAGCAATGCTGAAAAAAGAATAATGAAAGCACCATTAAATATGAGCAATCCAAGCCATTGCATCAGAAAAACATTCACATGACTGGCGAGTATCAGTCTTATATTTCCATGTATCAATGCCAATGTTCTGTGTAGCGACCGGAATCCGTTATTTTCTGTGAGCATCGTGACCATCCATAGCATACAAATGGGCCAGGTAACAAGACTAATAAGTACCGTAAGAACTGAACTCTCAAGAAGAGTGGGGAAAAGTGTAATTGCACTAATTACTGTGGCATTGGTTATTTGAATTAATGTCTTTGCAGGTGAGATTTCGAAATTGAATTTTTTCTGGAAAAATTGAAAGTAGGTAACAGAGAGTACGCCCATAAAAATACTCAGGTAAAGGTAAAAAACATTGCTTTTTTCGAAGTTGAACAATGATTCGTAAGGGAACCAGCACCAAAAGGAAGATCCCACATTGCGGCGGAGCGTGGATAATTGGTGAAAGTTTTCCCCGTTGAATTCACCATGAAGGGCAAATCCCACCAATATGATCATCAGTAATGCTGCCAACAAGGCCACTTGAGATATTTTTCTGGAAAGACCTGAAAACATCCGGAATGTATCGGCAATGATGGTACTTGTTTTTTTGATGTTTTTGAAAACAATTGTTTTGTCGGAATAGGGAGGAGGTTCGTCTGAATATGTGGGTTGAATAAGCCCTTTCTTATTGCGCCGGGCAGGATACCAAACGAAGTAGCCCACCACCATTATGGCTGTCAGTACAATGATGGTTGCCCTTATCCAGTCTGGAGTTTCGGTATGACGGGTAGCAAAAGATTCGATAAATGCAGCATAGAGCAGGAGTATTGACACTGCAATCAGCATTTTAATTCCACTTCTTGATGCGAGAACAAGTGCCTGAGTTCTGGTATAGGTACCTGGAAACAGAACTCCCCGGGCCAATGTCAGACCTGCACAGCCAGCGAGTACTATCATAGAAAGCTCTGTTGTTCCATGTAACATAATGGCAAGAAAACTCTCCTTGAACAAACCGCGTTCGATAAAAAAGTAAATAAAGGCACCAACCATTATTCCATTATATAATAGAAGATATATAGTGCCAAATCCGAATAATGCTCCTAAAATGAATGCAGCGAAACTGATGCGGATGTTGTTCAGCGCAATAAAAAGAAACATCTGCACGGGCTCTGTACTGTCGTATACAGCCATGGGATCGCCTTTCTCAATGTTGGCCTCAGTCATTGCAACATATGAATCGCCGAGAATGATTTTGGCAAAGTCCGGATAATTCATTCCGGAAAACATACCTATAGTAATTCCGGTGATGAAAATAAAAAATGAGAGCAACAATGTTTTGCGATTGAACCACATTGCCTCTGGCAATTCTTCTCTCCAGAATTTAGAAAATGCTTTTTTCTTTTTTTTCCGATCCGAATAGATTGTCTGGTAGATTTTTTTGGATATGCCATTCAGATATACCCTTACAGACCGGTTGGGGTAATATGTTCTGGAGTAAGAGAGATCATCAGTTGTTTCAATGAACAACTCAGTGATTCGCTCAGGATCTTTTCCAGACATATCAAGGACCGACTCAAATTCTGCCCATTTGTCTTTATTTTGCTTGATAAATTCAGTTTCCTGCATATATCTTCACGGCCGGTTATTTATGTTGCGGCACGAAAGTAAAGAAATTACATGCAATGAAAACAATTGATATCCAAACTACCCAAAATGTAACCATAACTTATGAGCTTGCCTTATTGAGAGATAGGTTGTTGGCTTTTATTCTGGATTCAATTTTTAAAATTTGTGCTGTTCTTCTGTTGATATTGATTTTCAGCATATTTAACATGGACGGGTGGTTTAGAGAAAGTGAAATGTTCTTCTTTTTTCTGGTTGTTTTTCCTCTTCTTACTTTCTACACCTTGTTTTTCGAACTTTGGCGCAATGGCCAGACTCCAGGCAAAATGATTCTCAAGATTAAGGTAGTGAGAATGGATGGCCGACAACCTGGCTTTTATGATCATTTGCTTCGCTGGTCATTCAGAGTAATAGACCTTGCGCTGACCGGAGGAATTCTGGGCTCAATTTTAATTTCCTCTACCGATTATTCACAGCGCTTAGGAGATATTGTCACCAATACTACGCTCGTGAAAGTGACATCACAATTGACCATGACACTAAGCGACGTATTGCGCATAGAAACCCGAAATAATTATGAGCCTCTCTACCCGACAATAGGAAACTTCCGAGAGGAAGATATTTTACTGATCAAACAAACCATTGACAGATATGGTAAGTATCGCAATGAAGCGCATTTTCAAGCGCTGATGGAATTGGGAGATAATATGAAGGAAAAGCTTGGTGTGAAGGACATCCAGGGCGATTATGTTTCTTTTCTCAAAACACTCATAAAGGATTATATTGTTCTGACCCGTTAACAGAAGCTCTGAGTTAGTAGCAGCAAAGGCCAATTCGTCCTTAAGGTTGAATGATATCAAGGGTTTTATCATAACACCTTCCAATGACCTCAATTGACGTGGCGCAATCCGTTATACACACTCCTGGCTGCTCAAGTAAGGTGAGTCTTATCTCATTGTTGAAATTCTTTTTATCGTTGAATAAGGTATTTTCAATTTTTTCAAATGACGGCAGCGATGGAAGATAATCCTTGAAAAAATGAAGGAGTGTATTTCTGATGTCGTTGGCAGCATCTGCATTTAGCCCGGAGATTTCCTCTGAAATTGTGCATTCAATCATCATTCCGCAGGCCACTGCAAGGCCGTGTGATATCGGCTTTGAGATGGAAAGAAAGTGCGATTCAATAGCATGCCCGATTGAATGTCCAAAATTCAATTGTTTTCTCATTCCTTTTTCGAAAGGATCTGATTCAACAATGGACTCTTTTATTTTAATAGACCTCTCTATGTGTGGAATCAGGGTCTCTGCGTGGATGATGGGGAGTTCAGCCAGGGTTTTCCAGTAAGGGTAATCTGAAATCAATCCGTGTTTGAGCATTTCAGCGAATCCACTCACGAGCTCACTTTCCGGAAGAGTGCGCAAAAAGTTCGGATGAACCAGATTCATCGCCGGATTGCTAAAGGTTCCGATAGAATTTTTAATGCCGTGGTGATCAATGCCGGTTTTACCCCCAATGGATGCATCAACCATCGCCATTAAAGAGGTCGGAATATTGATGAAGGCAATTCCTCTTTTATAAGTCGAGGCAACAAATCCCCCCAAATCGGTGATTACTCCGCCACCCAGATTGATTATAAGGGAATTGCGATCGAATTGCTGATCCAGTAATTGCTTGTATATATGGTCACAAATTTCCAGTGATTTCGATTCTTCCCCCGGATCTACCACTATGATTTCTGCTTTCTTAAATAGTTCTGAAGCTTCCGCGAGTAATGGCAAACAAGCCTCGACCACATTTTCGTCGGTAAGTACAATTGCCTTCGAAAATGCATTGGTATTTTGTTCAATGAGCCGTGAAAGATCATTGATATTATGAGAAATAATGGATTTCGACATTTTCATTGACAAACAATAAAGGCCGCCCGAAGATAATCAGACGGCCTTGTTATTAAGTGGTGCCACCAGGAATCGAACCGGGGACACAAGGATTTTCAGTCCTTTGCTCTACCAACTGAGCTATGGCACCATTTTCAAATGCGGGCGCAAATGTATGCAGCTTTTTCACGTGGGCAAGCGTTGCGTTGAAAATTAAGATTTTTTGAAATAAAAATGACCTAACGATTTGATTTCCATCTAGTGCCTGTTAAGAAATTCTTAAAATAAGAAATTTTGAAGATACCAAAGGCGGTTTACCCCGTCTTCATTGTGCGCAAAAAACCTAGCTTGATAAAATTATTGTTGAAAACTTAGAGATCGAACCGATTAAACCTCGTTTTTGCCCGACGAAAATTAATATTCGACTTATGGTTTGAAATAATTTTGTTATTTGAGTGAAATTGTATTTACTTTTGCCGCTGACTTGCTTTAACCGTTTTAAGAAAAATTAATGTTTAAATTAACCAAATCACTTAATCATGAGTAAACTCTTACGTTCGCTCGATAAGAAAGAGGTCTGTTGTAGTGAACCTACATCGTTTCATTCTTATTGGAAGACTCTAGTTTTGAGTCTGTCTGTTTTGATGTGGTGCACTGGCGTTGCCAATGCACAGATCGCTTGCGATCCAGCTCTTATTGTTACTTGTCCTGAATCTGCCACTGTAGAGTGCACAGATTTCGAGGACTATTTCATTGTACCAGCATGGGAATTGAATGACTGTCCTGGACACCAGGGCGATGCTCTTTCTATTTCTGTTGACGATCAGTTGCTTGAAGGCGATGGTTGCACTGCAATTTACGCACGTGTAATCACTATTGTTTTCGGTAACGCTTCAGGAAGCTGCACACAGCTTATCACTGTTCAGGACACTCAAGGTCCTGTATTTACCAGTGTTGAGGATGT
Source organism: Flavobacteriales bacterium (assembly GCA_031378885.1). Taxonomy (GTDB): domain Bacteria; phylum Bacteroidota; class Bacteroidia; order Flavobacteriales_D; family Sanyastnellaceae; genus JANNEQ01. The sequence continues at coordinate 20,550 of JANNEQ010000018.1, forward strand.
GATTACAGTAGCTTGTGCTTCTGATATTCCTCCGGTTGGACCATGTCCTGCTGTAGATGGTTGTTCAGGAGTGGGTAACAACGAAGTATTTGAAGTTAACACAGCCGGCGATACATTGAATTGTGTTTTGACAACTTCAATTGGCCCAGGACCAGATTGGTCAGTATGGTTGTCCGGTCTTACTTCTGCAGGTCTTGCTTCAAGCGATTATTATGCTTGGGTTCCAGGATCAGCTACTTTAGACTTCTACAATGACGGTACTGCTATTCTTTCGGGAAATGTGGTAAACATGGTCAATCCTGCTGAAGGATGGGCTGTTTCTGTTTACCTCGAAAATGGTAGTAATTGGTCACAATGGAGCGGTTTAGGTCGCACATACCACGATCCACTTAACATAGCTGCTGCATTGCACACTGCATGGATGTACTATGAACTGGTGGGTGGTTTCTCACACATGGTAGGTACTGGTGCTAACGCAGGTAGTGAAATCTACATGTCGCATCAGCCATCTAATTATTTTAAAGGATTCCAGTGTGGTCAGGGCGCAAATGGTCGCAATGGCAACTTCGGAATGTCTGGATGGTTCTTCTTCTGGGGTAACGTTGATGGCGAGTATGTAAGCAGCCATGGCGATATCGCAACGGACAAGACTTGTACTCCAGGTGAAATTACTCAAAGCATCTGCGATGATGAATTCACTCGTGTATACCGTGCAGAAGATGAGTGTGGTAACGTTACTTTCGCTACTACTACTATCATTGTAGACGATAATATTGCTCCAGTATTTGAAAACTGCCCTGAGTCATTCGACATTGAATGTTCAGATCTAGTTCCAGCTCCGGTTGATCCGGCTACTCTTGTAGCTACAGACAATTGTTCACCTGTTGTAACTATTGTACTTATTGACGCAGGTACTGTAACAATGATCGACGCTTGTCACTCAAGCATCACTCGCATTTACGCTGCTGATGATGAGTGTCAGAACAGAACACTTTGTTCTTATACTATCCATATTTATGATACTAATGCTCCTGTAATTACAGTTCCTGCTGACGCTTCTTATGAGTGCGACATGGAAGTTGAATATGCAGAAGCAACTGCTACTGATAACTGTCAGGTTCCAACAATCACTGAAGAGTTTGAGATCGTTCAAGGCGAGTGCCCACAATCTTACACTATCCTTCGCTATTTCACTGCAACTGATGGTTGCGGTAATTATGACTATGGAACTCAGACTATTACTATAACAGATACAACAGCTCCAGTTCTTTCTGACTATGAAGCCCAAATTTGGGTTGAGTGCGATCAGCTTGGAAATGTTGAAATTCCTACAGCTTCTGACAATTGTGACGAGGAAGTATTAGTTACTTACGAAGACCAATTGAATTCAGGTGGTTGCTTAGGTGTTATTGAGCGTACATTCTATGCTGCTGATGATTGTGGAAATGAGGTAACAGGTGTTCAGTATATCACTATCACTGATACAACTCCTCCAACAATCGATGAGCCAGCGGACATGACTGTTGAATGTGATAACGTTCCAGAAGCTCCAGGAGTTGATGGTGCAAATGTTTATGACAATTGCGATAATCCAGTTAGCGTTGAGTTCCACACTGAAATGATGGATGGACCTTGCGAAAACAGCTACACAATCCTTTGGATCTGGGATGCAATGGACTATTGTGAAAACGTATCTTCTGATACTACAGTAATTACTGTTGTTGATACAAATGCTCCTTATTTGTCAGTTCCAGAAGGTGGCACTTTCGAGTGTGACATGGAAATCGTTTATGGCGAAGCTTCGGCTGAAGACAATTGCGATGACATGGTTGAAATTACATACGCAGATGAAATGATCCCAGGCGAGTGCCCACAATCATATTCTATCGTTCGTCATTTCGTTGCTGTTGACAATTGTGGTAACATGACAGAAGGTTCTACAACATATAATGTTGTTGATACTACTGCACCAGTGTTTACTTCAGTTCCGGAAGAGCTTACTATCGAGTGCGATATGGAAGTTCCAGCTACTGCAGCTACAGCTACAGACAACTGTGGAGAGGTTACGGTTACTTACGAAGATTCTTATGACAACGAAAACCCATGTGATGTAGTTATTACACGTACATTCACTGCGGTTGATGAGTGTGAGAATTATTCTATGGCTTATCAGACTATTCACATTGTTGATACAACTGCACCAGTAATTACTGGCGAAGTTGAAGTTGACATGCCATGCGACGATATCTCTAACACTGTTACTGTAACTGCAACTGACAATTGTGATGAGAACCCAACTGTATGGATCGTAAGCGATGAGTATGTAAGCGGTTCTTGCGCTGGTCGTATCATCCGTATTTACGGTGCTATGGACAACTGCCAGAACTACAGTGAATTCACTCAATTCATTACATTGATCGACGAAACAGCTCCTTATGTTGTTGACCAAACTCCAGACTTCACTATTGAGTGCGATCAGGAGTGGGCTATACCAACAGCTTCTTTCGCTGACAATTGCGATGATGAGTTGGTTCTTTCTGACAATATGACTTCTACAGACGATGGCTGTACAGTTATCTACACGTACACATTTACCGCAACTGACGAGTGTCTTAACAGCACTTCTACTTCTGTTGTTGTAACTGTTGTTGATACTACAAACCCATACTTCGGTGAAGTTTCTGAAAACATCACTATTGAGTGTGATATGGAAGTTCCAGCTCCGGTAACTCCAGACGCTTATGACAATTGTGATGAAGACGTTGAGGTTACTGTAACTAACAATACTTTCCCTGGCGATTGTCCAAACGAATCAACTATCGTTTATACTTTCCGTGCTGTGGATGATTGTGGTAATGCAACTGTGGTATCTTATCAGGTACACATTGTTGACACAACTGCTCCAGTATTCACTTCAGTTCCAGAAGAACTTACTATCGAGTGCGATATGGAAGTTCCAGCTACTGCAGCTACAGCTACAGACAACTGTGGAGAGGTTACGGTTACTTACGAAGATTCTTATGACAACGAAAACCCATGTGATGTAGTGATTACACGTACATTCACTGCGGTTGACGAGTGTGAGAACTATTCTATGGCTTATCAGACTATTCACATTGTTGATACAACTGCACCAGTAATTGTTGGTGAAGTTGAAGTCAACATGCCATGCGACAATATCTCAAGTACTGTTACTGTAACTGCTACTGACAATTGTGATGAGAATCCAACTGTATGGATCGTAAGCGATGAGTATGTAAGCGGTTCTTGCGCTGGTCGTATCATCCGTATTTACGGTGCTATGGACAACTGCCAGAACTACAGTGAATTCACTCAGTTCATTACATTGATCGACGAAACAGCTCCTTATGTTGTTGACCAAACTCCAGACTTCACTGTAGAGTGTGATCAGGAGTGGGCTATGCCTACAGCTTCTTTCGCTGACAATTGCGATGATGAGTTGGTTCTTTCTGACGATATGACTTCTACAGATGATGGCTGCACAGTTATCTACACATACACATTTACTGCAACTGACGAGTGCCTTAACACCACTTCAACTTCTGTTGTTGTAACTGTTGTTGATACTACAGATCCAATCGTTTATGCTCCACAGGGTGGTTCATTCTCTTGTGATGAGGATATCGTTTATGGTGATGCAACTGCAGAAGACAATTGCGACGATGAGTTAGAGATTGCTTACACTGATGTAATGACACCAGGTGAGTGTATCGGTAACTACACTATCGTTCGTACATGGACTGCAACTGATGATTGCGACAATATGGGTTCTGCTTCAGCTACATATTATGTGTATGATGAAACAGCTCCAGTGTTCACTTCAGTTCCTGCTGATGTAACTATCGAGTGTGATATGGACGTTCCTGCATCTGATGCATCTGCAGAAGACAATTGCGGAACAGTTACAGTAACTCAGTCTGATATGGTTGATGATGAGAACCCATGCTATGTGGTTGTTACTCGTACATTCGTTGCATCTGATGATTGCGATAACACTTCTTACGCTTACCAGACTATCACTATCGTTGATACAACTGCACCAGTAATTGTTGGTGAAGTTGAAGTCAACATGCCATGCGACAATATCTCAAACACTATTACTGTTACTGCAACTGACAATTGTGATGAGAATCCAACAGTATGGATCGTAAGTGATGAGTATGTAAGTGGTACTTGCGCAGGTCGTATCATCCGTGTTTACGGTGCTGTTGACAACTGCCAGAACTACAGTGAATTCACTCAGTTCATAACATTGATCGACGAAACAGCTCCTTATGTTGTTGAGCAAACTCCAGACTTCACTGTAGAGTGTGATCAGGAGTGGGCTATGCCAACAGCTTATTTCGCTGACAATTGCGATGATGAGTTGGTTCTTTCTGACGATATGACTTCTACAGACGATGGCTGCACAGTTATCTACACCTATACATTTACTGCAACTGACGAGTGCCTTAACACCACTTCAACTTCTGTTGTTGTAACTGTTGTTGATACTACAGATCCAATCGTTTATGCTCCACAGGGTGGAAGCTTTAGCTGCGATCAGGATATCGTTTATGGTGATGCAACTGCAGAAGACAATTGCGACGATGAGTTAGAGATTGCTTACACTGATGTAATGACACCAGGTGAGTGTATCGGTAACTACACTATCGTTCGCACATGGACTGCAACTGATGATTGCGACAATATGGGTTCTGCTTCAGCTACATATTATGTGTATGATGAAACGGCTCCTGAGTTCACTTCAGTTCCTGCTGATGTAACTATTGAGTGTGATATGGACGTTCCTGCATCTGATGCAACTGCAGAAGATAATTGCGGAACAGTAACTGTTGATCAATATGATATGACTGATGATGAGAATCCATGCTATGTGGTAATCACTCGTACATTCGTTGCATCTGATGATTGCGGTAACATGTCTTACGCTTACCAGACCATCACTATCGTTGATACAACTGCTCCGGTAATTACTGCAGAAGTTGAAATCGAAATGCCATGTGATGATATCTCTAACACTATCACTGCAACTGCAACTGATAACTGCGACGAGAATCCAACAGTATGGATCGAAAGCGATGAGTATGTAAGTGGTTCTTGCGCGGGTCGTATCATCCGTACTTACGGTGCTAGCGACAACTGCCAGAATGTATCTTACTTCACTCAGTTCATTACTTTGATCGACATAACTGCTCCGGTGGCTTCTAGTGAGCCAGCAGATGCAGCTTATGAGTGTGATCAGGATTGGGCTCCTGCTGTGGTTACTTTCACAGACAATTGTGACGATGAGTTGGTTCTTACTGACGATGTTGAAATGACCAATGATGGTTGCACTCAGGTGTACACTTACACATGGACTGCTACTGACGAGTGTTTGAATACAACATCGGTTAATCAGGTTATCACTGTTACTGACACTACTGCTCCAATGGCATCATTTGACCCACAAGACTTCACAGTTGAGTGTGGTACATTCTATGACATCGTTGTTCCAACATGGTCAGACAATTGTGATGAGGATCTTGAGTTTGCTTCAAGTGTTACTTCTTCAACAGATGGTTGCATGACTATGTATTCTTACACGTGGTCAGCTACTGACAACTGTGGCAATACTTCTTCTGTTGGTATGGTAGTAACTATCGTTGATACAACAGATCCAATGATCTATGTACCATCTGATATGGAGTACTCTTGCGAAGAAACAATTGACTATGGTGTGGCAATTGCTGAAGATGCTTGCGACAATGAAGTAGAAATTACTTATGTTGACGTAATGATCCCAGGTCAGTGTCCAAATTCATACTCTATCGAGCGTACATGGACTGCTACAGATGACTGTGAAAACAGCGCCTCTGCTACAACTACATATTATGTGTATGATGACACAGCTCCAACATTCAACAATGAGCCTTCTAACGAAGATTATCAGTGTGTTGATTGGGCTACTTATGTGCCACAGGTTGTAACTGCTTCAGACAATTGCGGAGCAGCTGATGTTGAGTATGTAATCAATGAATTGGATTCTGATGATTGTGGTAATGGAATTTGGGAAGTTGTTTACACAGCTACTGACCTTTGCTACAACACAGCTTACACTTCTTATCTAATTACTACAAACGATACTGAAGCTCCAGTTCTTAGCGCAACTCCAGGTAATCTGGTAATTGATTGCAACGATGCTATTCCAGCTCCAATGGATATCACTGCCACTGATGGTTGTGATTCTGATGTGGTAGTTACAGTTACTGATGTTTGTAACGGTGATTGCCCAGAGCCAGGTGAGGCTGCACATTGCACACTTACTACTCCAGAACTTCCAGCTAACAACCCATGCAGCTACCCAGGTGATTGGGCTATGGGTCTGTTCGGTATGCCAAATGCACACAAATGGTATTCTTTGGTAGAAGGTACATTGGTTACTATGGTTGACGGTTCACTTCATGCAACCGGTACACTTGTAAATAACAACAACGCCAATGCAGGTTTCTACTTTGATGTAGTATTTGCTGAAGGTATGGACTATGCAACCTGGACTACTCAGGATCATCCAACAGGCTTTAAAGCTGATTGCGGTGGAGAAATTGCAAACAAGACTTCTTGGATGTTCTATATTCTTCAGGCCAGCGACGAAGCTCAGTTAATTGGATGGGGTGATTATGCAGGATCAGCTCTTGATCTTACACACGCTCCTGCTAACGAGTACTTCGGTTTCCAACTTGGAGATGGTTCTAACAACTACAACGGCGCTTACGGTTTAGGTGGATGGTTCTCTTACCATGGTACATTCCTGGTAAATGGATCAACTATCATGAGCGGTTTCGCTGCTGGTGCTGGTGACTTTGCATTCGAACTTGATTGCTGTCCAAACTACACTATCGAGCGTTGCTACACTGCAGTTGACTGCTCTGGTAACGAGACTGTATGGTGTCAGACTATTTCTTTTGCTGATCTCGATGGCGACTTCGGATCTGGTAACGGAAATAACGCTCCAACTGTAAACAACGAAGAATCAGATAAAGCTAGCATCGCTATCGTATCTGTTATTCCTAACCCATCTACAACTACTTCTCAATTGAAGTTCACTTCTGAAGTGGATACTCAGGTAACTCTCGAAGTTCTTGATAACACTGGACGTGTGGTTGCGAAACTCTTCAATGGTAATGTGGAAGCTGGTGTTGTTTATACTTCAGACTTTAATTCTAACAGAGTTGAGGCTGGTATCTACTTCGCACGTTTAAGCTCTACTTTCGAAAGTAAGCTTGAGCGCATCGTAGTGATCCGCTAAGATTCAATGAGATCTATTTGAAGATCAATTAAACTTTTTAATATTAAAAAGCCCCCGGAAAATCCCGGGGGTTTTTTTATTTGAAGTTTTTTGGCGTGAATGATGTTCGGGCATCGCGGATTGTGTTGACATGATTTAGGATCAGCCGCAAAAGTTGGGGAGTGAGTGATGGGATAAATGGTGATTTAGTAATTAGAAGTCCGCTATTCATCTTCTTGCTTTTGCCGTAAACAATAGAACCAAATGTTAAGCCTAGGTCCAAAGGACTTATATGTTATTGGCCCCGGCCTGTCCTAACTATTCAGTTGGGGTTGGAACCCACAAGTGTTCGAAACCTCATCAAACCCACTGCAGTGTTGGAAGGATTTAACAACGCGATACTTTGATCATCACCAGATCTCTCATTCCGCTTCGCTGCATTCAAGATGGCAACACCACATGGAGGTTAGCAAAGCACTCTTTCAGAGTGCTCACAATGGTCGAAGGTCGGTTTTACATTTGTGCCGAAGAATAAGTCCAATGTACTGTTAATTGGCCTTTGCGCATTGTATCCCCACCGAATGGTGGGGACCGCTTAATCCGCCCGCAACCCTGTCATTCCGAAACGCAGCGGAGCGGAGTGAGGAATCTGGTGAAGTCAAAAGAAAGTAGAAGGCGCAACAATGCATCCAACAATTTGTCATATCGCATGAATCGAAGTGAGAAATCTGGTAATGTTAGAAATGTAGCCATTTTCTCGCATTGTAAGTCGAATCTTAGTGATCTCATTCTTTAATATGGAGGACGGCCATTAACTCAGATTTGTCGCCTCATGCCACAGGTTTCGAACTCTATGGGTTTCAACCCCACAACCAGTTTAGTTGGGGCAGGCCGGGGCCAATAACATATAAGTCCTCCGGACTTAGTCAATCCACTCAACTTACTCCATCACTCCCCAACTTTTGCGGTTGATCCGATTTTAGTAACTCCAATTCTACCCTCAAACTTTTGGAGTTGACCGGGTATTCGTTTTGCGTATGTCCGGTAAACCGGCACATGACATTTAGGCGCAACTGTGCATGCGCAATCGATGCATTGCGCGCCTGAACGCCAATAGAATTACTGTTTGTTTCTGGATTTTTTATATAAAAAAATGGCAGCAGTGAGAAGGCCAATGGTACCCAAAATACCCAAGGTGCCCCAAATCCATGAAATTTCACTTTTCAGTACAACTAAAAATACTATAGCGATCAGAATTACTGTGGGTACTTCATTCCAAAGCCTCATTGAAATGCTGGAATAGGACTGTGGGTTTTCCGATATTTTTTTCAATACTTTCTGGCCGTAAAACTGATACGCTAAAAGCAATCCCACGAAGAAAAGTTTAATGTGCATCCAGGGGCTGGTCAAAAAGCCAATATTTAAAATCAATAACCACGTGCCAAAAATCATGGTCAGTATGCATGAGGGCCAGGTAATAATGTACCATAGTTTTTTCTCCATAATACTCAATTGCTCAATGAGAATCGACCTTGCAGGCTCAGCCTTTTTAGAGGCTTCTGAGTGGTAAACAAAAAGACGGAACATATAGAAAAGACCTGCAAACCAAGTGACAACGAAAATGATATGAAGCGATTTTATGGTAAGATATGAATCCATTCTTTTGGAGTTTTGGTGCTGAAATTTTTGTTCTATAAGCTGTAAAGAAACTTGCTCCGTGTTTTTGTCGAATTCTCCCTGAACATGTTGGCGACAGGAATAATCTGAATTTTTTATTGAGTCGGACCAGGAACTCCTCAATAGCCGCAAACAATGGCCATGAAATTCCCGGTACGCGATTCAAAATGTTGCTGGCAAATGTACGCCGTGGATTTGGTGATTATAGTTGATTCAATTCGCCTATTTCAAGTTGAGTGTTGAGAGATCGTGTTGAACTTAATGTGGGCTTTGATTAATTCAGTTTCGTACTGACTTAACAGGGCTTGCAAAGGTCTGTGGGTAGAACCTGATAGAATTATTCATAACCTTTTATTGCAATAAAATCTAAGCCATAGAGCAATCGTATCTTTGCCGGCAAATTTAGAATATGGGACTTCAACAAGTTTTTGCCAAGTCGACTTTGGCTACTGCAACACATCTGGTTTTGCCCGAAAATACCAATACGCTTAGCAATTTAATGGGAGGTCAATTGCTCAACTGGATGGACGTTATCTCTGCCATTTCTGCTCATCGCCATTGTCACAGAATTGTGGTGACTGCGGCCGTAAACAACGTGTCATTTCAACACCCTATTAAACTGGGTGATATAGTAACAATTGAAGCCAAAGTTTCACGGTCTTTCAGTTCTTCGATGGAAGTATATATGGAGGTTTTTGTCGAGCACCACACCACAGGCGAAAGAACCAAATGCAATGAGGCTATTTACACTTTTGTAGCGGTTGATCAATTGGGTTCTCCCATAAATGTTCCTGAGCTAATTCCAGAAAGCGACGAAGAGAAGCGCCGGTTTGAAGGTGCATTGCGCCGCCGTCAGTTGCGACTCATTCTGGCCGGTAAAATGAAGCCGGAAGAAGCCACCGAACTCAAAGCCCTTTTTGAGGAGCCCAAAGCTTTTCAATAGCCTTCAGGATTTCGTCGTCCACAACTTTATCAATGCACTTCACGTCGGAGGGGTATTTGCATTTATTTCCTAATTTAGAACAAGGACGTCTTTTGCGGCCATAAGGCTCGAGTATAACATTTTCTGCATTTGGTTTGTAAGGCGACATACCAAAACCGGGAACTGTGCAACCCCAGAGCGAAATTATTTTTTTGCCGAATGCAGAAGCGATGTGCATCAAACCTGTATCGCCTGTAACCACCAACTCTGATTGCCTCAGAATATCAGCGCTTTGGTGCAGACTTAATTTACCTACAGCATTAATTACATTGCCACCCGAACGGCTTTCAATGTAAGTACCATCTTCAACATCTTCCGGGCCCCCGAGCAATATTACTTTATGGGCAAGAGCCATACAAAGCCCGTTTAACTTCACGCGTCCCATTTTTTTTCCGCTGTGCACACCGCCTATAACCAAAGCGATATAGGGTAATTTCAACCAATCCTGGTGTTCATCGCTCAGTCCTTTTCCATCGGGGATAAAATAATCGAGCCCTTTGCCATCATCCTGAACTTTGAAGGCTTGTAATGTTTCCAGATAGCGATCTACTACATGCAGCTTTGGCATCAGATTGATTCCGAAATTTACCCAAAGCCACTTTTTGATATTGAGCTTGTGAAAAGTAAAAGCAAGCGACTTGAGCCTGCGTTTTACCACGCGGCTTCTTATATTTCGGTGCAGGTCTATGATATAATCGAAATTGATTTTCTCCAGCTCCGGAAGTATCTCCTGTATAGAAGACTCTATCGAATGAATTTTATGAATGTAGGGATTGGCCTCCAGCAGAAATGCGAATTTTTTCTTGGTAAGAAAATGCACTTCAACCTCGCCGTCAAGCTGATGAAGTTGCCTGATTACCGGGGTAGTAAGAACAATGTCACCGATGCTGCTGAATCTGATAACAAGTATTTTAGTGGTCGAATTCAATAAGAGTCAAATAAATAGGGTGGCAAATTAGGCAATGATTATAGTAGAAAATACAATTTCGTCGAAATTGGTTGCTTTTATGATGCGAATCAGCCCTTTATTCCACAATATACTTAATAATTGGCCTAAAAGAGTTCAGAATGTATTGTGAAATTGGGGTGTTGATTCCCTTAATTTTGGACCATGCGCTTTGTAGATACCCATGCCCATCTTTATCTAGATAAGTTCAATGAGGATATAGATGAGGTTGTCATGCGCGCCAGGCAATTTGGCGTCGAAAGGATTTTCCTCCCTAATATTGATCTCGACAGTATTGTTGGATTGAAAAAACTTTGCACTGAATACCCCGGTTTTTTTTATGGCATGATGGGATTACATCCTTGCGATGTAAAATCAGATTACCACGATGTATTGACCATTATGCGCGCAGAGCTCAATTCAGGCCAGTATGTAGCCGTGGGAGAAATTGGAATTGATCTCTATTGGGACAAAACTACTTTGGACATTCAAAAGGAAGCTTTCCGCATTCAATGTGAATGGGCCAAAGAAATGGACTTGCCCGTGGCCATTCATGCCAGAGAATCTTTTGATGAAATATTTGAAGTCCTCGACTCCGTGAATGATGATAGCCTGAAAGGTGTCTTTCATTGTTTCACAGGAAATGAGGAGCAGGTCAAAAGAGTAATGGGTTTCGGAGGATTTATGTTTGGTATTGGTGGTGTGATCACTTATCCCAAATCGGATCTCGCCTTAGTATTGAAGTCAGTGCCTTTGGAAATGATCGTGTTGGAAACTGATGCTCCCTTTCTTTCCCCACAGCCTTTTCGAAGCAAAAGAAATGAGAGTTCATACCTGAAGTTTGTGGCGGAGAAACTTGCTTCTGTATACAACCTTACCATTGAAGAAATAGGAGAGGCCACTACTGAGAATTCCATGCGACTTTTTAACCGCGCAAACCGAAATTGAGTTCAAATCATGACCATGAAAAATTCTAGTATACTGCTTATTTATACGGGAGGCACAATAGGAATGATGGAAGATGTGGCCACCGGTGCGCTGATACCTTTTGACTTTGGTAATTTAATAGACTACGTTCCGGAGTTGCGCAGATTCAAATTTGATATTGATATCGTTGCTTTCGAAACTCCTATTGATTCTTCTGATGTCTCTTTGCATACATGGAAAGAAATTGCCCGATTGATAGAGGTGAACTACAATCACTTTGATGGATTTGTGGTGCTGCATGGCACAGATACAATGGCTTACAGTGCATCTGCTTTGGGTTTTATGCTGCAGGGTCTTTCCAAACCGGTAATTTTCACGGGATCGCAATTGCCCATCGGAAAACTCAGAACAGATGGTAAGGAGAATTTGATTACTTCAATTGAAATTGCTGCCGCCACCCGAAATGGTGAGCCTGTGGTGCAGGAAGTAGCTGTGTATTTCGAATCGCAATTGTTCAGAGGTAACCGAACACATAAATACAATACCGAAAATTTTGATGCATTCGAAAGTGCCAACTTTAGTTGCCTTGCAGAAGTTGGAATTCACATCACCTTTCACTACCATCGAATGTGGCGATCGGATAAAAAGGAACTGGAAGTGCAATATGGCCTGGATAATTCAGTAGGAGTGCTCAAGATTTTTCCGGGAATGAATATGGCAATCGTAAATGGAATTTTACACGCCAAAGATTTAAAGGCCCTGGTGCTTGAGACATTTGGAAGTGGAAATGCTCCCCGCCACAAAGAATTTACGGAGGCAATTGCAGAAGCAATTGAAAAAGGAATTGTGGTTGTCAATATTTCGCAATGCAATAAAGGATTTGTGGAGCAGGGAAGATACGAAACCAGTTCAGCATTATTAAAATCCGGTGTAATTGGCGGCGGTGATATGACTACCGAAGCCGCCGTGACCAAGTTGATGTATTTGCTGGGACAAGGGCATTCGGGAATAGAATTGAAGAATCTTTTTGCCACACCGCTGAGGGGAGAGTTGACAGTGTCGTCTGATTTGTTGGGGGTGGATTGAGGGTGTAGAATGCACTGAAACGGGCAATGTGGTTATAGAGCTGAACCGCTTTTTTTGCCACTAAGAATGTTAGAAAGTAAGAGCACGAAGAATAACATGCAATTCTTACTTTCTTACTTCTCTTACATTCTTATGTGTTTATTTTTTACCACTAAGAAAGTTAGAAAGTGAGAGAACGAAGAATAACATGCAATTCTTACTTTCTTACTTTCTTACTTTCTTACTTCTCTTACATTCTTATGTGTTTATTTTTTACCACTAAGAAAGTTAGAAAGTGAGAGAACGAAGAATAACATGCAATTCTTACTTTCTTACTTCTCTTACATTCTTATGTGTTTATTTTTTTTATTGCAATGATTCTCAAAATTCTAAAATGGATTTGATATTAGGTGGTATACAAAATTTAGAATGTAGTGAATTAGGAATTGCTCATTCGGACTAATTCATTTTGATATCCGGAAAAAAATCGCTAGGTTTGAAATGCCTCATTCAATGCAGAATAGCAAAATACCAGTGAACAATGAAAAGAAACTACTGTGCAATTAAATTCCTTTGTTGTTTGGTGTTCTTCTCTTTGCTGCAATTGCATTCTTTCGCAACAACATATTACGTGGCGAATAGCGGGAGCGATTTGAACAATGGAACTGCTGCATCCTCCGCTTTTCAAACCATCAACAAAATAAATTCTCTTACCCTTCAGCCGGGTGATCAGATTTTTTTCAGGAGGGGTGATGTGTTTAGAGGACAATTGAATATTGCCCAATCTGGAGCGCCCGGAAATCCAATTGTTATTGATGCGTTTGGTGCAGGAGATAAACCTGTGATAAGTGGCGCCGAAGTGTTATCAGATTGGATGAATGCGGAAGGCAACATCTGGCAGTCATATTGTCCGCAATGCGGAAGTGTTGTGACCGGTTTGTATGCTAACTCTGTGGTGCTGCCTCTGGGGCGCTATCCGAATTTCGACGAACCCGATATGGGGTACAATACCATTCTGTCACATTCAGGCAACACCCAGATTACCAGCATTGAGCCGCTTCTCACAGACTGGACCGGAGCAGAAGTGGTGATCAGAACCATGCAATGGATTTTAGATAGAAGCATTATTACTTCACAATCGGGAAATGTGCTTGATTTTAATGCTACGGATTACGAACCACAAGACCAATGGGGTTATTTTATCCAAAATCACCCGGCGACATTAGACCAAAATGGAGAATGGTATTATGATGCGGTGACACAAATGATCAGCATTTATTCTACACAAGGCAATCCGGGAAACAACACTATTGAAGTTACTGCGCATTCCAAAGGGATTAATATTAGCGGATCGCATATTACCATACAGAATGTTCAGATTGAAAAAACATTGAATGTGGGATTGTATGGGCAATACATTTCCAATCTGATTATTCTCAATACAAATGTCATTCATTCTGGTGAAGATGGAATTCATATTGAGGGGGAGGGAAGTGACATTTATATGGAGAACGATTCTATTCATCAGGTCAACAACAATGCTGTTGTGGTGAATAACTTTTCTAATTTTACTTTCACAAGGAACAGTGTAAAATATGTTGGACTTTCGCCTGGAAGAGGCAAGAGTGGTGATGGCCAGTATTTCGCACTTCAATACGCTGCTGATAATACAAATGGTGAATCACTGATAGAAAATTGCAGGTTTGATAGTTTGGGCTATGTGGGAATAGATTTCAGGTGCAGCAATATTTTGGTGAAAGAAAATATTGTCTCCAATTACGACATGATAAAGGACGATGGTGGTGGTATTTACACCTGGAATGGACAGAGTCCGGCCAATACATTTATCAATCAACGTGTTATTTCCAATATTGTTTACAATGCCATTGGTTCTACTCAGGGAGTTTATAATGGCTATCCTGGTGCTTGCGGAATCTACATGGATGATTGTGCGACGAATATCGAAGTAAAGAACAATACTGTATTTGGTTGTGCAGGTGAGGGATTGATGTTGCATGGAACGAATAATATCGTTGCGACAGGTAATACAATGTTTGATAATGGATCACAGATAAGCGGAGGACAGTTTTTAATCAATACAAGTAATTGCGGTCTGACCAATAATCTTGTTGTGAGGAATAATATTTTCTTTAGTAAACAAGATTTTCAGGAAGTTGCAAGACTGCAGCATCAAACAACTGATTTGAGCGACTATGGAGATCTGGACAGCAATTATTATTGTCGCCCTTTTGATGAAATAGCTACTATCGTTACTGAATTTGCAAATAGCCGCGTTGATTATGATTTGGCTTGCTGGCAATCATCTGGTTACGGCAAAGACGCTCATTCAGCGATAACTCCCATTCAATATAATCCATACTCCATTAACAATTTGATTGGATCAAATTTATACGACAATGGAACTTTTGATGAGAATATTGATGGCCTGTATTGTTGGGATCCTCTGGCGAATTGTTCTACAACCTGGGACAATTCAGGTTATCTGGATGATGGCTCATTGAAAATTACGATGGGCGCGGAGAGCCCGACCCTTGTAGTGATAGGAGTGGGCGAAGTAAATACCAGTGAAGATTACCTGCTCAGATTCAGCATGATTGGATCTGATACCTGTAAGTCTGTAAGTGCTTATTTACGTCAAAGCGGCGAGCCATACGAGAATCTTACTCCAACCTTTTCGCGAATAATAGAGACAGGCAGAACTGAAAATGAAGTGCTCTTTAAGGCGCCAGTTGCTGAAATTGATGCGAGTATCGGTTTTTCTTTTTCATCTGAATTGGGTCCACTGTGGATCGATAATATTAGTTTGACAGCCGTAAGCATTACAGAATCCAATCCTGATGATTCAATTCTTTTCTTTTATAATGATACAGAGGTAGATAAAATATTTGTCCTTCCTTCTGGAATGCAATACATAGATGTAAGGGAAGTTTCTTATTCCGGATCTGTGACATTAGCACCATTTACGTCAATCATACTTTTATTCAATGGTCAATTACCAATAGGCATAAGTTCTGAAAATAATGTATCTGCCACATCATTTGTAATTTATCCAAATCCGGCGAATGAATCATCAGTGGTTAGCTATCATCTGTCAGAAAATGCCCTGGTAAAAATCGTGGTGTGCGATGTACTGGGTAAGGAAGTGATACAGGTGTTCAATGGACAACAAAGTGGAGGCGAAGATCAGGCATTGATCAATACAGAGAGATTGCCAGGTGGTGTTTATTTTGTAAAAATGAACGTGAAGGGCGAACAATGGGTGAAAAGACTTGTGGTTGGGAAGTTGTGATTAACGGTGGAAATGGAAAAAAGAGAAATGTAAATGAAATGGCCGGTACAAAATGCCATGGGCTCTTTCTTCATTGCGAATTGTCTTTGGGATGATTAAAATTTCTGAATTCAATTTCTTAAAATGTATCTATTCAAAATTAATTTCCCTTAAAAGGAAAACTCATTTGGGAAGGGTGAAATGGGTCTTCAACTTATTTGAAAGGAGTTGTCAATTAATATAATATTGAATTTTATAACGAAATTT
This sequence comes from Flavobacteriales bacterium, assembly GCA_031378885.1. Lineage (GTDB taxonomy): Bacteria > Bacteroidota > Bacteroidia > Flavobacteriales_D > Sanyastnellaceae > JANNEQ01. Next base: position 36,991 of record JANNEQ010000018.1, read on the forward strand.
ACGAATCGGTTGATTCAAGGTCTTTCAATATTGCATTCACATCTTCCTCCGTGCTGGTGAGTTTGGCTTTGCAGATTTTGATCAATTCAGAAGCACGCCTTACTTTGCCGGATAAGTCATCCACACTTATCTCACCTTCTTCAATATCTTTGACAATTTGTTGCAGCTCTTCAAATGCTGCGGTATAATTTTCTTTTTTATTCATTATTTTTTGTTTCTTTGGATTCAACTTTACTTACAATTGTGCCATCTACAGTCATGGAGGTAATCACATCGCCTTGTTCAACGTCGTCAATGGACTTTACTAACTTTCCATTTTTCCATAGAATGCTATATCCTCGCTTGAGGATGGCTTCAGGGCTAAGTATTCTGAGTGAATTTTCCAATTCCACAAGATTCCTTTTGCGCTGAACAAAGAATGCCGAACTTGCTTTGGGAATGTTCTGAACTAAATATTTTAATGCTGAACTTTCGTTTTGCACAATGTGCATGCTGTCCTTTTTTAGAAGCTGACTTAAATTCGTTAAATGAATTACCTGAGATTGAAGATGGGCATAGGATTGTTTTTCGAGTGTGCGTTCGATGTTCTTTATTTCCAACCTGTTCAATGAAATGGTTTTGCCAGTTGCATTTCTGAATGTGCGGGCTTCGAACTGGAGATCATGCCGGGATTCTTCCAGAATTAGTCTGCTCAGTTGAATCAACCTGAGTTGTGCGCTATTGACCGGTTGCGCAAAATCATGGAATTTTTGTAAAAGAAATTCCGCGAGTTTGGTTGGTGTTATGGCATTGAAATTAGAAATGAGTTCTGTCACAGTTTCGTTGGTAGCATGACCAATTCCGGTTATCACAGGTAAGGGAAAGTTGGCAATGGCTTTGGTAAGTTCAAAACTGTTGTAGCACGACAATCCAACATCACCTCCGCCGCCTCTTATGATGGCCACAAGATCGAAATGATGCACAACCTTCCTTATTTTGTCCAACTGATACATGATGGATGAAATGGCGTTTTCACCTTGCAATATGGCTGGAAAGAGAAAATGAAATATTTTGTAGTGCCATTGGTTCTTCTCTATTACTTCCAGAAAATCGGCGTAGCCTTTACTTGTTTCTACCGAAATAATTGCAATCCTTTTGGGAATGGCAGGTATTTGTAGTTGCTTGTTCAGGTAGAAATAACCATCCGATTTGAGTTTGGCGATGGTGGCTTGTTTTTCACTTTCAAGGTCACCAAGTGTATAAGCAGGGTCGATGTCTTGTATGTGAAGTGAAAGTCCATAGATCGGATCGAAAGTAATCGAGGCCAGGAATAGAATTTTTATTCCATCTTTCAATGGCTCTTTTAATCGCGCCAGAAATTTCTCATTGATAATCTGGTATTCCCTTTTCCACAATGTGGATCTCATTTGTGCTACAACCCTGCCATCAAGCTTTTCTACCAGATCAGGATAACAATGTCCGGTATGGCTGTAGTGATTGAGCTTGTTCATTTCGGCTTTGATCCAAAACGATGAGCCATATCTTGAAGCAAGTGTTTTTTTAATGCTCTGAGAAACCTCAAGCAAGGTGAAAACACTTTTATCCTGGATCAATTGGGGCATGGTAATTTACGACTGCGCAAATTAATACTTTTTGGGTGAATATGGTTAATCTGATATAGTTTGTTATTCGGTGTTTGGATTTTTCTTTAGAGCAACAGGGTCATATAGAGTTTACAACAACTAAAAAGTCAGGATAATTACCCTGACTCCTGTTTTTTGAATTACTGATTTAAGGTTGAAGAAAAAATCAGGCTTTTAGAGTGTTGTATTTAAAAAGTGGGAAGGTGGCGAACCACATTAACGCAGGAAAGAAGTGCATGGGTACTGTAAGTCCGGCAAACAACTCAGGCGATTCCACGTCGAGAGGTAATTGAGCAGCAAATGGGCCTGCAATAGATGCAAAGCTCAATATTACAAATAACAGGTTGAAGATAATTTGCCCCGGCTTATTTAAAAATCGGGTAAGGAAGTAATAACCCAATGAGGCCAGCATACAGCCAATGACACAGGATCCAATTATTGCCGGGGTTTGAAAGACTTTTGAAAAGTCCACCAGCATTGCTTTGGTGTAAATGGAGTTGTAGGCTATGCAGGCAATGCCCGAAAGAATGCCTGCAACTACTCCGTGAATAAGTACATTTTTCATATAAAAAATTATTGAGTTACCGGAACAGATAGATCTATTTTTAAAGTGGTGCTTGCATTTCCCTGCATTCCTTCGTCGGTGCCAATTTTATAATCGAGACGATTTACCTCGAAACTGGCTGTGAAGGTGTTGTTGCTAAAACTAAAGGGAAAGGTAATTTCTTTTTGGATACCATGGATTTCCATGATGCCTGTTAATTCGTAACCAATGCTTGCTTTGGTAACTTTAGAAGATGTAAATTTGATGGTGGGATGTTTTTTGGCATCAAACCATTTCTCGCTTTTTGCATGTCGATTTTTTAATCCATTTCCGGTGTTGATGGACTCAACATCCACCAGAACTTCAAATTTTGAAGCACTGAGATTGTTTTCATCGAAAGCAATATTACCTTGTAAAGATGTAAAGGCACCTGATGGATTTGGGCTGGTAAATTTTATCGAATAACCTTCGGCTATTTTCCATTGAGTGGAATTAAACGTGGTGAAGGCTGAAAGTATCAGCACACTTGCTATTGCCAGAGGATAAATTACTTTTTTCATACTTTGTACTACTATACGAATGTAGGTGCTTTTATTTGGTTTTGCATTAATCGGGGTTAATTAGAAAAATGCTTTATAAAGTGACCGATCGGAAATTTAGGTTGCTGTTTTTTTTGGTTTGGCTATTTCTCCTCTGATTCTACTCAATGCTTCCGGGGTTATGCCCAGATAGGAGGCAATCATTTTCTGTGGAACGCGCTGCACGATATTCGGATACGTCTTAATAAAACTTTGGTACCGTTCCATTGCCGATGCGCTCATGAGCATAATAATTCTTTTCTGTAGTACAGAAATTCTGCGCATTAATTTCTCCTGTGTCAACAGCGATTGTGAAATGGGCATTTGAGCTAATGAAGTAAATAACTCTCTATCGAATACTTCAACAATTGAATCTTCCAGCGCGTCAATAAATAGTTCCGAAGGAGATTGGTTTGTAATGGCTTCAATATCTGATATAATCCAGCCTTCGGGTGCGAACATAAATATATGTTCTTTTCCTTTTTCATCAGTTGCGTAACTTCTCAGACAACCTTTCTGCACAAAATAGGTTTTGGAATTTTGTTCTCCCTTGTTCAGAAGTACAGTGCCTTTGGCTACATGCTTAACTGTAATTTTATTCTTAAGCATCTGAATGTCATTTTCAGATACGGATTTATCGCCCAATACCTGGTCCAACATGGAGGGCAACAATTCATCAGAGGGATTATCCGGCTTTTTCATTTTTTACTTAATTCTGTTGATGAGGTTATTGGAATTTTTTATTCTTTTTTTGAATCTTCAAAAGGCTCTATATGGATGGTGATATGAGCCAACTCCGGGATTTGACTGTGAAGTTCGTCTTTGAGCTTATGGGAGAGGTCGTGACCTTCGCGAACTGAAATGGCGGCATCTACTATCGCGTGAAGATCAAGCAAATATTTCATACCTGATTTTCGAATATGGCATTTTTCGGTGTCGATTATTCCGTGCACAGTAAGCGATACTTTTCTAATTTCTCCTGCAAGTTCGTCATACACATGTTCGTCCATTATTTCTCCAAGCGCCGGACGAAAAATGAGGTAGCTATTATATAATATGAAAACTGAAGCAAGCAACGCCGCCCAATCGTCGGCCGATTCGTAGCCTTTGCCAAGAATAAGTGCTATGCTTATTCCAACAAATGCTGCTAAGGAAGTGATTGCATCACTGCGATGATGCCATGCGTCTGCTTTGAGTGATGAACTGTGTGTTTCCTTACTTTTTTTGAGCATCCAGCGATACGAAATTTCTTTCCATAAGATTATTGCGCCTAAAATGATGAGGGTGTAAGGGCGGGGCAATTCATGAGGTGTGCGGATGTGTTGGATGCTGTGGTAGGCAATGAGCAATGCAGAAATAATCAGAAAGCCTACTACAAGAAAGGTGATAAGTGGCTCCGCTTTGCCATGGCCGTAAGGATGATTTTCGTCGGCTGGTTTATTGGCGTACTTTAAACCAAAGAGGACTAAAATGGATGAGAAAATATCGGAAGTGGATTCGATTGAGTCGGCAATCAATGCGTATGAATGACCGAAATAGCCGGCCAATCCTTTTATAAGCGCTAAAGCAGCATTGCCGAGCATACTGAAATACGTTGCCTTAACAGCAATATCGTGATTACTAATTTCTTTGTTCATGAATGACTACCAAAGGAAAAGTGCCGTATTTCAGCCTCGTTTTGAGGGCTGAAATACGGCACCAAGTTATAGTAGATGTCAAACCAAAAGAACAGGTGTTGACAATTTTGATCCGGGTCCTGAATTGCAAATAGAATCAGGCTGCAATCAGGAAGATTAAATGTATGATCTCTAAGACTTAACGACTTTGGGCGTGACGATAATTATTGGTCTGAATCCAACCAGTGGACTTGCGGATGTGTATGTCTGAACGCTGGAAATTTTGGCATCGGTCGCGGTGCTATTCCACGAGCCTCCAACGGCTTCTCCTTTTGTGCTTGTCATTTCGGCCACATTGCCATTTACATTGTATAGTCCAATCGAGTTAGGGGAATAGGATTCAACTTGTGCAGTATAAGTAGTGGCGTCCACTAGCCCGTTATTTTCTTTGCTGACATCAATATTGCAAAGTACACATTTCTGAAGGTTAAATACTTCGGAACCTCCCCATGCATAGTCCACTTTGGTGAGCTTTCCTTCGGCTGCTCTCATCCACTCTGTCCGGTTGGGGAGCTTGTATTCATAGGTATATTCTGATTGTAGATTTAAATTGCTTTTAGCCGTGAGCCATTGGCAGTAGAGTTGGGCGGCTTCATAGGTAATATTTACAACCGGATAATTGCGATATGCAGGGTGCTGATGGTAGCACGTAGTCATGGGGTTCGATTTAAAAACGGTCTCCCATTGTGCCGTGTCTATTTGCGCTGTCGTAAGATCTGCGCTTGGGCCGTCAGCCTCCAGGGCAGTTAGGAACTCTTTGTATTCAGCATTCGAAACTTCGTGTGTCGATATGTAATAATTGCCCAGTTGGAGAGATTCATTATTTAGATACAGCGTACCAGGTTCCACGTAAGCATATGTATTCTTGAATTGTTTGGTTAGATGATGTGGTTTCTTACCGGGTTGTACAAAGGAGGACAACAGAATAATGAAAAGGATGAACCCGAACGGGAATATTAATTTTTTCATTTGAGTATGGTTTGGTTTAAAGACGTATAACTCCTTGGAGCACAAATTTATTGCATAAACTTATTTTTGAAAATATTTCTTTGCCAATGGGTGGTGAAAACAGCATCTTCGACTCATAGGACCTGGAATCGATTCAGATATAGTTTTACACAGTAGGATTTCACGGTTCCAGTAATCTGGGCCTCTGTAGTAATGTCCGGTTTAACAGAATTTTTTAAGTTGTAGTGAGTAAGACCAGATTAATTGAAACTATTGCAAGCACACGGATAATTAACCTGGTGGTAATGCAGCTATTCTCCATACGCCAGGGTTGTCTAACAAGTATGTACAATAGAATAATGCAAAGTGATGTAGTGCTAATCAGAAGGAGCAATGGGGCCGATAGCCAATGTTGTAGTTTATACAGCACAGCCAATGTACCAATACTGCAGGATATAAGACCTGATTTGTAAATGTAATTCTCCATTGTCGAAGTGCATTTTACTTTTTTCGAAATGGACAACAGGTAATAACAAATGCAAAGTATACTCATGCCAATTATCATTAAAAATGAACTGGATTTTGTTATTTTCAATTGATAGCCAATTAGTGCAAGTGCAACAAGCGGCACTTCTATTTTTGGAAAATAATCGTATATTCTTTCGGCTAGCCTGGTATTGTTCTCGGATGGGTTCATTTTGGATTAGTGCGGGGTATTTTGTTTGAGTTTATCCGGCGCAACAGTGTTGTATGCAGTAGTAAGTATATCTACCAATACTTCCTTCTTTACTGTCATTAAATCTACAAAAGTCCAACCTTGTTTGCCCCATTTATTGGGTACCGGATAGATGATTTTGGAATCGTAAGAAGTGAATGCAGATTGATCGACGACGGTTACTTTTACGCAAATTATTTTGTTCGCTTCATCGACGGTAGCAAATATTTTTTTCTTAACCCTGAATGAGTTTTTTTCGAAATGTGGTTCTTCAGTAACCTCAGGAAATGAGAGGGCTATTGTTTGAACATCGGAAATTTTAATCATGTCACCTGGGTATATTGGCTTAGTTCTTCTGAAAGATTTATTCTTGCCTGCGCTTCAAACTGCTCGTAGAAGTATTGTGTTTTGAAGATTCTATCCATCTCCAAAAAGCGTTTAATTACTTTTCGGCGTCCGGGTTTGTATATGAAGTCGGGAAATATGGAATATTCTTTTCTTATGTCAGCACAATACCTCGAATAAATAGATGGACTATTTCCCAAAATAGATAAATCAGAATCGGTGAAATAATTGGAGTCACTGTCGTCACTGTATGAATGCCATTTTGTGGACAACACATGTGAAATGCAGCGTTCTACTCTTGCTTTGCTCCAACTGAAGTTTTTCATTCGAAGTCTTGCCAGATTGGCACTGTCTTCTTCATTCTTATTTGAGGTGACCTTGTAAACAATGTCGTGATAAAAAAGCGCCACCTTAATACATTCCCAGTCTTCTAATTTATTTTTAATGGCTACTAATTCATTGTAGCAGTGCTCCAGGTGATCAAGATTGTGGTAGTATCTATCGGGATGTGAATAGTAAATTTCAATTTCTGTCCATCTTGATTTTGTTGTGTATTCATCAACGCCGCATAAGCTCAGTGTTTTGGTGAATATTTCGCTAAGATTGGGCATGTCGGGTATGGATCTTACAAAAAAAAGCTTGGTCTTTTAGCGTCTGAATGTGATAGGTAGTTTGAATGAAACATCGACCTTTTTCCCCTCATGTTCTCCCGGCATCCAGTCTGGCATGGTAGAAATCACCCTAAGTACTTCCTGATCGAAATTTTTCGAATCGGGTACTGACTTTGTAATTTGCACATTTTTTATTTTCCCCTCACTGCTCACCACAAATGTCACATGAACTGTTCCCTGAATATGATGTTCAAACTCCCATCTCGGGTAGTTTATATTTTTGCCCAGATAACTCATGAGGCTATCTATGCCTCCGTAATATTCCGGCATTAATTCTACGTCAACATAAATAGTATCGTTGCTTAATGTATCTGTCTCAATTGGCTCAGTGCTATCCGGCATCACTGTTTGTTCGTTGTTGTCGATGGGATGTGATTGAGGTAATACAGAATTAGGGGGAAGTGTATCACCTAAAGTGCTGAGTGCCGGAGAATGATAAGTTACCAGCGGTTTTGCCTGAATATTTGATTGCATTAAAGGCAGTGATTCTGGAATGGACGCAATTACTAAAGTGACAGAACCGGAAAGCGGCAGTATTAAAATTAGAATGAATCGAAGGGATGATTCTTTGAGAAATAAAAGAACATATCTACCTTGAGGAAGAAGTTTTTTTAAATTAGACTTGATTATGAGACGATTTACCATCATTTCCCGGTCGCTTTCCCACCACATTCAGGTTGCCCTGCGCCCTGTCAAACATACGAATTATGGATGAAATGAAGTTGGTAACAGTCATTTATTTTGGGATAGTTAAATTTCGACACAGACCTTTATGATAAGTTTATGACTATGAGTTGATTCGAAGTCGGGTTGAAAGCGCGCGTTGAATGTGGGCCATAACCCATGGGCGCTGCCGGCAATGGCTTGTTATCATCACCTAATGATAAGTTGATTTAAGTTAATGTTTCTCATTTTGAGAAATACCTGATCATTCCGCAAGTGGGGTGTACTGGCTCTCTTTCCTGGCTTTTTTATTTTTCGAAATGGGTATTCAAGCCCAATGAAACGGATGTTTTTTGAGATGCTACATCTGGGGACAATGGGCTAGTGCACCCTACCTTTTTCGCTATCCGAACTTCCGGATTGCCTTGCAGAAAGGCTTTGGCCCCGATTAAAACGATAGCCAAATGCAACGGTGAGCACACGGGTATCCAGATAGCTTAACCAAGAAGCGCTTGAATTGTAAAGACTTTTTATGTCACCACCGGGCTGATTGGTGTAAAATGCATCATTCAGGTGAATTTTAAAAGTGCCCTTGTTTTTGAAAACTTTAAGACCAGTGGCAATGCGCAAGCTGCCCACTGCAATGGTGCGGAATTGTCCTGAGACTGCCGCAGTCTGGTAGTCTAAAGTCACCTCGGCTGTCCAACGATCCGTAATCTGCCATTGTGCAGTTGGACCAATGTACCAATATGTACCGCGATTGTCTACTTTCTGCCCATAAAGAGTACTTTTATACTCATTGTGCATAGCTTCAGTATAGAATTGCAGGGTCAGCTTTTTCTTTATCACCAACGATCCCTCGATTTTAACACCATAGGAAGTGGATTTCCCAATGTTGCCAGGACGACTGTAGAAGATATTTGTATTTTGCTCAATGGTTTCGGTAATTACATTGTTCGTATTACTATATACCCATGTGGTACTGATTTGATTGTTGTATGTATAAGAAAGTTCGAGATTGTTTGAAAAGGTGGGTTGAAGATATGGATTTCCGGAATAAAGGGTAAATCTGTCCAACGGATATGTAAAGGGATTCATGTCTTCGTAATTGGGTCGGTCGATTCTGCGTCCAAAGGAAAAACCAAGTTGGTGCTTACCCAAACTATCTATCTGATAAGAAAAGTAAAGCGTTGGGAAGAGCGAATTATATTTTCGGGTAAAAGAAGAATCTGATCTTAATTCAGTTCCTGCTTGCTGCCCTTTGATAGATGTATTTTCAAATCGAAGACCGGACTGTACACCCAGTTTTTTGAATTGAATATTGTAGTTTATATAGGCAGCATTTATATTTTCGTCGTACTTAAAGTTATTGGTAAAGGTGGAATTCAAAGTTTGGTTGCCATTTTCCTCATCGTAGAAGTTCGCAATATTATTGGTATTGATCAAGCTGCTTTTGACACCGGTTTCGAAAACTGCTTCATTGGCCAGCGGATGTCTGTAGTCAATTTTGGCTGTTTTAATGTTTATGGTTGAGGGCAGGTCACTGATTAAGTTGGTTCTACCCACAAAGGTTTCATCCGGAAGGTGTGTATTGCTGAGTAATGATTGCGACAATTTCGAATCGTAACCAATGGCGTCCACATTAAAATTTAATTCTTTACCAAGCGTATCGATTTTAAAAGTATAGTTCAAATTTATGCCTTTGTTTTTAAAGACACGGCGCGTTGGACTATCGGCGTTAACTATGCCTGTCAATACTTCGGTGGAATCGAAGAGGCTTGCTACGTTGGCTGTGTGGGTTTGGGATAAGTTCTCGAAACCACTGAGAACTACTCCTATGGTAGATTTCGAGTTGATATAATAGTCCGTTCCCACTCTGCAGTTGTAGCCTTTGTTCTGCATTTTAATAAAGGTCTGCTGATTGAAAATGCTTTGAAGTTTGCCCTCAGAATTGAAATAATTTCTGATGATGTTGAGGTCCTGATAATTGTTGTTGATGCCGTAACTCAGGTTAGTGAAGAAATTGAATTTATTGATTCTGTAATTGAAGTTCAGGCTATAATTGTTCCTCATGTAAAAGCCCTGTCCGTAGCTGATATTAAAACTGCCATTGAGCCCTTCTGTTTTGTTTTTCTTTAGTTTAATGTTGATGATTCCTACATTTCCTGCGGCGTCATACTTAGCCGGTGGATTGGTCATTATTTCGATGCTTTGAATGCTGGCAGAAGAAATGCCCCTGAGGTAATTTGCAAGATCGGCTGCACTGAGATAGGTTGGCTTGTCATCAACATAAACCACCACTCCCGATTTTCCCTGAAGGCTGATGTCGCCATTCAGGCTTACCTGTACACCAGGTGCTTTGTCGATCACTTCGAGCGCAGTTGTGCCTGCATTCGAAATCAAGGCATCCGGGTGAACAACCAGGCGGTCAATTTTTCTTTCCACGAACCGCAAAGTGGATTGTATGCTTACAACCCCGGTGGTTGCGGTGGCTGTGGACTTTAACACTATGGCCGGAAGTGTGGTGATCAGATTGGATTCATTTATTTCGAAAATGGAACCAAAATAAGATTGGTAGCCGATTAATTCGGCAAGAATAAAATACTCTCCGGATTGTATATTTGTGAAAATAAATTTTCCTTTCGAATCGGTCAATTCTGATTGAACCAATGAGCTGTCTTGCTTTGTCATAAGGCCCACTACAACTCCTTCAAGGGGTGAGCTTGTTGAATCTGTTACCATTCCCTCAAGTTTGAGATTGGATTGTGTATACGAAAGGTGGCTGATTGCCAACAATGGAACTAACCAGAGATTCAGAAAGACGGAACGCGGAAGCATAATTAATTTGGTAAAAGGTTTGGCAAATATGGAATTTTCTCGGGTATTGAGGCTGTTAATTCATGCTAAATAGTGTTGCCAGATTTGTGCAAACATTGATTCACATTGTTAATGACGGGAAGCTCCTAATGTGAAAAAGTTGCTCGATTTGATCGAATGTAATTTTGCGTACATTTTTCATCTGACGATAAGTTATACCGCTTACAAAAATAATATAGTCCAATTTCGGCTGCGCCTCATAGTTCTATTTATTTTTAGTAACGGCATAACCAATTCACAAAATAATTTACCCTTTGGGTTAAATTATATTTGGAATTGGTATTAATTGTATTCATCTATATTAAGATGCTTTGAGGGAGAATGGCCAAAGCGTTTTTTAAAGGCTTTACTGAAAGAGAATATATCCGAAAAGCCGCATTCAAATGCGATAACTGTGATGGATGAATGACCTTGCCTGAGTAAAATCCATGCGTATTCTAGCCTAAGTTTAAGAATGTATTGATAAGGAGTTATTCCGTAAACGACTTTAAATAAACGGTAAAAGTGATATTCGGAAAGCGAACATTCAGCGGCGATTGCTCTGATTTCAAGTGGAAACCTGAAATGATGGAGAATATATTCTTTTCCTTTGGTAACACGTCGGAAGAGGTCTTTTCTGGTAATGGATTTGAGTGATGGAAGGCGGGTGAATTGTTTTAACACTTCCTGATGGTCGAGTACGATACACCCGGCCAGTTCGTAAAAAAATTCACTACTGAATTGGTGATTATCGTATGGATCGGGAACAAGCGTACACTTTAAACGATTTAAAAAAGAGGCCGTATACTCTTGCTCACCTGCGAATTTTTTTTCCATAAAGGAAGGTGTATTGAAGTATTTGTCCATTTCAATATCACTTATCGGTGCATCAGGTCGCTGGCAACTGGCTACTACTTCCGATATCAACGTGGGTGAAATGTCGATACAGATCCCTTTGACCGGAGTGGGACTATCGAGCAGGGCGCTACCTTCAGCGTATTGATTGACCAATAAATATTCACCTTCTTTGACTTGATAGGGCGCGCCATTAATTCTATAATTCTCTGTGCCTTCGCATACATATTTCAACATAAAACTCCTGAAATTCAATTGGCAATCAAGCTCCCTGAAGATAGAGAAATTGACTAAATTGCTCAACAAGGGAAGCGGAGTGGCATTTCTTTTTGTTTCTGTGAAAACTGTGTACATAGAATTTTTTGTTCAAATCTTAAGACCCAGCTCTGTTCTTATGAGGATTGCCGTTTTTGTTTGGTTCGCACTATAAATTCCGGAATCGTATAATACAGGGCTGGGCTCTAAGTTAAGCAAGCAACTTCTAAAGAAAGTTTATATTATGACGGAAGGTCAAATATGTTTGTGAATTGGATTCGATGTTTTGAGCACGTTGTTTCGAAGACTTCAATTTGATCCAATTGAAACTATTTTACTCAAATTATTTAACCAGTTTAATAGTTTTGAGGGTATAGTTATTCATTGAAATATTCACAAAATAGATACCTTGTGAAAGTGATTCTAATTGGTGAAGTACGAATGTATCGGATGTATTCGATACGTCCTTTTTGTTTATTTTGCTGATCAGATTTCCTAAACAATCCGTCAGGGTTATTGAGAAGTTTCCATTCGCAATTTCTGAAGGTAGCCTGATAGAAACTGCGTCCTGAACCGGATTGGGATAGACCATAATTTCACCGGCGTTACTTTCGTTAATGCCCGCTGTGAGTTCGTCCCAATCGTCAATTGTTCTCAATAAAGCCGTTACCACTGGTATGAGTGTCCATGAGTTGAACTGTGCGTCATTTGTAAAAACCGTAATACTCAAATCTTTGGCAGGAAAGTACCACGAACTGGATGCATAAGCCAGGTCGCCGCCATGGCCATAGCCTTGAAAGCCGATAAAGGAGCGCTTCATTAATCCCAAGCCGTATGTGCAACTTGGCAATCCGGGAGCTGGCACAGTAGTGAATGCTTCGTCCATCGAAGAGGCAAGAAGCACATCGCCCCTCATGTAAGATCGCATCCAATGCGAAATATCTGAAGCAGTGGAGTAGTATCCACCGGCCGGAGTAACAGCAGAATTTAGCGAGAGGTAATTTAAATATAGGAAATTGGCATCTTCATAAATTTGATCTCCATTGAGATCCATCCAGACATGGGCAACCGGTGAGTTGAGGTCTTCAAATGCCGGAACAGCAATGGTGTTCATATTAAGCGGAGTGAAGAACCTTGATCGCAACTCTTCATGAAATTCATTTCCGGTGGCTGCTTTAATGATCATACCGAGAAGGAAGTAATTTGTATTGCAATATGACCAACCTTCGCCAGGTTCGAAAAGGGGAGCCTGTATAAAGGTGTTGATCAGATCTTCTGATGACCAAATCGAATCCATATTTGAAAACAATGTGGGTTCGCAATTTGGATTGAGCAACACATCATAAAGTCCGCTTTGGTGGCGCAGCAATTGTCTGATGGTAATATTGGGATTGATGTAGTCGATTGTTTCGACCCACTCGTACAAACTGTCATCAATGGAAAGAAGGCCTTCTTCTGCAAGTTGAAGTATACACGCGGAGGTCATGGTCTTGGTTATGCTGCCATTGAGATAAACATGTTGAGGTGTGGCTTGTACAAGCGGAACCTGCGATGAAATTCCGGCGGCCCTTGACCACATATAAGTATTGGGGAACTCGATAGCAGCGCTGAAGGTTTTTGCGCCGATTTCGGTATGCATACTATCCAGAGTATGATCGAGCAACGTCTGCAATGCGACAGGAATATCCTGTGAAAATGCTTTGCTTAATGAAAGGGTAAATAAAAGGATAAATTGAGTGCGTAGATTTTTTTTGAATGGAATCATTTATTGTATTTATGATTCCAAAGCTAGAACTTCCATTGACGAAGCATTTGTCAAATCCTGCGAATTCACTGGCGCCTGGAGGCTTTTTCGCTCTTCTGGTTTGAAAGAAGGATAAGTGGTTTTATAATAATTTGAGTGGTCTCCCGAAAGGATGCCACAACATAATAATTTTCACAGGAAGGAATAGTTGAATTCAAATGGGTAGAATTTTTTACCCATATGAATCTTGTTTTTGGATGAATGTAAATGACTCCTTTAATTTATCCATTGAATGAGTGCATCAATAAAGGACGCTTGTTGATCTATAAATGCATTGTGGGAGCAATTGTCGAGGTAAAGCAAATTCTCTTTACCTATCTGAGATTCCAGTGCGGTGATCTGTTCACTTGAGAACAGGCCATCTTCTTTGCCATAGATTCCGTAAATTTTAACTTTTCCGGTCAATAAATTCCGGATGTTGGCAGTCAGGTCTAATGTGGTATAGGATTCATTTTTCCAGAAACCTTGCGGCCCCTCGTAGCTCATCGATGCCGCATATTTTTTCAGATTTTCGTCTGTACCGAAAAGTGAGTAGATTGCTTTTGCCTCGGCTGTCGGATTCTTAGGGCTGTAGAATCCATTTTTCATGGCATTGCCAAAACAATAGCTGCTGTACTCAAGACTCTTTGGATCCATATTCTCAAGTAGTTTGATATAATTCAAACTTATCTGGTCGTTGTTCTTTTCATAAATGGCCTTGCTCGATTTGATAATCGTTTTGAAAGTTTCCTGTAGAGAAACAGGAGCTCCGGCAAGAACGACGGATTGAATCTTATCGGGATATTTTTCCGCAAAAAGTGTGGCCAGTATTCCACCAAAACTATGGCCGATTAACGTGGCTTGTTTGAGGTTGTAATCAGTATAGATTTTATTGAGTGTGGCAAATGAATCGTCGAAGGTGAAGAGTGCGTTTACAGCGGTTGACCTGCCTTCTCCCTGCCGGTCATATACAATTACAAAAAATCCTTTGTCGGCTAATTTTTGCGCGGTCGTCACTTCAAAGTTTACGCAATTGTATCCTGGGCCACCGTGCAGGTAGATCACGGGTTTGTCAGAGGGCTTACCAAACGTCCGGATATAGATTTCCTGTCCGACCAACAAAGATGGAAAGGCCAGGGCCAATAGAAAGGATAATAAAATGCGCATATGTCGAATGAATTATTTGATATGAAGTGTGGTGTTCATCCAGTTTGATATTTCGGTCAAAGCAGTGAGTGAAATTGTTTGCTCTATTTCAGCATATTCTTCAAGAGCTCCTGTAGTACATTCCTGAAACAAATGATTGAGACCGGGTAATTCTTTGGTGGTAAAGTTTTTATTGCCACCTTTCTTTAATGCCATTTGAATCGCTTCGAGATTTTCTTTGGGAGGAACCTGCAGGTCTTTCGATCCATTGAGCGCCAATACAGGGCAAGATACTTTTGTCAGGTAATTGGCGGGAGTAAATTGAATAAAATACTGCATCCAGACAGTACTGAATTCATTTACCAAAGATTCAATGTATTCTGCTTCACTTGTCCCGGAAGGCCGTAGCGCCATGTCCTCTTCAGAAATATTGTTTTTGAAATACTCTGTCAATTCGAATTTGAGCTTTTTATTGTCGGTGGATTTTTTAATAATTGAAAATGCACCACTGTTTAATTTTTGCCCTTTGGCAATTTCGGCCTCACTGGCCCCCTGAGATGCTGAAATAAGTCTTGATTGTTGCAACATCAATTCATCGATAGGAGTGCCGGGCCCGGCCAGAAGAACAATGAATGCGACGTCTCTGGATTGTGAGGCTACCATTGGAGCAATCATTCCACCTTCGCTGTGTCCGATAAGTCCAATCTGTTTGGGGTTAATTTCTAATCTTGTTTTTAAGTAAACAGTTGCGGCCTGTACGTCTTTTGCAAAGTCTGCAGAAGTGGCCAGATCAAAATCACCGGTAGATTTTGCCGTACCGCGGTCGTCGTAACGAAGTACGCCAATGCCTTTTCGGGTAAGATAATCCGCCAATACAAGAAAGGGCTTGTGGCCAAGCAGACTCTCATCGCGGTCTTGTGGGCCACTGCCACTGATTAAAACAACCACAGGAAAAATTCCTGTTTTCGATGGAAGCGTAAGGGTGCCGGAAAGAGTAACATTGTCTGTGGTATTAGTGAATTGCACCTCTTCGGTGTAATATGGAAATGGTGCTTTGGGTTCTTGTGGTCTTATTATTACTTCTTTTTCTTTTATGCCTCTGGAAAGGATCATGTCGAAGGATTGTCCGGCCTGATTGAATTTGCCAGTGATGATTTCATCTGCTCCCAATATGCCTTCATATTTAATTTTGGCTGCGGTGATTTCAAGTGTCAGCTTATTATCTGCGAATGTTGTGGTATTTACCTCAATGTCTGATGCGCCCTGATCAGGACTGTCCATAGTAGATTTATAACCTGCATTGTCTTGCACAATATGAAAAACAATGCGCAAACTTCCTCCGGGGAATTTTAATGCCCCTGACCATTCGCCAGTGATGTCTTGCGCCAATATTGATTGACTCATTACAGAGATGATTAATAAAGTAACGAAATGTAAAATTTGTTTTTTCATAATAGAGTCATATATGGGTTTTGAAAACGATGGCGTTTACACGTTGTCAGCATACTTGACGAACGCAATATAGGCTTATTCCTCTAATGAAGTTTGTGAAAATACTAAGTTTATTTTACGCTAACCGACTTCGATGGGCAGCGCTCCGGCATACTTTTTTTTCAGTATTTTATCATAAGCCCAAAGGCTAAAGGAGTAAATAATTTGTAAAATCGGGAGAAACAGCAAGACACCAATTACAAAATACCCGTGATATTCGGAAGCTGCGTCACCAATGGAATAGTCAATGATGGTGTAGGCAAAGCAGAAAAAAACTGATGTGGCCAGTGGAATCAAGAGATTTCCAATAATGAGTGCAGGTGAATATATTTTGTGGTGGTTTTTTGCTCTGTATTGATGAATTGTTTTAATATGCAGCCAAAGAATGGATAGAAAAAAAATCAATGTAATTCCAAATGGACCAAGGAATATTAAAATAGCTGCAGGTATATTTGTTTTTGGTGTAAAATCTATTCGGAGGTAATCCGCTGGAATGACGTTGAATTGCCATATTTGTGTGCTATCATTTGGTTGAAATGTTTTCTCGCCGAGATTAGTAGTGTATTCTATCCGGTCCGAAGAATGAATGATTTTTACTTCCAGTTCGCCAAATGACTTCCAGTGTTTGGCTGGTTCAAGAATGTAACTGAAGGTATAATTTTTGACCCAATCCCTGCGGTTTATATGCGCCATTCCCAAGTATTCGGCACGTATGGTGTGATTTCCTCTGGTCAGATTGACATGGAAAAATTTAAAATCGCGACGTGGATTGTATTGGAGATTTGAAAAACTACTGGAGAAACTACCTTGCCCGAAAACATTCTTTAGGGTTAAGTCCAGGTTGTTATCCAGGTCGGGGAATTTCTTGAATTGATCCGCTTCAAATTCCAGCAATTCAACTGGCACATCATCAACGAATACCTTGAAATTGTCCTTAAAATTTTCCGCTATAAACAAAAGTGGTATTTGTTCTGCTGCATTCTCACAATGCACAAAATATTCAGCAGTATATTGAGCAGAGCTAAAATCTGAAAGTAACCTAATGGTTAGAATTTCTTTTAAAATATCGATCTGAGCACTGGTAACCGCGGGATAATTTTTTGTGCCATCGTCATAAGGCGAGGCCATATTTCCAAATGAATTCAAATGGACCAATGTGACAATGAATACAATGAGATATTTCAAAGTGTTCTTTCTTTTTTTACCGATAATGTGAGCAATGTAGCATTTTATCCGGAAACTACATTTTTATTAACTAAAGTTACGAAAAAGACCACCAGGCAATTGATCATTGTCGACTGGTGGTCTTTATAACTGTAAGGCAGTGATTTTTATTTGTCCAATCACATGAATTCACTCACTTTAGAGTGAGGTCATAAATTGGTAGGTTTTTTTGAGTATCATGTTTATCCTAACGTCCGGCCATGACGAGCATAAAGAAGAGAAAAACTAAGATATAAATGGAAACAATGATGATGGTAAATATCCCGATGAATTTATAATGCGATTTTAAATTACTAAAACCACTGGTCAACTCCTCATGATTTCCATTTCTGATTCCTTTTTGAATACCATCGGCAGCTTTATACAAATAGTATATCGGAAAGAAATAAAGGGCCAGAATGGCAAGCGCGAAAAATGTTCCGATTCCACCACTCAATGCCCCGGTTGTACGTAACTTGGAATATTCAAATTGATCAATAACAGTTGCTCCGGCTAACATAGTGATTAAAAGTACGAGCATCATTATGCCAAGGCCAATGAATCCAAGGATGGAAAGGAATTTTGCCCATTTGGCTGTTTCCAGCAAGAAAGCTTTGATTTCGCCGTTGAGTTCTCCGGCTTCTTTGTTTAAAACGTTTTGGTCTAATGTATCCATTTGATTAAGGTTTAATTGTTTCGGTTGAATTAATGTTGGATTGGAGGCTGGTCAAATTTTGCTGTGGCAACACCAAAATTAATCAAACCTAAATCGCGGGACGAATATAAGGGAATTTTCAAGTGTTCCTTTCCGGGATTGATTCTGCTATATAATCATATTCACAGATAAGATAAGGTGCTTACAAACGCTTTGTGAATCAGGTGTTTAATCCATGAAGCTTACGAAAAAGTCGGCTGTAGCTTATGTTCGCAATGGACAATTGCGAATATACTGATCAGAGCGAAACTCAAACTGCCGGTGATGAACTCAATCGGCTATGTCGAATCAGTTTAAACGACCAATACATCATATTCAGAAAGAGCCCCATCAATAATGTCACACCCCATGTTTTTGGATGGTCTGTCGGATGTATAAACCTACTTCCAATATCCCTCATTAGTCCTGTTGGAGCCCGCAAAATATCCCAACTGTTCCAGCGCAGGTATCTTCCCAGATATACACCAAAACTGGTGGTGAAAATCAAGCCTACAGTAATGAAAACAATCCATTTTTTGGAAAAATAGGGTTGGAGCAATGCCTCAATGTCCATCAGGCTGAAAAAGCCAAACATAAGCCCTGTCCATGCAAAGGAGAGTATAAGAATCAGGTCAAACCAAATGGGAATATTCGTACGTGTCTTGAGATGGAATAGATCTGTGAGTATATAAGGTGCATTGGGAAAGAAAAGAAGCCATGCGCCCAAAAGAACCAGCAGGAATAATTTGTGGTAGCGATAACGCTGTGTTAAAACCATTACGCTGCTGAAAACCCAGGGTACGAAGGCCAGAAATAGATTCCAATTGAGAAAAAGAAATATCCTTCCATCGGTAACATGGTAACGAATCATGGAGAGCCCAAAACAGATCATTGTCATTATCCCCAATAAAAGGGCCTCATTTAATCGTGAATGAAGGTAAGCGGGTGTTTTCATTTACAGGTAGGGTTGTGGTTTGCATCGGCATGAGATCTATTAATCTCGTGCCCTCCCGTAACGAATGAAGTAGTGCTTTATTATAGGCTCATGCACTATTATTTTGCCCCTTGCATCTGTTCTGTTCTTTCCACTCTTTCCTTGATTTTTTCATTCATTTGTTCAAATCCCTGCTTTGTATTTATATCCAGCATTTTCGAAAAAAGCGGCACAAGAATACCTTTGAATTTTTCTCTTTGGATGAATGTACAGGTTCCATCCTTATTCTCCACGATTTCAAAGATGTGTTCGCCATCGAATAATCCGGGAAACCACAGATGTCCCAACCAACTGAATTTTTTGTTTCTGTCGAATGAAAGAACCATGGGTTTGAATGTCATTCCTTTTGCTCCCGGTGGTTCAATTCTGGCTATTATCTTATTGCCCACCGCCACATTTCCCTCAATTCTCCGGATAAATGGATTCCATTGTGGGTAGTTCCCGAAGTCGGTGAGTACAGCCCAGATTTTTTCGGATGTGGATCTGATGATGATTTGACTGCTGATTTCTTTTGCCATTGTGTTTTTATTTGATGGGCAAAGATTCTTTTCAGTCGTAGTCTTTGGTTTTGACAAATGTCAAGAAATCAATGAAGTGATTTTTTCCTTACTCTGCTAAGTGTTTCGGGCTTCATGCCGAGCATTGAAGCAATATATTGGAGCGGAACCTGTGTAAGAAGTTCTTTGTTTTGTTCGAAGAACGACTGATAGCGCTCCTCTGCCGTCATAGAAAGGTGATCGAAAACTCTGTTTTCTAACATTACAAAGCAGCGTGCAATAAAGAGTTTTTCGAGTTGGTGCCATTGCGGAAGTAAGGTGCCGAGTTTGTTGTAGTCCTTTCTGTCAATGGTATAGAGATTACATTCGGTCAAGGCCTGAATATTCCATCTTGCCGGCTTTTCGAAAATGAAGCTCTCCAGATCAGTGACAAAATATCCCTTGGTGGAAATCCATTGCGTAATATCTTCGTTGCCTCGGGGCGCATGAATCCTGATGATGCCTTCCTGAATAAAACTTAACTTATCGCAATGGCCGTTGATTTTGGTATGGAATTCTCCTTTTTTTAAGGATGTGTTTTTAAAAAATGAACCCACCAATTCAAGGTCTTGCTGCTCCATAACACCGAAGTAAGAGCTGATGTATTTTTCTAATGAAGTCATTTGGGATTTTTAATTTGAATGACACCCGATTTGTAAAACTGCAATGCTTCTCTGAGCAAGGATTGAATTGTTTTTATAGAAAGATCCTTTGAAGCTTCTACAATAAAAATTTTCATTCTCGATCTTTTTTCCTGCAATAATTTTGGATGAGTCATTCTGTTGCCCTCAACAAAGCCAATGTAGGGCTGGTTTGTTTTTTTGCTTACCCAAAGGTAGCAGAACATTTTGCCTTTGTAGCAGAAAAAGGGCATGCCATATTTCCATTCGGATGTTACATCGGGATCGGATTTCATTATCCATTCCTTCAATACAAGCAGGCAACTTTGAATGGGTTCTTCAAAATTCAAATAAAATTGATCGTGGTTTTTTATGGACACTTTATTTATTCTTTTTTGATATGGTAGTACATTCAACTGTTAATTGAATTTGGAAACCACAATTTTATAAGGGTGAAGATTCCAACTCCCAGAATAAGGAACAATACGAGTCCTTTGAATTGTGCCTGAGAGAATTTATTCAGAATTAATTTTCCGATGTAAGTTCCCACAATACTTACCACAAACAGTATTGGAATCAGATAGAGGTCGTGCCGGTGAACATATCCGTTGAGGATATATACCACACTTCTGCTGGCATCAATAGCCAGATCGATCACAGCAGATGTAGCAATAAAAACCTCAGTACTTAGATTAAAGGCGGCTAAAGTAATTCCTCTTATTGCACCACCTGTCCCCAATATGCCGGCTATAAATCCAGACAAAACTCCGCCTGCAATGGAGTTTGTTTTGGTAGGGGCAATGACCAGATTTTTCTTGATTAAAAATACCAGACTCGTGACCACCAAAAAGATGCCCAGACAAATTTCAAGAATTTTTGTATCTAGTAATTTACTGAGATATGCCCCGAGTATTACCAACAACACCGCCGGAATGCCAAGGTTGATGATGAGTTTTTTGTCAACTCCTTTTCTGAAAAGTACTATTTTGGTGATGTTACTGGTGACATGAAACAAAGCTGTTATACCCAGCACCGAATGAAAGTCCAGAAAATAGCTGGCTATCGGAATGAAAAATAAGGATGAACCAAATCCACCGATTGTGCCGAGTATTTCTGCAATAAGGGCAAGTATGATAAAGAGTGCCAGGTTATCCAATCACCTTAATTTTTTGGGATGAACAAATATTACATGGGTAAAATTAAGTTGTCATTGAGATCCATTTCCCAAAATGGATTGTAGGCCAATTCAATCAAATAGCCATCAGGATCTGATACGTAACCGCTATAACCACCCCAGAATACTTTTTCAGCAGGTTTAATTATTTTTCCACCGCCAGACTTGATCAGATTCATAACTTCATCTACTTCCTCTTCTGATTTGGTATTGTAGGCAAGTGTGAAACCTGGAAATCCTGATGAGTCATTAGGCACTTGTGCATCTTCTGCTAATTTGTCTTTCCCGTACAATGCAAGAACTACCCCGCCCAAGGGAAAGAACGAAATGTTGTCATTGCTGGAACTTGATTTTTTCCAGCCCAGTACTTTCTCATAAAAGTGCAGTGAAGCCTCTAAGCTTTGCACACCAAGTGTAATGATGTTTAATTTTTGTCGCATGAAATTGATTTGAAATAATACCGCGAAGCTAATGGTAATTAAAGAATACCCTGCCTATTCCAGCACAATTTCTACCCTGCGGTTCATGGCGCGGCCTGTTTCGGTTTCATTGTCGGCCTTGGGATTGGAAAAACTGTTGCCCAGGTACTCTAATGCATTTCTGTCAATCCCCGATTGAACCAGAAAATCTATAACACTCAGTGCCCTTTTTTCGGATAGAGTCTGGTTGTATTTGAATGAGCCCATGTTATCTGTGTAACCATAGATTGTACATCTCAAATCCGGATGGTTTTTTAAATATTGGGCCAGATTTTCCAGTTGTGTTTTTGATGCCACTGAAAGTTCATGAGAATCCCGTTCGAAATAAATATCGGTGATTTCAAATTTGTCATCAATTGTTTCGACCAACGTATCTGTTATTGCAGAGGATGGATGGAAAATACTTTCGATGTCCGGTGGTTTCGATCCTGGTTCCATTACGGTTTTGAAATATTTCCCTGTCGAATCTTTTACGCTTGAAAAGGAATTTCCCTCCAGAAATACTGCAGAATCATAGCTGTGGTCTTCGATGTCTGCAATGGCAATTTTGATGTGGTAAACTTTGTAAGGAATTACATCATATTGTACTTTCAGGACTGTAGTGAGTCCATCAAATTGAATGTTGTCGTGAAGTTGCTGATAAGATTGCAGCACCTTTTTTCGGGTAAATAATTTTTTCAATTTACCATTTGGCAGGGTGTTTCTCCTGAAGTACTTTTTGTTTTTTATGTGATTGATGGTATTGATGGTTATGGGTGTTCTCGTATTGGGCAGAATGGCAAGATTTACTTTCTTTTTGATACCGGGGCCACTCAGGAAAAAGCCGAAAACATCGTTATAACCTGTACCCACATATTCAATATATTCTTCGGAGGCAAATACATAGCTGAATTCAAGTTTATTGTTGGTGGGGATAAAATCGAATTCTATGATGGTCATGTCATTCACTGTTGAACGACCGATTTTTTTGAGGTCTTTGTCGCCTTTTTTCATCGCGCGAAGACCTTCTGGGGTTGGCGGATATTCTCCTCTGCTGGTATATTTTCCTGAATTATTTGGGCCAACTATACTGTCAGCGTTTCCCGTGGAAATGACCAAACCACCACTGACTCCAATGATCGATTTGTTGGCTTCAAATTGCCCGACGCTTCCACTCATGCCTATGTGGGTAATGTTGTTCACCTCTATGCCGGAACCAATAAGAACATTCCGGACATACCAGGCTATGGAGTCTGAGTTGTCCACGCGGATTTGGCCCTGCGATTTTTTAAGGTTGAAAATTAGTACTGCAATGATTATTAGGCTTCTGAACACAAATTCGAATTTATTTTATGCTTCACTTTTATCAAAAGTATGGAAAATGTTATCGGTAGACATATCTATATTAAATGGTAAATCCGGGATCGAATATGCGACATTCATAGGATCTTCCATTGCGGAAATAAATTCTGAAAAACCACTTGGGATTAATGTAATAATTGAGATAATTGTTATACTCATTGAATTCAGCATCGTCTGGATTCCCTAATTTACTGATAACTTCTTCGCGACTCAAATTGTGCAATGAGTGGTCATAAAGCATGGTCTTGCCCATATTTATGCTTCGCAATTCTGGTTGGGTCCATAATGCCGCATCAAATTGTTCGTGATAATTGTGATTTTTTACTACCGCAATTCCATTGGTGAGCATGAGGCAGAAAGAAATTGACGCGCTTATTGTAAGTCCTGTTGCGGAATACTTCAGGCCATTTTTAGAAAGAAGACGGACGGAAATAACCAGTATTATAAAAAGAGTTGTCGAGATCAAAAGGAAAAGAAAGTCTTTTCTTTCTACTTCTTCAATACTCTTTTCAAAAGGATTAACTGTACTTCTCAAAAGCGTATAGAATGAAGCGTGCTGAATGATTACTCCAATGGAAATGAAGAGAAGAAGTGATAGTGTTTTTCTTAGCGTGCTATTGACCATGACCTGTATATGCGTTTGCTACTAGTGAAATTAATTTCAAATTATACACCATAAGTTCTTCCTCATCGTGTACTACGAGATGCTGAAACTCAAATCCAAGGTTGGTTAATAAGCGAATTGACTTGTGGTTGTTTTCCAGAACAACAGCCGTTACTACCTCAAATCGAAGCTCAGTTTGTGCGTGGTGAAGCACGGCAGTGGAAGCTTCGGCCGCATAGCCTTTTCCATTGTAATCGGGTAGAAAGGCAAATCCAATATCGTAATAATCCAGATAATCCTTTTTGAGGAGTGTCATTATGCCTATGCGCATTCCATCCTCTTTTCTCACTACTTTCCAGTAATTGATGGGCCCGTTTTCATAAACCTTGTTGACATAGGTTTCGGCAGCCTCAAGGTTGTCAATATTTCTATTGCCGATAAAGGTTAGCCAGCCTTCAGAGTTGAGAAGTTGGTACATGAAAGGAGCTTCAGCACTGTCAAGCGCCGAAATACTCAGTCTTTCTGTATTTAAAGTTTTGATCATTGTCGGGCTGCAAGGTAAATACCAATGGATTTGAAAGTATTAGGACTGACTATTTTTATATACATCCGGAAAATGTCGCTCCATATAGCGATCAGGGGTTTTTATATCTGACCAGTTATATTGTGTGTACAATCCATGCGCATCGCGCGTGAGTAATACCCACCTGCGCAAGCTCTGCAGCCCGGGGTGCTCATTGATGGTTTTCATCAGCCATTTGGACAAGCCCTTGCCTCTGTGTTCTTCCAGAATAAATACATCGCAGAGGTATGCGAATGTGGCATAATCGGTAACAAGCCTGGCAAAACCAATTTGTTTGTTGCGATAATAAACACCAAAATTAAGCGAATGATCAATGGCCTTTTTTAAGGTTCCAAAAGGAATGCCCGTGGCCCAATACGATTCTTCTGAAAGATAGTGGTGAATGACATTAAGATCAAGTTCTGATTGATCAGTCGAAATTCTATATTCGCCTAAATTGGATTCCATGTTACAATTCTATTGGAACAAAGATAATCTCCAATCGCTGGTTTAAGCGCACCGTGTGCTCACCGAACGGTGTAGTAGCGCAACCAGCCTGCTCCAATGGAGTGCGTAGCCTTCGTTCTGGCTCCAATCGCCTCCAATCGCGCTGGTTTAGCGAAGCGCAACCAGCCTGCTCCTATGGAGTGCGTAGCCCTCGTTCTGGCTTTTAGCCAGACAAAAAAACATCGCGCTGGTTTCAGCGCACCGTGTCCTCACCGAACGGTGTAGTAGCGCAACCAGCCTGCTCCAATGGAGTGCGTAGCCCTCGTTCTGGCTCCAATCGCGCTGGTTTAGCGAAGCGCAACCAGTGCGTAGCCCTCGTTCTGGCTTTCAGCCAGACATAAAAAAGGCCGCCGATTTTTGAATCGGCGGCTTTTTTTTACCTTAACTGACCTTACTTAACTAAAACTAAAGCCTTAATTTTTTTATTGTTCTGTTGAACTTCAAGGGTATAAGTACCACTTGCAAATCCACTTACATCTATCATTTTTTGTTCTGTTGTCAAATTGTTGTTGTGATAAACAACCTGTCCCAATGCATTGAAAATGCTTATCGATTGCGCCGCACCACCATCCGCAAAACGAATGGTCAGTACATCACTTACCGGATTGGGATATACGCTAAAGCCACCAGCATTCAATTCATTCAAACCTACTTGTACAAATACTGCCGTCGCCATGGTCGAACAATCATTTGCCGTTGTAATCTGAACGGAGTAATTGCCAGATTCAGTGGCTGTGTAACTGCTCTGGTTGGCGCCGTCAATGGGCTGGTCGTTGAGGAACCACTGGTAAGTAACGCCGGATATATTTTCGGCTGTGATCATGTTGCCACTAACACTCAATGGCCCGATGACAGGAACTTCAAACATGGTGATATCGACAGGTTCAGCCGTCATCTCACAATCTTCTGCGGTAATGACAAGCTCGTAGTTTCCTCCGGCGTTTACTGTTATATTTTGGTCCTGCGAAATAAGATTTCCATTGAGGTACCAATTGTTGTTGCTACTAAAATTAGAGGAAAGCATTACTTCTTCTCCTTCACAGAATGCAGCCTGTGAAGGGGTAATTTGTGGCAATTCGGCTTCTTCCATATTGATAACGACACTTGAGTTTGTGCTGCCACAAAGTGAATTTGAGATAGACAAATCAATTAAAATGTCAGAAGTTATATTGAGAATTTCAATGTTGGAAGCACTGGAATAATATGCGCCATCCACAATCCATTCAATACTCTCCATCCATTCCTCATCCACATTGGCTTGTGCGCCTTGCACACCACAAATCACATCGGTTGACCAGATTATATCAGCCTGAAAAGTGTTGCAATCAAAAATCGTATTCAATGTGGTATTGGTAATAATCGGAGGATTCAGATCGAAATAAATTTCTCCGGTATTCTCAATGGTTGTGCCATGCGAAAGGCCAGCGATGGGTTTGATTTTGAATCTCACAAAGCCATTGCTGCCCGCCTGATCCGATGCGCTATCAGGAAGCATAATGTCATTGAACATAAAAATGGATTTGCCATTTTCATCGATCATTACTTCCATTGGATGCGATGAGCCCATAATTTCAAAAGTACTTCTGTCGAGATTTGTACTTAACTGGTCTTCTATGCGCACATCAGTTGCAACATAATTTCCTGTATTCTGGAAACGAATCATGTATTCCAGGGGTTCGTCACCGCTGACATATCCCATTTCAGTATGTCCTGTAAATTCTGTTTTGTCATTGGGATCGTAGGCGCAAAGCAATTCTTCAGAGAACATATCTGTATCAGTGACAGAATTGTCTTCGGTGGATACTGCAGTTATAGTAAATTCAAACATATTACCCATTTCTTCCACGCCGGGATAAGTAACCATAACGCCAATAGAGGCATAGGAAAATGGTGACATTAAATCCGTTTCCCAGGTGAGCACTTGTCCATTGATGCTCGCAGGTTCCGGATAGGCGCTGCTGTAAATTACGCCAGCCGGCATGGTGAGTGTGGTATTGATTCCAGTGAATGTGGTACCGCTGTTTTCCAAACTGATCCACACAGGTGAGAGCGAATTGCAGACCACGTTCGATGCCTGAACTTGTGCATCAATCATTACCAAAGCATTCTCTGGATAAAATCCAAAGTCGATTCCGGTAATGGGATTGTTGATTTCGTTTAGCGATACTGATTCACTCACTGAGGTAACAGCAAGCATATTAGTTGGTGTTTCGCTTTCTATGGTGTAGTCGCCAGACGAATATATATTGAAGGCGTATTTTCCAAGTGAATTGGAAAACGCTGTAGAACCAGTTTCAGGATTGTTCACTGCAACTCCGGCCAAAGGGTAATCTCCGCTATCAAAAAGACCGTTTTGATTTTCATCATAAAATACAGTTCCGCTGATGGTCATAGCCGGTGGAGCTTGTGTTTGAATCCAATAGATGCCACTCTGTCCGGGGTACATAAATGCACAATAGAATATATCTTCGTCTCCATCATTATCCCAGTCTGCTTTTGTAAGATAAGTTGTGTTCAATCCTGATTCGATAATTTGTGCTTCGCCAAATAGGCCGTTGCCTGTATTAATCCGAACTTCGAGGTTGGTTCCATTAGAATATACAAGGTCATTGTTACCATCGCCATTCACATCTATGGCCATACAGTGTGATGGAACAAAAGAAAACAATTGAATGGCCGGCGCGATAACACCATTGCTATTGTGATGAAACTTGGTGTTGTTTCCTTCAATGGATATAATTTCGGGATACGAATCGCCAGTGAAATCCGCGACACATATTACGCTACCAATAATGCCGGATTCCAAGGATGTAAAAGGTACACCAGTGATTTGAAAATAAATGGCTGACCCATGTATGACGTCAATTAAACCATTTTGGTCAATGTCGTAAGCACCCTTGTATTCTCCCATGGGTGATACTCCCATAGCTATTTCTTCCAAAACTTCTCCGTTGCTCCAAAAAACCCACATTCCTTCATTGACATAGCTGTTCGCAATGAGTTCGTCGTCGCCATCTTCGTCAAGATCAACGAGATCAAGTGGATGAAAAAGATAAGGATTGATATAGCTCAAATTTACGGGCGGTTCAAAGCCAGTTTCCGAGCCGGTACAATAAGGAATAGAAGTGGCGGGAATGCTGGAATAATAGTAGGTGGCATCTACCATGTCAATCCAGTTGTCATTGTTTACCTTGCCCGTGATCATCGATGAAGGCCGGTAATTGGGATACAGATCCTGACTGAAGTATTGCTCCGGAGTATAAACTACCTGAGGAGCGCCATTGGATAAATCACTTTTCTGATGAACGATTGATATTCCACCTTCATTAGATGCGGGCTCATCATAATTGAGCAACATATCAGTAATAAGATTACTTTCATCGCGCTGAAATTCGATTTCTACCGGATTGTGAACGAAATGGGCAATTTCAAGATCTTCCATAACTCCATTGTTGTTGATGTAGTTGTATTGCACTCCTGTTCCGGTAACCATCACAAAATCCTGCCATCCATCCAGATTGACATCTTCAACAAAAACATCTGTTATATTGTTGTGAAAGGGTTCGAGACTTACCGGTGCGCTGAAAACATTGTCGCCCAGATTCTCTATGAAAAGCACACGCGCCGACGTACCATCAAGATTGTCCAGAATACCAAGTTGCAAAACGTCCAAATCACTGTCATTGTCTATGTCTATTATCCTCGCATTACTTTGGTATGAAAAGCCAGGCATGCTATATTCCATTGGTCCGCTTGTGATGAAGATGTCATTTTCATTCGTGAGCACATTGATGGGATTGTTCATCGTACCGCTTTCATCGAGTGCGTCCATATCGCCATCGTTGTCGTAATCAATCAATTTGACATTCGGAACTAAAACGAGATCGGGAATTGTGACGGGGCTACCAAAACTATTATTGCCCAGTCCTTGTTGCAAGCTTGTTTCATAAAGCATTGGATTGAAAATGAGCCAGTCTTTAATGCCATCCATATCGAAGTCTATATAGCGACCATGAGCCATATAATCCAATCCGGGGCTCGCGGTAAAACTTCCCATTCCATTGTTGGTGTAAATCGTACAGCCTGCGTCAGCACAATTGCCCACAATAAAATCAAAATCCCCGTCGTCATCGAAATCTTCAGATACTACTTTCGAACCGATGCACGGCATGATAAAAACAGTAGCCGAAAAGCTTGCATTGTCGTTGTTGATGACAAGTTGAAGATTTTCGTCGTCAATGCTTATGAAGTCTTCGAAACCATCGTTGTTAAAGTCATGCGTAAAGCGGATGTTTTTGAATCCTGTTTGCACCATTTTACTTTCTTCATTTCCACCGGGATTGAGAAAGAGTGCACCTGATGCAGTGTAATAATCTACAGCGGGGTGGAGATCACTTTGGACATAGAAGAGTTTGCCTTCTTCAAGTGGAACGAGAATATTGGGTTGACTGAAATATTCTAATTGTGCCTGCGCTTTGATGAAGGGGAGAATGGCCAGCGAGAGAGCCAATAGAAATTGTACTTTTTTCATTGAGTGTAAGGTATGTGGTTAAGCTGTGATAATGAGATGCTTATTTATCCAAATTTCCACAAATTCTCATGAGAAAACTACATTTTCCAGCGAAATTAACAACGATACAGTCTTAATTATTTGTGTATCAATACTTCACGAACTTTCCTTTTTTCCAGATAAACAAGTAAGGAGAGGTGGGACGGTCGCCTTTTTCATAGAAACTGGCAGCAATGGCCTTTAATTTTTTGAGGGATTCCTTGTCCTTGCTTCCGGTTACCAGGAGTAGATCGGCCGTCGGAATGGAAACGATAAGATCACCTTTGATGTCGATATTGGTGGCTCTGAAAAGATCAGGCAGCAACATCAAACTGTTTTCGTAATTGCCGCCACATTGAAATACATAGAGCCCGTTTTCTTTGTCACCCGTAATTTCAGGAACAACCAACGGAAGGTTTTTGATGGAGATTTTTTTCAATGAATCGACTGTCATATTGAGCTTAGCGAATTGCTCAGTGGTAACGTAATTTATATTTTCTTCAGAGTCTTCTGCAAATACAATCACAAGCTGTTTGTTATACACTTCATAAATCAAATTCGGAGTCTTTCCTCCGTTGAGTTTTTTATTGTCTTCGAGAAACGACATAGGTTTCATAACGGGGACCACATTGCCCAATACAATTTTGTCGCTCTTCCTGTACACATCATAACACGAATCCATATAACCATTGATCTGGTCTTTAAATGGTGCCAGGTCGAATTCAAATTCACGGAAAAGATTATCAAGGTAATGGTGGTACTCCAGAGCGTTTTTACGGCCAACGATCTCCAGGTTTTTTACAAGTTGAAATTCTACTTCCGGAAAGGCTTTTTTCAGTTCATCAAAAATGACGGTAGTAAACTCGGCTTCATTGGTGGGAAGGGTTTGGGCTATGCCAATTGCGGTTTGAAAAAGCAAATCAAATAGGAGCACAATCTTAAATAATGACTGGCTGAAAAAATTAGGAAAACTATACATTGCCTGGCGTTCTGAATTTTATTGGGTAAAAATACTGTATAATCCGAATGAAACCAAGAAACGGATTTCTTCCTTATGGCCCAATAGAGATGGTGTTTGTAGGGAACAATTCCATTATGACTGCCTCAAAAACCGACCGGTATCTTTAAATATTTGTTTGTCTGTTGGATTGAATAGTTCTAATTTATGAATGAGTTTTTTATCCTTATGTAAGCTTCTGGCTATTATTTCGTATGCCTGACTCCGTATCAGTTCCTGCTTGTTTTTATGATTTTTAAATGAATGTTCTAATATGCCCAGATAGGTGGTTTGGTTATAAGGGGTTACTTCATTTTTGAAAACATAGTCCAATGCATTTTCAAAATCTTCTTTTTTATCGAAAAATTGAAGGTAATTCAGAAGACAATCTTTTGGGTCTGCCTGATTGCGCCATCCGGTCAACAAACAACTCTTTGCTCCCGTCTGGTCATTCATTTTGAATTGGAATATTTTTGAAGCAGAGAGATATCTTCTGGTCTTGATCTGATTGTCAATTTCCTTTTGGTAATATTCATTTGCTTCGGCTCTTCTGTGTACTTTTA
Source organism: Flavobacteriales bacterium (assembly GCA_031378885.1). Lineage (GTDB taxonomy): Bacteria > Bacteroidota > Bacteroidia > Flavobacteriales_D > Sanyastnellaceae > JANNEQ01. The sequence continues at coordinate 67,962 of JANNEQ010000018.1, forward strand.
ACAGCAAGTCTCCTGTTTTTTCAAAAAGGTTGAGTTCCTTATATAGCTTGATCGCTTCGTCGTAAATTTTGCCCTTCTCATAACATTCTGCTGCTTTATTTTTGTTTTTTACGTGCTCAAGATATATAGTGGCAGCTTCTGAATAAAATCCATTTTCTTCGAGAATCCGCGTGGCATTGCTGTAGTCACCAAGTAAGTTCAGGTAAACAAATGCGGCCTTCAAAAATTCTTTTCGTTTCATAAAATTTAGGGCCATTTCATGATATTGCTGACGCAACTTTTGAAAATGATCTCCAATTTGAACACTTCCTCTGCCAGAACCCATCGATGAACTTCTTCCGAAAAGATCTATCGAGCTCCAACGCTCGTTCAATGAGAATAACCCATTGTTACCGCCACGGGAGGTACCGCTATTGTCGAGGGGAATGGCGTATTTCAGGGCCTCATCAGGATCGTTCTTCAACATATCCATAAGTTGATCCACCTTCTTTTTATTTCTGAACTCAAGATCCTTCATGTCCTGATGGAGTGAGTCCATCATATTATCAAGTTTCTCCCCAAAAAGTCCCCCTAGTTTTGCAATGACTTTTCCCATCAATGAAAGGCCTTTTGAATCCAAATCGGATTGCCCTTGATTTTCATTATTTCCGAAAAATAATTTCAGTCCTTCCAGCTTTAGTTTTTCACCAGTGGACAAAGGCCCTTCTTCTATTTTTTTTTGAGTCGAAGACGTCGATTCGTCTGAATCTTTTTCTTTAAGTGCGTTGAATATTTCTTCTTTCGCAACAGGTTTTATCTGAAAGGCAAGAATGCGTTCCGGATAAACTTCTTTTTTCAGGGGCTGTCTTGCGTAATATGACTTCAGCGCCGGAGTCTGAATATGATCTTGAATTTGCAACGGGGCGCTGAGTTCAACCAGACCAACTGCGGGGTGCATAAGATGAAGGTTTTCTCTGAAAAGGTCATCAGCATCTTTATGGCTCAGAAGGGGTTGTAAAATGGAAAATTCGGGGATCAATATTTTGCCATTTACCATTTGTAATTTTTCAACAGATTGAAAATCTCCATGACCAAGTTGTATTCCAACGACCACACAACCATAAATACTGTTGGGGGTTATATCGGGCACCGGAAACATCCGAATCTCTGAGGTATCAAACCGCAGTCTTTTTATTTCTTGTAACCAGAATTCCACACCGCTTCCTCTGATCAATATCGCTAGAAGTGGATGGGTATTCTTCTTATGGGGTTGTAGTTTGAGCTCCATTGTAATTTCTTAGTATTGGAAATCGCGTATTCTTTTAATGAAGGGGTCAATGAATTGTTCCTTGAAAGATTTTAGAATAATTAGTTTATCAGATGCTCTATTTGTATTTAGAAAATAGTTAAAACCCGAAAAGAACGATTCTGCGTGCATCCCAAGAGGTGTATCTATAACAGTAGGAATATAAACAGGCGAAATATTTGGATCGCTGCTGATTAATTTAAGCAAGCCAATTGACATAAATTGTACTGAACTTCCATCTGTAAAAATATATGTTGAATCAGAATGCTTAACTGCTTGTATAGCCGATTGTTGTTTTGTTTTTTTTATGAATTTTGCCAGCGTGAAATCCAACTGAAATTCCAAAATGTGGCCGTTGACCAGAAGCTCATCTTCATGAGTAATGGCTACTAAATGTATCTTTTTTTGGATCGATTTACCACCGTAGTTTAATTGGTTGGTTTGGAACTTGGTAAGCGCCCTTTCAGTAAACATTTTCTCATTCATCTTAGATACTGATCTCAAGTCGCCGTCAGTAGACATTTGCCAGTATAATGTGTGTTTCCGAATGTAGAATAACCCATTTAGAAATATCATTTCACAGTTCAGATATCGATCAAAATCGCTTATATGAGAATGGGTTCGTTTGCCGGTTTTGAGATTGGTTATGGTGAAAGCAGGAGAGGTTTTATTCAAACTTAGAAGTAAAGGTTCGCTCATTGAGTTCTCGCCTATTTCGAATGATGTTCCTTTTATTACAAGAGATGGAAACAGAGGTTCCCAGCCCATTCCAAGCGTTTTATCCTGGGATGGTTGATTGTCTGGAGAAGCATTAATTTTTTCAGAAGAAGGCTCATTCCGACTCTTGCGATGGCTTGGATGGCTTGATCTCAGTATATTGCCATTTATAGTAATTTGATAAAGTGCATCTTCCGGCGGAAAATATAATGTTGCCAGTGGATCCGGTGAATTACGGACGAAAATGGGTATTGCATTGGGTATTTCTCGGTCGGGGGCCTTATTTGCTTTTGGAGGGTTTTTCCAAAGCTCATCCAATGGTAAGGAAATCTTCTGAAGAATTTTATTCCCGGATTTCTGTCTTTTTTGTACTTTAATATTTCCTTCAGAATCAACAAAAATGAGATAGCTAATGGAGGTTTGGTGCTCGTTGAGAATTTTTATCATCTTTGATTCCCGGGCACTACTTTCTTCAGTAATCAGAATAATTTCGCGGTTTTTGTGATCTGGAAATTTTTCAAAGTAAGATTCGATTCCCTCGATAGCGCTCAACGTTCCAGATACAAATTGAAGAGATCGTATTATTTCATTAATTGTTTCAAATGCGATCTCTGTATGCGTTACTCCCACTGCAAATGCTCTGCAGGCGATGTCAGTCTTAGGGTGTTTGGCTATAGCCAGCATAATTGCATAAGAAATCACTTTAGGTGTTCCCCACATTTTCAATGAGGTATCGATCAGAATAATTCTCTCACTCTCATTTTGTTCAGGTGGAATTTCTCTTTGTATATAAAGGGCTTCATTGTTGGCAAGTCTCGACATAAAAACCAGATCGTCGTTTGCAAATTCCGATAATAGAATTTTATCAAGAGATCCTTTATTGGTCAGGTCAGAAATTCCACCAAGAGGTTGTGCACTCGGAACCGTGCTATGAAGTGTAATGTTTAAACCACTCCAAAGGTATTTAACCAAAGAACCTGTATGGAAGGTTTGTGGATTTGAAATGAGGTCATCAATGTAATTCTTTTCCGGAACCTGTTTTAGAGAAATGTTTGGCAAAGGCCCGAGAATGTCACGCACCTTTTCCGTATTTGGTAAACCTGTCATGAAATCTATAACTTTCTCTGGAGTGGGAAATTTCGCATATAATAGCGATATTGTCCTGATTTCTTTGGTGTGGCGCGTACTATTGAGTTGAACTTTAGTTTTGTCTTCGATATCCAGAAAGTCACCAAGGTACTGGGCTCTGAGTGGTGAAATTTTAGAATGGCAGTTATGAAAGATATTGTGGAACAGTGTTGGTCTTAACGGCTCTTTTTTATATGGTTCTGGAATTTGTGTGAGTATTTTTAAAAATGCGAATGCACTGTTTACAGAATCAAGAAACCGTTCGTTTCCTGAACTATAGAATCTGCTTCGGATACTGTCAAGGATTTGTGCTCCTTCCGGGTTGGTTGCTATAATGGCCAATAACAGAGAACCAAATTGTGGCGTTCCGCTATGATCAAGTGCGCGTATTATTTTTGATAATTGTTTTGTGTAAATAATAGTGGGACCGTTACGAACGGAAATAACTTCATTATTTTCTTCCCATTGCCAGAAAGAATCAGCGTATTCATTAAAATAACCATGGTCTTTCATTTGTCATAGCCTTTATTACAGTATTGAAGTGTAGATAAGAATGAGCCAATAGAGAGCCGTTCCAGAAAATGTCTTTCAATGGGAGCATAACTGCCATCTTCATTCCACACAATCCAGTATTCGTTTTCGGGGTTGACTATGGAGTTGATCTGCGCCTGCAATAATGGAAATTCCAAATCACATCCTGCCGGAAATATAAAATGCTGGCGCATCCAATACACATTGCCTTCAATGGGCAGCAAGGGCGCGCCCATCAGCATTACTTTATCATCATCAAGAAGACACCAGCTAATCGACTTTAGCCTTACTGCCGGAGATTTTTCTACATATTTTCGGAAGGATGAAATACTTGTGATCATCACCGTGGCGGTAGTTTCCTGTTCAGTAGTGATGAGTTTTACAGAAATTTTTTCATTTACGCCAAAGTAATTGTTGTTGTATGCAGGTTTGGAAAGGGGAAGAGCGCGCTCAATCGGTGTCCACAACAATCCCTTCAAATTACCACAGGGCAAATGGCTCTTTAATGGAAAAAGTTTGCCGGATTGTGAATAATACAATTCTTTGAAGGGAATTATTTTTACTTCTTTCGATTCAATGAGCACTTCATCAAAACCTGTTACCCAAAGCTCCGTTCCATCAAATGCCACCTTCAATTGGGGCCAATGCCTTACCGAAGCCAGATCATTAAGATTGGCTTTGTCCATTTTGAGATAATAACTTATATGGTCTGAAGCATTTTCTGCCATAGCTTATCTATTTCGGCTTGTATGTGTTGTTTGTGCTCAGGGTTTTTAATCCAGTTGCTTCTGTTTTGTACATAACGCAATTTGTCTTTCACTACATTTTGTTCTTCGAAATTTAAATTGTCATTCTGCCATTTCGACTGAAGATATTCTACTTCTTTGATCAATTCTTCTGCTTTGGGTACCTTGTTGAAATGCGCCTGAGGATGAGCCTGATCATCGGGTTCTTTGTCGATGACATTGTCAATGATTCCGGCCAGAATTTCTATTTGCTCTTCTGTATCCCAGATGTATTTCATCACCCACAAATCTGAAGTACGGGCTTCTTTGCGGCCACACATCAATGCGCTGGCTGCAATGAGATTCTGAATTTTCACAGCCCGACGATCGGAAACCTTAATGCCTGTGCTCCTCAGATTGTGGACAAGATCAACATATTTTTTGCGCACTGGTGATAAATCAACCTGACGACATTCTGCCTGAAGTTTTTGAATTTCTTCGGGAGTAATGGTGGGCAGGTCGGTCGCAATAGAATTTTCAATTTTCCATCCGGCCAACAACACTTGCTCCATCAAATCAGTATCGACATAATCGCATTGTATTCTGATCAGAAATCTGTCGAGCAATGCCGCCAGGGCTTCATCCTCAGGAAGCCCGTTGCTGGCGCCAATGAACATCAGGGCGGGTAATTTTTTTGTTTCTTTACCTCTTCTGAATATCTTCTCGTTCAATGCCATCAACAGGCTATTCAATATTGCGCTATTAGCATTGAATATTTCATCGAGAAAGACCATGGAGGCTTCCGGCATCATGCCCGCTGTATTGGTCACCAATTCACCTTCTTTCAATTTCCGAATATCAAATGGGCCAAATATTTCATTGGGTTCGGTGAAACGTGTAAGCAAATATTCGAAATTTTTTCCGCCTTCTATACAGGCCGATAATTGCCGTACTATGGCACTTTTAGCCGTGCCTGGAGGGCCTAAGAGAAAGGCATTTTCTCTGGCGAGAAGTCCTATCGTAAGGAGGTCTACAATGTCATCTTTGCCCACAAAGCAGGCCTTGACATATTCCTGAATCTTGTTGATTTTATTTATTCTATCCATATTGTTTTGTGGCCGTAAACTCCGGCCATAAGTCTTGCTTGTAGATGCTGAGATTTGATTCTATGAGCGCATTGAATTCGGGCAGCAGCGCCAGATTTATGTTGTGCCTTGCCGCAATTCTGTCAGCGCTCAGTTGGTGTAAGCATGGGTCTGATGTCAATAAATTAAAATCACTTTTACCAGAGACGTCTTTGACTAACAAGGCTGAATACGGCCATTGGACTATTACATCTTTTAGAATGGTGATCAGCTCGTCCGTAATGTCGATGAGTTCAAGTTCACCGATCAGGTCAGGTAAAAATCGAAGACAGAGATCTGCCGATAATATGGCGGAAGGATTTTTTTCACCCTTAAATGCCGGAAACATGGCAGGAAGATCTTCGGGCTTATTTTCCCGATACAATAAAAATTGTGATCCGAGATAAATAACCCGGGCTCCCCATATTGCCGCCTTTGCATCAAAATGAGGAGAATCATGGGGAAAATTGATTGATTCTCTTTCGAACTCTTTTTGCAGAAAGCTCAGGCAGGTCTTTTCGTCATTCTCCGTAATGACCAGATTATTGGCATACAACAGCACTTCCTCGTGCTTGCGAAGTCTTTCAATCATTTGAGAGAAATGGAGGAGGGACATGTTCTTTATTGTCTGCTAACAGCCCGCAATTTAATCAAGGAAAGGAATCGCTCCTTTATTTTGCTAAAATCCTGGTGCAGAATGTCTCATATCTGTGGCTAGCGGGCAATGTCATTAAGTTAAGGACTTGACCGATCAACATTCGACCTTCGTCGTTAATCGCTAAGTCAAGATCATACCTATAAACATGCGATCCATTGGATCGTTTATCGCATTGTTTACACGCATCTCCTGATCCAGTATGGATCAAATGTTTATAGCACAATCGGTTTGCAATGATCAAACTACCAAGGTCGAATGTTATTTTATACAAAGTCCTAGACTTGATGACATTGGGCTAGGTGGTTAATTTCAAGGCCATTTCGGCAATAATTCTCTTCAATTCTTCCTTTCCTTTTTTAATGGAGGCCGAATCTCTGAAGTACACCATTCTGCGGTCTTTGTAGTCGCCCTCCAAAAGTGGCGAACTTATTTCGACAATGGCAATATCATGGAAGATCAACAGCACATATTCTGTGGAGCGCAAATTAAATGTCAGAAAATCCGCAGTGGTGAAGTAGCTGGGAGCATTCCATTTAATTCTCTCAGAAATATTTTTATCTACAGAATTAATGATCTTGCGCAATTCTTCCACTTCTTTCTTGAGCGGATAGTCAAGGTTATCCATGAAGGAGGTTACTATTTCAGCATCGCTTAATTTGGTTTTTTTCGATACTTTTACTGTATCAGTTGAGGGCTTTTTTGCTGCCATAAGTTGTTTAGTGAATTAGGATTGAAGAAGTACGCAGCCATGAATTGCCTTTCAGACTTACAACGTATAAGCCTGGTGAGAGGTGCCCCGGTAAATTAATAATGTGGTTGCGAAGTGATGAATTGATTTGTGAAGTGAATAGAACTTTTCCTGAGATTTTGGAAATTTCAATTTGATTAAAACCGACCAGGTCTGTTGAAACTATAAAGCTATTTTCGCAAGGATTTGGATAAATAGTGAATTGTTCTGGCATTGTCACATCCACTGAATTCCCTATGTTGAGCAGAACACAACCTACTAAGAAGTCGGAAGAAAAACTGTAAGTTCCTCCAATAACAGTGATTTTATCGTCATTGAAAATTTTGGCTGTGATGCCCATATCTACTCCACTGCTGAAGTTCGGAATGAAAATACCATTTGTCCCAAAGCTATTGTCAAGACTTCCGTCTGTATTTAATCGGATCAAAACAAGTTCAGTTGTGTGCCCTAAGAGTACCGATTTGCCGTTCGACTGCTGCTGACTGGATAGAATACTTAGCTCTGAAGGTCCGGAAATGATTGCTGCTCCGTTAACTCCAAATCCTGGATCGGGAATTCCATTCAGATCAAGTACAATTTTGCAGCCGCCGTTTTGTGGAACAGTAATACTGCCGACTATTTCAATAGAATTATTTGCAATTATTGCGATATGTGCAACACTGATTGTATAACCCATTTCCAACAAATCGGCAATGCCATTGTTGGCGAAACTGGTGTCATAATCACCATTGTCATCGAGTTTTATTATGGTACCTGCGTCAATGTTGTTTTCAGTGCCATTCAGAAGAAGATAGGTGGAGTTGTTTGGGCCGAAGGCTATTCGAATCAGTTGCTCTGAATCAGTGAATGCATTGGGATAATAAATACCATTGTCTGCGAATGAACTATCGATGGAGCCATCATTATTCATGCGCACAAGGATCATTCTGTGGTTATTAGACTGATTTATAAAACCACCGGCAAGTATTTTTCCATCGTCTTGTATGGCTAAACATACCAGACTTTCATTTTGTTGCGGCAGTAAGCTCAATGTGAGGGATCCATTGGTGCCAAAGGCTGGGTCCATATCTCCATTCTCAAGTGTTCGGAAAATATGAAAGTCGCTAGTGTTATCATTCCCGGTAATATCACCACCAACAAGTATTTTTCCATCCGATGAGACAGCTACTGCATTCGAAATAGTAAATTCAGGATATACAGCTTTCCCATCGCCTGAAAACGTGTTATCGGGATAACCATTGGCATCCAGACGCATGAGCCCGGTGTTCCAGATTGCACCTGAATAAATTCTGCCCATTGTGATGGACCTGTTGAGATAATCGAATGCCCCGGCAAGTGGTTGGTCAAAGTCATTGCTAAAGTCAACTATAGTTTGAGCGCCATTCCCAAACTCTTCATTTAGAATTTGAGCATTTGTTGAAAAGGACCAAAACATTAGTGAAATTGTGGCGAAGATCAGTAAGGATTTCATGTTGGAGAATTTTGCAGGTTTGTAGAGTATTAGAAATATTTTCGATAACTTTAAATGGAATGTATTTGAAATTAGAATGAATGGTCTGAATTCGTCATGGTAGATTCAAATGAGCATTTTATAATCAAAAGTCGGCATAATATCTATAACGACGAACAGTCCTTAAGCAATTCAACTGCGACAGGATACCCCAGACTCTTCGCTGCCTGGAAATCGATGCAATAAGCCTCATCCATCATCAACCTTTTCACGTAACCACGAACGTAATAGGGCAAAGGATCTTTTGAATTCAATTCTATGGCTTTGTTGCAGTCTTTAAGAATCAGATCATAAGACTTGTGTATTTTTTTTGAGATTTTTTTCATGGGCAAATTCCATGAGTCACCCAAATACAGGTTATTGTTGGCGCTCATTAAACTGGCGAATTTGATTTTTAGTTTTTTCGCCTGTGCCAATTGTATAAGTGCCAGATGCGAGTAGGCGGCTGAATAGTTGGCATTGATTTCTTTGCATTTTGAAAAATCGGCAATCGCCGCTTTGAAGTTTCCAATGGCCAGATAAATTTCACCTCTTGTACTATAATAAAGCTCCAGCTCGCTCATTTTCGATTTTTCCTGCAAATCAATGGCCTTGTTGGCTTCGGTTAAAGCTTCTCCATATAATCCAAGCGCCATCTTGGACTCAGCTATATCTTTGCGCATAGTGGCTTCATAATTCAAGATATACATATTGAGAGAATCAAGATTCGATCCTGTATGCGAAGCATTGAGTTCAAAGTCTGCCCGTGCATTTTCCTTTAACTCAATTGCTTTGTAATGATCTTTTATAGAAGAATCGAAATTACCCAGAATAAAATTCGCATTTCCCCTGAAAGAATACAAAAGACTATTCTCCTTGTACTTTTCAATACCGGATGTATAGGTACTTACAGCTTTGTCGAATTTCCCCTGATTGTAATAGGCTACTCCGCGCTGGTAATAGAAACTTGCAGTGGAATTGTCGCAGTATATGTCGAGGTAATTTTTAACTTCTGCAATCCTTGTTTCATCGGCGCCATCAAATTTCATCAATGTATACGAATTGTTCATGTCGCTGCAATATGCATCCATATCTTCAAGCGAATAATAACTCAATGCCCTGTTGTAATATGTCAATGCGGCATCTGGATTCAATAAAAGCGATTTCGAATAATCGGCTATAGAATTTTGGAAATCGCCCATAGAGGCATATATGGCACCTCTTCCTGTGTACAACTCGTAACGCGTACTGTCGAGTGCAAGCGCCCATTGAATTTCTCCCAGGGCTTCCTCCTTCTGTCCGTTGTAGTAATAGGCATCTGCGCGTTTGTAATGTGGCAGGTAACTTTCTGGTGCAAGATGAACGGCTTCTGCATAATCATTCAATGCAAGTGAGTACGACTTTTGGCGTGCATTAAAATCACCGCGGTCTACATACAATTGCGGATCGCCTGGTGAAAGCTGAATGGCTTTGTTGTGGTCAAATCGCGCTCCGATTCTATCGCCCTGTTGTTCTTTCATCTGAGCACGAACAGAGTAAATCGTTGAATTGTCCGGCTCTGCCTCGACAGCAATTTTCATGTACTCGTTGCTGGTGCCCGTTTCATTCAGCATGAAATACATTCTGCCGAGTTGCATATAACAGGTGCCGCATTTCGGATTGGTCTTAATGGCTTGCCGGTAATAATCTTCTGCTTTTTCGAATTGATTTTGTGCCAGACAGGCCAGTCCAAGCCACCGCAAGATGGTTTCATTGCCAGGGTACTTTTTAAGCTCTTGCTCAAAGTAGGGAATAACATTATCTACCTGTCCGATTCTTTCCAGAGAATCAACAACAGCATCATATTTTGCAGCGGATTGGCTGTAGCCGACGTGAGTAGCAAGAACAAGAAAAATCCAGATCAGCGTATTTTGCATAGAATAGTAATTGTAAAGCCGGCGAATGGCCGAAATTGTAAGCTTCAGACGTCGCCGGAATAGATTTCAAAGATAGCGAAATACAAGGTGCTGTTGGGTGCTGATTATGGCCCTTTAATTTTATCGAGAAAGGTGTCAACAATGTCCGACATTTTTTTCCTGTTGGTCAGATACAATCTGCGGCTTGTTTCATCTCCTGAAAATGGATCACCAATCATTTTTTCAATACAGCCGGTGCCGCCAAGGTCGCTGACCATGGTGAGTACTTTTAATTCCATGTCACCTTCTGCCGAAAATCTGCATTCCATAAGTTCCGGAATTTTAGCAGGGAAGAATTTATGCATCTCAACAGAATTGAGCAAACAATAGCCCTCATGGTCAATACTGCCGCTGAATCTGGTGGACATCCGGGATCTGACCATTTCGTACTCAGAGGTTTGCCTTTTTTTGACAAACAGATATAGGTAACCATTTTCCTTGATAATTCCTTCAAATTGTTCCTCTGTGATTGTATCACTTGTTGAAGTTTCTGAGTATACTTTCAGTTGAAAAATTTTGTACGCCAGCAGTGCTTTGTTTTTTTCATGTAGTGCTGTATAAATGCTGTGATGGGCCAGAAGATGGTCGTGGGACATCAATGAAATGGAATCGTATAACTTGTTGCGGGCCGTGGTAAAATATTCGAGTTTTGTTGAATTAAATAGTCTGATCCACCATGAGGAATCCATTCTTGCTTTCAAGGTGGTTATTTTCGATTGAAGCTCTTCGTATTGCTTTATTTTCTTTTGAAGCTCTAGAGACAAAGTGTTTTTTGTGCAAAGATATTCAGGGATCGGATTATTGCGTATTTTCGACTTTCTAAATGAACAACAACTTGTATGCTATGAATTTGACAAGGCTTTTGTTTTTATGGCTGATTATAGCGAAAAATGGATATAGCCAGATGCCTGATGAAGGTAAATATATCTATTCTACTAAATTGTATGCATCTTTTGATGCTGCCAATGATCAAACTATTGATGAGGCTTCGATGGATGATGACTATGTTTTACTATCTGACAGTGCGAAAATCATCTTTGAAAATGATGTTTTTTATTACCTGGAATTTTGGCCCGATGGAAGTCTGAAGAAAAAGGCGGAGGTTGAGCCATTTTTTGCCAGAGTTGTTGTGCGCAGAGAGAATCTGGAATCTGGCGATGTAGAGGAAGCGCAATACGGAGAACCTTACTGCCGCATAAAAGGAGAGATTTTGGAGTATCAATGTGGTGATTCTATTCCTAAAATTGAAGAAAAGTACCGGTGTGGAAAATGCACTTCGAGTTTTGAATTGACTGAAAAATATTGGGATAGAAAGATATGCAGAACTGGTGGTCAATTTTATTATGTTGGACATTGGCCTAATGGTAAGTTAAAAATAAGGGCTCAGGTGGAGCCTTGTTTTGCATTTGTGGGTTACGACGCTTGGGGAGTGGATTTGCACAATAACGGCAAGGGTTGTGGCTACGAGCCGTCGTTTCGCTTTCATGGAGTGGTACGTGAATATAACGAAGACGGGAATCTGGTGCGTATTTATAATGAGTTTCATGGCAGGCCTTGAGGAATTTATAGAATAGGTAAATTCAAGGAGAGTCAGAATTATTAGTTTGAAATAATTTTAGCAATAATTTCATCTAACGTTAAATCCCCCATATTCTCTATAAGTATATCCGGAATCAGCATATTGTTTTCTTTTTCACCCGAAGGACGAATCCATTCCTTTACCCCAAATCTCAATTCCAGATTTGTATGCGGAGTATGACTGCTGTACATTTCACCAAAATGCGTGGGATGACCATCAGAAGGAATTTCTCCAACAATGGTGGCTATTTTATTGTCTTTGATAATGCTTGCAAACATGATGGCGCTTGAAAAAGTGGATGGCCCTACCATAATGTAAACCTTGCCTTTGAAGGTGTTTTTGAAACTGGGTGGTTTTACAATTGCAGCGTCGTAATGGATAATTTCACCAGGCTTTCGGTTTTCGTAATCTGCGTTGTTAGATCCCCACGATTGAATTAATTTCAGATATTGTTCACTGCGTTTCCAGTTGCATTGATAATCTTTGTAACTCTTTTGATAAATGTGTGCAATGATTGCATCTCCAAGACCCGAATTACCACCACTGTTTTGACTTACATCGATGATAAGACTGTCAATCTTGTCCTTTTTAATAATGTCGAAAATACTATCTACTGCGAGTTCATATTCTTTATATGCCTTATCGCTTCGCACTCCAAAGGAACAAGCATTGATGTAACCGGTTGATTCGATTTTGTGATAAGTTATGAGGGGAAGGCAGGGCTGTGATTCTCCTTCTTTTTCACGATGAAGCTTTGTCCAATCGGAATAATAAACTCCTTTTACAGAAGTATTTTCTCCATTGGCTAGCGTAATGCTATATTGATATTTTTCATCGAAGGCTGTGCGATATTGTGACCCTATTAAATTCATAGCTTTCGAAATACGCTGATCTGGAAATCCAGTATTGTAGGTTGATAGAGTGCTTATAATTTGAGCTATTGGAATACCTTCTATATGGGTAATTTCACTTTCTTTTTTTATAGTTTGATTGTCGCCAGCTACATCTTTCACAAAATATTTCCGCTCCTTTTGGTAAAGTGAAAATGGAAAATTATTTGGCGTGTCAAGTTCATTGTAATCACCCTTAGGCAAGCTGATCGCTGCATGTTCATCTGATAAATTTGCCAAAACAGGTCTAATGAGCCTCCTGAACTGAAATATATTCATAGGCTTCGTTATTTTCGATTCAATTGAATCAAATAGCGCCTCATACTGTTGTTTGCTGATTTCGACCCACGGATTAGCGTGCACCTCAAAAATCTCTTTTTTAATGAAGATTAGGTCTTCCTTCAGTTCTTCAACTGAAAAGATTTTTGAACCGTCCAGGTTTTGTGCGCTTCCAATGCCAATAGAGAAGGCAAAGAAAAAAAGTGCCAGTACTTTTTGCATCATCTTAGTTGTCCGGTTTTATGATATAAATAAAGTAAGGTGCAAATATAAATAGCGCCTGGTATTGATTTGTTTGTAATTGGGGAATTCCTCTTCCGATTCGGACAAACTTAAGAAGTAGTTTCAGAGAGAAGGGAAGAGTGGTGCTGACAAGATTAAAATCACTTTTTTTACGAAAGGTTTGAAAGTGGTTATCAGTCAATGGTTTATGTGTTTTGCAAGGGGCGTTGATTGCCGGGCTGGATTTGCCTTTCGGCTGAATGATTTGAATTTTTTTTATTAGAATCGGGTTTCATATACATTTGTTGGATTCACTAACCATAAAATCTTTATCGTATGAAAAGAATTAAACATTTGATGTTGTTGGCAATAATCGTATTTGTTGCCTCTTGTACCGTAGAAAAGCGCCGTTATACTGATGGTTATCATGTTGAATGGCGCTCTAAACATGAAAAGCCCGGAGTTAACAAATCAAAAGATGCGGTGGCAGTTGAACAAAGTGGATTTACTCAATCTGTTGCAGAGGAGGGAATCGCTGAGACTTCACCATCTGTGGCTCCAAACCTGAATCCTGCAGTTGCTCCACAAGAGAACAAAGAAGTGGCTGCGAATGAAAAAATTGATAAGAAAGCCGCCAGAAAATTGAAGCGTGACTTGCGCAAGGAAATAGCTTCTTCTGAGTTGACGCAAAGCTCTGCCGCGCATGAGGAAATTCAGCAGGTGTCGGAGATTGGAGAAATTAAAACGGAGAATACAAGTTCTGCTGTCGAGGCGGCTACTGCTCCTGAAAAAGGTGTTCTTATTCTTTTGGCTATTCTTATTCCACCTTTGGCTGTTTACTTGTACGAAGGTAGCTGGACAAAGCGTTGCACTATCAACCTTATTCTATCATTACTCTGCTGGCTGCCGGGAATAATTCATGCCCTTGTGGTTGTAAATGAATAAACAACTCAAAGCGATATTAAAAAGGGTGGGGCTGGCCATATGGCTGGCCCTTCCTTTTGCCCTTTGGTGGTTGCCCGCGGATCAATTTGACTATGGACAATCTATTTGCCCTTCTCAGTTATTACTTCACAGAGACTGCCCTGGCTGTGGTTTAATAAGGGCTACTCAACATTTTATGCACCTTGATATTTCCAGGGCTTGGGAGTTGAATAAACTCATTGTGATCACCTTTCCTGTGGTAGTCATGTTGTACCTGCATGTGCTGGGTAAACTGATCAACAAACGAATTTTTTCTTTTATGGAAAAATATTATTGAAACGATTTCGGGTTTTGTCTCTATTGTAATATGAGGGGTCTTATGCTGAATGGATTAATATGAATCCCAAATAAAAGAATGAGCAAATCATACCAATGTTCATTTTAATTTAGTCCACAGACTAATTAAATTGTTACAGTGGCATATGCCGATAGAGTAGCTGTTTAGTGAAATCAAGCGCAGCGTAGATTGGACTAAAACAGATATCGAATCGGTATCAATTATCCGATTCGTGCATCGCGTTTTTAATTCTCCCAACAGCACAACTTGCGTAGCTTTTAAGTTTTAAAAGCAATCCATTTTCTTCGGTTGCCTCAGGATAGCCCAATGAATGAAGCTTTTCTGTAATTGCACTGCGTTCTACATTGCCGTCGTGAAGTATGGTTACTGTGTCAGTTTCGTTGTTAACCTCAACACTGGTGATGCCCTTTATTTCACCCAATTTTGACTTGATCGTGCTTTCACATCCGCTGCATTTGAGGTTGGCTATGGTAATTATTTCTGTTTTCATATTATGCTATTTTATTTTGTTATGATGTAGGAAATGTAAGTTCTTTTTGCTCTTGTACACACATTGCGCATCATGACAAAACGTGATTATTATCAGCTTGATCGATTAAGGAGCGCACAAGAGAATTGTGATTCTAATGACTTTTCCCTTGTGGCGTTTAATACCAATGTCCGCTAAATATCAGTTATTATACAAAAAAAAACCGGCCCAATTGGACCGGATTTCAAAAAGTTCAGTTATGCTATTGCACAATTAATTTTGTTACTTTCAACTCTTCACCTAACTGGAGCTTGATAAAATAAGTACCGGATACCAGTGCCTGCTCAAAGTTAATTTGAACAATGCTGCCATTCGATCCATTCAACACCTCACGGTGTACGGCTTTTCCCGTAATATCAACTACTTCAAGTTGTATTCTTTCTTCGGTTATTTCTGAAAGGTCGATCGTCATCTGTTTTCCGTTGTTTGGATTTGGATAAAACAATGCTGTAGCGATAGACTCTTCTTCATCCTCATCGTAAGTCATTTCATAACTTCTGTAGCAGGAAAGAAGACTCAGGCATTGCACACTTCCATATTGCCCTGCAACTCCATTTGGATATATCTGACGAACCCTTACATTATAAATGCTGTTGTTTTGCAATGCAGCCACGTTCGACAATTTCAGTGTTTTGCTCGAATTACCTCTGAGGTGCGTAAAGGTTGGCTGTATGCCATTCTGGTTGGTAAATTCCCATTGATAATCTACAGCATTGCAAACATTGGGCACTGCCTTGATTGTAGTATTGAAAGAAACTGCTCCTGCATTTTGACAATTTTCACTTTGTTGCATGCTCAATGAAGGATTGGGCAGCAGAACTTTTGTACAGACTTCTGCTGGTGTCACCACCACATTTTCCATTTGCCACAGGCTATTGGCAATGCGGTAAACGGCCTGTACTTTGATTAAATAAGTATCGTTGGGAATAAGGCCAGGTACACTGATTACATCAATGTTTTTGGATGCGTTGGTCAATGTATAACTCAAACCTGTAGTGGTTGAAGTAAAGGTGTAATTATAGTGGTTTGGATTTACATCGAATGCAAAGAACTTAGAACAAGGAGTGAGTGAAGCCGGATTATTCGATGCGCATTTCGAATCCCTGAGCGATTGCAGACAAATTGTAAAAGCGCCTTTTCCCTGCGCACTGTTGTAATTTCTTACAGCAATATAATATGTACTTCCAACAATGAGATTGCCGTAATTCAAAATCTCATTTCCTTTGGTACTCTTGATATTTTCTGCATCGATCATTTGTCCGAGGCTGTTTTGAAGTTCAACAAGAATATTATTTGAACTTGAAGTGACTTTAATGGAAATACCGGGCTCAGGCGCTACGAAAGAGTACCAGATATCTTCACCGGTGAGCGCAGTGCTTTGCGAATTGGCAGATGCGGTGGCCAGTGTCAGAGAGCCCGATCCATTGTACTGACAGCAGTCATAAGCGTTTACTGTAAGAGGAAGCGCGCCGTTTTTTTCGTCATTGATTACATAAATGCATCCACCTGATGAACAATTGGCAAGAGGATTATAATTCAATGCCAATGGGTCTGTACAACCAAAAGTGGTGTAGCAACTTCCGTCATCTACTGTGGCCGCTGGATTGTAATTGCAGGCTTGTGGATTGGTACAACCAGGACCACCGGTAGTAAATGTTACCTGATAAGGCCCATTCGGTCCCATCGAAGTAGTGAAGTTCCAGTTCCAGTCTGGATACGAAAGTGTAAGTGCAGAATTATTCCACCCATTTTCACCGGAACTGTTCAGAAACATTGAGTAAGTTGTAAGAGGTTGCAATACAAGTTGGCCAATGCTGGGAAGGGTTATCTGGTGTATTAAATTGCCCAGAGGATCGGTAAGTATAAATCCCCAATCTTCGTCGGGAAGGGGCCAGAATACTTCCAGAACGTAATCCAGACAGAACACACTGCAAATGCCCGGTTCGGTTGCCAGCGGATCATAATTGCAGTAAGCCGGATTCATACAGCCTAGTACACCACAGGGTGCGCCTATACTGAAAGTATAATTTGATGTATGGTTGCCACTGATGGTTCCGTCATAAGTTCCTGTTAGGGTAAATAATACATTCGGATTGAAACCACCTGGTCCCGTGAGTGACATAGAATAACATCCGGCTGGAAGGCAAAGCTGCTGGTTGAAAGTCGCTCCCCCTGGTACAACTCCGGATTCTATTACATTGCCGTTGTTGTTGACGATGGTGTATATCACTCCTGCTAATGATCCACCAAGATTATGTGTGATAGTGAGTCCCACAGGTGCACAACCAAACCAGGTTTGATAGAATTGTGTAATGTTGCCACAATCATCAATGGCCTGATGAAGTACCAGCATTTCTGCTCCGTAGTTTGGATCCTGGTTCAATACGAATATGTCATAGGATTGCGAAACATCTTCTGAACAATTGTCGGATATTGTTACCAGATCAAAGGCATTCGTGAGTTCATTCGTATTGTAAATTACAGGATCACCGGATATTACAGGTGAGGTTGTGTCGTATATACTAATAGTCTGAATTAAATAAGAGATATTGCCGCAATCGTCTTGAGCAGTATAGGTTCGGAGAATGATTGTTGCACATCCTTCTGAAATGAATTCTTCGGAATACGCATATTCTAATTCAGCATCACAATTGTCAACAGCTTGCGGAGAATCGGGTGGAGGAATAGGATAATCGCATTCTACAAAATGATCCAGAAGAGCACTGGTGAACACAGGAGCCTCATCATCAACAACTGTGATGATTTGAATCGCGTATGCAGAATTGCCGCAATCATCGCTTGCAGTAAACAGCCTGAAGATCTGGATCGAACAGGGGTTGTCGTTGGATATTTCTTCGTTGTATGTCCATTCGATGGAGTCATCACAATTGTCTTGTGCAGTTGGCAAAGTGACCGGCGGAATTGCATCAGTGCAAGAGATTGTTAAGTCTTGTGGAATGCTCAAAAATACAGGCTCCATCGTATCAATGATTGTAGCGGTATTGGTGTAACTGGCTACTTCTCCGCAAGCGGATGTGGCTGTAATTTCAATTACATAAATACCACTGCAATCGTTGAAATTGAATGTCTCAATCCAACTCAGTGAAACAGGCCCGCACGGACTGGTGGCTGTGACATAAGGTGGAGATAGTGCTTCACTGCATTCTATTACAGAAGGCATGGTGCTGGTGAATGAAATTTGCGAATGGATGCTACCTGCAAATAAAAGGAGTGCAAGGATCCAAACATTTCTGAGTAGATTTTTCATCTGGAATAATTTGGTTATTGGTGATGTGTAAACAATTCTATTTAGAATTGATGGAGCGAATATCCTTATTCGTTTGAAGCGGACTTCGACTTATTGAGCCTGCGGCAGTGGAATTGAGTTTGTGGTTATTTTTCGCAGAACGAAGGCTGGTAGGGAAATTCCTGAGGCTATCGAATAGTATGATTTGTTATCTGAGGGTATGGATCGATCGCTGAGTAGTACATATAGTTCTAAGTGCCTTCAGACACTTATGAGCAAGACGGTGGTTGAAGACGGATTTGCCGGAAGTGTTTCTGCCATATTGGTACCTTCCAATAATCAATTATATTTGCTGAAAGCTACCTGTAAATTTATCGGGATTTGTTAAGAACTGATGGGAATGGGGTTTTTATTACAGTCAGTGTATGTTCGCCTTTAGTTGCACAGGCCGCTTTATGCAGTGAAGTTGATGGCAATTTTCGTTGTAGGAGAGGTTGGATTGGGTTTTAAATTTTTATTTTTTCTAAAAAAAAAAAATGGCATTAAGATTTAGCACATTTTTTATAATAGCAATGTTGTTCGGTTGCATAGATAGTAAAAGCAGGTCCAGATTGGTGTCCGGTTGTATAGAACCTATATTTATACTAAAGGCATCAGCCGATAGCGCTATAATTATTAATACTGCAACTGAATTCGACAGTGTTATGGGAATGGCAATCAGACTGCAATGGGATTATTATAGCGACCATTCGGCAGGGACAAAAAATAACCCAATTATTAATACGAATACTCCCGGTTCAGATGGATTTGAAGATTCTATATTGTCCATCAGCATAAAAAGTGAAGCCTTTGAATATTTTCAACATTTTAAGAGTGACAGTTCTGGGATGAAATTTAGATATACTTTGGAGTGCGCTGATAGTTCGGATTTTTTTAACTATCTTGACAGGAATTGTTGGTATAATCCTCATATGTATTCTTTTAAATTACTGGATAAATCTTGGATTTCAGCACCTATTTATAGAGATATGGAGGATTTCAAAATGAATTATAATGCTGATTCTCCAGCTCTGAGTTATCCTGATATGTGGCAGGAATTTCACATGTGGTTCGAAAAAAAAATAACGTTTGAAGAGGCGAAAAAAATTAGTCTGAATTTTACATTTAATGATGGGAGAATTCTTTCTATAAAAAAATGTAATTGCGAAAATTGATGGAGCTCACCACTCGCAACGCCTCAAAACACAAGGAATATTCGAAATCAACAACTTAAAAACCCGCTGATTTTCTCAAGTAATAACATCTGAAAAATCTATTCTTCAAAAACGGAAATACACTTTTTAAATTCCGTTTTTCTTTCATCAACTTGGCAAATTCAACTCTATGTCCGAAATTTATTTTTGTTTCTGACATCTAAATGAAATGATTTGTTCATTTCCATTCTTTTCTCTCTGTTGTATTTCACTTTTTTCCTACAAACGCTACGAACTCAAAAACCACCTGGGCAATGTCCTCTCCGTTATCACCGACAGAAAAATTGCAGTAGACAATGTGGGGTATGTACTAGGAAATGGAACGTACATATCCGCCCCTTCGAATAATCAGCTTTTCCTGCTTTCCTCAACAGGCCCATTTGTTCAGGTAACCGCAGCGGACTTAAAAGTGGATTACTACATGGCCGAAATTGTAAAAAGCACCGAGTACAGTTGCTATGGCGTGGAGTTGGCTGGATGGGGCTATATCAATGTAGAGTCATATCGTTATGGCTTTAATGGTAAAGAACTCGACAAGGACGGCATGGGTGGCGGAGGATCTACTTATGATTATGGTTTTAGGATTTACAATCCGGCGCTGGGTAAGTTTTTGAGTGTGGATCCTTTATCTGCGGAGTATCCTTGGTATACTTCATATCAGTTTGCGGGGAATTCAATAATTGGATGCGTAGATATAGACGGCCTTGAGCCGTTCAGAGTTAGACGTGCCAAAGCCAATAATACGACACAATTAAATAAGGCTAAGTCCGCTGGTAGATTTAATTTTTGGCGCAGTCGTAAATTCAAAAGGAGGTCTAATAATCTGGCAGGTACGGGACATCCAGAAGTTGAGGTTCTAGAATTTATCCCAGGGAATGGTTACCAAACTATTTTGGATGCGGATGGTCCGTATCGTAAGACTTTTACTAAATGGATAGTTTATGACTCGGAAGGTGATGTGGAATCGGTTAATTATGACATGGATGGTGATGGTAAACCGGAAGAAGTTTATTACTCAGAAAAGTATAAGAAGAAATTGGAGGGCTTTCAGTTTTCTCCTTCTACTCCCGAGGAGAATACATATGATTATGGCGAACTTGAAGCAGCCTTTCTCAGAGCCGAAAGAGGCGATTATGCACCTGGTGACGGCAAATTACTTGCCATTTTTTACTCAAGAAATTATCAAAAATGGATTGAATCAAAGCCACAAGGAGCTGGGGATTTGCTCTATGCGGATTGCAGGCAAATGGCTAAAACTATTCAAGGCCACATTGGGGGGAAATTACTGTATATTGCGTCTCGAAATGGAGGTAGGATGGTAGCAGTGCTTCCGAATTGCGAAACAGTGGATGTTTGGTTTTATCACGTTGCGGTTGTGAAGGGTGAATATGTTTTCGACAGCATTACCGGACCTGATGGAATGCATATTGATGAATACAAAAGAATTTTCACCCAAGAAGCTAAGGATGGTGAAACTAGTATAGAATTTACTGAATATGACGAAATTGCGAAATTACCGCAACAGTAATGCGCTGGCTGATTTTATATTATCGGTAGTAGATGATCCTAATGCTTATGGCCTTGTTTTTAATTCTTTTGTTGATTACGATCAGTTTATGATGGTGGTTACTCTTACGTATTTCGATATTGAAGAGTACGATTATTTCTATTTATGGAGAAGGACAATAAGAAAAAGATTCGGGAGGTATCCTATTAATGTAGTTTTTTATCCCTGGCTTAGGGATGTTATGGAATACCGTGATCCTGAAGCTACTCAGGTAATGGCAGAATTAATTGTTGATTTTGCCATTGATTTAAAAAGAAAGGACTAAATTTTAAGAAGATATTGTCCATATTTCATTTTGGTTACATCTTTAAATTTTATCAGTTTGATAAACGAAAAAGTTATAGGTAGAATAATTGGTCTGGGCGTCCAACCTGATACATTGTTGGGTAAGAACGCTAGCTACTTATCTATAAATAATGCATTGCACGCAATTCTTATAACTGCCGATGATTTTCAATTCGGGGGCCCTTTGAGAGAGAAATGGATTGTTATATTTAAAGAAAATTTCCCAGAGTATGATATAAAAACCCCTCCAATTGAGTGGTTGCAAAAGCAATACATGAGTGAGGATGCTATTATACAATTACTGCTTGATACTATCTGTAAGTTTGGCCAATCATTGGAAATTGAATCTTGATTACTCGAATGACGCTCTCCACCATTAACATCATAAATCCATTTGAGTATTCGTAATCGACTCCAAGTCCACTACTTGAAAACTCAAGGTTTTTTCTGAGTAAAAACCACTCAGAAAAAACATCACTTATTTCCCAAAAATGAAACCAATTCACTTTTCAAATACAACTTTTCATCCATCTAACTTTTGAAATTCCATCTTTCTTTTCTAAATCCATTTTCAAATCTGGTATTTCATCGAAACCAAGCACTGAAACGATCGGTCGGTTTCCATTCTTTTTTGAGAAATTCTGATTGCATTGGATAATGAAAAAGAGATTTTGTTGTTTTAAAGCTATATTCAATATATTTAATTTATGAATATTTTTTTAATTCATCACATCATCATTCACCACCACTAACCTCACCCACGACGCCCTCGAAAAAGTCGATATCCAATGGAACCTCCAGGGCAAAGTAACTAGTGTAGATGCCTACGGCAACGACCCCGAAAACGCCGACGACCCTTCTTTGGAATTCACCTACGACCCGTCGGGCAAGCGTATTTCAAAGACTGTCAAACCCCGCGCAAATGGCATTCTCAAAGACGAGGTATATTGGACCACCACTTTTTATGTCTATGATGCCACAGGCAATGTAATGGCGGTTTACGAGCGGAGCTACCAGGCTCTGACACCTCTTAATTTTTACAGAGAATCTATTCGTCTGGTAGAGCAACACATCTATGGTAGCGATCGCATTGGGTTGCGCAAATGCAATGTGCTGGTGTACGAGATTGTGTTTACCGCCTCCATAGACAGCAACACCCACCGATTTACAGGGAAAGGAATACCCGTAGTATCGCAGGAGGATGGCACTCCAGGTAATGAAGGCCGCGGCCCTGTGGCCTCACCTGCAGTGCATGTTGTTGCTGGCTCCGGCAACCACCTTGCAGAACAATACCAGCGCACCCTTGGCGACAAACGCTACGAACTCAAAAACCACCTGGGCAATGTGCTCTCTGTGATCACCGACAGAAAAATTGCCGTGGACAATGTGAGCTATGTTTTAGGAAATGGCACGTACATATCCGCCCCTTCCAATAATCAATTATATTTGCAGGTAACCACTGGCACATTTATCCAGTTGTCAAACCCCGATTTGAAAGTAGATTATTATACTGCATCTCTATACAAAAAGTTATTATGATTGAATTTAGTTTCATTTAGATGAAGAGCATAAATTACCTCAATACTTTGTATTTTGTTCAGTTTATAAAGTTGTTTTTGAATTACATTGCACCAGTTAGTTCCGATCGAATCGTAATTCCTCCAGTACCATAACAATATTAAGTAATCCAATTCAATATGAAAAGAGTTGAACTCATAATTCTGGCCATTGTAAGTATTGCTATGTTGAATTCCTGTTTTAGAACAATTAAGAGCGGCGATATCAAATCAAATATTGGAGATGATCAAATATGCACATTTTCCAAAATTAAGCTTGGGGACACTCTTGTAGTTCGATATTTCATTAACCAAAAATATCTTATTACTGAATGTTATTTGGAGGATACACTATTAATTAGTCATGATATTAAAGTTCTGGATGCTAGATACTACACAGAATACTTCTACAACGATCTTACAAAAGCGCAAAATGTATCAGAAAGATATCTTAATGGTGTAGAAATGACCACAGAAGTAAACGACAGTAAAATTAGTGTTTACAAGGGTATCAATTCTAATTCATTGTTATTGGAAGATTTTGACTCAAATACAGCTATGCGCTATGTTGACTGGGGCATTCAAAAAGACATTGAATTTTATAAATTGCATAACAATTTCTTAGATACTAATTATAGATTTATTAATCAACAATTTTATAACGTACTCAATCCTTTTTACTACATAGAATCTCCACAAATTACAGTTAACGAGTTTAATGAAATTTCTATTGTGAGATTGTATGATAAGGGCCTGATGACCAAAAAAATAGATTTTGCAGAAGGAGTTGAATGTGATTATATTCTGAATAAGCAAGTCAAATGTGACAGCCTAAAATTCTGGTGGTAGATTATCAAATGGCACTCTCCACTTGTAAAGCCATAAGACCATTTGAGTATTCGTAATGTATCCCAATCAACAAATTGATAGCAAAGATTTTTTCCCTGAAAAGAAAAGCTTCAAAAACGCCAACATTTTTTTTCATTCTTCGACGAGACAATACATATTTCAAGTATCAGTTATGACCTTATCGAACTTTGAAAATTCTTCTTTATCTATTAAAAAAAATCCCGTTAAATTGCAATCGTTGAAAATAGACTTTCAAGAACCATCCAATACTTTGTATAAATTTCAGCTTACCTCCCCAAAGCCGCCACCACATACATCACATACCTCACTATCTTAGCAACCAACATCACCACCATTCCAAAGTTGATTACCATCGGAAAGAACAGCTTGGAATTCCACCCTTTTCGAAGGGCTTTGATGGTGTGCCATGAGCCAATAAATCCGAGTACAATGCAAGTCAACAAAAGCAAACTACGGATGGCACTGCCTATGATAGGATAAATGTATATATCGAATAACAAAAACACCAACGAAGTACAAAGGAAGATTATAATCGCCGTCGCAATATTATTCGCTTTTTTTTAAGTGAGTTGAAGTCATTCCGGGTAATTGAGAAATGAGGTAGGATTAATTTTTAATAAAAACCAACGAAACAATTCTTGGAATGCCTTGCCTGTTGTCCTCATCAAAAAATTCCGTTATTTTTTGAATTTGGAATCCGTTTTTTAATGCGGCATCTGTGAAATCGCTGATATGATGGGTAAAGCAAGTCACTTCATACACACCTTCTGAAGTTTCGAATTTTGCTTTAGTGCCAGTGTATTGCTTAAAAGGGTGCAATTCTCCGATATAAACCAATCCTTCCGGTTTTATTACTGTGCTTATCTTACGGAATATTTTTTCAAGATCATCAATATGTTCCAGTACAAGACTAAAGGTAATGAGGTCATACTTTTCTGAACAGAAGTTCCACTCATTGGTTATGTCTGCTGAAATGAACTTTGTATTTTTGGCTTGTACTTTTTCTTTCGCTACCGATAACATCTCATCAGAGAAATCTACTGCCGTCAATTGCCTGCAACTTGAGGAAAGCCAGGCAGTATTTTTACCTGTTCCGCATCCTATTTCTAATATTGAATTGAATGGCTGATTGCCCAGCATCTGTTGCAACGCAATTGCCTCAAGATCGCGCGTTCTGTTTTTGTTTGTGTCGTATTGCGAGGCCCATGCATTATAGGAATCACTTACTTTTGTACCGTTCATTTTTTGGACTTGCTTCTATAATACTATCTATATGTCAGATTCTTTCCAAATATCAGGTGTCAATACTTGATCAGGTAGGTTTGCCAGTCCTTTCCTGATTGAGTTCGTAATTTTAGAAAATACAAACCGCTGCCTAAAGTATTGAGCTCAATTCTTTGTCCCGGATACTCTCTGGTGCTCATCACCAAATTCCCCATAGTATCAAAAAGGGCTATCTGTAAAACATGCGGATAATCAGATTCGATAATGAAATATTCTTCAATGGGATTGGGATAAAGAACGAAGTGGCTTGAGGTAAATGGCAATCCGTCAATATTTACGGGACCCGCAAAAATCGAGGTTGAAATGGTGCTTGTCTGACCACAATTTGTGGCGGTCAGTGTCACATTATAATCTCCCGATTGCGCATATTGATGCAGTGGATTATTCTCTTCTGAGGTTGATCCGTCACCAAAGTCCCAAAAGTATTGACCGGCATTTTCGCTTGTATTGATAAATTGCACTTCATTTTCTGCAACTATATCCGACGTGAATCCGGCCAGTGTTTGATAGGCTCCGATGAACCACATTGCTTCATTTGTGCTGATCACATCATGGGCTGTATTTCTGATAAATTCGGCTTCGGCCACAGGCAACGAATAGGATGAAGTAATTTGGGTTGCCGGATGTCCGAAAATAATTTCATAGAAAGAACAGGCAGCCGCATAAGTCCCGGCAGGCGAGGGGTGACTTTCGTCAGCGGAATAAAGTTCAATACCAGGGTTTTCATCTCTTATCTGATGCCAGATAGCGCCCACAGGTGAAACAACGGCATCATTCATTTCGGCCATCATTCTGTAGCGCAGGTTCAGCAGGCTGTCCATGCCCTCATACGTGCACACAGGAGGCCATGCAGCGCAATTGCTTGCATCGCCGTTCTTTCTGCCCCAGGTCATATAGAATAAAGTCTCCGTGCAGGGATTGGCAGCCGTAATCAAGCTATCCAGAAAATGCGCATAAGGAAAAGACTCAGCCTCCACTTGCGAGATCTCGAAGGAAGGCAATTGACTCTGCTCTTGCAGAATGACATAATCCCAGGTGCCCTGGGCAATCTTCGACAAAGTGCTGGCATTGACAGAATGTAGTGCCAGAGTCGATCCACCGAAAGTGCTGCTCTCCACAATAAGCGTATCTCCGGCAGAAAGCGCCAGATCGACAGTGAGTTGGGGCAGGTCATTCACAAAGGTGTAGCTGTTGCCTATGAAGAGGGCGCGCTTGGTTTGGGCCCATCCTGCTCCCAAAATCAGTATGAAACAAAAAGTAAAGAGGTATTTCATCTTGTATTATATGAGTTCAAAAGTACACAATCAATTGGAATTATTTTTCAGAACCAGAAGTTGGACATCTTATTGGGGGGTACTCAAGAAATCGGCAACTCCTAAGGGGTATTTTACATTTTTATTTAGGGTGTTTTTACGGTATTAGAATTATTGTAAGTGTGCTTCTTCTTTTTCAAATTTGCTCAAACAATTTAAAATAATAAATTTATGAAAAACAGGAATGAGGAGATTGCAAAAGAAATCATAGCGCTAGCACTGATTTTGCAAGAGGATCAAATTGATTTGAATTTTGTCGCAAAGGACAAAATATTAGGAGGAAAAGAAATAAATGATTGCTATGCCTATCTTAGAATTAATGGGAATCCATTTTCTTCTTTGGATAGACCTCTTGGTGTTATTGATGTTTTTCCGGCAAGTGCACCAAATCTTTATGAGCCTTTCATTGTTCTTTATGAAAAGGCCAATTTAGCTACACAAGACGATCCGGATAAAATAGGATATATAACTGCATTGGCTATTTATTTTGGGCTAGATGAGAACGATAACTGGAATTTACTTTATCAACCAGTAGGCTTAGTCAGGTTCAAAGACACTGTTAATAACTGGGGTGAATATCAGACAAGGTTTTATGGTAAGAAGTACTTGTTTAATAAAAATGCTGGGAACTTCGAAGTGGCTAATAATTGGAAGGTGACGGCTAATTATGAATCTGCGATTGGAATTAAGCATGATGAACAAAGTACTACATTTGATTCTCATAGGCCAGGTGATGCTGAATGCGTTATTATGCCGTTTCAGGAAATCTTTAATTTGATTAAGCATAATAATGCTACAGAAATAACAATATATAGTGCGATTCAAAATGGTGCGGGAAAGATTTTTCATTCATTGATTATTGCTCCGAATGGCGTTAATCCGCCCAATGCGATAATGGCTTTGGAACTGTCAAATGAACTTAAGGCTAAATACGCCAATCTTGGCCAACTTTGCCCCCCAAATTGTGATAGAATAGGGATTAAACTAAATTCTTAAATGGCTTATTATTATCATTTTTTGTTTTCTTTGTAAAATAAAAAATGAAATTCTATGCTAAGCCTATTGGTTACATTCAGCATGATTCCGCCGGTAGTTGTGGGATTGGTTTTCTTTAGACAGTATAATGCTGTCTTCATAAGAATTTTCTTTCAAGTAGCGTTTGGGTTATTTGTAATCGAACTATTAGCATTTTTATATAAACCGAATCATTGGATTTACAATATTCAAATTCCAATTGAAACTGGACTACTTTTATCAGCGGCCATGGCTTATCTCGGAAAGAAGAGTAAGACGTGGTTGCTGATATTATTTGGCGTTTTCTTTTTGATTTACTTGGTGGATGTACTCTGTATATCCGGGCTTGAATCATTATGCGTGAATGGCTACGTGGCTTCAGGAATAGTTTTGGTCATTACTTTTCTTTATTTGATATATACTATGTTTATCCAACGAAAATTAGTGCCAGTTAATACTCCGTTGGTTATTGTTAGCCTCGCAATAGTTATCTACTTCGGTTGCTTAATTCCATATATAAGTCTCTCAAACTACCTGAATAATCATCATCCTGAATTAAATAAGGTCATTTATTATATAGTGGTTTATACGTTCGGTATTTTACGCTACCTCTTACTCGCCATCGCATTCATCATCGCTGGTCGATCTAAACCAATTGCTCAGTCAAACTAAAACTCTTCTCAAATGGACAATGGAATATTCCTCGCTGTCATTTCCTCTACACTGCTCATCCTTTTGCTGGTCGTAATTGCAGTGCTCGTCATAATTGTTTCAGGAAGGCAACGCATGAAACAGGAAAAGGAATTGGTAGAATCCAAGTTGACTTTCGAACGCGAATTGCGGCAGGTGGAAACTGAAGTCAGCGAACATGTCATGGGTAAATTTGCGCAGGAACTCCACGACAACATCGGGCAGTTGCTCACAGCATTGCACATACAGGTGGAAAACCAAAAAATCGATCATCCTGAACTCAAGGAGAGTTTTAAATCCACCGATATTTATATCAGCGAAATCTCACATCAATTGCGCATGTTGAGCCGCACACTCAACAACGACTACCTCGGACACATTGGTCTGTTTGCTGCCATCGAACTGGAGGTAGAACGCACCAGGTCACTCAAGAGATTTCAGGTTCATTCCAATATAGTGGCAGGCCCGACCAACCTCAACAAAAATCAGGAGCTGATGCTCTTCCGGATTTTTCAGGAGATCGTACAAAATGCGCTCAGACATTCAGGTGCCCCCAATTTGTTTATCGACATCAAAAACGAAGGCCGGAATTTCGAAATGTCCATCAGAGACGACGGCAAGGGTTTTAATTGCGAAGAAACGCTCAATAGTAATCTCGGTTCGGGATTACAGAATATCCGGAAAAGGGCTGAACTGGCTGGATTTGTTACTGAAATAATTTCTTCTCCCGGTAAGGGTTGTTTGTTTACTTTTAAACTCGAAAATTAAACATGCTATACCCTAACCGCCATGAAGAATATTGCCCTGGTAGATGATCATGTGATCATTCGAAACGGACTGAAAGAACTGATCGAAAAAATCGGACCTTTTCAGATTTCGCATCAATTCGACAATGGAATTGATTTGCTAAACGCGCTTCCACTTTCACCCTCAACTGACTTACTGATATTGGATTTCAGTATGCCAGAGATCAATGGTGATGAGGTAGTAGAGAAATTAAAAGACAATGGATTTTCAGCCCCCATACTTATTCTTACGCTCAATGAAGATGAACGCACTATTGTCAAACTGTTTCGGCTGGGCGTGCGCGGATATCTGAAAAAAAATTGTTCGGCCGAAAATTTGAAATGTGCAATCGAAGAAATTCTGGAGCGCGGCTATTATCATAATGAATTTTTGACCTACTCGCTCCAATTGAATCCTGATAAGGTAAAAAAAACAGAGCAGGAAATAGTATTGGACAGGCTTTCCTCCCGCGAAAGGGATTTTCTTAAACTGGTCTGTCACGAAAAGGAATATACATACGAACAAATTGCAGACATCATGTGCGTCAACATACGAACCGTTGATGGATACCGCGAACGCCTTTTCGAAAAATTCTCCATCAAATCAAAAACAGGCCTGGTGCTTTTTGTATTGAAGCATAAGTTGTTCGATTTGTTGTAACCAGGCTTTCCTCTTTCATTAACAAGATTAAACTCTCAGGTTCCTCTCCGTGTAAATGAAAATTATACCCTTATTCTTAGTTCCAGACTTTCGCACGCACGCAAGAAAAAACATCCAGAGCACTTTACAAGTTGGGCAATAAGAAAATCCCCACCACACTTTCTTTGTTTCCTCCATTTCCTTTGTGGTTTAAATAGTAATACACAATCTTTCCAGAAGGTAAATAATTCCGTACATTATGCCCTTATTCTTAGTTACAGACATTCACACTCATGCAGGATAAAACATTAAAGGCACTTTAGAAATAAGGCCATAAAAAAATCCCCATCTCACTTTCTTTGTTTCCTCCATTTCCTTTGTGGTTTAAATAGTAATACACAATCTTTCCGGAAGGTAAATAATTCCGTACATTATGCCCTTATTCTTAGTTACAGATATTCACACTCATGCAGGATAAAACATTAAAGGCACTTTAGAAATAAGGCCATAAAAAAATCCCCATCTCACTTTCTTTGTTTCCTCCATTTCCTTTGTGGTTTATATAGTAATACACAATCTTTCCGGAAGGTAAATAATTCCGTACATTATGCCCTTATTCTTAGTTCCAGACTTTCACACTCATGCAGATTAAAACATAAAAGGCACTTTAGAAATAAGGCCATAAAAAAATCCCCATCTCACTTTCTTTGTTTCCTCCATTTCCTTTGTGGTTTATATACTAATGCACAATGTTTCCGCAGGGTAAAAAAGTCAGGAAATAATACCCTCATTGTTAATGTCTTAATTTTGTACTTCCTTATTATGTGGTAAAAAAGCGCTCTATATCAGGTAGTCCTCCGGCATGGACCGAAAATTATGCGCCTAAAAATCAGTAGGTTTCTGGCACGAATAAAAATGAATGAAAAAAAGGTGTCCGTCACAAAACATTTGTCACAATTTTGTTTTGTGACAAGCGTTTTGTGACAGACCTCTTTTTTAGCGTAAAATGATGATAGTTAAAGATATCAGACAAAAAATTGGCTTGAGTCAGGAAGCCTTCGCTTTGATCTTGGGAATTTCGCGCGATCAGTTGGCTCAGATAGAAATATCAAGTCGCGAAATCTCAATGAATGCGCTCATTAAATTAGGAGAGGTTGAAAACACGTTGAATTCACTCAATGAATTTCAACCTGATGAGGATGACATGATGTTGTTGAGCCAAAAACTGGAGGCGCACCGACATGAAGTTAATCGTCAGTTAGACGCCTAGAGGAAGTTCCTGAATAAACTTCGCGGTAAACTGGCCAAAAATGAGTTCTTATTTAACTGTGCCCGTCAGTCGCTTCCATTCCTGGAGGAAGAACGAAGGCTCTTTGAAGGTGTCACTATTTATCTGGATGACCTGGACAAAATCTACGCAGAACAGAAGAAAAATTTCATGGAATTTCATCCTAATGCCAACTTGGCGCTCAAAATGAAGATCAATGAAATTGAGACTTTAATAATTGTGCTTCAGAATGAAATTGAAAATTTACCAAAATGAATGAGAAATACCTGGAGGAACTTGAATGGGAGCGAGATAAAATCCTTAATGAAATAGGTTGGTCAGAAAACAGGTTGATTGATCTTGAGCGAATGTCGTTAAAAGTGGACGAAGAGTTGAAGGAGATTGTATTTCAACTTGAACGGTTGGACAAGAATTTAGCGACTCTGGTTGAGGGCGCTTTGAGGGACGAGCACCTCAAACGCCAGGCTGCACTTCAACTTCGGCAAGCTACCCTTCTTGACCGGAATAATGTAAATGTAGAAGAACGAATCGCTGCGGAAAAAAATATGCTGACCGTATGGCGCGCTAGTCTTCAGACTTGGGAGGATTTTATGGCAGAAAAAAGGTCAGAATTTGAAGCGGCTAAAAATAAGAAGGCTTGAAAGGGCATTTATCCGGAATATGGAAAATGCACAAACCCCGATGTATTCGTTTGGCAAGTCTGCCATAACGAATTTGGCATTGATAGACTCTATAATTTATACCAATGTTCATTTTAATTTAGTCCATGCCGTAGATGAAATCATACAGTGGTAAATACCGGGAGAGTAGCTGTTTAGTACAATCAAGCGCAGCGCAGATTGGACTAAAACAGATACCAAATCGGTATTACCATGCCATTTTACAAAAAAAAAACTAGCATCAGCTACATCCACCACCGCAGCCACTACACCCGCCACCACTACATGCGCTGCATCCACTGCAGCCGTTGTCACCATTAAGGTCTGAATTACCACCGCAGCCACCATCTCCGCCTGAGCCGCCCGAAGCATCAGTGTATTGATGAACCTTTTCCCAGTTTGTAGAAAGAAGCACGTTTAAATTGAGAATCCATTCCTGGTATTGCTCACTATATTCAGGAGCAATTTGCTTTGAATCATATTGCAGAAGCTTTTCGTTTAAGTCGGACAAGTCTTCTATTCGCATTAGAAATACCGAAGCACCATAAAGGTTTAGCTTATCCATCAGCGATGAAGATGATTGGCCTTTTATAGCGAATTGATTTTTCATCGTTACAACTTCAACCTCCAGTTTCCTTTTAATATCCTTTCCTTCGTCGGTGAGCGATACTCCGCCGAATATCCGTTGAAGAATATTTCTTTTGATCACTTTTGATGAGGATTCATTCTGGAGAATTAAATTCACAAAGGTGCTTTTACCCAATGAAGATTGGCCAATTATTTTAAGGTAAAGGCGAAAGAGAATTTCGCGATTTGTTTTATTGACCAATGGTCTGAGCAGGGCTGTATAATGTACTTTGTGGCTGTTAGAATTTTTTTGCGATCCACTTCGCACAATGAGCGCTGCGGCGGTAGTATCTGTTTTATACGAACTGTCTTCTTCAATGCGAACTGTCAGTGCTTTATTGTTGATCATTTCGCAAAAGGTCACTTTGAACAAATGTGGGAAGCTTACTTTTCCTTCTGATAATATGAGAAGTGCTTCGACTGGAGAGTATATTTTGGTGTATTTCATTTTTTCAGGAATTTTGGTTTTCGTATCATCCAATAGTTGTGGGCGTCAATTCGCTGGAAATTTTGTTTCCCAAAACGAATATGGGAAGGTGGCCAGATGTCTTGAGGTGGTTCTGTGCCAAAGGTGTTTAAGTATAATGTCAAAGTGTTTTGATAAAGTTCGGCGTATTTCTTTTGCTCTTTTGATCCTCCTTTTGTCGGGCCATGCTCTATTCTTCTACCCAATATATTTCCACAGAATTGATTCCAATACGAATCTGTATAAACCAGATGCAGATGCCAGGCCTGATCAACCTGATCGGAGGGTGTGAGGGGAGTAGGAGAAATACAAATAAGGAAGATAAATTTCTTGTATTCTTCTACCACGTCCAATGCGAAATCGAGTTTCCAGTTGTTTTCCCGCGCAAGTCTTTCGCTAAAAGTCAAGGATGAATGTGGGTCGTCGAATTCGAAGGCTTCAACTTTCAGCCAGAGATTGTGTTCTTGTTCATTCATTTGGAACAAATATTTTGAATGAAAGGAATCGGGCCGACTTGAAATTGATTCCCTGTAATGTTAGGGTGAGACTCAAAGATATATAGCGTTCACTTTTAATAATCGACACAAAGGTATTCATTTTTTGAATCAATGAATATGTTGTGTGAATGGCTCAGATGATTCATCTGCTTTTTTTATTGTAATGAACCTTATTTAAATTCAGATTTTATTCAAATAAATACACTGAAACCGCACTTTTTCAGGAAAGTCCTGATGTCAATTGTCTGGGCAGAATACACTCCCTCTTTACAATTTATTAATCATAAAGTCATTTTGCGGAAATATTACCTTTTGAAACTAATTTATCTCGAAGCCAACTTCAATGCAGTAAGTGCCTCTTTTACAGTTACCCTTTTACCACCGGAGTAGGCAGTAATAAAGGCATCCGGAAATCCACTTTTCTTTGTCAATTCCAGAACAGTTTTGGCTTCTTCTAAATTGAGAAACTGACCTGTTGTATATCTGGTTAATGTTGCGTCTGTTTTATCGGTACACACTGGCCCAAGATCAGGAAATGCGCTTGCATCAAATTCCTTTGAAAAGGCACCAATCTGTATGGTAAGAAAAACAGGTTCTTCATTTTTATTGATTTCACAAGAACCAGATTGAGTCATGACCTTTTTTACTTCCGGTTGCTTCGCCACAGGAGTTTCAACAGGTTTGGCAACGGCTTTAGGTTTTTCTACTTCTTCTTTCTTAGGAGCAGGGCGTGAGGTGGGTTCCAGAAGTCCTACTGTAACTTTTTCTTCTTTGGGTTCTTCAACCTTGGCGGGTTTTACCTCAGCAACCGGCTCAGGAGCCTTTTCAACTTTTACTTCTGCCACCGGAGCAGGGTCAACAACGGGTTCAACTTTTGGCTCCTCTTTCTTTACAGGTTCTGCTACAATTTCTTTGTTATTCACTATCGCCACAAGATTGTCATTGCTGTATTTGGTGAGTATATCCAGATTAGACAGAATCTTATCTGCCTGTCGCAATTGCTCAATCGACAATACCTCATGAGTGAAGGATAATCTGCAGTTATTTGCACGATCTACTTCATTTACTATTGCGAAACTTTTGGCCATAATGTCGGATGCAGCCATGATATTGTCATCCGATTTTTTGAAAAGATCTTCCAACGCAGATTTAATAAATGGATGCGCATACATTTTTGACTTATTGTTTGCGAATGACTCTGCAGTTTTAGTTGCCAGGTGGTCATATTCTGCCTGAGTGTAATTTCCTAGTCTGGGTGCATCCTGAATTTCCAGATACGATCTCTTTTTCAGCAATTCGTTTTCTTCAGCTATATATTTCTCCTTGCTTTTAGCGTCTTTTTTCTTGGCTTTTGAAGCTTCTACCTGAACAAGTTTCACATTGATGGCTTTAATTTCTTCCTGGTGCTTCAGCTTTTCGACATCAGCAGGTTGTTTCTTTATAAGATCTTTAAAGAAATCAGATTCATAGGCTTCACCCGCATCGAGTTTTTGTCGTTCTATAAACAAAGATTTGATCAGTTCAACTTCTTCATTGGCATTTTCTGCAGTGGTTTCAATTACAACATTGTTGCGGGAGGAGTGAAATCCTGTAGAATTGAATGAAATTAAATTCATTGCGAACAAGCACGACATAAATAAATGACGGCTGTTCCACTTCATTTTGGGTTGGGTCATTGCTGAAGTTAATTTTGTAAAGGGTTGGAGTAAACCGAAAGCAATCCGTTGTTTTGGGTCTACACTAAATGTCTCTCACAAATATAACTAAAATTTCAAAGTCAATAACTTTTTTCAACAGTGGCCAAAATTGTAATCCTAAGTGTTTTAACAGATACCCATAAAAATCGAAAATTGATCGCTTAATAAATGGAAATGGCTATTGAACCTCTTTTTTGGCCCCGTAAAATGGGCTTCAGGGAAATGTTAATTTGACCGTCATTTCTATCTGGAATGATGACAATTGGGTTAAA
The DNA here is from genome assembly GCA_031378885.1 of Flavobacteriales bacterium. Taxonomy (GTDB): domain Bacteria; phylum Bacteroidota; class Bacteroidia; order Flavobacteriales_D; family Sanyastnellaceae; genus JANNEQ01. Next base: position 103,113 of record JANNEQ010000018.1, read on the forward strand.
TCACCCCCAAAGCCCACCGTTGAATCACTCTCCTATATATGTTTTCTGATACTACTGGTGTGGTACTGAATTTTCCAGAAGCGGGAATCAATATTGGAACTTTAATAAAAATGGCCAGAGCCCCTTTCATTGAAAAAAGGGGATCTGGCGTATTTTTTCGGTGGAAACGACCCGTTAGTTTTGTTTGACTACCATATCTGAGAAGCTTTTTGCCGCTTGAGTGAACTCAGATGGAACCAATACTATAGTCGTGGTATTGTTGTCGATTCCTATTTCGGCGAGCATCTGCATTCTTCGCAATTCCAGTGCTATAGGGCTTTTTTCCATTTCTTTGGCGCCCTGGGTCAGTTTGATAGAAGCTTCCAGCTCGGCTTCTGCCTTTACTATTCGCGCCCGTTTTTCCCGGATGGCTTCTGCTTCCCTGGCCATTGCGCGCTGCATTCCTTCCGGAATTTCCACGTCTTTCATCTCTACCATCTCTATCTTGATTCCCCAGGTATCGGTGGCAGAATCTACTATTTTTTGCAAGGTTGAATTAATTTGCTCGCGTTCCCTGAGCACTTCGTCAAGGCTGTGCTGGCCAATGATATTGCGCAAAGCAGTAACAGAAAACTGATAGACAGCTTTGTTGAAGTCCGCCACCTTAATTACCGCCGCTTCGGGATTGACGATTTTGAACCAAAGCACCGCATTTACTTTGATGGTCACGCTGTCCTTGGTAATGGTTTCCTGCCGCTCAAGGTCTACAGTTTTGGTTCGGATATCAATCATTTGCTGGCGCTCTATAAAAGGAACGATCCAGAAAATTCCCGGACCTTTGATTCCGGTAAATCGACCCAGCCGAAAAACTACAGAACGCTGGTACTCTTGTGCCACACGAATTCCTGATAACAGAATAGCTGCTATGAGGATGATGAAAGGTAAAATTGACATAAAAATTTAATTTATTGGATTAGAAGCCTTGTACAATGTCATTGTGAAAGGCTTCTAACGTCGGAGGACTTGTTTTCGAAATAAGAATAATTTCGGGACAAATCGGGCGGCTGAATTATGCGCCAAAGGTATAGGCGTGTTGCACGGCGTTGTTCTGATTTGGTCTTAATTTTTGTGAAAATGAGTTTGGGTTATAGTTTGGTCACGAATAAAAGTGGCAAGGGATTTTGTTCGTGTTTTGAAAATCTGCGTTCTGTTCTGATTTATTCAATTAGTGAGTATGTTGTTCAAGCCTTTCAGGCTTGGTAATTCAATTTTGTTCATTCTTTCCCCCGGTAAAAGGCCTTTGGCCTTTCACCGGGGGCTATTCAATATTCAAGCCTTTCAGGCTTATTTGTTCTACTTTGACTCGTCCTAAAAAAAGTTGACACTTTAGTTATTAAATCCTGCTCCTAGTTTACAGCAAAAAGTTAGTCCTGTTCTTGGTTTACAGTTATTTTTTGTTTGTGGTGTCTTGTCCTGAAATAGGTTTGCATTATTATTAATTTTTGACATCATGATCCTGAAAGGATCAAACATTGAATAGCCCCCGGTGGAGTGCCAAAGGCACGAAACCGGGGAGAGAGGTTGTAATTGAATCGATTAACGACCCTGTAAGGGTCGAACAATTGTGCTATTCAGATTTTGTTTGCTGTATTTCCTCCGCCTGCCAGATATGGCGCTCAATATGATTAACAAAAAAACGAAAGGTATCTCCAAGCCGAAGCCTGATGAGTTTGTGGAGTGATGTACTCACTTTTGTTTTTACAAGGTCTTTGTTTCGGGCTTGTTTGAGCAGTTCCAATAACCTGTCTTGTTGTTTTAAAAAGCGATCTAGTGTCGTCATCGTCAAATCAGATGCTGAGGGCAGTTTGTCTTTGGGAGATTTCATTTTTTTTATTTTGCCTTCATTCACCTGCATAAGATTGGCGAAGTAGTTTCCGAGAAAACCACTTTGAAAAGCAAAGTCCGACGGTGTTGAAACAGCCGATTCCAGTTGTTTTGCAATTGCCGGTAAATAGTAGTCGCCATAATTATTTAAATGGTCAAGGCATTGGAGCACACTCCATTTTTCAGCAGATGCTTTGTAATTGAGCTCGCTGAGAGACTTTGTCTTTAAAATTCTGACGCGATTGGAGTTTTGTTCGGATAATGCGATCAATTCGTTTATAAGTTCATTTGCCTTCTTTTGCATGGGGATATTGTTTTATTCGGAGGCAAATTTGACTGCAAAGTATTTTATAATTCTTGATGGCAATCAAGAATTTCGGATTCGACTTAATGTTTCGGCTGACATGCGCAAATAAGATGCTATGTATTTCATGGGTATTTCCTGAAAGAGATTGGGGCTTCTCTCCAATACTCTTTGAAGCCTTTGATTCGGAGATGTAATTAAAAGATCGAGCTCACGGTCGATTTGTTGCGACAACAGAATTTCGAGAAAATCTTTGTAAAGCAGTAGATTTTCAAGGCTCTCATGGACAAGTTGATCCAATTGGTCTTTGTGCAGCGCCTTCACCACAGTTTTTCTGATGGCTTCTATATAGAGTTGAGAATTGGTTCCGGTTAGAAATGACGACAGGGACGTAATCATATTGTCTTTATATCCCAATCGAATAACCTGTTCTTCGAATTCTGTAAGATAAAAGGCACGGACAGCTCCGGATTCAATCCAGTAAATGTGCTTCTCCACTTCTCCTTCACGAATCAGAAAATCTCCTTTGGACAAGGTTTTCAACGTTCCATTGGTTTGGAAGAGTAGAATGAGTTTATGTATAAAACCGGATTGAGATTGCTGCATTGGAAGGGATTTTCTGTCCTTTTGTATGATATCTTCAGGATTTTTAGTACTTTTATTCGGGGAATAATTTATTTGTTTCTTAGAACGTAGTCTTCTTTTTCAATAGTATAAAGTAAACCTTCATGCTCGGCGAATTCAAATTCACCGATGTATTTCATGCCTATTTTCTCCAATACACGCGCTGAAGCGTGGTTGCCTTTCATTACCCGCCCGATAATTTTTGTTTGGTCGTATCTTTCAAATCCAAGTTGCAGACATTTTATTGCCGCTTCTGTGGCAAAGCCTTGATTCCAGAATTTTCTGGCATAGCGATAACCAAGGTCGGTGAGTTGTGTTTCGGTTTTGTGCCGCAAACCGCAATACCCCATGCATTCTCCGGTGGCTTTTAATTCAATGGCCCACCTGCCGAAGTCATATTTGTCGTAATGGTCATAATTTCGGATGAAATTTTCTGCCTCGGCCAGATCTTTAAAATTGTTATTGAGAGTATAACGAATTACTTCCGGATCAGCATTCAGGCGATAGAAGGCTGCTGCATCCTCGGGTTTGAACCGGCGAATAATGAGGTTTTGTGTTTCTGCGATCATCATGAATTATTTTTATTTTCACAATAGTATTTTATAGTGGCATTTCTTTTTTGAAGCAAAGTAATGAGGTATTTTCTCAAAATCAATCCATCGAATATTTTGCCAAATACACCCAAAGGTACTTCATAAAATAAATGGTCAGTCATGGTTACTTCATTATTGCTATCTTCGAAGTAATGCTCATGCCGGAATGATTTGAAGGCTCCTTTTTTCATCTTGTCTTCAAAGAAATAGGGGGCTTCCATTTTTGTAATCTCCGAAGTAAATTGTTGTCTTATACCAAAGTGCTTTCCTTCCCAGGTAATGAATTCACTCAATTCGCACAAACCTGTTTTTTTATTTGAAACAACAATTTCCTTGGTTTGAGCGGTCGATTCTAAATGCAACTCAATACTTCGGGCAGCATCAAAACAAGTTTGGATGCCGGCTGTAATCGTTGTTTCGAGGGTAATGAGGTGCATAAAGAAGTAGAAGCTATTTTATCGGATAAAAGTTTTATTTAGCATGGTGAATTACATTAGATATTCAATTCATTTTTTTATTATGGTGAAATTGTTTATCCGTCTGTTAAATATAAGAAATATTGCCAAAACCAGAAATACCACAACATTCAGTGCAATGAAATATTCTAATCCATAATGCCTTTCAATATAATTGGTGGGTAATGGAATAAATTTTTGTGAATCACCGATAAATAAACTAAATGAGAGAATGGATAAGATAAAAAGAAACAGATAATTCAGCCAGAATAATTTTTTCGTGAGGACTACCAACAATGAAAAGAGCAAAGAAATAAGTATGCCGATTAATGGTGAGTAAGCCAAACGGATAAAGAGCTGCGTTGGACTGATTGCTTCTGGAAATTGATAGTGAAATCCTTTGGGGCCATGAATTTCGGAAAGCTCGTATTGGATGAGGTATTGAAAATATTTAAAATTCATGAACATATATAACTGGCCTGCTGCACATGCCATGAAAAAAGCTGCCAATGTGTGTACAAGTATGAATCGTGGTTTAATTCTATGCAATCTTTCGGGCAAGGTCATGGCTGTAGTTGCTGTTAATTCTTTGTTTCCGATTCCACCAGTTTTTTTATTTCAATCAGAATCGGATTCCATCCATCGCCATTGTTGTACACATCCCTGTATCTTTTTTCTCTTTCTGCAGCTTCTTCAAATCCATCCTGGGTAACTGTTAACGTGGTGACGCCATTTTTTTCTTCCAAAGTATATGTCACATTCAAATGATTTTCCGGAGTAAGAGGATAATTTGCATTGGGGTCTATCACAGTATATTTCAAAAGCGTATCGGGTTGAAAGATGACGATTTTACCTTGTACAAATACCATCGCCTGACCCTGATACTCTCCGCGCCAAAGTAGATCGCTGCCTTCTTTCCAGTCGGAAACTGTCTCACAGCCGAACATATAGACTTTGGTTTTGTCAGGATGGGTGAGGGCTTCCCAAACTGATTTTTTGCATGCGGCAATTTGGATTGTATTGCTGACAATTAATTTTTTTTCCTTTTCCATTGTATTGGGTTTTTAAGGTTCGTTTAGAATTTTTACCACAGAGTCTGTTTTGTGCGAGTACAGATCTATTTGCCTTTCGATCTCAGGATTGTCGTTTTCGTCTGATAAACTTTGTCGGATAAAATAGCATTGTCTTTCGCGATAGGAGTAGTACTCTTTTACCAGCGACAGTCGAATATTAATTTCGTCAGGTAATTTAAGGCCTTCGCATTCCTTGATGACAGCCAATGCTTTTTGCCAGGCTGGATAACTCTTTTTTTCGATTTCATCAATAAGTATCTGATCGTCTGATTGGTCCGTTATTTTCAAATATGCCATGCCTTCGTCCTGGAGCGTCATTACTTCGGCCATTTTCAGCTCATAATCGCGTATGGGGTTGGGAAGATTTTTGCAGATCAAATAAGTTCCGGAAAGTACAATTGCACTTAACACAACCCACATGACGTTCGAAAATTTATTGCTCTTCGAAGGATGCAAAAATGGAACAAACGAAAATCCAATTACAATACCACTTATCAATCCTCCTATGTGCGCTGCGTTATCTACGCCACCTTGCATTCCATAAGTAAGGTTAAATACCACAAAAAGTCCGATACTACTTAAAAGGGCTTTTCGTGTGTTGGGTTCAATAAGTTTAGTGCTCAGTAATGCGATGAATAAGCCATACATTCCAAACACAGCTCCTGATGCTCCTGCACTGACTGTATTGTCATGCCACCACAAACTGGCCGTGCTTGCAATGATGCCCGTGAGTAGATAAGCGACTAAAAATCTTACTCTTCCCAATAATGGCTCGAGTAGAATCCCAATGTAAACCAGGGCATACATGTTCATGAGTAGATGAATAATGCCGATGTGAACAAAACAGCAGGTGAGCAATCGCCAATACTGCCCGTCAAGTGTAAGAGAGCGAAGATTTGCCCCCCATTGAATCAGATTTTCTGTTCCCGGATTCATAATTCCAGCGCCGTTGGCAACCATAAGAATGAAGACGGCTATGTTCAGTACAATCAGAATTGGGGTGATGAAATATCCACCTTGTGGTTTGAAGTAAGAGGTCAAGGTGGAAAATTGTTCGGAATCGGAATAATATGTCGAATCGTTTTGTGAAGCCTGTAGGCTGAATTCTGTCTGGAGTCTGGATTTTTCCAGGTGAAGTTCTTCCGGTGTGGTTTGAGATTTTGCTTCCTGAAAGAATTGAATGAATCTGGCGACTTCTTTTTTGTTTTTGCCATGATCGAAAAATTCGTTTCCTGTAGAGTATGAGGTGATTTTGGCAACCTGATTGTCAAGCTCTATGCGGATTTCATAATTCTTTGAAAAGTTTCCGTATTGTGTAAAAGCAATTATGGTGCTCTCATTCGCAAAGTCTACAACCAGATTAAGCCTCTGGCAGGATTTAAGCGCAAGACTAATGAATTCAAGATTTCCGAGATTTTCAAGAGGAAGATTTTCACTGTATTTCGGGGTAAAACCAAATGCCATTATCAAGTATTTCCGGCGAAGATAGGCAAGAGGTTTTTTTGTTGGTCATGATTTGTATTGATGCTGATATTATTGGAGTATTTCTCCCCTGTATTTTCTGATTCCTTTCAGATGCTGCATATTTCCTTTGTTGTCATAAGCGGTAATGGAATCCTGGTTATAATCGAGAACAGTTCTTATTTCTCCGTTTTCATAATAGCTTTTGTGAAGACCACAACCTTTGGCAGCGCCATTTTTCTCACCATAAAATTTTCCTTCATAAAGGATTTTACCGGATAAGTAATAAACTTTTATGTTGATGCTGTCAGCCTGAGTTTGCATGCCTTTGACAGGCACTATGTATTGGGCCAGTTCATATGGAAAGGCTGCCCATTGAAACTTGTCATTTTGATAAAGGCTCACATATAAGCCGGTAGCAGAACCATGCGTGAACATTTGATAAAAGCCATCTTTAAGCCCATTTTTATATTGTGTTTGACAAATGGTTCCATCTGCAAGATATTCATTGCATATACCATGAAGTTTATTGTTCAGGTAGTGCTCTTCTTTCCATAATTTACCATTGCGGTGCTCTTTCCAAAGACCTTGCTTTAAGCCATTTTTATCAGTGAATTGAAGGGTGCCGGGATGAAAAGTTGGATTGGAATCCGGGGTTTTTCCGCTGGAAGTTGAAGTATCAGTAGCTTCTGGTAATGGGTTTGAGGTGGGTAAATTATTTGGGGGTGATTGGGCACAGCGGATCAAGCTGTACATAAAGAGGGCACAAGTTGCGCGTTGTAAATTAATAAAGCAATTTTTTTTCATGGGCTATCCTGTTGCAATAATAGGGTAGGAATGTTTTGAGCAAAATGTTAAACCTTGTTTGGAACAACTCTATTTATCGCAGGAAATTATTGGTCCCAGGTTTTTTAGTTTAAAAAAAAATATTTTTTCGCATTTCAGAATTGTCGCATATTTGGCCTCATGACCAGAAATATTTTGATCGTTGCATTGTCGGCTTTTGCCATTTTGGTCTTTACCGTTTTTGCTTTTGATATTTCGCTTAAGTCAATTGCGGCAGATAGCAAAATGACCACCTGTATGTACTTGCTGACACAATCGGCTGGTAAATATGGTACTTTTCTGATCTTGCTTATCACATGTATTTTTTACACTCGTTTCATCAAAGGAACGGATGCCAAATTAAAAGTTTTTGCCTCAACCTTTGTCAAACTTATTGCCATCATTGGTTCATTTGCTTTTGTCAATGAGCACATTCTCAAAAAGGCAATGAAATCTCCGCGACCAAGTCATACTTATGTAGTAGAAAGAAGTGGTAATACGTTGACTCTGGAAAGTTTTTATAATTTGCCTACCGATGAAAGGGGAAATGCATTGAAGGAAGTTATCGTAAATCGAAGTGCAGAATTTAAAGACATCAGTCAGAACGTACTCGATCACTGGGTGGAAGAATCAGGATATTCTTTTCCTTCAGGGCATTCGTTTAATGCATTTTTACTGGCATTTGTATTGAGTTATTGTTTGAAATATTCCAGAAGTGCTACAGGGCGTAAACTTTATTTTGTACCCTTGTTGTGGGCTTTGCTCATCGCTATTTCACGGGTGGCCATTGGTGCGCATACAAAGTGGGACGTGTCGTTTGGCGCAATGGTAGGCATTGCGGTGGCTGCCATCCTAATGCATTATGATTTGTTGCGGAAGAACATTTTGCACCGCGATCATGAAGTGAAACTACCTGATTAATTGAAGATGTTTTTGGCTTTTTCTTTGTAAAATTCAAATTTGGCATATTGGTCGAACTGACCTTTTTCGAGCATATAGAACTCAACAAAATCGAAGTATGCGCGAATTGGGTTTTCTGAAGTATTACTGGCTTTATTCTCCATAAATCCTTTTTTGTCCAGTGCATACCAGGAGTAATCTTTTACCAGTTTAAAAACAACACCATATTGCGAAATGGAATTGTTCAGCGAAGAGAGCGCTTCATCTTCATTTCCATTATCTATCTGTTGGGTTCTACAGGAAATTTCGTGTTGGAATTAGGTCGAGTTTACCACAATGGAATAAAATGGCGATTCTGAAATTCTCAACATTTCGAAATCCCTTAGCGATAGTTTTTAGTTCTTGAATAGTTCCATTGGTTCTCTCTGCGT
>JANNEQ010000023.1:0-67699 GCA_031378885.1 Flavobacteriales bacterium
CATTCATTTTTCTTAGGGAAATTTCAAGTAAGAAAAATTGATAAAGCAGAACTATAGAAGCCTGGCTTTTCTTTCGGTAATTCAACAGTCCATCTATCGGTTTAAAATTCAACTCCGTTGGAGTTGTGGGCCGCGCATTTGCATCTGAGCCACCGGGTTGCACCCGGGGTTAATAACCTTAAAGCCTTTCAGGCTTGGTCAATTTTTCAAATCAAAGTCAGTTACTCCCCAACTTTTGCGGCTGATCCTCCATAACTTAATGACATTGCCCCATGGGAAGAATCCCAAATCAAATTCCGGCTCATTTTTTTCTATTGCGCAATTCGGAGTAAAACAAAAAAGGCCCCCGAAGGAGCCTTTTTCAATATTTCATTTACGAATGATTAAACGTCGATCTTCGCGTATTTCGCATTGGCTTCGATAAATGCACGGCGTGGTGGAACATCATCGCCCATGAGCATCGAAAAGATGTGATCGCAGGTTGCGGCATTGTCGATGGACACTCTTCTCAATGTTCTGAACTGAGGGTTCATTGTCGTGTCCCAAAGCTGAATGGCATTCATCTCTCCAAGACCCTTGTAACGCTGAACGTTTACGCTGCTTTCTTGTCCGGCTCCTTTGAGTTCGGCTATAAGATTGTCGCGCATTTCTTCGTTCCATGCGTATTCTGCCTTGGTTCCTTTTTTCACAAGATAGAGTGGCGGCGTGGCGATATATATATAGCCCTGCTCGATCAACTCTTTCATGTAACGGAAGAAGAAGGTAAGAATAAGGGTTTCGATGTGGCTTCCGTCTACGTCGGCATCGCACATGATGACAATCTTGTGGTAGCGGAGTTTGGCCAGGTTCAATGCTTTGCTGTCTTCTTCTGTTCCAATGGTTACACCCAATGCGGTGTACATATTTCTGATTTCCTCATTGTCGAATATCCTGTGCGGCATGGCTTTCTCTACATTGAGAATTTTACCTCTCAATGGCAAAATAGCCTGAAAATGACGGTCGCGGCCTTGCTTGGCTGTTCCTCCAGCGGAATCTCCCTCGACAAGGAACAACTCTGATTTGCTTGGATCTTTTTCTGCGCAATCTGCAAGTTTACCGGGAAGTCCGCCGCCTGAACCAATTCCTTTTCTCTGCACCATTTCGCGGGCCTTCTTGGCTGCGATACGGGCTTGTGCGGCAATAATTACTTTGCCCACAATTTGTTTGGCCTCATTTGGATTTTCTTCCAGATAGGCTTCGAGCATTTCGCTTACTACCTGACTCACTGGAGCCACGGCTTCTTTGTTGCCGAGTTTGGTCTTGGTCTGACCTTCGAACTGGGGTTCCTGTACTTTCACTGAAACCACGGCAGTCAATCCTTCACGGAAGTCGTCGCCATTGATTTCAATCTTCAATTTCTCAAGCATACCGCTTTTTTCAGCGTAATTCTTGAGGGTTGTGGTAAGACCACGACGGAATCCCTGCAGGTGCGTGCCGCCTTCGTGGGTATTGATATTGTTCACATAACTGTGAATGTTCTCGTTGAAAGAATCGTTGTAGACCATGGCCACTTCGACAGGAATTTCTCCGTCGGTTCTGTCCATGTGAATGATCTTGCTTACAATGGCCATGCGGCTCTCATCGATATAGCGTACAAATTCCACCAAACCTTCTGTGGAATAGTAGGTATTCGCGCGTGGGACACCAGCTTCATCCAATTCGCGGAGATCTGTAAGATTGAGGCGAATCCCCTTGTTGAGGTAAGAAAGTTCGCGCAATCTGTTGGCAAGGGTTTCGTAATTGTATTCTGTGGTGTCGAATATGGTATTGTCCGGCTTGAAAGTAACGGTAGTTCCTCTCTGGTCAGTTGTACCGATTTCTTTTGCAGGATATAGAGGCTTTCCGATAGAATATTCCTGAATCCAAGCTTTTCCATCGCGGAAAACTTCTGCTTTGAGGTGAATGGAAAGTGCATTTACACAACTCACACCTACACCGTGCAGACCTCCGGAAACTTTGTAAGATCCTTTGTCGAATTTACCACCTGCGCCGATTTTGGTCATTACCACCTGAAGGGCAGAAACGCCTTCTTTCTTGTGCATGTCAACAGGAATTCCGCGTCCGTTGTCTGATACACGGATGGAGTTGTCTTCGTTGATGGTGACATTAATGGTATCGCAGTGGCCTGCAAGGGCTTCGTCGATAGAGTTGTCTACTACTTCATAAACCAAATGGTGTAAACCTCTGGTTCCGGTGTCTCCGATGTACATGGACGGGCGCATGCGCACGTGTTCCATTCCTTCGAGACTTTGGATGTTGTCAGCAGTGTAATTTGATTGGGGTTGTACTTGGGTTTCGTCAGACATAATTGCGATCGTTTCTTCCACGATGTTTAGGCTTTAAAAAACATTAAAATTAATATAGAAAAAAGGCTTCGAGACGAGGCCTTTAAAACGGTACGCAAATATAGTAAAACCAAGGGCTTCAGAAGGGAAAAATCTATCAAAAAATGTGTGCGATTTTTAACAATGAATCAACATCGCAGATAGCACTGAAAGGCAGGGTGTTAGTGCAAGATTTTACGCACAACTTCTGCGGCAATTTCCGGTTTTTTTCTTCTATTGTGAATAATCTCAATTTCTAATGAAATTTTTCGATGAAATTTCATCTGAAGAAGCCAATTCTTTTTTAATCCTGATTAAGCCTTGTAAATCCTGTTGCATCAATTAATCCCCAAAAAAAAGACCGGAAAATGTTCTCCGGTCCTGGTTGTTTTATGCTGAAAAATGAAACTCGTCAGAAGGCATAAGTGGCTCCAAGCATGGCCAGCAAACGCTGGTTGTTGTATGCGCTCCAACGCTGGTATTTGAGCGCAAATGCGTTGTGGAGCTGAACCCAGGCCGAAACTCTTTTGTTGTATCGGTATTCAACCTTGAAATTCGCATCAAGAAAGCCTTTCAATTTGTACTGGTAAGATTTGTCGCCCTCCCCACCTTGTACTTCCACACCTGGCACAGGGGCATAAGACTTGGCCCATCTTGCCCCTACATAAAACAGATCTCCGCCAATGATAAACTTGTTTTTGAGGTTGTATTGTGCAGTACCCATAATTTTGAAGTTGGGCTGATGCCATGCGTGTACTTCGCTGCCCAATGTATATTTGAAATAATCAGCGCGGATATTGGCTTTCCATTTTTCTCCTGCATAAACCGCCAATTCACCATGCACGTTGATGGCATTCAAATCGTCATAAATGATACTGAAGGCATTGCCCCATGAATTGTATCCGGATACGGGATCATTTATGGTGTCGTTGATAAAATAAGCAAAATTCCCCCATTCATAATAATTGACACCCACATTGTATGAGACAGTTCTGGATACTGCTCCTCCAATACCACCGTATGCATCGATCTTGTTGTTTTTGTGCCTCAAAACCGGGAAGTTTTGTACAAATGGATTAAGTTGGTAAAGGCTGAGGTAAGTTGTTGGCTCTACACTGCCGCGCAATCCGGCATAAGGCACAATGATGCCATTGAGGAGGCTATAACTCAATTCGGCAAGGGGATAAAAATGGCCTGGCGACGATCGGTTACCTTCTATGTAAAGACCTGCTCCAACTTTTACCCGAAGTTCTTTCCATACAGTCTGAATTTGGGGTATAATTTTAAATACAGCAGTATTGTCGTCTCTATTCAAAAAATAGCCGTCCTGCACTCTGCCCTTTCCATTTAATTCAGGGCCAAAAAACTTGAAAGAGTTGATATTTACACCAATGTCTGTGCTGTATAAATTATCTTCCATCAACATTCTGCCATGAAAAAGGATATCAAAATTGAATTCTTTGCCTTGATAAAAATCCTGTGTACCACGCAAGGCAAGGTCTGCCCTGTAATTGAACTCTCCTGTATCACGCTGATAGGTAAGGAATGATGCTTTTCCTCCAAATGTATTGAGACGTTGTTTGAAACGAAGGCTATCGACTCGCGGACCGTTGTAATCTTTGCCGTAACGCACACCGTACCAGTTATTGAGATTTCTGTCCCATTGTACTGATCCGAGTAACTGAGTTTTCTTAAAAAACCACTTTCCCCAAAGTTCTGCTTTGTTATCCGAAAAGTGATCGGGTACGCTGTCTTTGTCATTTGGGGTTACGCCTCCTGCACTGCTGAAGTGTTTGTAGTGGATACCAAACGTTCCTTTTTTGGAACGTCCATCGGTATAATACAGGTCAACCATTGGCGTGAAATAAGTGCCGTAACCGGCTTTGATATAACCGCGGTAAAGTCTTTCCAGTTTTTCATCGACCTTGATTCTTGCTGAGGGAATCAATTTGGGCTCCACCGTTGCGTTCTTCGGCATCGGAATGGTGGTGTATGTAATGGTTGTGAGGGGTATAATATTGTCTCTGGTTTCAGGCCAGATCGACAATTTATTGGCATCTCTCAAAAACAACCGACGGCCTCCTTCGAAGATTACATCCATGGTGAGCGATGTGTCCTTTTGCGCCAATGAGTTGATCGCGACAAACACCCCAAAAACGAATAATATCTGAATTTTAATTGCTTTCATTTTCTTCAAAAAATTAGTTGTTATCAGGAACGAGATCAATTTCTACATCATTGTTGGTTCCACCGGTTCCTTGTGGATTTTCCAATGCATCAAGTTTCGCAAGCTTCTGATCTGCTTCTGTAAGCACCCATTGTTCGGTAGTATTTTCCTTGATCGCATTGAGTGTGGCTCTTGCCTGAAAATAATCCTGCATTGCCACATAGTCGTCTGCCAGCAACAGGAAGGCTTTGAACTTCCATTCGGGAAATGCCGAAAACTTCTCGACCAATTGAAAAATTTCTGTTTCGCATTTCTTGTACTCTGCCTTTTTGTATAGCACTAATGCCATGGAATACTTGGCTTCTGCACCTGCAACACCGCCTCTTTTAACCACTTCTTTGAAGTCTGCATTGGCGGCGTCGAGTTCTCCATTTTCGAGGAGTATTCTTCCTCTCCAAAGCAATGCCGTATAGCGCACATCGTCCTGGGTGGATGGATTGAGTAATACTTTGTCTGCATAGACTTTCGCATCGGCCTTTTCACCCAGAAGATAATTGCACCTCATCTGTCCAATCTGCGACTCTAGTATATGATTTTTGAGCAATGCTATTTGTTCGAGTTCGCGATAAAACTGAAGTGCCTGCTGATAGCTCCCTTTCTCGTAAGCAATAGCGGATGCCGATACCAAACATTCTTCGAGGTAATCTTCGTTGTTGCTGTTGATGATGAAGGTGAGTGACTCAAATGCTTTGTTTTTATCGCCTTTGTCGAGATAACAATTGGCGAGAAAATAATGGGCATCTATTGCGTAATAAGCAGGCTGATACGATTGCAGATAAGCAGATAATTTGGTAATGGCAGTAGCACAATCGCCATCTTGCGCAAAACCTGATGCTTTTCTATATACTTCTGTTTCTACTTCATCCTTTGATGCTCCTCCAATTGAAACGGCATCGTTTCTGAAATCGGGGTCGTCGATTAATATTTCTTTGCAAATGGCGTAAGCATCTTTAACAGCCTGATCGCCGGGGTATTTATTCTTAAGGGTATTCCACATTTCTTTGGTCTTGGCTTCATTGCCTTCCTGCACATAGACCAGACACAAATCGCGCATACTTAGTTTCGTGTATTGCGAAGTGTTGTGGTTGGTGATGATGTCGTTGTAATAAATCCTGGCCTCCCCTATTCTACCGTCTGACAAATAAGTTTTAGCCAATTCGTATTTCGCATCAACTTTGAATCGGGAATCTGGAATATCGGTGAGCAGACTCTTCAGTACCCATGCCTTTTTATCGTTTTTACCATCATAGCCATAACACAATGCTTTCTGAAACATGGCATAGTCTTTTCCTGAGCCATTGTCGTCGGCACATTTATCGTAATACTGAATGGCCTGGGCATAACTTTTCTGAACAAAAAAACAATCGCCAATGCGCAGATTGGCGTCATTTACTTTTTTAGCATCCTTGCTTTGGTTGCCGTCTACGTATTTCCGGAAAGACGTATTGGCATTGTTGTATTGCCCAACAGATACATCATAAGTATCCTCATCAATGGCCATTTTGAACCAGGTATATCCAAGTCCATAATGTGCCAATCCATAATTCTGACTGCTGAATGCTCCTGGTTCATTAAGAAATGCATTGTATCGCTCACGGGCTTTTGGATAACTTCCCTGACGGTATGCTATTTCGGCCTTCCAGAATTTAGCGTCTGCATTGAGCTCCGGATTGACAGGATAGGTAGGTACTTTATCGAAAAACTTTTCAGCATTGGTATAATCTTCAGCTTGAAATAATTCGACACCCCTGTTGAAGGCAACTACCTGATAGGCTTCTTTGATGCGGTTATCCTTATTCTGAATTTTATCTAAAGAGGCCAGAGCCTTTTCGTAGTTTCTGGTTTTCATGTAAACATTCAGAAGAAATTCATAGGCTTCATCACGCCTTGCGCTCTTGGGATATTTCTCCAGGTATTGCTCAAATGCTGTAATGGCTTCGTGAAAGGGATTGTAAGATAATTCGAAGGCCAGTTTGGCATAATTGAACATTGCGTCCTCTTCAATTTCTTTGTTGAAAGTCATTTCGGCTGCTTCTTCGAAAGCATTTCTGGCGTACTCCTTTTGCTCTATTTTTAAATAGCACTCGCCGAGATTGTAGGAGGCTCGCTGATGAAGTTCATCATTTTCACCTGTACAATTGCCATAAGCTTCAATGGCCTTTTGGTGAGATCCTGTTCTGTGGTAAGCATATCCTAGTTGATAATAATCTTCTCTTGTAATGCCCGACTTTGGTGTATCCGCGTGGTAACGCTCGAGATACGGAAGGGCTTCTTTGTACTTTTCCTTGAAACAATATGAATCTCCTATGAGCCTTGAAATTTCGGGTACCCATTTGGTGGCATTGGCCTGGGCTTGCTCTAATGCTTGCGGGCCATAAACCAAAACTTCATCGTATTTTTTTTGTTTATAATATATCTGGGTGATGTAATAGGGAACCAACGACTTGAATGCGGGATCACCATTGAGCTTTTGAAATCCTTCGAGTGCTGTCTGTAAGTCGTTCTGTACATAAGCAATATGGCTGTAGTAATAGATTGCGGCCATTTTGTATTCACTTTCAGCCTGGGTAACCTCAAAGAAATCCTGACGGGCACCGGCAATATCGTCCTGCTCATAGCGCGAATGTCCGCGCTTGTAGCGAAATTCTATTTTATCGCTTTGGCTGAGCAGTTCTTCGTCGACAAACTCAAACCATTCCAGAGCCTTTTTGAAGTTGGGAACTTTGTAGTTAAAAGTGGCCAGTTCGAAGTAAACATGCTGTTTCCATGGTGAATCCGGATGCTCTCTTACGAACTTTTCTAATTGAAACTCGGCATCTTTGTGAAAAAGGTATAAGGCACAAATTCCATTGTAATACTCCGAATTGACCCTCAAGGCATGCTGAGGATTTTTTTCGAGCTCAATATATTCCTCGAATTTCTCCTTGGCTGGCACGAACTTCTGGTGATCAAAAAGATCCAATGCCTCTCTATACAGAGCAGTTGGATCATACAAGGCTATTGGTTCCTGGGCTTGTGCAACAAGGCTTACAAGCGTTATTGCCAGTACAGCATACTTTTTCAACATGATCTTTTACTATAGATTTTACCGAGTGTGAATGTAAAATCGGGCCAAAGTTGAAAATTTAAGGATTGATAAACTTGCAAACGACTGAGTGTGGAATGTATTGTTCTTTGTTCCGGAATAGGTAGAATCACTTCTATTGAGCGAATATTTATAACCCATTTGAGAACAGTGCACCAAGTTATGTGTTGCTAAGCCATTACACAAGATATTTGTGGCCATGAAAAAACCTTGTTGCCCATAAAATCAGATACTATGAAACTCTTCAATTCTCAACAATTAAAAGAATGGGATGCATACTCAATCGAGCAGAACTTTAATGAAGCATCTGAACTTATGGAGCTGGCGGCGAATGTGTGTGTTGAACATCTCGAAAAAAATGAATTTATTACTGGCCTGGCTTTCTTCTGCGGACTCGGCAACAATGGAGGTGATGGGTTGTGCATGGCCCGCATTCTCAAAAAAAGGGGCCACCAGGTTGTTGTTTATATCGCCGGTGACCCGTCAAAAGGCAGCAAGGAGTTCACCCTCAATCTTAACCGTCTCATGGCTGAAGATGTGGAGGTTTGTTTTTTGAATGAATCCAAAAGTGTATTCCAGATCCCTGTGCATTACACATTGCTTGATTGCCTCTTTGGAATTGGTTTGACCAGACCACTGGAAGGATGGCTGGCTGAACTGGTAGAAAATATCAATGGACTTCCCAATAAAAGAATTTCTATAGATGTTCCATCGGGAATGCTACCAGACCTATTTACTCCACAGCCCGGAACAATTATTAAGGCACATACAACCTATACCCTTCAGGTTCCTAAAAGAGCTTTTATGTTTCCCGAAAATGCTCAATATGTTGGCGAATTTGCGGTGCTTGAACTTTTTCTGGACGAGGATTTTGAAAATCTTCATGACTGTGATTATCTCTATTATACACTCGCCTCGGCGGTGAAGGAATTCAGGCCGAGAGACAAATTTGCGTATAAGAATCAACTTGGTCATGCGCTTATCGTGGCTGGGAGTTATGGAAAAATGGGGGCGGCAATATTATCTGCGAGGGCCTGCCTTCGGGCTGGTATAGGTTTGGTTACAGCGCACATTCCAAGGTGTGGTTATCAAATCTTTCAGACTGCGGTTCCGGAAGCAATGTGCGAAACTGATTCGGGCGAAGAAAACATCACCGCAACGGGGCAACTTGATCCATACAAAGTAATAGCCTGCGGGCCTGGATTGGGTGTGGCTCCAGAAACTTCCCTAATGCTGAGAAAACTATTACAAGATGGAATTCATCCAATGGTGCTGGATGCTGATGCCCTCAATATTATCGGGCAAAAAAATATGCTTCATTCTATAAAGCCGGGCACCATTCTCACACCACATATTGGTGAGTTTGACAGATTATTTGGAGCGCATCGCGATAATTTTCACCGCCTTGAAACGATGAAGCTCGTATCTTCAGAGAAACAATTTGAAATAATTTTAAAAGGGGCTCATAGCTGCGTGACAACTTCCGATAATGTAATTAGTTTTAATTCGAGTGGAAATCAGGGAATGGCTACTGCGGGTTGTGGTGATGTGTTAACGGGCATTATCGTTGCGTTGCTGGGGCAGGGTTATTCTTCGCAAGTAGCGGCAAGATTGGGTGTATTTCTACACGGGTCGGCCGGAGATTTTGCATGTAAGACAAAAGGAATTGAAGGTATGTTAGCTAGTGATGTTGTTGAAGCCATTCCTCAGGCTATGCACCAATTGGATAATTTAAGGCAAAGTTTTCATGTGTAAAAATGTGATTTGATTTTACCACAGAAGAAATGGAGTAAACATTGAGGTGCCATTCTTTGGGTACTTCATTTACAATGTAGTTGAATTATTCGGCGAGGAGAATATTGGATGGCTGGGGATTTTTATTTTACCACAGAGGAAATGGAGTAAACAAAGAGAGAGATTTTTTCCTTTGTGCCCTCCAATATCTCTATGGTAAATTAATAAGGACGATAGAATTTGTGATGCTGATGTATTTTACCACAAAGGAAATGGAGGAAAAAAGAGAGGGATTTTACTATTTAGAGTTTATCTTTTCTTTATTTGAAAGGAAGGTTGGCGTAATGTTCATTTACAAATGTTTTATATCCATCGCTCATGAGCACGGCAACGTTAAAATTCACAAGAATTCCTTTCGGTGCCTCCATAAGTTTCATATAATTCAAAAGTTGAGCATTCGCAATTGGCGAAACTTCACTTACAGATTTCAATTCAACAATAATTGAATTGCCAACTAAAAAGTCGCATCTAAAGTTTAAATCCTCCGGCAATTCTTTATATTGAATAGGAATATAAACCTCTGACCGGTGGTTAATACCTCTAAGTACAAATTCATGTTTCAAGCATCTCTGGTAAACGCTCTCTAACAGTCCCGGCCCCATGTAACGATGCACTTCGATCATTGCACCGTTTATTTCATAGGTTAGCTCATCAAGATATTTCCTAGTAACCAGCATAACATTTTCTTTATTTGAAAAACTTTTATTTATCAGGAAGCCCTGATTATATGCGGCCCAAAACTAAGTCAAATGAATCTACCGAAATAAAAGTTGTTATTCTAAAACAGAAAATGTACTAAGTGAATGATTTATTATAAAAAGTCGACAGGACCTTTGCCAAGGCGAACTAACTCAATCTGACCATTGACGCAGTTCAATACAGTAGAGACTTCAAAACCCACCGGGCCGCCGTCAATGACAATATCGACCAGCTTTTCAAATTTTTCATGAATCTCGAAGGCATCAGTAGTGTATTCGATGATTTCATTGTCGTCGTGCACAGATGTGGCAATGATTGGATTTCCCAAAGTTGCAACAATAGACAGGGCTATAGGATTGTCCGGCACCCGTATACCGATGGTCTTCTTTTTTTCGGAAAAAATCCGTGGAAGATTTCTGTTGGCTTCGAGAATAAAAGTATAAGGTCCGGGCAATAATCTTTTCATCAATTTGAAGATATGATTGTCCACCGGCTTAGAATATTCCGTAATGTGACTGAGATCTGAACAAACAATAGAAAAGTTTGCCTTCTCTACCTTCACTCCGCGAAGGCGGGCTACTCTTTCAATGGCTTTATTGCTATTGATGTCGCAACCGAAACTGTAAACCGTATCAGTAGGGTATATGATTACTCCACCATCCTTCAGACATTCATTCACCATCTTAAGCTTGCGCTCATCGGGGTTTCTCGGATGAATTTCAAGTAACATAAATTGGTTTTAGCCTTAAAAAAATGAGTGGAACTGTTATCCGGAAAAAGAATTACCTCACTGCTTCGGCTGCCTTTTTGTGGTCTGCAAGAAACTGAGCCAATCCTGTATCTGTAAGTGGATGCTTCAATAAGGCAAGAATTGCACTTAACGGACCGGTCATTACATCGGCGCCAATTTCGGCGCAGCGAATAATGTGCATGGGATGGCGAACTGATGCAGCAAGAATTTCTGTATCATAACCATAATTATCATAAATCACTCTGATTTGTTCGATCAATTGAATACCATCCGTAGAAACGTCATCAAGCCTGCCCACAAATGGCGAAACATAACTTGCGCCGGCTTTGGCTGCTAATAAGGCCTGACCTGCTGAAAAAACCAACGTACAATTGGTCTTAATTCCTTTATTGGAAAAATATCTCAAAGCCTTTATTCCATCTTTTATAATAGGGATTTTCACTACAATATTTGGATGAAGTTCTGCCAGCTCGTCTCCTTCTCTGATCATGCCGTCATAATCCGTTGCAATTACTTCTGCACTTACATCACCATCTCCTACAATTTCACAAATTTTCTTGTAGTGCTTCATCACATTATCTTTTCCGGAAATTCCTTCCTTAGCCATCAATGATGGATTGGTTGTTACTCCATCGAGAATTCCCAAATCGTTGGCTTCTTTAATCTGATCAAGATTGGCTGTATCGATAAAAAACTTCATAGTCGGTTTTATTTTCCGCGAAAGTAATTCTATCTGAGTCGCAGACAAAAAGAAGAATTGAACATCGTGTCCACTTTGCGGATCAGTTATAAGGTACTGTTGTCAATCTTTTCAATTTCAAATAAATAATCAATAATTATCATTGTTAACCAAAATTCATCTTATCAAAAAGCGTTTATCAATAAATTTGCAACAATGGAAAATAAATTACGCTCGGGTCTGCTCCGATTGCTCATTACTACTGCCACCTTACTTGTGGCCGATAGATTGATGGAAAGCGTTCACTTCGATCAACCGTGGATTGCCTTCCTTACGGCTTTTGTATTGGCGTTGCTCAACACATTTCTAAAACCCTTATTAATCATACTCACCATTCCAGCCACATTACTCACGCTTGGACTCTTTCTTCTGGTAATCAATGCCGGAATTCTCATGATTGCTGATGAACTTGTGAATGGATTCAAAATTGATAGCTTTTGGAATGCACTTCTATTGGCAATTATTATTTCAATAGCCAATGCTATCGCAGGGGGAAATGTGAAAGTAGAAACTAACCGGCTCGACAAATAAATTCAAAAAAAAGAGGCCTTAGGCCTCTTTAATAATTTTTTTTTTTCGGATTAATTCACTACGGGCACAAGACCCCGAACCCCCATGTCTACCACCATTTCTCCATCAACCGGTTCGTATTTGCCGTCTCCATCATCCACCCACTCGAAACTATTGTTGCTCGAAAGCGACAGTGTTACCACAATATCTGATGTTTCGTTACCCGTAATAACAAGTGGGCTGGCAAAAGCCGCTGTTACTACACAAGATCCTTGTGGAATAGGCGAAGTGGCAAACAAAGGATTAGGAACCGTGGTAGCACCTTCCGGAGCCTGACCGGATTGTACATAATTTTCTCCAAATAAATTGGTCTCAAAACCCCAATACCCCTGAAGTTTATTGGCATTTACATTCTGTGTGGTGTTTTTGATCTGATATGAACTAATGTAGGTATTGAATCCAAGAAAACTGGCTATTGTGCCTGTAAGATCAACACCTGCAGTTGAATATGTAATATCGTAATTCTGGTAAGACAAAGAAAGTCGCACATATTCATAAGTTCCTGGCGTCACGTTGGATAATGTATACTCCTTAAAGACCTGACCGGGTGTAACCAATGTAGATTGACTAAAGTCGATGGCTTCAGCGCCGCCGGCAGCAGTGGTAGGGCCGTTGTATAACACATTACCTCCGCCCAAAGGTGTGATTGCACCTGGCGACAATTCTAAATAATGTGCAGAAATTTTATTGAATTGCGGATTTTGGGCGGCGTGTCCTGACGGGAGAGTAGCAGGCTGACCAAGATTGTTGAGCCTAACCTGGTTGGGATCTACTGCAAGTTTAAAAATTAATTTTGGTGCCGCAGGTGTGGGCTCCGGAGCTGGCTCCTCGTCCTTTTTGCAACTCATCATTGGAATAAATGCAATGGATAGAAAGAGCATTGATTTACAGAGAAAAGCAGGGGATTTCATTTCTTTTATTTGAATTAATTAAATTGTGTTTCGATGCAAACTTAATCCAATCATCTCAATTTTTCAAGCGCTATTCGGCCTGAATAAATCAATTTATCGAAATGGACGCTGTTCATAACGCGTTAATAATTCTATTATTGCCCTACATATGCTGAAGACTTGACCAACACTGAGGAATTTACCTTTGGAGGTTGCGAATCATGATGCGAATTACCTGGATATTGATGGTGGCGTTCTTTGTTGTGCAATGTCAATTGTGCGCTCAGAATACTTCTATCGTCAATCACATTTCCGGAGATACAACTGGTGTAGGTCTGAATCCTCTCCCTTCTTCTACGAAAGAACATCGGATCATTATTAATTACTACGAGCCGGCCAGCAAGAACCAGTTAGACCAGTTCGAGCAAATTATCCGTGCATACCTGAACTTATATCTGGACAATTGTGCAAAAGTGGAAGATGATAAAATTGTTTTGAAAAAAAACAAAAAAGAAACCACAAAAGATTTGGATAATATTGTCAAAGGTGCTTTGAAATTTTATGATTACAAAGAGCTCAAAGATTTTAAAGGATTTTCCAAATCAACTGAAAAGGAGATAGAAGAAATCGGCAAAATCAATTTCAAAACTTCCGGTTTCAACCAAAGCTATCCAGATGAAGCAACCCGAAAACTAATGCAGAAACATTTTCTGGAAAAAGAAATTGCCGATCTCAAAATAATGGTAAGCAAGGAAGTTGGACTTTATGGAAAAGAAAATCTTCTGGTCTACTCTTCATCAGAAGAAACAGTAATTGATGATAAAACCAAAGACGCACTCTTATCTGACCAAAGCAATTACAATCCGGATAAACCTTTAGAGCCTTTCGAAATTAAGCTAAGTGACACTTCTATTGCAACAATTAATTTCAAAGACAATTCAACACTTTTTCCAAATGATTCGCCTGTTAGCAACAATAAGGAAGACAGCGAATTCGCGGCAAAAGTGCTAAAACTTCTGGAGCAAAACAATGCGAAACTGGACGGAATGCAAAAGCAAATAGATGAACTCCGCAGCGAACAGGTTAGGCTTTGGCAACAAAAACAAGATGACACAAATTTAGCACTTCAACAACAAATTGATGAGTTGCGAAAAATGGTTGTGGAATTGGTGAAATACTCTACCGGCGAGGCAACGGCCAGCACTTCGGGTGGAGGCGTAAGACCTCCTTCTTCATCTACAGTGAGCAACGTACCTCAAAAAATATCAGTGTTTTTTGCCAAAGGCTCAATTACTTTGAATGCAAACTCACAATTGACACTGAATGAAATAATTGACATTCTGGCCAGAAATCCCGGTTATCAATTGGTGATTACAGGTTATGCTGACCACCTGGGCGATCCTTCTAAAAACCTTATGCTTTCGCAGCAAAGGGCTAAAGTTGTGAAATCCTTTTTGCAAGCCAGCGGATTGGAAGCTGATCGATTTGTAACGCGCTACCTTGGCGACAAAGACTCAGCCTATGAAAATGCCCAGGATCGGAAAGTAGTGTTGGAGTTTGTTGCCAATTAATTCACGGAATTACTTAGCCACTTATCCATAATTATTTGTTTTTCAAATACCAGATTATCCATCTAAATAAAAAAAACAGACAGGAACCATGAAAATAATTTGTATAGGCCGAAATTACGGTGCACACGCCAAAGAATTGGGCAATGCACTCCCTGACGAGCCCGTTTTTTTCTGCAAACCAGACTCTGCAATTTTACCCAAAGGGAATCCACTTTACATTCCGGAGTGGACCAAAGATCTGCATTATGAAGTGGAACTTATTGTGCGTATTGAAAGACTAGGCAAAAATATTGCAGAAGAATTTGCTGGCAGATATTATTCGGAAATCGGATTAGGAATAGACTTCACCGCACGGGATATTCAGGAAGAACAAAAGAAAAAATCGCTGCCATGGGAAAAAGCCAAAGCATTTGACGGAAGTGCCGTAGTTTCTCAGGATTTTATTTCGGTGAACGAATTGGGCAGTATCAACAACATTTCATTTTCACTAAAAAAAAATGATGTTGTAGTTCAACAGGGAAATTCAAGTGACATGATTTTTAATGTGAACAAAATCATCGCATTTGTATCTCAGTTTATGACACTCAAAATTGGTGACCTCATCTACACAGGAACCCCTTCTGGTGTTGGTCCGGTAGCCATTGGAGATACCCTTCAGGGGTTTCTGGGAGAAAGAGAAATGTTCAAAGTTAAAATCAAATAATTCGCCTTCGTCTTAATCTATATTCCAATACGCAAATCCACATTATAATTTACCGGAACTGTTCATCACCCTGGTTTGAAATCTAATGGACTCTTTGTGTAATTGTTCGAGATAAGTAGCAATGAACTCGGGTGTTAATCCCAATTTTTCTGACAACAAAGTTCTGGTTTGCACGATTTCCTTCCATCGGTCCAATTGCAAAATTGTGAGGTTATGGTCCTTTTTATACACGCCAATTTCCTTTGCCAGATTCATTCTTTCGCCAATGAGGTGAATTATCTCCTCGTCAATTTTATCAATCTTCGAACGAAGTGTTTGAAGAACATCGGTCAATTCAGGATTGTTTGTATCGCTTGACCTGACAAATAATCCACTAATCAGATCGCCCAATACTTCGGGTGTGATTTGCTGGCTCGCGTCGCTCCAGGCGAGGTCTGGAGTGATATGGCTTTCAATCATCAATCCGTCCATACCCAAATCGAGGGCCTTTTGCGATACCTGACCCAACAAATCCCTGCGTCCACAAATATGACTGGGATCACAGATAATATTGATAAATGGCAGAGCAGTTTTAAGGGCAATGGGGATTTCCCACATCGGCTTATTTCTATAAATACTATTTCCATAATGAGAAAATCCCCGATGGATGGCTGCAATTTTCTTAATACCTGCCCGCTCAAGGCGTTCTATCGCGCCAATCCAAAGTTGCAGATCCGGATTAATCGGATTTTTTACCAGAACCGGAATATCTACACCTTGAAGTGCGTCTGCAATATCTTGCACTGAAAATGGATTTACCGTTGTTCTGGCTCCCAGCCACAGCGCATCAACACCATACTTCAGGCAAAGCTCCACGTGCTCTGCAGTTGCAACTTCCGTCATTACCGGTAAACCGGACTCCCGACCAGCTTCGATCAACCAGGGAATACCTTTCTCACCCACTCCTTCGAAAGAATCGGGTCGGGTTCTTGGTTTCCAGATACCACCGCGCAACATGTGTACTTTGCCTGTGGCAGCCAGTCTGGCGGCCGTTTCCACAACCTGCTCAAGTGTTTCTACACTACACGGCCCGCTTATAAGTGAGGGCTTTCCCGAGGCTGGCCACCAGGATTCGAGCGAGACAATTGCCGAAGTACTATGATTATCCATATTAAAAGAAATCCGTTGTCAGAAACGGGCCACGAAGTTAGCAGATTACCCCATTCAACCCAGATTACTTGTATCTAAAAGTGGCTAATACTGCCAAATGTTCACCGCCATATTAGGCTTGGTGCGACGAGTAGCTAAGAAAATTCATACAAATTACAATCAGACGTGATTTCCAGCATCCGGCCACCCAAGGTTATGTCATTTCTATCACAATTGGACCAGATTGAATATTATAACAATAATTCCCTTACTTTTATGGCGTAAGATCCTTAATTGTAATGAGAAGTATATCTGTTGTTGTTGTATTTATTTTATTATTTCTCGAGGGAAAAACCCAATGCCTGAGCAATGTAACTTCTTCAGTAAACGTAAATTTTACAACTCCATTTACCAATGGTGGGCGTGGTGTTACGGTTTATGACTTAAACAAAGACGGCTGGGATGATATAATTTTTGCTTCGGCATTTGAACCCATCATGTTATACGCCAACACCGGGAATTATTTTACTGCATCCGAAATTATCCCCAATGATCAGGATGTCAAACAGGTGCTTTGTTTTGATTTTGACAATGACGGCGATGCAGATATTTTTCTTACTGCTTATCAAGGTACTTGCAAAATGTTTCGCAATGAGGGTGACCTGAACTTTACTGATATCACCGATGAATGCGGAATTCTGTACACACCTGGTGGTTTTGCTTTCGGGGCATCGGCAGGCGACTACAACAATGATGGATGGTTGGATTTGTATGTATCTTATAATATGTATGTTAATTACACCAACCTATTCTACGAAAATAACGGAGACGGAACATTCACAGAAAAATCAGCCCAACTGGGTATTGATAATGGAATGCTCGCTACAATGATGGCAGTCTTTTTTGATTATAATAACGATAACTTTCAGGATATTTATGTAATGAATGACCATGGTGATGGTGATGCAATCTATTCTAACAATGGTGAGGGAACATTTACTGATATTAGCCTGTCGGCTCAAATAACCGAATACTCCAATTCTATGAGTATTGGCGTTTGCGATTATAACAATGATAGTTTTCAAGATGTTTATGTTTCAAGTACTGCCGGGTATGGTAATGTATTTTACAGAAATAATGGAGATAGTACATTTACGAACATTGCCTCTGAACTAGGAATTGAAGCCTACTCTGATTCCTGGTCCTCACTTTGGATTGATGTGAACAATGATCGTCATAGCGAGCTTTATGTTGCTAATGATTTCGG
The DNA here is from genome assembly GCA_031378885.1 of Flavobacteriales bacterium. Lineage (GTDB taxonomy): Bacteria > Bacteroidota > Bacteroidia > Flavobacteriales_D > Sanyastnellaceae > JANNEQ01. The sequence continues at coordinate 17,788 of JANNEQ010000023.1, forward strand.
CGATTTTGTCACTACCGGTCCAGCGAATGTGGACGATTTTTATTGGAATAATGAGGGGGTTTTTAGCGAATTTCCAATCGTTTTTCCATCTGAAGGTTTCTCAACATACGGTGCTGCCAAAGGCGACTTCAACAATGATGGGCTTCCTGATTTTGCAATATCGAACGGGCAAAATGAGGACTTTCAGATCTATCAAAGTTCATGCGGAGGCGAAAACTATTATTTGAAAGTTACACTTGAGGGAACAATAAGTAATAGAGATGGAATCGGGTCGAGAATAGAATCATGGGTTGGAGGTTCAGGACATTATCAATATACGTTTGCCGGTGAATCCTATATGGATCAATACTCCCAACACATTATTGTGCCGCTTGGATCTTACTCTGTTCTTGATAGTTTAAAAATTCATTGGTTGAGCGGCTGGACAGATGTTTTCTATAATATCGAAGAGGGAACCGATTTATACATTGTTGAAGGAAGCTCACTTCAAAGTGCGCAATTGAATCCTGTAGCCAATACAGCAATTTGTGATGATGAATCTATTGTTTTAAGTGTAAACGGAAACTGGAGCCAGGTTGAATGGAATAATGGTTCTACCAATCCCGAACTTATTGCAACCGATTCAGGCGATTATTTTGCCGATGTTACCAACGAGTACAATCAAGTGTTAAGAACGGATACTATCTCTATTGTGATTTCTGAAAACCCAACTTTCGAAGTCGTGTATACCTCGCCCAATTGTTTCAATGCCAACAATGGAAGCATAGAAGTAATTCTGGAACCTGGTTCAATCCTCGTATGGAATGATCAATCCAATGAAGTTGAAAGAAACAATATGCCTGCCGGATATTACACATTTCAAGTTTCGAATTCTTTTGGCTGTAACGCCAACGGATCAGTTTTCCTCATTAACCCTGATCCAATAAGTGCCGATGTAAGCACAGAAGATTTATTGTGTTTTGATGATCCAATGGGAGAAATTTCTATTGACAATATTTTTGGTGGCATTGGCACACTGAACTGCGAGTTGGTTTCTGAAGAATCGAATTGGTCAACCGAAGTGAGCAGTAATTCAGCAATATTTTCAGGACTTCCGGAAGGTGATTTTCAAATCATTCTGACAGATTCAAACAATTGCACACATACTGAAAATGTAAATTTAAGCGCTCCCAATCAACTGACTGTCGAAGCTGGTGGAATAGTGAACGAACCCATTATAGCGGAAGTATCCGGCGGAACTCTTCCATACACATACTTGTGGTGCGATGACAGCACGGACAACTTTATCGTTATTGACAATGATTCAACCTCTTGTGTGTTACAAGTCACAGATTACAATGGTTGTATCGCCACCACTGAAGTGAATGCAACAGTGGGAATTTCTGAAGATAATCGCTCAGACCTCAAATATTACTTTATTGAAAACATATTGTATGTTCAATCTGGCGAAGAAATTAATTCAGCCGTGCTATACGATTCAATCGGGCAGTTGTGTTATTCATCACTTTTATCATCTTCTTCCGCCAAAAGTTTTGAATTTGATTTTTCAGGTTTTCCTACAGGAATTTATTTTGTACTATTGAATAACAAGGGCAAGTCTGAAGCCATTAAGGTGAAAATTCCATAATCGGCTAAGAGCAAGTATTTTTATCTTTAACACTAATCTTTCACATCCTTATCATAGAGTTTCAATCCTTTGGCCAATCGGTTGATAGAAGCCGCCATCCGACTGATTTTAGTTTCCTCCTTTTTACCAGAATATATCCATTGCAAATACCATTTTCTTTGACTTTCAGAAATCGAATTAAAAAATCCCAAGGCAGCAGGTTCGTCCTGAAGACAAAGAAGAAACTCGTCGGGCGTTTCCAAAACAGTATTGTCCGGATAAAGAGTTACCATTACCGGGTCACCGCATTCTTTTTTGATTTTTTTCCTTATCTCAGCTCTCACCGGTAGAAATAATCCGCCGTTTCCCATGGGCATCAGGTTGTATTGGCTAATTTCGAAACTATCAATAGTTCCTCTTACCTTAACCATACCAAATGGAGATTTGCTTTTGAAATTCAGCTTCGGAAGACGCACATAAGTCCATCCTCCTTTACCTTGAATTTTTTCGAGGATAAATTTCTTTTGAATAAGTGGCTTGACCATTCGAAATCTAAATTTTATGGTTCCGTCAAAAATTAAAAATCGCTGTCGCGTTTGTTGTATTCGTCGTCTTCCATTTCTTCCCAATAACCCCTGCTCCATTTCTGAAGGTCGCGAATGGATATTTCATTCTTCTGCTGGTCCAATACTCTGGCTAAGGCTGCCTTGATCAATAAATTCGCAGCGACGGATTCTTTTACCAATTGCAGACATGCAATTATGGCAATTCCATCTGCGATTTCTGCAGAAACTATTTCTAACTCAGAAACGAATATTTTGTCCGGATCACCAATTTTTTGAGCCGGCTTCTCACCTGGAGCACTCCAGGGAATCAATTCAATTTGAGACACATCAGACAGCTCAACGAAAAAATGATTGTAAGATCTATTGACTTTTTTAGCCAGATAATTGCAATCTATGCGAAGGCTAAGCAATTTATAATCCCCGCTAAATCCAGCTACCGTACCTTCATGAAAACATGAAAATATTTCGACTATCTTATTTGACTCACTCATACTTCTCTATCTTCAAAAGCGTAATACAAAGGTTAGACACATTGCGCGAAAGGTAAGCATAAAGTTAGCTTTTATAAATTGTGCTATAAGAACCTCTTGTGTAATATGTCAAAACAGGATACCAGGCACATGACCGCTTCGTTTTGCAAGCATTAGCGCACGGAATTCAATCCGCTTCTGATCCATGTTTCCAATTCTGTAAAATTGCATTTCAAAGCAACAGAACTAATGGCTATCGGTGTTCCATACATCTTCATATTTGCCTGAAGCATTCTTCTTTTCGTTCTATTCACATTGTTCAGATATTGCCCGGCATCGCACACATGAATGAGTAACAATCTTGTAGACATGATCTGTTCGACTTTTATTTCTGTAATATCCGACCAACGAATGAGTCCTAAACTCACTCCACTTGATTGGTCTGTGATACAGTTCTGGTCTATAATAAGCCCAGGCTTCTTATCGAAAAGCTTCTTTACTGCAAAAATGCCAGTAGCACCAAAAAATAATATTCCAGCGATTCCTATAACCTTCGGATCGTATTTCATCTCAGACGAGTTATTCAACATAAAAAAACCCAATACAACAAAAAGCGTTGAACCGCCAATTGCAAAGAGCAATTTGAATTTATTCAATGGAATTTCTCGTGTGGTCAAAAATATAAAATGATTAAATTATCTGGCAAAGATAATGATGTTCAAAAGAGATTGACATCTCTTATTCAACCATAAATTTTTTCACTGTTGATGAACCATTGGAAAATTCAATTTTCGCAAAATACACACCAGTTGAGTATTCCGATACATCCAATTCAAAATAAATTTCGAGTGCTTTGTATGTCGAAATGATTTGCCCCATTCCATCGTATATCTTAATTTCATCGGCACGATTATGCGTAAAAAACACAGCATTTCCCTCAATCGGATTCGGGTAAATTGAAACTTCATTTACATTAGAAAGAATTCCCGGTGTAATGTAGCTGTAATACACATCCTGTTCTCCATTTAAGGTGTTGGTCCATGCCAGATGTACACCTTCATTACCGGAAGTCATATCAAAGTAATCGCCCATTTTATTCTGATTGGGATAACCCAAATGAGGATCAAAACCATCAGAAAGTTTTTCGTTCACAGACCATGTTGTGCCTTGATCGGTTGAGTAAGAATAATAAAGGGCGGAGTAATCCGAACCAATCTCTCCATCTCTTGTATCAAGCCAGACCGCATCAATCCGACCGTTGGGAGCTACTGACATTGTACCTAACCATTGTATATTTTCTTGTGAATCATCGTCATTGATTCGAATAGCATCGCTCCAGGTAACTCCGCCATCGGTGCTTCTGGAAAACATAATGTCTCCTTCATCCACTACAGTATTCATGTACAACGCCGAAAGAAGATATACGTTCCCACTACCGGGACCGTCAGAGTTGTCAATATCAATATTAACCTGACCAATTAATCCCACTGGATTTATGGCAGAAACTCCGACGTCCGTAATTCCTCCCATATCAATTGTAACGTATTGCTCCCAATTTATAGTTGATCCCGGAATCTGGGCGTTGACGGATTTGGCAACCCCGATATCGTAAGTTAAATAATCTAATCCAGCCAGAAAGAGGTCGCCATTACTTGCGACTGCCATAGTGCCCCAATGTGGATCTCCATCAAAATCTGAACATTCCTCATAGCTATCTCCGCCATTCGAAGAACGGGTAAACAAATTCGGAGGACACGAACTAAAATTCCTTGACCAATAAGAATAAATACTTCCGGCGCCTGCTCCCTGGGTGCGGTCAATGGCCATCCATTGCTTGTCACCACCCCTGGCGTCAATGCCTTCGTCCCATGTCGCCCCACCGTCTGTACTTCTGAATACTTTACACACCCATTCACTTTCGTTAATCAATTCCAGGCTGTTGTAGTAAATGGTTCCATCCAGGTCATAATCCAAAACAGGATCTGTTCGAAAAACACCGCGCTCCAAAATACCTGGACTGTTCCAACTCAATCCTCCATCCGAAGAATAGCCCAATCCGGCCTGCCTGAAATTGCTCGCCACATTGTCGAATTGGCGCCAGCCCATAACCAAAACCCCCGCATTAACGGGATGAATCGAAAGACTGGGCTCGTTAGCAGCATCACCCAAAATATTCTGACCAGTTGAATCAACATTCACCTGAGTGGTAAATATGCTACTCATTGATTGAGATCCGGAGCCACTCTTAAAATGATATGGTACTGTAACTCTTTTCTTTTGAAAAGAATTGGGCAGATAGTTATCACTTCTCGTTTCCTGAGGTAGTATTGGTTTATGTAATATGGTATCTTGTGCTACAACGCATTGTGGGATCAAATGAGTGAACAAGAACAAAGAGAAAAGAGCAATAAATTTCAGGCGCATGATTCGAGGATTTGTTGAAGTGAGACACAAATATAATCCTTTTCGCAGCCCCATGGTGATGAGGCTATTAAATATACCACCACAAAGTAAGTTCAATAGAAAAACTTAAATTTAATTTACCCAAATTCCAATTTCATAAGTGAAGAATGCCGGAATAAAGAAGTACAACTAAAATTGAACTTGAAAAAAGCCTTCCTTAGGAAATAACGACACTTCACCCAATCGGTTGAAGCAAATACAAAAAATACTTCTTGCCGTAAATTAAATCAATATCTTTGTGTCGCACAAATCCCATGCTCTCATACAGATGTCTTGCTGCATTTTGAATCTCAGAAGTGTGCAACGCAAGAGTTGTTTCCCCCGAAGCACGAGCTTTGTCAATACAAAGTCTCATTAATTCCCGACCTATTCCTCTGTTTTCAAATTCCGGAAGTACACCCAAAAGTCTTATATAAGCCCAATCGGCCTGAAAAATTGATGTCGGATTTCCCGAAGGAACTAAAAAAGTCATACCCACAATTTCTCTATCGATTTCACAAACAAATCCTTTCGCAATTTCCAGAAGTCCATCGTAAGTATTTTGATCAGAGTGATTCGAATCCATTTCTTCCCAATAGCGTTCTTCTATAACGGCTTTATATTGTCCGTATGAAATAATTGCCACGTGCTTAAGCGCAATTGAATCTGGTGAACCTGCCAATCTATATTTCATTTTTGTCTCTATTAATATTCAACGTATTCGGAAGTTCCTTGCTCATGGCCTTCTGTGAGCCATTGCCAGTTCAACTTCATTTCTATTTTATTGTGCTCATTTATTCCTAATGCGGCAATTGCCCTTCCTGCTTTGAGTTCATCCTGATTAGTCATAAACTGATAAAACATGTGCAACTGATCATTTTCTAAACGGGCTATAATTTTTCCATAACGAATTGCGCCTCCACGGTATTTGGCTGTCACAAGATTATCATCTTGTTTGTATTCAAAAATGGTGTCCGAATTTACCAGTCCATTTTCGGAATTCCTTACCAGCACAAATGTTTTGTTGTTCAAATCGAATGTCTTCATCTTTTTAATGCAAGTTCTATTTGGTTGTTGTGCGATTGATTGTGAAATGCCACTTTTTCAAATTCCATTTCGAGTGTTCTCAGGCCTGTTTCGCTATGGACAAACTCATACTTTCCACATTGATCGAAATAGCGATCTATCAATTGATAGTTCATTTCGCGGCAAAGCGAATAAAATTCCTTCTTGCCCGTAAGAGGTTCATTCAAATAATCGAAAGCCGCGCTCCAATCGTCCGGATTAAAACCCCAGATAACTTGTCGTGGTTCGGCAATTACCTTTTTCAGCCGGCCCATCAGCAAGTATTCGGTATCCGTTAAATGATGAAGAATCTGGCGGATACTCCACTTTCCTTCACCATAAGTTTTGATCAAATCACTTTCCGGTAAATCAAAAAAAGACATTGTTTTTATTTTGCTTTCCTGCAATAAGATCAATAGTTCTGCCTTCGTCATATTATAAAAATATCATCCTTTTCCCAATGCGAAATCAACAGCCGCGCGGGTGTGAATTGCCGTCGTATCAAAAACCTGCACACCACAATCCGATGGATTGAGTAACAGGGAAATTTCTGTGCATCCGAATACTATCGCTTCCGCTCCATTGCTGCGTAGTTTATCCATAACCTCTAAATAATACTTTCTGGTTTTTTCTAAAAAAATTCCTTTCGTGAACTCGTTGATGATACACTCATGAAGAATCATTCTATCATTATCATCCGGGACAATGGTTTCAATTCCCTGAGCGGAAAGATGATCCTTGAAAAATGAATTCTCCATTGTAAATTTTGTACCCAATAATCCTATCTTCTTAACATTATGCTTCGCAATTTCTTTTGCGGTTTCTTTTGCAATATGCAATAATGGAATTTCAACACTCTGCTGAATTTTTTCAGCCAGAATATGCGGTGTATTGCTGCAAATGACAATGCAACTTGCTCCGGCCTGTTGCAGTTTAACGGCAATGTCCGTCAATATGGCTTCAATACTTTTCCAATCTCCTTTCTCCTGAAATAATTTGTATTCATTAAAATCAATTGAGTGCAAAATTAACAGGGCAGAATGAGCCGCCCCCAATTCCTCATTGACCAATTTGTTGATGGCAGTGTAGTATACTGAAGTCGAAAAAGTGGACATTCCACCGATCAATCCAATTGTTTTCATAAATGATTCATTTTATATGTCTTTCTAAGCGCCGTTGTTCTGCTTCTTAACTACTCTTTATTAAACTGAAAAATGCACTTCTCAAAATTGGTTACTTCATCCTCTCATAATACTTCAGCGCACTTCCACTAAGAGGAAATACTTCAGCGAACTTATGATCAGTAATGGGTTCAAGCGCCTTCATGACCAGTGGAATATGCCCTGACCATGCGTTGTTAATCAATGCCTCATCGCCCTGGGGTCCTTCGTTTCTTATTTTGGCAGAGGCTCGCTCAATGGTAAATTTCAACACCATCGTCGCTTTGAGTTGCTGCGGAGTTCCAGCTGGAACTTCATCCCATCGCCCTATGATAATATTTTCGGTAATTATTTTAAGTCCTTCCATTCTCGCGCCTTCGTCTTCCAGCAAAACTACCTTACCAAACAAAACAGCCGAGCGATAATTAACAGAAGTATCGAACAAGGATTTAGCCAGCACAATTCCATCCAGGTGAGTAACCGAAATACAAATGGTCTGCCCGTTCAATATTTGATTCAGCATAAAGTTTTTTGCCGATCCATGAAGATAAATTGAATCGCCCGCTCTACCATAGGCTGTAGGAATCATCATGGTTTGGCCTTCATGTTGAAAAGCGACATGGCACAAAAATCCGGCATCAAGAATGGAATAGACACTTTCCTCGTCATTCATTTCTCGTTTAGCCCCGCGAATTACCTTATTAAATTCCATGGTTGTGTATTTTCTTTATGAAACTGATTTAGCGCTCACAATATTCCGGAAAAAAATCAAAACAGAACAGATACAATTTTGTAAATTATGACCAATACAGTTACTTTTGTCTTATGGATAAGAATGAACCACTTTATTTAAACATTGCCAATCATATCGAACATCAGATCAAAAGTGATGTACTGAAAGTAGGTGATAAACTGGCGTCATTGCGAACGATTTGTCATGAAAAGGGCGTGAGCCTGAGTACGGCATCGCAGGCTTACTTCGAACTGGAAAGTCGTGGTTTGATTGAATCAAGGCCGCAATCAGGCTATTATGTGTCGTACGCTCACAAACACTTTCGCAATATTCCACAAACGAGCCAACCTATCATAGCGAAGACAGAAGACGACACTGAAGATATTATTTTTACTGTTTCGCAAAATGTAAGCAAAGCCAAAATAGAATTGTCTACCGGGGTTCCTTCTATTGAATTATTGCCTGTGGCGAAATTGAACAAAGCGATTGTGAACGCAACGCGTACCTTGAAAGGATGTGGTTTGAACTATGATAAATATGGAAATCAGAATTTGAAAAAACAAATCGCACTGAGGTCATTGATGTGGGGTGGCAAATTGGAAGAAGATGATATCATTACCACTTCGGGAAGTATGGAGGCTATTTCATTTTGTATGCTCACTTTGGCTGAAAGAGGCGATACAATAGTGGTAGAAAGCCCTGTGTACTTTGGGATTCTTCATTTGGCAAAAAGCCTTGGATTGAATGTACTCGAACTTCCAACCAATCCCATCACCGGAATAGAAATCGATGCTTTGAAAAAAGCATTGGAAAAAAAGAAAGTAAAACTGTGTTTGCTGGTCAGCAACTTCAGCAATCCATTGGGAAGTTGTATGCCGGATGAAAACAAAAGGGCGGTAGTAAAATTAATTGAAAAACACAATGTCCCATTGATTGAAGATGATTTGTTCGGTGATTTATATTTTGGTAATCACCGCCCCAGTTGTTGCAAATCTTTCGATGAAAGTGGAATGGTCCTTTTGTGCAGTTCGTTTTCGAAAACACTTGCGCCCGGTTATCGCGTAGGATGGGTAGCTCCAGGGAAATTCAAAGAAAAAATTGCAAGAACAAAATACTATCATACGCTTTACACCACATCTATTACACACGAAGCGATAGGGAGTTTTTTAGAGAACGACCGATATGAAAATCATTTGCGCAAATTGAGGCAAACGCTTCACCGCAATTCGCTTCAATTTCTGCGTTGCGTCAGTCAATATTTTCCAGAAGACACCAAAGTGACCATTCCACAAGGTGGTTTGCATTTGTGGGTTGAACTCAACACGTCCATCAATACAATTGATCTGTATAACAAAGCCATGGACCAGAAAATAAGCATCGCGCCGGGGCGGATGTTCACTTTGCAAAATCAATACAACAACTGTCTGAAATTAAATTGTGGCCTTGTTTGGAGTGAAAAAGTGGCGGCTGCGCTGAAGACTTTAGGGAAGTTGGCGTTGAGGTAAATAAGGAAGATCGAAAATCGAAATACTTCGTACAATTTTATTTGGATGATCCAATGTGTCCAATGAGCTCAAATGAAGCAATGTGATTCTTTATTCTGTTATATGCGAATAGCCCATTGTTTCGTTGTACTAATAGTTCAAAATAGCTTCATGGTTTGGGTTAAGCAAGAACCGTTTCATTTTCTCAATAAAAAATGACTTACCTTGTACATTGCGAAGAGGCGTTTTATTCTTAAACCTGATTTGTACGAAATATTACAAATTGTCCGCATATTTATTTTTGAATAAATGCTAATAAATCAACTTTTTTATGAGGATCAACAACAATCTTACAAATAGTCTAATTGCAATCATTCGAATATGTTCGACTTATAATACAATACTATTGATTAAAATTAACTGGCTTAATCGTCTTTTTTTTAAAATTAAAACTTAATCGGAATCAAAATTTCAGAGTTAGAGACTAACGTATTCGTGTTGTTATAAATAATATGCGACATATTAGATCCTTTAGAAAATTACTGATTCTCTTGTGGAGAACACTGAGTTAACAAGATGTTAAATCTATTGCCCAAAATTACCTTTAATCCATTTTTGTCAAAGCAATTTACACGGCCGAAAAATTATTGTGGGGGAAATTTCACCTCCCTAAAGTGTGAAAATTTTTAAACTATTAATATTATAAGTTATGAAAAAAGTCCTTTTCTTTTTAGGCATTCTATTCATCAGTTTATCTTCTTTTGCCTATCAGGTAATCACGGTCGAAAAAAGTGATAAAGGCATATTTGGTTACGATTACGTAGAGTTCCATTTGGTGACAATTCTCAATGGCGCTGGTAATGAGCAGACTGGTTATCAGGGTACTTGTCATAGCCCGGGATTAATAAGGTGCAGACCACCTATGCACTTTATTTCTGACGAATCAGAGCAAGCAGCAGTTCACAGACTATTGGATATTGCAGAGGATGAAATTGATGCAAAAAACTTCAATGGAGAATCCATTATGCGAATCCAAGTAGTCGGTGAAGAAACTGTTCGTTTGTACACAGTCATCTGGAACTGCGACGAAAAAGGAAACGGAACCATTTCGATCGATCGCCAAGATGTATAATTCTTTCGATTGTATATTTTTAACAACACAACTGCCTCGATGCATTTCGAGGTGGTTGTGTTTTATTCCTGTACTTTTCATATACCTCGATATTATTGGCCAGGACACACTTCCCTCTAGCGCCCCATTCTTCGAATACGATAAAAAAATTGACTTTTCAGTTTCGAACAATCAAATATCAGGTTCTTCTGATATTCAATTACAATGGATGGACAGTACGTCGGGGTTCATTTGTACCGGACTGGATAATAAAAAAAGGCTCCTTTTCATTCAAGAAATTTCTTTCGTCAATGGTAAATGTACATCGCATGAAATATCGTATTCGAAAAAAATAAAATTCGATTTCAGGGAAAATTTCCATCGCATAATAGATAGAGAAAATAATGAGTTATTCTTACTCGGCTCTAAAGGCAAATTATTTGTTGTCGATTTGCAAAAAAAAACGATGAAAGTAAAAATTAAAAAATCGGTTCCGGTAAATTATCTAAAAACAAATGGACAAAAAAATATAGGTGCCGCCTATTCGCACCCAAGTATGCAACCAATATGCATGTTGAATATAATGGATTCCAATGGAAAAGAAATAAAAAAAATTGACCTTGATGGTGGATTCATGGAATTTACCCACTTCTCTCCCAATCGTTTGGTGACATTTTCCGAAAGGTATATTTTTTGGTTGAATATTTCAAGACCAACATTGTTTATATACGACTTCGATCTAAACCTTGTTGATAGTTTACAATTTTGTTCCAATCGACCTTGGTCTTCTGCGGAGAGTATTTCAGCTACTATACCTCAAGAGGACTTGAACAACATGGATATATTTACTCATGGAGCTACACTATTAGAAAAAGGTGCCTTTAAAAATTGGAGCGTACAATTGGTCAATGACTCAACGCTTCTCATAACAAGTTCAATCATCAAAGAAACCTTTCTGGAGACCTTAGTACATTACGATCATCCATCCGAATTACGAATATTGGCTGATAGAACCACTCCGTTTATTCACAAAGATAAATCTGAGCGCCCAATGCTCGAACTCAATCTTCAAACCTGCAAAGGTCTTGCTTACAAGAATGCATTCTGTTATCTGAGAAAAAATGAGTTCGTCTGTGGTTCCGCAATGCAGCCAGATAAATCCTATTACTCAGTTTATTTATTTCATTATGTAGGGCCATGAGGTTATTTTTAATTATCATCTCCCTAAGTTTTCAATTGCTATCTATAGCTCAGAAAAATTCTCCCGATTTCGAAAATTATTCTGGAGAAAAAATAGTATTGGAGGAGAATGCATTAATTGTTGTAGTAAAAGATTCCTATTGTTCTTTGTGTTTTGAGCAATTAAAACAAATTTTCAATGCCCGATTTCTGAAAAAAACGAATAAAATATATTTGTTAGTTGATGGAATAATACTCAGAAACGACATGCCCTATTATGCTTTTCAAATAAGCGGTAAAATGCCCTTCCCAATCGCCCCAGAAGAGGTATTGTTCAAGGTAAATCCTGAAAGTTCAGCGCAGCTAAAACCACTTTACGATGACGTAAGCCAGTCCCCCTATTTGTTGCTCATCCAAAAGGACACATGCGCCATGATAAGCAATTATCATTTGTTTGAACAGTATTTGCCCCCGAAAAAAATCAGAGAAGAAATTATGCTATTCTTCGGACGTTAATTTCTTGGTATAGTAAAGATACAAGTTCAACCTATCTGGATTTAACCCGGAAATTGCTTAGAATAAGCCTTATAGTTCTTTTGTTAAGGAGGATTCAACAGGCTTCTATGCAACACAAACTAATACCGCATTACTTTACCGTTTACCTGTAAACTATAATTTTTATTTTCAAAATAAATTATGACCATCAAAAGACTCCCTGCTTTCGCAACAATACTAATGGTCTTAGGGCAACAAACCCATGCCCAACACGACACTACAGCCACCGGATTTCAAAAGCGTTGGTGTGTCAGGGGCAAGGTGTTTTCATTTGTGATATTAGAAGATGTCTGGCCAACCGGAGTGTCCATTGGCGTTGAGCGCAAATTCCATCCGCACTTTTCATGGATTTTTGATCTTGCTCATTTCCGTTGGAAATTCGAACGCGAGGTGTATGACTTACCCGATCCTGATGAATATAGCGAATACGCCCAACGCGATGCGCGCAACTTCCTTTATGCAGAGTTCAGATATTATCCGTTTTTCGAATACAGCACCAGATTCAATCACTTTTATGTCAGTGCATATTCTAAACTGGGAGTAAGATATCTTCGAAATCAGGAAAAGTTTCCTTTGAGGGAAGACTTTGAACCCATTCTGATTAAATCGAAATTTACCAACTTCGGATTGAACGTTGGATTTATGATTGGAACCAAAGTATTGCTCGATTTCAATATGGGGCCGGCATACAGAATGGAAATTAAAAATCAGGAACTATATCGCACAACCGGCCCTTCAGAATTTCAAAATGGGGTGAAAGATTACAGATGGGTTGTCGGTAGTAGACTTACCTTGGCTTTTGTAATTTGATGGTTGCTAATGCCTGGGTCATCTTCTCCGCATGAGAAACGACACTTCTTTTCCTCATTGATAATCCTCGCACAAGAAATCATAGCAGCCCTAAAAAAGAAACAGCGCCCAAAAAGGACGCTGTCGCAATTTCGTACCGAAGGAGGGACTCGAACCCTCACACCTTGCGGCACACGCACCTGAAACGTGCGCGTCTACCAATTCCGCCACTTCGGTATTTCGAAGTCATTGGCTTCGCGCCTCAGAAACTTAAAAAGAGGATTCCATAAAGTATTGCTGCATGAAAAGTGCGCTGCGGTCGCGAACATTTTTTTTCTCAAGCAACTCATCTATGGGGGGTAGTGCCCTGGACTGGACTCGAACCAGCACATCTTGCGAAATACGCCCCTCAAACGTACGTGTCTACCAATTTCACCACCAGGGCAAAGATTGTTAGCCTATGAAGAACAAAACGGGCAGTGAAATGCTGCCCGGTTTTTCTCCTTCCAAAAAGTGATCCCGCTGGGACTCGAACCCAGGGCCCATACATTAAAAGTGTATTGCTCTACCAGCTGAGCTACGAGATCATTTTCGCTTTTTAAAAGCGGGTGCAAATATAGACTTACGTTTTACCCAGCCAACCTTTGTTGAGAAAAAAAGCAATTTATTTTATAAAGTCGCGATAATCAAGGCTTAGCCGATCATCGGATGTCGTTCAAAAGGTTTGTTTTCGTCAAATAATTTTCGATAAGTGTACAATGTCCGGTATAAAGAGGCTCCCAAATTCTCCGAAACATGCACCATTTTCGGGTTAAAATCTCCGATCCAGGTCAATATGGTATCCTTGTATCGGTTTAAGGGCACAATATTCTCTTCTGTCCACTTGATCATCGCGCCTTCCACGCCTTTCTGGTGATATTCCTTATCCACACCGAACACAATGCCCACCATACAATTGCGCTTGCCAAAATTCTTGTAATAGAGGAATTTCAAAATTCCCCACCAGTTGAGATTGCCATTCACGTGCTGCATAAACTCATTGACTTCCGGTAAGTTGATGTAGAATCCAATCGGTTTTTCATGGTGAAAAACGAAGACCATAATATCGCGGTCCATCACCTGCTTCATGGCCTTCACTGCATTGCGGGCCTGCTGGATTTGCATTTTTCTGAATCCGGGATGCGTAGCCCAGGCAGCATTGTATACTGTAAGAAAGTCCTGTGCTATCTGCTCCAGAGATTTTCCGCGGGTATTGGTAATCTTGTATCCTGGCTCGCTGAGAAGCATATTGGTTTTTCTCACGAAAACCTCTTGTGCCGGAACGTATAAATCGCGCTTATAGCAAAGCTGCTTGTAATACAACTGAAAGCCATAATCTTCAAAAAACTTCTGGTAGTAAGGAGGATTGTAATTCATGCGGAAGCTGCTCATATCGGTGAAATTATGCACGAGCAATCCCCAATATGCTTCCTTCTCCCCGAAGTTAATAGGGCCATCAACAGCCTCCATGCCCTGAGATTTCAGCCAGTCTGCTGCTACATCTAAAAGTATTTTGGCCGCATCTGCCTGATCAATGCACTCGAAAAATCCCAATCCACCGGTGGGCTGCTTTTGTGCCCCTGAATATTTTTTGCTGTGAAAAGCTGCAATGCGCCCGATAACCTGACCGCTTTGGTCTCTGAGCAACCAACGTTTGGCCGCGCCATCTCTGAACAATTTGTTTTTTCCGGGATCAAAAATGGAGGCTACATCCTTAGTGATGTGGGGAATCCAGTTCTTGTCATTTTTGTAAATAAACCACGGGAGCTTAAGCCATGCCTTTACTTCCTTTGAGGAGATAACTTCCTGAATTGTCATACAATACCCTTTCTAGAAAGCGCGAAAATAAGGGCTTATTGAAAAACCTTACCCTGAGATTTCAATAAAATTATTCTGAAAGCCCGATAATGGATTTTGAGGCCAACCCCAATTCGCAGGGCCGATGACAATAATTCTCTTTCGGAACTCCTGT
Source organism: Flavobacteriales bacterium (assembly GCA_031378885.1). GTDB lineage: Bacteria > Bacteroidota > Bacteroidia > Flavobacteriales_D > Sanyastnellaceae > JANNEQ01. The sequence goes on from JANNEQ010000023.1 coordinate 32,959, forward strand.
AATTCAATCTAAATTGTCATTCCACTACAAATCTGCTTTTTACTTATTGTCACTTTTACAAAAAAACATTGAATACCAAATTTCAAGAAGATTTCCACAAAGACACAACGACCTGTAATTCAAATATTTAATTGTCCCGTATTGAAATCTGGCAACCGGATTTTGGACTTTAAACTACCTGAAAAGGAATTTACTGTGGCGGACAACTACATTGCACATATTTTTGTCAATCATTCACACATTTCAAGGTAATTAAGTATGAAGATCAAATCAACAATTTTTCTTGTTCTGGCAATTATGCTCTTTCAGACAGCAGATGCTCAAACCAGGAAGACAGCTCCATCTCAAAATACTGAAGCTGCACATCAAAAACCGATCTATCGGAATGTGAGCAATCAAGCCGAATATGACAGGGCAAAAGAAGAGGGTGAAATCCCCGTCTTTACACCGCTGGCACTTTCGGAATTGGCCAATCATCCTCATCTTAACATGAACAATCAGATTGGAGGATCACAAAATTACTTGTCTGCTTTGGGCAATCGTGGCGGAGGTAACGAATGTGATTGTTATTTGCCAATTGATGAAACGTTCAGTATTGCGGCATTCACTAATGGAACCGCACCAGAGTACAGGAATGATGATGGCTCAACGCCTGTTATAGATCTGGGATTTACATTTTGCCTTTATGGCACAAATTATACGAGTTGTTATATCAATAATAATGGCAACATTTCATTTGACAATGCACAAGGCACTTATAGTTCTGAAGGTTTCCCATCTACCAATTATATTCTGGTGGCTCCTTTCTGGGCAGATGTCGATACACGAAACACTGCCAGCGGATTGGTGCATTATAAAATTACAGAACACTCCCTTATTGTTATCTGGGATGCTGTAGGTTATTACAGTAGTCAGGCTGATAAAGTAAATTCATTTCAGTTAATCATTACCGATGGACAAGACCCCATTCTTGAAGATGGCAACAATGTATCCTTTTGCTATGGAGATATGCAATGGACAACCGGCAGTGCATCACAAGGTACGGATGGATTCGGCGGCGTGCCCGCTACAGTTGGTGCCAACAAGGGGGATGGAATTGCCTTTGCACAATTTGGTCAATTCGATGCCCCCGGATCATTCTATGATGGCCCATTCAACAATCCTGATGGAATTTCCTGGTTAGATTATAAGAATTTTGTTTTCAATACTTGCCAGATAGAGAACAATATCGCACCCTTCGCTCCTTCTACCGGATTGTGCGACACATTAGTAGTTTGTGACGGAGGATCTGCTTATCTTCAGTTCCTCGGACCTGAACAAGACCAAACAGTAACTATTGAATATACTGTGGATGTGCCTGGTCAGATTGAAGTTCTTTCCCAGCCTCAGCCCGGCTCGACGAATGTCTATATTAATGCTATTGACAACGCCGTTCCCGGAGTATATCTGGTTACCATTACAGGAACTGATGATGGTGACCCAAATCTCAGCACTACAGTACAATACTATGTGCAAATTACCGACGATGTGGTTCCGCCAGTTGTTATTATGGGTGGTGACCCCTTGTGCCCTGGTGATGAAGAACTATTGTATGTAGAGGATATTTATGATACTTACCTTTGGAATAGCGGTGAAGCAGACTCCTCAATGATTGTATATGGTGCGGGAACCTATACATTGCTTGTATCTATTGGTAACTGCCAGCGTCTGGAAAATATAGAGATTTTAGGTTTACCAGTACCGGCTCCGGTAATCATAAGCGATAATATAGCAGTGTGCGTCGGCCAGACAACTACTCTTTCACTTACCGAGGTTTATCCAACATATCAATGGGATGGTGATGCAAATAATAATGCTGCAACGTTCGAGGCTACAGTAGGAAACCATACAGTTCTGGTTACCAATGATTCTGGTTGTGAGGGATCTGCAAGCTATTTCATAGGCACTTTAACTATTCCAGTGAATATAATTGCGGCAGATAATCAGATTTGTCCGGGTGAAACCACACAACTTAGCACGGAGAATGAATACATGACTTATATATGGGACAATAACAGCAATGAAAACCAACCAACTTATATCGGAGGAACTGGTTCGCACAGCGTTACTGTAACTGACAGCCTTGGTTGCACAGGGACTGATACATATACTGTTCTTGGTTTTGCGCTTCCTACACCATCTATTGTCGGTGATGCAGTTATTTGTGAAAACGCAACTTCATCTCTTTCCACCTCCCAAAATTTTCAATCGTACGAATGGGATAATAATGCTGGTAATAGTGATCCCGTATTTGAAGGAAATGTAGGAATCCACACTGTTAGCGTAACAGACGCCAATGGATGTATCGGTTCAGGTTCTTTTGTAGTGACGGCCTTCCCCAATCCTGTTCTGCCGGGTGATAACCTGATTTGTGACTTCCCAACCGAATATAACATTACGGTAAATAGTGCACCCGTTACTTTGGGTACATGGTCTGCCGCCCCGAATTCTCCCGGAAGTGCATTCTTTGATCCTGCCGATAATATATCGAGCACAGTTACTGTTTCTCAATTCGGTCAATACGAATTGATCTTCACTGACGAGTGCGGCAACTCGGATGAAATTACATTGACCTTCTTACCTGAACCATCTTTTATTGTAAGTGACACGATCATTTGCGCGAATGACTCAGTACAATATGCCGGATCAAGTGAGTATGCCTCATACTTCAACTGGGCCTGGTCTGATGGAACCAATACTCAGGTAAATGTGGTACACGATGATTCTACCTATATCATTACAGCTTCTAATCAATGTGGTACTTTCTTCGATGATGTTTATATCGGTTCACAACCTTGCAACGTAGTTATACCCAATATTTTCACTCCGAATAACGACGGAGATTTATTAAACGAATATTTTGAAATTTCGGGACTTGAATTCTTTCCCGGAAGTTCACTTACTGTATTCGACAGATGGGGTAAGAATGTTTTTGAAAGTGGCAATTACCAAAACAACTGGAACGGTGAAAATTGTGCCAGCGGAGTTTATTACTACATCTTCGGTCTGCAAAGAAATAATGGTGTAGATATGATAGAGGGTAATGTGACAATTGTAAGATAAATTAATCATAAAATATTTTCAAAACGGTCGTCATGCTGGCGACCGTTTTTATTTATGTTGTCAATAAGATTATTATGGATGTAATAGCAGAACTAGCCAGAACAGCTCAGGCATTGAGGGTTGAGCAAAACGAAGACTTTGCACTGCACAAAGAGTGGCTGGAACGATCCAATATTCAAGAGCGAAAGAGAAATGGAATTACCTGGTTTCCTCTGAGAATAATTGAAACGGGTTTTGGAATGGGCGCTTATCCATTTGTGGTAGTGGAACGAAATCCGGGAGACAAACTGGATCATCGATTTCAAAGCGCATCACCGGTTTCGTTGTTCAGCGCTGCCCCCGGAAATGAGGCCGTTAGTATTAATGGCACAGTGGGATACGTGGACAACCAAAGAATGAAAATTTCTTTTTTTCTGGATGAACTTCCCGAATGGATCGACGATGGGAAAATTGGTGTGAATCTTATGTTCGACTCGCGCAGCTATGATGAAATGTTTAAAGCCCTCAACTTTCTAATCAATATTGATAAAGGGCGAATAAAAGTTTTACGCGATACAATACTGGGTGCCCGAAATCCGGAATTTTCGTCTCATCCGAAACGAACAAGCCCAAAACTCAACGACTCACAAAATGCAGCGCTTCAAAATATTGCCGAAGCGCAAGATCTTGCTATTGTACATGGTCCGCCGGGAACCGGGAAAACTACCACACTTATTGAATCTATAAAAGAATTACTGAGAGAAGAAAAACAAATTATGGTTTGTGCACCAAGCAATGCGGCCACAGATCACCTTGCAAGAGGTCTCTTTCTCAATGGACTGCGTGTGGTGCGCATTGGAAATCTTGCGCGGGTTGAAGACGACAACACCTCTCTCACACTTGATGTTTTAATTCAAGGTCACAAAGACTTTAAACAAATTAAGGAACTCAAAAAAAGAGCCGTTGAACTTCGACGTGTCGGGGGCAAATACAAAAGAAGTTTTGGAAGAGAAGAGTCTGAACAACGGAAACTAATATTTAATGAAGCCCGCAATCTGAGTAAGGAGGCCAGAGAACTGGAAAATCATATTGTACTACACGTGCTGGACAATGCCCAGGTCATTGCCTGCACATTGATAGGATCAACCTCTGATTACCTTGGCAACAGGAAATTCTCCACGGTGGTTATCGACGAGGCCGGCCAGGGAATGGAACCAGCGGTGTGGGTGCCAATTTTGAAAGCAGAAAAAGTAGTAATGGCAGGCGACCCGTTTCAGCTTCCTCCTACCGTAAAAAGCAGAGAAGCCGAAAAAATGGGATTGTCAGTCACCTTGCTGGAAAAGGCCATTCAGCGCCATGAAAATATTAATCTTCTGAATGTGCAATACAGAATGAATGATTTGATAATGGAATTTTCGAATCGGAAATTTTACCGCAATCAATTGCATTCACATCCTTCGGTCAAAGATTGGAAGATAAATGAAAATGACCGCGTGATGGAATTTATTGATACTGCGGGTTGTGGTTTTGACGAAAAAGCCGGCGAAGAAAACGGCTCTCTGTGTAATCCTGAAGAAATCCAGTTGATTCGAAAACATCTCGATCTTTTTGTAGATGAAAACAGCTCTCCTGTTTCTATTGGAATTATTTCGCCATACAGGGCACAGGTAGAGTTATTACAAGCTGAATTCAGTGTACAAAAACAAGAAAATAAATCTATTACCATTAATACCGTCGATTCTTTTCAAGGTCAGGAGCGTGATGTGATCTATATCAGCATGGTGCGCAGCAATACCAAAAGTGAAATCGGCTTTTTGAAAGACTACAGAAGAATGAACGTTGCAATGACAAGAGCCCGGAAAAAGCTGGTCATAATTGGAGATAGTTCTACTCTGGGTAATGATAAATTCTATGCCGATCTTCTTGAATATGCTGAGCAAATTGGCGCCTATAGAACCGGCTGGGAATTGATGTATTAAAGGTCTATGATTCAAATAGTACAATTCCACCCGGGTGCCTATGTAGCTCCTGAGCAGCAATAATTCTCAGGAGATTAGCTTCAAATAATAAGAAAGGATCAATCCCCCAGGATTATTTCACTTAAAGATTTGATAAACCAACTATTTTTGACGCTTTTATTTTTGAAATAAGCAAGAAAGCAAATTTTGTTAATCAGCCAGACAACATTTGGTTCCATTTACCAGTCAACCGTTTATATTCTTCATTTTGAGCATTATGACAATAAAATCAGTAACTCTTCTAGCAATTGCATTTATTCTGAGCCACATGGCCAGATCTCAGGCCACCGAGAGTGCCCACAACAAGCAGGTGTACCGCACTGTAAACAATCAGGCTGAGTACCAACGTGCTAAGGAAGAAGGGGAAATCCCTGTATTATCGCCTGGCATGGTTTCAGACCACAACAAAACGCCGCATATAAACCTGCAAAGTCAGGCTCATGATGCCGGACGGGTGCTGGCTGCATCAGGTGGTCAAAGAGGTGGCGGTGGAGGAAATTCCTGCGATTGTTTGCTCGATTTAGATGAAACATTCAGTATTGTTCCATTTACTGGCGGAGTTCCACCGGAATACCGAAATGATGATTATTCCACCGGTGTAGTAGATTTGCCTTTTACTTTCTGTTTGTATGGCGATACTTATAACAGTTGTTACATCAATAACAATGGTAATGTCTCCTTTGGATCGCCTTACGGAACTTATAGTGCTGAAGGATTTCCCAGCGCGAATTATATCATGGTAGCTCCTTTCTGGGCTGATGTGGACACTCAGGGGCCATTAAGTGGTTTAGTATATTACAAAATTACTGAGCACTCTCTTATTGTAAGCTGGGACGCTGTTGGATACTTTAACTCAGCGGATGATTTGCTCAATACTTTCCAGTTGATCATCACTGATGGGCAGGATCCTTTGCTGGAAGATGGCAATAATGTTTCGTTCTGTTATGGCGATATGCAATGGACCACCGGAGCTGCATCAGGAGGAATAGACGGGTTTGGCGGAACACCTGCCACGGTTGGTGCCAACAAGGGAGACGGTGCAGCCTTTGTACAATTCGGACGATTTGATATGCCAGGCCAGACTTATGATGGTCCGTTTAACAACTCCGATGGGATATCATGGCTGGACAATAAAAACTTCGTATACAATACTTGTCAGATTGACAATAATATAGCGCCCTTTGCGCCGTCCACAGGTCTTTGCGATACCATTGTTCTATGTCAGGGTGGTGCATCGTATCTTCAATTTCTGGGCCCCGAACAAGATCAGACTGTAACGATAGAATCCAGTGTTGATGTGCCGGACCAACTGATAGTTATCTCCTCACCGCAAACCGGTTCTACGACGGCATACATTACTGCAGATGAAAATGCTACTCCGGGAGTTTACGTGCTTACCCTTACCGGAACAGATGACGGCAACCCCAGCCTGAGCACTACTGTACAATATTATGTGGAGATTACCTCAGACGTGGTACCACCGGTCGAGATTCTTGGGCCTGACGAGATGTGTGAGGGGGATGAAATTGAGGTATTTGTAAACGACATTTACGACAGCTATTTATGGAATAGCGGTGAAGCTGATACTTCAATGATAGTATATGGCCCAGGCACATATTCATTGCTGGTAACCATTGGAGAATGTCAGCGATATGAGGAGTTTGAAATTACAGGATATCCGGTTCCGGTGCCTGAAATAATTGCAACAGAAACCGAGCTTTGTGTGAACCAAACCACAATACTCACCGTGCTCGATATTTATGAATCCTATGAATGGGACTTTAATGCCAACAACAATGATACTTCCTTTGTTGCCGGTGTAGGTAACCATAACCTTACTGTAACCAATGAATTCGGCTGCGAAGGCTCTGATGTTTATTTTATCAGTACCGAATCTATTACAGTGGATATTGTAGCTGAAGAACCACAGATTTGCCCGGGAGATCAAACAACACTTAGCACTTCTGGTACATATACAACTTATGTCTGGGATAACAACAACCTGAACAATCAACCGACATTTATGACGGGCGTAGGTTCGCACAGCGTTACCGTTACCGATATTGATGGTTGCTCAGGTACAGATACATTCACCATCACCAACTTATCTAACCCGACTCCAAACATCATTGGCGAAAGCATTATATGCGAAAATGGAACTTCCAGTCTTTCGCTTACAAGCAGCTTCGCGTCATACATCTGGGATGGTAACTCAATCAACTCCGGGCTTACATTCGATGCCAGCGTGGGAAGCCATTCAGTTACAGTAACGGATGACAATGGTTGCGAAGGTGAAGATACATTTGTAATCACAGCATTTCCCGACCCCATTCTTCCTTCTGATGCGCTGATCTGTGATTTCCCCACTGAATATGAAATTAATGTAGCCAATGCGCCCGTACCCTTAGGCACCTGGACAGTGAGTCCAAACTCACCTGGTACTGCCTCGTTCAATCCTCCCGATAATATTACATCGGCTGTGGTTGTTTCCAGTTTTGGGCAATATCAAATGACATTTACTGATGAGTGCGGTAATACTGATCAGATCACATTGACCTTTCTTCCTGAACCATTTTTTACCGTTAGTGATACCATAATTTGTGAAGATGACTCCATACAGTATGCAGGATCTTCTCAATACGCTTCGTTCTTTAACTGGTCATGGTCTGATGGAACAAACTCACAGGTGAATTATGTAAATGACAATACCGACTATATCATCACTGCATCCAATCAATGTGGCTCATACAGCGATGATCTTTACGTTGGAGGTCAGCCATGTAATATTGTAGTTCCGAATATTTTTACCCCGAATAATGACGACACGAACCTGAACAACACATTTAAGATTTCCGGAATAGAATTTTTCCCGGGAAGTTCAATGTTGATTTTCGATCGTTGGGGCAAAAAAGTTTATGAGAGCGGCAATTATCAAAACGATTGGAGCGGAAGTGATTGTGCAACCGGCACCTACTTCTATATCTTCGGACTGCAGCGAAACAATGCTACAGAATATTATGAAGGCAATATCACATTAGTGAGATAATTTAAAAAAAATACTCAAAAGAACGGCCATCGAAATGATGGCCGTTCTTTTTTTTTATGAAAAAATTAAAGCAATGATTTTTGATAGAAGTGAGGAAAAGGAGCCATTTTATCCGAATAATGAATCGCAGCAGAACCGCTTAATGCGCACTTTTGGCCAAACACCAGAATTTGCACATAATCAATGCACTGAATTTCTTTTCTCCAACATTGGCACAAAAGAAAAATTTCCAAAAAGTTGAGAAGAAAATGAGCCGTCTTCCTTTTCTTCTATTACCATCATCTGCTGTACCTCGCCTTCGCCGTAAGGCATCACAAGGAGCCCACCTGGCTTGAGTTGAATCAACAACTCCTCAGGAACTTTGGGCACAGCGCAGGTAATCAATACCCTGTCGAATGGAGCAAATGTGGGCAACCCTTTATAGCCATCGCCATAAACCAATTGAGGCTTATAACCCATTTTTGCAATCAGGGCTTTCGAATTGTCGTGAAGCAACTTCTGCCTTTCAATAGAAAAAACTTTGGCCCCTAGTTCACACAGTACAGAGGTTTGAAATCCACTTCCAGTGCCAATTTCAAGCACTTTCATTCCTGGCTCAACATTGAGTAATTGAGATTGGGTAGCTACAGTAAACGGATGTGAAATTGTTTGTCCGGCGCCTATCTGAAAGGCCTTATTTTCATAGGCAAATTCCAAAAATGCACTGGAAAGAAAATGATGCCGCGGAACGCGGTTGATTGCATCGAGTACGCGCTGATCGGTAATACCCATCCTGCTCAACTCTTCCACCAATTTTTTCCTTAAGCCTTTGTGCCTGTATGAATCCACTAACATAGGAGCCAAATCTACTCACTTCGTTCATCCGCTATTTCATGTTGATAATTAAAAATGAACGATGCTCTGTAGATAGCAGTATCGACAAAATTTTGCGGTCAGTTATTTTGGTGGAAATGAACAAACAATTCCGACCTACATACTTGATATATGGCAGATAAACTCAAAATCGGAGTGCTTGGCGCTGGCCACCTTGGAAAGATTCACATGAATTGTATTCGCGAACTTTCTGAGGTTTATGAACTAATGGGGTTTTTTGACCCAAGTATAGAGATGGCAAAAGAAGCAGCCGCCAAATTTGGCCTTATGCCCTTCCATAATATGGATTCACTTATCGACGCTGTAGATGTGGTAGACATTGTTACTCCCACCCTCCACCATCTTGATTGCGCTTCGGCCGCAATGCGTAAATTCAGACATGTTTTTATTGAAAAGCCTATTTCCACTACTACTGATGAGGCTAAAATACTCATCAAACTTTCTAAAGAAGCCGATGTAAAGGCCCAGGTTGGGCATGTAGAAAGATTCAACCCCGCGTTTAGAGCGGCCCTGCCCTATTTCGAGCAGCCAAGATTTATCGAAACCCACAGACTGGCACAATTTAATCCGAGAGGCACTGACGTCTCTGTGGTGCTTGACCTTATGATTCACGACATTGACATTGTTCTTTCTGTAACCAATGCAAACGTCAGGAAAATTTCGGCCAGCGGTGTATCTGTATTGAGCGATACACCTGACATTGCCAATGCCCGACTGGAACTAGACAATGGCTGCGTGGCCAACCTTACTGCAAGCCGCATTTCAATGAAAAATATGCGCAAGTCCCGTTTTTTTCAGCGAGACGCCTATATTTCTGTAGACTTTCTTACAAAAGAATCTGAAATAGTACGCATGAAAGAAGTTGTGGGTGAGCCTGATCCTTTCTCAGTGACAATCAGCCTGGGCGAGGGAAAAGGGGTCAAAGAAATATTCTTTGAAAAACCTGAAATACCAGCTACAAATGCCATTAGAGACGAACTTGAATCTCTGGCAATCAGCATCATACACAACAAACCTGTGGTGGTAACGCTGGAACAAGGCTCAAAGGCACTCGATGTTGCTCTTCAGATTCTGGAAAAAATGAGATTGTCAACCTTACTACAGGAAGATTGAGCGAATAAAAAAATAGTCTACACAAATGAAAGCGAACTGTTTTGAACTGAAGATAAACCAAAAATTTTGCACGTATACAATAAAGCGTTCCACATTCGTTTCATGAACTGCTACTTTGCTTGTGGCATTTGCTACCTTCGCCGACCTTAGCTCAACACCTTAAGTTGCTATGAGATTGCTACTCTTTTGTCTACTACCATTCTTGCTTTTGCCTTCGTGCAATATCATCAATCCTGATGAGCAAGTGCCTGCTTATCTTGAAATGGATGATTTTTCTTTGTCTACCACTGTTGGTCAGGGAACAAACAGCCAGAAAATTACTGACTTATGGACTTATACAAACAGCAACAGTGTGGGTGTTTATGACCTTCCTGCTGAAGTAGCCGTCTTGAATGAAGGGCCAACCAACATCAGAATTCTTGCAGGAATCAAAAACAATGGCATCAGTTCTACTAGGATAAACTATCCATTTTATAGCCCGTACGATACAGTAATCGATCTCAAAAGAGGACAACATTATCAGATTCATCCGAAATTCGCATACAACGGTGGAATTGATTTTGATATTACCAGAAACTTTGAAACCGGAAATTTCTTTCAATCCCTTTCTGGCAATACAGGAACTTTTAATGTGGTGACAGATCCCGCTCAGGTCTTTGAGGGTACCCGATCCGGAATATTTTCACTAGATGGAGGCACCGGGAAAATATTCTATAAAGACGGCACTGAATTCGAACTTGTTGGAGGAAATACTATTTTTCTGGAATTGGATTATAGTTCGAATAACCGATTTAATGTGGGACTTATTTCAAATTCGCCTTCATCGGTAGATGCGCATCTTGCAGTGGTCATCAATCCGACTGCCGGAGTAAATGCCACGCAACCTGAATGGAACAAAATTTATATCGATCTGGGATTACTGGCGCAACAAAATTCGTCTGCAGATAACTTCGAGATTTATTTTGAAAGCACTCCTTTAGAATCGCAAAATATCCGACTCTTTGTGGATAATATTAAATTGGTGATGTGGGAGCAATGATAGAAGCAGAAACCAGGAATCTTCCATTGAATTCGGCCCGGCAAATTGCGAAATATATTTTTGCAGATTGGCTGGCGGCGGCATTGGCATGGACCATTCTTTTTTCCTATCGAAAAAAAATTCTCGAAACCGATAAATTCGGTTACGATATAGAATTGTCATTTGACCAGAATTATTTTATGGGATTATTGGTCATTCCATTATTCTGGATTGCACTTTATTTATTAAGCGGACATTACAACAGAATATGGAGAAGACACAGACTAAAAGAACTGGGACAAATTCTTATCGCAACCATTGTGGGGGTATTGGTGATCTTCTTTGTACTTCTGCTCGATGATCAGATCAAACATTATAGCAACTACTATCAATCACTGCTTATATTATTTGGTTCGCATCTCGGATTAACTCTCTTGGAACGATTAATACTTACCTCCAGAACTGTGTCGCTTGTACATACCGGAAAAATAGGTTTTAATACAATAATTGTAGGCGGAAACTTACAGGCGCTGGCCATGTACGAGGAAATTCAGTCCATGAAATCATCGCCGGGAAACAGGTTTGTTGGATTTGTAAGGGTAAATGGAAAAGACAATCTTTTGTCGAAATACATTCCACATCTTGGCAAATACCAGGAGCTTCCCAACTTGATTAAATCGAAAAAAATAGAAGAAGTTATTATAGCAGTTGAAAGCAGTGACCACAAAGATTTAGAAAATATAATTTCGCTGCTGGAAGACACGGAAGTAATTGTAAATATTATCCCTGATATGTACGACATCCTCAGCGGTTCGGTAAAAATGAACAGTATCTATGGTGTGCCTCTCATCAGGGTGAACCACGAGATCATGCCCACCTGGATGTTTTCTGTGAAAAGAATCATGGATATTTCCATATCGGCTATAGCACTGCTCATTTTATTACCAATACTATTTGCTATTGGAATTGCCATAAAATTCTCATCCAAAGGCCCGATCATTTTTACTCAGGAACGTATTGGCAAATTCGGAAGACCATTCCATATTTATAAATTCAGAACCATGGTGGACAATGCCGAAGCAAACGGCCCGCAATTGAGTTCTACTACTGATAACCGCATTACCAAAATCGGAAGACTACTGCGCAAAACCAGAATGGATGAATTGCCCCAATTTATGAATGTAATAAAAGGCGATATGTCGCTCGTAGGCCCAAGACCGGAAAGACAACACTTCATCAATCTCATTACCGAACGCGCGCCACACTACAGACACCTGCACAGGGTTCGCCCGGGTATTACCTCATGGGGACAAGTAAAGTATGGCTATGCAGAAAATGTAGACCAGATGATTCAACGACTGAAGTACGACATTCTCTATATTGAAAATATGTCGCTGGCCATGGATTTCAAAATCTTGTTCTACACGATTTTGATTGTGTTGAGAGGAAGCGGGAAGTGATGTTTTCTACAAGGCGTTGCCTCAAGAATCATGCTCAATCCCTGCGCCTGATTTATTGAGTACACAATTTTGAAATCTATATGGGCGTTACTAAAAATAGTAACGTTCCAAATTTCAAAATTATGACAGCTAAAAAATCATTCTTTTCATTGGTCATTACGGTGTTTTATATTCTGCTTGTACCAAAGGCCCAGGCATTGTGTTTCCCTGATTTCGAGCATGACCTGATCAGATCAAAAATAATTTTCATAGGTAAGTTACAAAAGAGTTATTTTCATCAGTATTGGCTTGGAACCAAGCCAGTCTCGATTTATACCTTTTCTGTCGAAAAATCATTCAAAGGAATGGAAGCGAAAGACCGATTGATCTCCATTCTCGCGCCAATTGGTTATCAATACGAAAAAGGGTTCTGTATTGATTCTACCTATCTGGTTTTTGGATTGGGAGATAATAAGAATTACGCATTTATATACACCCATGATTGCACCAACACCTGTTCGGTAAATTCGGGTGATGCAGCGTATTATATCACAAAATTAGGAAAGCCTGTAATACACGAAAAAATTACCGATTATGACCTCGAACGGCTGAATTATTATTCGAAAAGTGGTGCAACTGATTCACTTTCTCAACAAGTTAAATCATTAACGCAACTAAACATTGAACAAAGTTCATCAATATCTAACTTGAAAGTTGTTGTAAAAGTAATGAGCGCTGCAATTGGTGTTGTTTGTTTAGTTTATCTTCTATATTCCTACCGCAGGAAAAGACACAATCTAACATTGTGAATGATTGGGTTAAATACGAATAGTGCGCAAATGATGGCCGATGCTACAAAGAAGGATATTGTTTTCATAGTCTCAAGTGTTGTTGTACTTATTTTTAAATCTGGTTCAAATGTGGACAGACATTTTTAGCCCACGAAAAAGTTTTGCCCGTTTAAAGCAGCACTGTGACGAATGAATAATCAAGGGACAATTTCATTTTGAAATAATGGGGTTTCAAAGCAGAATAAAGAAATTTTCAAACCAACAAAGGCAATCCAACAATTCGAACTAGTCATAAGGCCTCGCCTGCTTCAGATACAGCCGACCATTATTATCGAACTTGAACTCCACATCCACTCCGAAATAATAGATCGATTGGTTTTTACTCCATCGGGTAGTGTAATAAAAATGATTCTCCACCAATTCCAGGGCCTTGTACAATCTTTCTGTTTCATCTGTAGTAAGCAACGAATGACCAGGCTCAAGGCTGCTATAGGTGATGCTCTCTGTTGTGATATCGCTATTCAACACATTCAGCTGTGAGCCATCCATGCAGATAAACTGTTCGCACATGACACTGTCATTGGGCTGAACCACACTGATGTCGCCTTTCTGAATATTAATGGTAAATCCAATAAACTGAGGTCTGTATAAATTTCGGGTAATGGCCACTCCATTTTCTGCTTCCTCCGGAAAACTTCTATGGACTAAAATTCCCATTTCAATATCCCTGTGGTTGATGCGGTGAATTTCTCTTTCCTGAAAAGCAGCATAACTCCACGCACTGGCCCAGACTTTCTTAATGGCGCGTTCAATACTCTTATCCTCAGAATTCAGCATTCCGGTTTTGCTGGTATAAAGCCCTGCTCCGCTAAAGCCCTCGATATCTTCGGCATTGCAACTGCTCCTGAAACGATAAGCCGCGAATTGATTGTCTTTTTTAATGTGGTCTTCTATAGCTTTTATCAAATCCGGATCAACCGGCACACCTTCGATGGCTTTGCGCAAACCCTTTAATGCTTTTGCCAAACTATCCTGATTTTCACCTTTGGCATTAAATACCCCTTCAATTGCCATTTGAATATTTGCATCTTGAATGTGCTGGTGATAAAAGTAAAATGGAATAGCGCACGCATTCTCCGGTACAGAAAAAATCGACTTGTGCTTTTTTGCAAGCCAGGCGAACTCGCCAAAAGCAGCAGCCTTGTTTCCGACGCTGCTCCTGTCGCTCAAACGACATTTCTCAATTGGCAGAATTGTTTTAACAGTGAGGTCAGACTGAATGGATATCGGTACACCGGGAACCTGTTGCTTCAGCCACGCCGCAAAGTCAGCCTCAGTACATTTCTCTATGAACAAACCTTCAGTATTGATTACAACTTTCACTATTTCATTGTCCAAGGCAGCAACGTCCTGATTATTCCAGATGGTAATATCGCAAGCCGAAGGGGTGTGTCTGTTGTGACATAAAACCTGAATATGACTCAATGGCGATTGAATGGCATCCGTAATAAGACCTGCGCATGGTGGAATGTTCAGCGGTGTTCCTTTTGTAATGATGATATCTGTATTTCCAATCTTCCCAAAATTTTTGTCCAGATCGGCCACCATTTTTAAACGACCGTAGATTGTGCCCTTTTCTATGCACTGAAAAATCTGATTCTGGTACAATTCTGTTGGAGAAATGATGGGCTGTTTTATCTGGCCTTTGGCTATCATTTCTTCGAGGTAGCTTGAGTTGTTGTTGATGTAAACCGAATTCTTCAAAAAAGTTTTAGCGGCAATGGTATTGTATAACAAATCAATTCCTTCAATTTCAAGATTGGTATTTCCGGTAAGTTCCAGTACATATTTGTTTTGGTCTTTGTAATGGTTGAGCGAAGCCAGGATATATTCCTGGGCAATGTTGCTGGTATAATTTCGTGAATTAAAAATCATCAATCCGGCGCTGTAGCCCAGAACCTGATTGCAAAAATCAAAGTGCAATTCAAAGCGTTTCGAGTTGATGAAATACAGGGTCTTTTTTGAAAGGTCGTAACAGAGCTTAACAGACGTTACTCTATTGAGTTTGTCGCTCAGTGGAGCACCGGCTAATAATTCGAATGAAGCGGAATCTAAAATTTCGGTGCGGTAATTTTCCTTTAATACTCCATCGACTAAAACAACAGGTGTGGCTTGTACTTCTTTCTTCTGAAAAGAATTGACAAAGCTGTACACAATACCTGCGATCAACAAAGCTGCTATTGCTATATATGCGCGAATCAATTTTTGACTCCTTTATTGATTTGTTGTAACGTGATGATATTAACAAGAGCCAAAAGTAATAAAATAGAAAACGGAACAAACAAATATTCAGAAGAGTTCCCGAGCAAGGAAGCCGTTAAAACAAAGCAGAGCAAAAGCATAACAAAATTGAAAACCAGCATTTTTCTTTTTCTTTTAAAGCAATTAACGATCGTAAAAATGACGAGCAAAAGCGAAGCAATAAACAATAATACAAAAAAAAGAAGAGGGAGTAGTAAATCTTCAGCAGACAATCCATTAAGACTCAAAAAAATAATCCGCATTTAAAAAGGTCTGGTATTAATTTCTAACGAAGATAGTGAAAAAAAGAGTCATTGTCTCTGTTCCTTAGAAGACATTTGATTGATAACCGTATTGTTCTATTTAATTTAATTTAATTTCCGCTTCTCAATTTCCTTCATTGTCTTCAGATTAAGGAGTGTCAAAGCCAGCAGAAAGATCAATGGCAGCATTATTATATCAGGGTAAAAATCCACAACCGGAATCCAAAGCAATATGTTCAGAATGAGCAAAGCCAAATTAAAAACCATCAATTTCCTGCCATTTCTGGCGTAGTTTATTATGGTTGTAATCAAAAAAAGCGTTGATGACAGAGCGATTGCTATCAATAGCAATGCACCGAAAAAAAAAAATTCAACTGGAAAGTATCCGTGATTCAGGAAAAAGAATGTCATATTGAAATGGGGATTATTCATTCTAATTCAAACCATCTTAAAGTCATTAACATCAGGACTCCGTTAAGTTTAGGAACAAAAAATATTGTCATTTACTTATTTATTTCAAGTTAATCTCCAGTAAGTGGTTTGACTATTTTACTTTGCCGTCATCGATACTTCTTAGGGTACGAATATTCACAAAAACAAAAAACAACAAGATCAAAAGTAGTATGATCATGATTCCATTAATAGAAGTGAAAAACGGCCACAAAAGCACCACGTTAATCCCAAGCATAATCAAGTTAAAGTTGAGAATTGCTTTCTTCTTATAAAAATAATTGGCCAAAGTGCCAATTATAAAAAGAAGTAAAGATACCGCTAGCATTAGGAAATAAATTGTCAGCACTGAAATTCCCCCTTCAATGAACGATCCTATTGCATTAACCTGATGGCTTAAAAACACAAATGTCGTATTCATACTATATCAATCGTTATTCCTATTCAGCGAATATACCAAATTCCAAATGAAGTGTTACAACAAGGCTTTGCCAATCAACCCGAGGTTTGTATTCATCTGTTTTAAAACCACGAAATCAACTCCCGCAATGTAACCATTCCCTCGCGCACATACTAACAATCGTCTTCAACCAACCTTACTTTCAACTCTGTTTTTTTTTGTAAAATTAACAGACCTGCAAATGGAAATTGCGCCGGTTGAATTGTCTTTTTATACCGATTTGGTATCTGTTTTAGTCCAATCTGCGCTGCGCTTGATTGTACTAAACAGCTACTCTCCCGGTATTTACCACTGTATGATTTCATCTACTGCATGGACTAAATTAAAATGAACATTGGTATTATGTGCCGAAAAAAATGACAGATGGCACAAAACCTCAACCCTTTTCAGTAGCTTCCTGACTTTTACTTCTTCTGTATAAGTATAAATTTACCATGGTCAGTATAAACAAAACTTTAAAAGGAATCCACAACAATTCTGGCGTCAAAACACATAAGGGTGTCCAAAGAACAATAGCTCCACACAACCATTTAAGGAAAGCAGATTGGTAACTTTTGTCTTGTTTCAATAAACCTAAAATTGTAATCCATAAACAGCTCAATGAACACAATACGAGCAACAATAAATATATCAGGATCAATACAACTACAAACCCATTGTCTGGGAAAATGTCAAAGTTTTTACTCAGAAAAATGTACTGCATACCTTAGAATGTACCAAGTCATCACGAAATCAAGTCCCGCACCGCAGCCATTCCTTCGCGCATATAACAATCATCTTCCACAAACTTTACTTTCTCGCGTACCTGTGAATGCAACTTCTCCACTGCCACTGAACTCTTCGCCGGCCTTCTGAATTCTAATGCCTGCGCAGAAGTGAATAACTCAATGGCGAATATGCTGCGCAAATTTTCCAACACCCGATAACATTTTGTAGCGGCATTGGCACCCATACTTACATGGTCTTCCTGGCCATTGCTGCTGTCGATGGTGTCGACACTTGCGGGAGTGCAGAGTTGTTTGTTTTGCGAAACTATTCCCGCGGCTGTATATTGTGGAATCATAAATCCACTGTTGAGTCCTGCATTCTTCACAAGATAAGCCGGAAGTGATCTTGTGCCACCAATGAGCTTATAGGTGCGGCGTTCTGATATGCTTCCCAATTCTGCCAATGCAATGGCCAATTGATCCAAGGCCATTGCCAGAGGCTGACCGTGAAAATTTCCTCCGGAAATAATTTTATTTTCATCGGGAAAAATGATGGGATTATCTGTCACAGAATTGATCTCCGTTTCGACCACCTTTTTTACAAAAGAAATTACATCCATACTTGCGCCATGCACTTGCGGAATACACCTAAAACTATATGGATCTTGTACATGCTCTTTTTTTCTGCTGTGAATCTCACTTCCATTTAAAATTTCGCGCATCCGTTTTGCTGCCTGAAGCTGCCCATCGTGCGGACGTATCAAATGGGTAAGCGCATCGAAAGGCTCGGGCCTCGCATCGAATGCATCGCACGACATGGCCGCAATAACTTCGCTTTTTTCGATCAATCTTTCGCTTTCAATCAAACACCAGGTAGCATGCGCACTCATAAACTGAGTTCCATTGATCAATGCCAATCCTTCTTTGCTTTTTAGCACTACCGGCTTTAATCCGGCATGTGCAAGCGCTTCGGATGAAGGCATTTTTTTTCCCTGATAATAAACTTCAGCTTCGCCCATGAGAGGCAGACACATGTGAGCAAGTGGGGCGAGATCGCCACTAGCGCCCAATGAACCTTGCTGGTAAATCACCGGAATAATATTGTGGTTGTAAAAATCCACCAACCTTTGAACGGTCTCCACCTGAACTCCACTATGCCCGTGACTGAGCCCCTGAATTTTCAAAAGCAACATGAGTTTCACTACAGGCTGCGCTACTTCTTCGCCCATACCACAGGCATGAGAAAGTAGCAAATTGCGTTGCAACAGTTCGAGTTGATCGTCTGGAATAACAGTATTACACAACGAACCGAATCCGGTATTGATTCCATAAACCGGAGCATTCATTTCTACCAAATGTTCATCCAGGTATTTGCGGCATTTTTCAATTCTTGCAATGGCATTTGCCGATAAAGTCAATTGATGTGCTGATTCAATAATCTGACGAATTTCTGTAAGCGAAAGTTGATGCGTGGGTTCAATTGTGGTTGTATTCACTTTTTTTTGTATTGGGAATTAAGTGGTGCAAATTAATCAAGTACTGCCATTAATTCCAATCTGAAAAACGGTAGCGAAATACAAGGCTTACCCAATTATCACGAATAAATTATTTTTGCTTTGTAATATGGCTGGAGAAATATTTCCATTTCACCGAGGATATCCCTTCTGACTAAAAAAGATCGCTGACTGGCGGGGTATTATAGCCATGAGAATTATTCAAATTACCATTTATTTTAACTCTAAGTCACAAAGGGTTCTTTGAACGGGTGAACTTTGGGGTTGTCGGGAGGGCCGGTCTCTTGCATCACATTCAAGCTATGCCAAAGCCAAAACTAGATTTGTTCTGTTCATCCATTTACAGGTTACCATTTATTTTAACACTAAGTCACAAAGGGTTCTTTGAACGGGTGAACTTTGTTTTTTGAAGGGCGGGCCGATCTCTCGCACCACTATCAAATCAAGCTAAAGTCAAAATTATGGTTTTATATCGACTAGTCTGTAAAGCTATTCTTGTAAGTAGATATTCAGAAGAATCCGTCCAATTAAAAATTGCCCACTCACTTGCAGGGCATTATAGCCATGAGAATCATTCAAATTACCATTTATTTTAACACTAAGTCACAAAGGGTTCTTTGAAACAGTGAACTTTAGGTTTAGCCGGAGGTGCCGATCTCTCGCATCACTTTCAAACTAAGGTAAAGCCAAAACTATGTTTGATGTGTTCGTCGATTTAGCCGCAAAAGTATTGAGATCATTATTTCTTATCTTGAGATTTTTAAAATTTACCGACAAAAATCGTCCGTTCAAATGGCCATTTAACCCGACGGATCACCTTTTACATCAATATATAGCCTGAATGACTTGTGTTGACTATTTTCGCTGACCAAATCAACTTATAAATTTCATGAAATATTCAATTTCACTTTGCCTGACTGGTCTGATAATCAGCAGTTTTACAGCAAAAGCCCAAAATATCAAATTCACAGAATTTGATTTGAAAAACGGCCTGCATGTCATTCTGCATGAAGATCACTCCACTCCTATAGTGGCCGTTACGGTGATGTACCACGTAGGTTCGAAAAACGAAACTGCTGGTCGTACCGGAATGGCGCACTTCTTCGAACACCTTTTGTTTGAAGGCTCAGACAACATCGGTCGCGGTGAATATGCAAAATATGTAGAAAATGCAGGCGGCGGACTGAATGCCAACACTTCACAGGACCGGACTTTCTATTATGAAATTCTGCCCAGCAATCAGATCGAACTCGGTCTGTGGCTGGAAAGTGAGCGCATGATGCACGCGAAAGTGGAGATGAAAGGCATAGAAACACAGCGCGAAGTGGTGAAGGAAGAAAAACGCCAGCGATACGACAACCAGCCATATGGAAATCTTTTCCCCGAAGCATTGCGTCATGCCTACAAAGTGCATCCGTATGCCTGGGCGCCCATTGGAAGTCTCGACGATTTGAATGCAGCCAAAGAACAAGACTTCGTCGATTTTTACAAAACATTTTACGTGCCCAATAATGCTGTATTGAGTATCGCAGGAGATTTTAACGTGGAAGAAACCAAGGCGCTGATCAAAAAATATTTTGGTGAAATTCCCAAAGGAACCATTCCGATTCCAAGACCAACTGTAACAGAGCCAACCAACTCTGGTGAAGTACGCGATGAGATAGGCGTAAAAGATCAACTTCCCATGGTACTTCAGGCTTATCACATTCCTGCACAGGGAACTCCTGATTTCTACGCTGTGGATATGTTGAACCAGTTGCTTTCTCAGGGACAGAGCTCAAGACTCAACAGGTCTTTAGTTGATGAAAAACAACTTGCGCTATTCTGTGGAGCATTTACATACAATCTTGAAGATCCGGGGCTGACACTGGCTTTTGGACTTGCCAGCATGGGAGTAGAAGCTGCACAGGTTGAAGCTGCTATTAATGAAGAATTCGATAAAGTGAAAACTCAGGAAGTAACAGATGATGAACTTCAAAAATTGAAAAATCAGGTGGAAGTGGATTTTATTACCCGCAACTCCACAGTAGCCGGTATTGCTGAAAGCCTTGCCAACTATTATATGTACTTCGGCGACACCAACCTGATCAATACTGAAATCCAGCGCTACATGGCAGTAACCAAAGTTGACCTGCTCAACGTCGCGAAAAAATATTATGCTACGGACAACCGCGTGGTGCTTTACTTCTTACATGATCCCAATCTGGTAAAGTAATTATCTACTACAAAGTTCAATTCGTTATTTATATCAACACAAAAAAGAAATGAAACGTTTTACCTATATAGCATTTGTGATGACGGCAATTATTATTGCCGCCTGCAAAGCACCCAAAGTTGACCGAAGCAAAGCTCCAATTGCCGGGCCTGCTCCAAAAATTCAAATCGGCCAATACCAGATGTTTACTATGGACAATGGCCTTAAAGTAATTGTGGTGGAAAACCACAAATTACCTCGTGTGTCCTATAGTATCAACCTGGATATTGATCCTGTTCTGGAAGGCACAAAAGCGGGCTATGTCTCCATGGCCGGCGATCTTATGGCCAATGGCACTGCTACAAAATCCAAAGCCCAGATCGATGAAAATGTGGATTTCATGGGAGCTTCATTGAGCACTTCTTCAACTGGCGTCTTCGGAAGCTGTTTGAAAAAACATGCTGACAATTTCCTTCAATTGATGAGTGATGTTTTGCTCAATCCATCATTCCCTCAGGATGAAATAGACAAGTATTCGAAACAAGCCATTTCTGGTCTTCAAAATGAAAAGACAGATCCTGATCAGATTTCTTCGAAAATCGGAAACATGCTGAACTTCGGAAACACGCATCCTTATGGCGAGACTATGACAGAAGAATCTATTGGAAATATCAAAAGAGATGACCTTGTTGGTTACTACAAATCATACTTTAAGCCAGATGTAGCTTACTTAGTTATTGTTGGCGACATTAATCTTGAAGAAGCCAAAGTCCAATCACAGAAGTATTTCAGCGGATGGCAGAAAGGACAAGTTAAGTCGAGTAAATTCCCGATGCCAAAAGCCCCCGAAGCAAACCAGGTGGCTTTCGTTCCGGTTCCCGGCGCTGTACAAAGTGTTATTGATGTTACCTATCCGATCGACCTCAAACCAGGAACAATGGACGCCATTGCTGCAAGTGTATTGAATAACATTCTCGGCGGAAGCGGATTTCAAACCAGGTTGATGCAAAATCTGAGAGAAGACAAGGCCTATACTTATGGTTCTTATTCTTCGATTCAGTCTGACGATGTGGTGGGATTTTTTAGTGCAGGTGCCAGTGTAAGAAATGAAGTGACCGATAGTTCAATTACCCAGATTTTATACGAAATGCAGAGATTGGTGAATGAACCGGTGCCTGACAGCACATTGCAAACAGTAAAAAATATTATGACAGGAAGTTTTGCGCGTTCGCTTGAGCGTCCGCAGACCATAGCGAATTTCGCACTTAATATTCAGAAATATGGATTGCCTAAAGATTATTACGAAACTTATCTTCAGAAATTAAGCGCAATTACTGCGGCTGATGTGCAGGCGATTGCAAAAAAAGTAATCAAGCCTTCGAATGCTCACATTACAGTTGTGGGCAACAAAGAAGTTGCTTCGAAACTGGCCGTGTTCGCCTCGAGCAAAAAAGTGGATATACTCAATCCTGATGGTACACCGTTCGTAGAGTTGCAACCCGCACCCAATGGAGTTACTGCAGCCTCAGTGCTCAACAATTATATCACAGCCATTGGGGGTAAAGACAAATTGATGGCTGTAAAATCTTTCGAGCAACAAGGTAAGATGAGCATGGGACCCATGTCGTTCGATATGAATGTAAAAATGAAAGACAATGCGAAATACGCCGTGAATGTCATGATGGGTGATATGGCTGTAATGGAACGGAAATTCAATGGAACCAAAGGATACGTCTCGCAAATGGGACAGAAGCAACCAATGGAACAAGGAGATATTGACGACGTAAAGCGCGAAATGGATCTTCTGGCAGAGCTTCATTACGACCAATACAAAATCACACCGGTTCTGAAAGGAATTGACAAGTTAGACGGTGAAGATGTTTATGTGGTAGAGTTGATGAACGCCGACGGAACATCAAGCACTGATTATTTTAGTGTGGCCAGCGGATTAAAATTAAAGACGAGCAGCACAGAAGGTGAAGGCGAAGAAAGTGTAACAGTAGAGACCATTTACCAGAACTACAAAGATGTAGAGGGAATTAAGGTACCCATGCAGATACAGCAAAATGCCGGTCCACAACAGTTCATCATCACCATCGACCAATATAAAATCAATCCTAAACTTGAGGACAAAATATTTGTCGTTGAATAAAATAAGTACGTGAGGTGCACTCGCATTGCAGAATGCCACATAAAATTCAAAAGACCGGAAATGACCTTATTGTTGTTTTCGGTTTTTTTGTTTGCATAAGCCTAAGGTCACTAAAGATCAGCCGCATAAGCCATAAGCAGGTAGGGGCTAATAAAGCCCGCGACATTTAATGCGATTGAACCACAATGTGTTCAAGACAAACATACATTGTTCGAAATGTACCAGAGCAATCCACAACATTTGGTATTGATCACAATAAATAATACCGATTTGGTATCTGTTTTAGTCCAATCTGCGCTGCGCTTGATTGTACTAAACAGCTACTCGCTCGGTATTTACCACTGAATGATTTCATCTACGGCATGGACTAAATTGAAATGAACATTGGTATAAGCTGGCATACATTCTCTGACTTATCCTTCAAAAAAAGAGGGAACCAAGCGATCCCTCTTTTGAAGTATTGCCAATAAGGCCCTAAACTGTTTTTCCTAGTTCTAAAGATAATTCAAAACGGCGTCGGTTATATTGACCAATTACAACCCTGTAAGGAAGTATGAATCACAACCAACGCCTCTATTTTGTTTGCCATCTGAATCAATTCTGCCGAAGGCCTATCTCATTAGAAATGAAACCTAAGCCCCAAAGACAACTCAGAGATAAAGAAAGCCACATGAATAGAGACATGAGATCTCTAAATTTAAAGCATCAGTTTTAAGGTTCTCAAACTCTAAAATCAGAGTTTTCCGACATCCTTTAGGATTGGATAAGCGGATAGAGCCTCATCAAGAGCAGCAGCCAAAAACTTCTTCAGCTTTTTTTCCTGCTTTTTATTCGCACTCATGACATAAATCTCGGCTGCAATGAGCGGAACCTCCAGGTATTCACCAATTCTGGTAAATGTACTGTGAGATCCACTGGCCTTGCCACTTTCAATTTCTGATAAGTGCGATCTTGACAGTTCGCAAGCTTCGCATAAATCGGCGGCAGTAACCTCCTGCATCAGCCGAACACGGGAATATAACTTCCCCATTTCTGGTCCATACATAATAAAATATTTTGCTAGTTGTAAGAGGCTAAGTTAGACGATACTGAAGTCCAATAAACCCAATATCAGTTCGAATTTCCCGACTTTTTGAGTGCGCTATTAACCGTTTGAAAATTTACCTCTCAGTTAATCTGTTATAATTGAAGTGATGCACTAATACAAAAAATCTGAACAAAAACAGACATTTCGAAGCTCCGGATATTCGTTTTTCAATTCGATTCATTCAAAATGAGAATTTTATTTTGACTCCTTTTGTTGATAACTGCAAAACTAAGTTTTTTACACGTCCCTAAAATTCTTCGAAAATTAACACTTCCCGATATGCTTAATGTAGCAATTTAAGAATTGTTTCGGGCGAAAAAAAGCACTATAAAACGGATGAGGTAATGCTCCAGACCCATAGTAGCAATGACTTTTTCATGACAATTATCAGTTTTCATCTGTGCATTTCCAAACTACATCCTGATTCGAAGGCAATAAACGAATTTTGACATTGTTAATAAAGACAACCAAACAACGGCTCGATATTCCCGAACCCTTCCAATTTTTGCATCTAAAGTTTTTATTCCATGTCAGAACCAGAAATCATCATCAAACTTGAAAACGCAGAAATCCGCCAGATCGAAAATGTCATCCTCAGGGATGTTAATCTTCAGGTCAACTCCAGCGAATTCATCTACCTTATTGGCCAAACGGGCAGTGGAAAGAGTAGTTTGCTCAAAACTATCTATGGGGATCTGCCATTGTTAAAAGGTTCTGGCGTCTGCTGCGGCTACGATCTTACCAAAATGAAACGCAGTCAGATTCCGTTCCTCAGAAGGAAACTGGGTATTGTTTTTCAGGATTTTGAATTACTCACCGATCGGAGCGTAAATGATAACCTGGAATTTGTGTTAAGGGCTACCGGATGGGACGACACAAAAGCTATAGCAAGCCGCCAGGCAAGTGTTCTCGAATTGGTCGGACTGGACGGCAAAGGTCACAAGATGCCACACGAACTCAGCGGTGGAGAACAACAACGGGTGGCCATTGCAAGAGCCTTGCTCAATACTCCACACCTTATCCTGGCCGATGAACCTACGGGAAACCTGGACCCAAAGACCAGCCTCGAAATCCTCAATCTACTCCTGGCCATAAGCAAAGCAGGAACAGCCATTATCATGGCATCGCACGATTATGCCACCATGCAGAAATTTAACAGCCGAATAATAGTGTGTGATGAGTACACTATCAGAGAAACAACCAATATCGAACATTTTCATAATCTGCCTGCCTGATGGAAGGTCCGGTTCTCTCAATTATTGTCCCTGTTTTCAATTCGGCCAGTACGATAGGGAGAACCTTAAAGAGCATTTTTGACCAAAAATATTCTGATTTTGAATTGATTATAATTGACGGAGGGTCTAAAGACGGCTCTTTAGAAATTATACACTCATTTGAAAATAGAATAGCACATCTTGTGTCGGAGCCGGATAATGGTGTGTACGATGCCGTGAACAAAGGGCTCAATCTGGCCCTGGGAAATTGGGTTTATATTCTGGGTGCTGACGATGCGTTTAGTTCTGATGATGTATTACTCAAAGTAAGCCTGCTGTTCAATGGTAATGCTAAAATCATCTTTGGTGATATTGAAAACCTCAATGCAGCACATAAAAAAGTTCCCCGGATTCATAAAAGCTCGTTTAACAAGTCACTCATTTGGCGCAACCGGCTTCACCAGCAAAGTGCATTCTACCATCGAAGCCTCTTCGGTAGTTTCAGATTTAATGCTTCATATAAGGTTCTGGCTGATTATGACTTTCATCTTTTACTCCTTCAAAAAAATACTGAAGCCAAAAGAATTGACTTGATCATAGCCCGCTGCGAGGCTGGCGGACTCTCCAAAAATTTTGGCTTTCGTCTGTATAAAGAAGAAATTAAAATGAAAGGAAACAGACTATCCTTTCCCATCTCACTTGCTACACAGGTATTTTCGGTGATGAAATTTTTCTATAAGAAACTCACTTCGTTCGGCTAAGATCACGCTCTATTGCACTATAAACTTCCCTGATGATTTCGCTTTCCTTTTGCCAGTTCAATTCCTTACGTGCTGATACACAATTCGTTTTCCACATGCCGTACTCCGGACTTTGAAGTGCTTCCATTATGGCTGCTGCCACTTTATGTGGGGTAACTTCATCCAATACCATTCCCACCTGCCAATTATTCACTATTCGCTTAAGCTCAGGCAGGTTACTTACCAAAACAGGTATTCCGGCATGTATATAATCGAATAATTTATTGGGCAAAGAATAGGTATAGTTCAGGTGCACCGGCTTATCAATAGAAATTCCAAGGTCAGAAACTGCCGTGTACTTGCGCAATTCAGCAAAAGGCATTCTGGGCATAAACTTTACATCTGCCTCCAGATTCAGCTCTTTTACTTTTTGTTTGAGGTTCTCTATGTCGCGACCTGCACCTATTATAAGGAGCAAGACGGCCTGTGTATATTTTACACTTTCTACAAGTTCTGCACCTCCGCGATCCGGATCTATATAGGCTCCCTGCAGCAATACAATTTTTTTATCTTCGGGCAAACCCAATTCTCTGCGGCTAACCTGAACCTGATTGGATTCTAAAAAAGGAATATTTCTTACTACCCGAATCGGCACGTCATATTTGGCAGTATATATATTAGCCACTGTCTCATTCACACAAAAAACGTATTTCAATTTAGGAAAAATCCAACCTTCTATTTTTTCCCATATTCGTTTTGGAAATGAACGGCCTGTCAATCCTTCTGCCTCTGTAAAATACTCATGACAATCGTACACGAGCCTTTTTCCTTTTATTCTGCTAATTATATAGGCCGGCAGCAAAGTATCCAGGTCATTGGCCAATATCACATCAGTGCTTTTGTTAAGCAGATAAAAGAACAAACGAATATTGAGCGAGGCATAAAACAACGCTCCTTTTTCAAAGAATAATTTAAATCTCTTGATTTCGTAAGGGCGCTCAAATGGTTTGCTGTCGGGTAGCATTCTTCCAACAAGGGTAATTTGCCAACCCATATCGGACAATGTCCTGCACACTTTGGCCACGCGCTGATCGTGCTCCAAATCATTACTCACCAAAACCGTAATACGAATGGATTGTTTTTCTTTGTGCTGCACTAACTTGAAGGTGTTGATTAGGCCGACTTCATTTTATCGCGAATCTCCTTCAATACTTTTTTGGTGTACAATGGAAATTCAGCGTTCATCATCCAACTGAAATATCCCGGATCGGATTGGAATACTTCTATCACCGCTTTGTTTTTGTATTTGCCAAAATTAAAAACAACCTGATCCTGATCATTGAACATAAGGTGTGAAGCGAGGTCTGCTTTTTTTCTTCGCTCACAGAGTTTATGGATCAGGTCCATATCATTCACCACCGGAATGGTCGTATTTCCTTTGGAATCTTCCACTTCTACACCATCGTATTTATCCAGCATTGCTGCAAATACTTCGTAAGTGGCAATTGTATCTGGTAATGCTTCGTGCGCTCCATCGAGATTTTTATCGCAATAAAATTGGTAAGCCGCTCTGAGATTGCGCGGCTCCATCATGTGAAAAAGTACCTGTACATCTATCTGGTTTCTTCCTTCTACAGTGAAATCAATTTCAGCCCTGAGAAATTCTTCTGCCAACAAAGGGATATCGAATTTATTGGAATTAAATCCTGCCAGATCGCAATCGAATAAAAACTTAAATAATTTGGGCGCTACTTCTTTGAAGGTTGGTGCCGTTTCGATATGCTCTGCATAAATACCATGAATCACAGATGACTCTATAGAAATTGGCATCTCCGGATTGATGAGCAACCTGTTTTCCGCTCCGGTTATGGGCAATGTATTGATCTGTCCATCCGGCATCACTTTCACAATGGCTATTTCTACAATGCGGTCCCTGCCTACATCTGTACCTGTTGTTTCAAGGTCGAAAAAGGCCAGTGGTTTCTTAAGATTTAATTTCATGTGAAGCTTTTTTTTATGCGGATAAAATATTCTATAAAAGTATTGCGTTCATCTTGCACAGAGTAGCTGGTGAATCGAAAGTTCACCCAAGGTAGCAAAAGAAACCCCCGGATGGGAGTATCCGAGGGGTTTCTCTTTTTCGATTTTAGGAAACACGTTTGTGTTATCCCTGTGCTTTGATCTTGATGTACTGGAACTGCTCATAAATAAGTCGGCTCTTCTGTGCATCATTCTCGTATTTCTTACCCTGTACCAATTTAACAGGTGTTCCAAAGGTGTAATCTTTTCCCTCGGTCAAACCAAGTTTCAGCAAGGCTTCCTTAATTTGATCTTCAGCAGTCTTATTTCTCCAAGAGGTTAGTTCTTCGTTTGTTTTAAATCTGGATGAAGGAACCCTCGATGCACTTGATTCAATAGTAATAACAGGCTTCTTACCCAATAATATTATTTTCTTTACATCGCCGATGAATTTGGTGTACTCGGTTTCTTCTTTACCAAAGTCTGTAAAGTCATATACGAAGTATCTTGAGAATTGCGCAAAAGCAAGCGCTTCGATAAACTGCGTATTGATCGGATCGTTTGGATCGTATTTAAAATCTTTGATTTCATTGTTACCGCCTTTTGGAGCAACTACAGGGGCGATAACTTCTTCATCTTTTTCCTCAGGCTTAAGTTGAGGTTTCACCTCAGGCTTGTTTTCTGTTATTACAGGAAGGATGTAAACCTCACGTTCGATTTCCTGGAAACTGCTTCCGCATGGAACGTTGATGTCATCATCCTTGATCATTTCTTTTCCTTTGAAATACTCTACGTGGTAATTCGTACAAGGTGCAAGAATGGCAAGGTAACCGCCATCTCTCTGACGAGGGCGATATTCAGTAACCTCTCCGCTTTTGCTGTTGGTAACAAGAATTCTCAAGTCCTCAGGCAATTGCTCTCCATCTGCCGCGATAATAAATCCTTTCAATACGGCAAGATTACTTTCATTCGTAATATCCGGCATGTCCACAAGATAAATATCTTTCAAACCATAACCGCCATCTTTTTCAGAAGAGTAATAAGCACGGCGTCCGTCGCCCATTGGAACAAAGAACACATCGTCATCTACTGTGTTCAATGGATAACCCATTGCTTCAGGTGCACTCCATTCGCCATCTTCTCCTAGCTTAGAAAAGAAAATATCGAATCCACCCATGTTCTTATGACCTTGTGATGCAAAGTACAATGTGCGGCCATCTGGTGTGAGGAAAGGCGCATCTTCTGCATAGGGTGTATTAATTACAGGACCAAGATTAAGCGAGCGGCTCCACTCTCCATTGGGGAGTTTTACACACTTGTATATATCACGTGCACCCAATCCACCTGGACGATCGCTGACGAAGAAAAGTGTATTTCCATCAGCAGAAATGGTGGCGTGTGTTTCCCAATATTGCGTATTGATGTCAGAACCTAAAAGGATAGGCTCGCTCCATGTTTCACCGACAAGTTGTGAGGAAAGAATGGTTCCGTCTCCGTAGTTGTCGCGATAAATAAAGAGCATCTGACCATCTGGTGATACACTGATGGTTGCATCGTGCTCATTGGTGTTCAGGTTCAGAATTTCAGGTTCCGTCCAAAGACCTTCTTCACTTTTGAATGATTGATAAACGTCTTCTTTCCATTCGCCTGTATCGATATCAATTACTTTACTGTTCGAAGTATCTGCGCGCAGACGACGGCTTGTGAAGAACATGGTACTTTCATCCAACGACAATACCGGGCTGTAGTCGTTCGTTTGTTTATTGATAACCGGGCCGACATTGGTGATGATGTAATTCTTGGGACTGGCCATTTGCGACTTTGCTTCACGGGCCATTTCAAGTTGTCTGGTCGCATCAGCATACATTAAGTGTTTTGGACCCAATTCTTTCTGAAGTTTTTCGAAACTGGCAATGGCATCGTCCAGCTTAAGGCTCAAGGCCTGAGCTCTTCCAAGATAATACAAAGCCTGAATTGGTGCCCTTGTTTCAGAAGCATCCGTGGCATCGTAATTCTTTCTGTATTTTTTTACAGAGGCAGCCTCGAGATATTGAAGCGCTTCTCTTTTGGAATTGGCCGTTTGCAAATAGCAATAGCCTATTTTGTAATTGAGGTTGGCATTGTTGGGCTCTTCCTCCAGCAGTTTCAGCCAATTATCTATTGATTGCGACCAAAGCTTTTCCTCCATGAGTGTGTTAGCCTCCAGAAATCTAGCGCCGAAGTTATTGCCTGGCGGCACCGGAGCCTGACTAAAGGCAGATAAAAAGACCCCCAACAATAAAATTGAAAATGTAAAACGTTTCATCTGATTTGCTGTAATTAGAACTAAATAAGGTGGTTTAGCGCCCGAAGATATAAAAAATAGATCATTCCATTGTAATCAGAAACCCTTGTGCAAAACAATGTGCCCACTTTGTCCTGAAAACTGAATGGAAATTCTCCTGAAATCCCTTGTAGAATAAGCATTGTACAGAATATCAAAGTAAAATTAGGTATTGTACTTTGTTCGAAAATTTTAAGCCAGTATCCTCAGAAGGTTACACTTCGCGGTTCATATCCCAGGCCTCAAGATAATCTGCCACTCTGCGCACAAAAGATCCTCCCAATGCGCCGTCGACTACCCTGTGGTCGTAGCTGTGACTCAAGAACATAAAGTGGCGGATAGCAATTGCATCTCCATTGGGTGTTTCAATTACCGCGGGCTTTTTGCGAATGGCTCCGGCGGCCATAATGGCTACCTGAGGCTGATTGATAATGGGAGTGCCCATTACGTTTCCAAAAGTTCCCACGTTGGTCAGTGTATATGTACCACCCTGAATATCATCGGGAAGTAATTTGTTGTTTCTGGCTCTGTCAGCAAGATCATTGACCTTTTTGGCCAGACCCACAAGATTCAACCTGTCTGCATTTTTGATTACCGGAACAATGAGGTTGCCGCTTGGCAAGGCCGCAGCCATACCTATATTAATGTCGCCGCGCTTGATGATTTTATCGCCATCGAGCGAAATATTGATCATCGGGAAATCTTTGATGGCCTTCACCAAAGCCTCTATGAATAAAGGAGTGAAAGTCAATTTGGTTTTCTCTTTTGCCTCGAAGGCTTTCTTCACTTTTTCTCTCCACATCACCAGGTTGGTTACGTCGGCTTCTACAAAAGAAGTGACGTGCGGACTGGTTTGCACACTCATCACCATGTGTTCGGCTATGAGTTTGCGCATTCTGTCCATTTCGATGATTTCGTCGTTTGGACCAACAGATATAGCGGCTTTCGGCTTGGGTGCGGTAGCTACAGGTTGAGCTGGCTGCTCATTGATTTTGGCACTAACACCATTTCCTGATGAGGCTGCCACGGCTGGGGCAGTAGCTACAGGCGCAGCAATAACCGTGGCCGAGCCTGACTTCGGGCGATTTTCAACGTGCGATAAAATATCTGACTTGGTGACTCTTCCACCTGAACCGGAGCCTTGAATGGCTTCGAGTTCGGCCATGGCAATGCCTTCTGCTTTGGCAATATTGCGCACAAGCGGAGAGTAAAATCGACCAGATGGACCGTCTTTGAGAATTTCTCCAGCCAAAACCATGGTTTCAGCAGGAGCGGAAACAACAGCAGCAGCCACTGGTGCGGCAACAGTTGCAGCAGCCACTGGTGCAGCTTGCGCTGCCTGTACTACAGGAGCAGAAGTTTGGGTAGAACTTCCGGTGCCTATAAGTGCAATGGGCTGGCCCACTTGTACCACATCACCATCTTTCACCAGTTGTTTGAGAAGCACACCATCTTCAGGAGAAGGCACTTCACTATCAACTTTGTCTGTGGCGATTTCTATTATAGGTTCATCAGCTTTTACGGCTTCGCCTTCGCTTTTGAGCCATTTGATGATGGTAGCTTCGGCTACGCTTTCTCCCATTTTGGGAAGTAGAAGTTCTATCTGGGACATTGTCAGAATATTCTCATTTGGGTGGCAAATGTAGGCTTTGTCGGTGTGTTTGCGATGGGCCAGTTTTAAAATTTAATTGGGGGCAAAATGAGAGGATTCGATGTGGGACGGGTGGTGAATTTGTAATAAAATTTTGAATCCGATTTTTTTTATTACAGTGTAATAATTTTTTGGGTTTGAAAATTTTTATTACAGTGTAATAATTTTTCGAGAATTTATTTTTTTATTACAGTGTAATAATTTTTTAGAAAACGAAAAAATTATTACAAATGGATTTCGGGTGAAGCGCGAAAAGATAAAATCGAATACGGATTTTCGAACACGGATAAAAGTTCTTTTAATGCACGGGTTGTCTAATACCAGTTCTGATTGTTGAAATAGTCCAAAGATGGCGGATTATTTTTTTATCATGACCACCACAAAACGGCTGCGTATCATAAACGGCATAATAAATTTTTCCGGAAAGATGTCCTGGAAATGCCTGTTGATCCAACTGCTCTCTATCCGGAAGTGTTATTGCACTAATTTTATCAGATCGGCCAACTCACATTCAAATACGTGCGCGAGTTTTTGCAAAAGCTCCAATGTAAAATGGTGTTTCCCGTTTTCAAGTTCCGAAAGGTAACTTTGAGAATAACCGATTTGTTCGGCCAGCACTTCTTGTTTGATGCCTTTGGAGATTCTCAATGTGCGAATGGCAAGTGCAAATTGTGTATTATTCACCATATAGTTCTTTATGATTATTATTTTCTGATTAATTGTCCGACGAAAGTAAAAATTATTTTCACTATGTCGGGAATTGTTGATTAAAATTTCCCGAAACTCCTATCATCTTTTCCGATAAAATATCAGCTTTACCGATATTTTATCAGAAAAAACGATAAGAATTCGCTACTCATTGTGCCCATCATTGCCACTGCTAAGTTGCCTGAAAAACCATGCATTGTCAGGCTTAGCGCAAATCTTTATTAAACCATAACCTATTTATCATAAAATGAAAAATGCACGAATCTTATTGTTGCTTTGTTTGCTCGGTTTTATCGCGAATTCTGTTTTTGGACAGGATGATGCCGTTCAGATGTCTATCGATGGCCTTTACGAAAGGGTTTACGATAGATTTGGAACTTCTTATGCTTTAGAGGACTTGATTGTCAAACCCGAACAACCCAGTGGCTTTTCGGTCAATAGAGGCGGGACGCCCATATCTTTGGATGGCCCTTGTTTAGCGGGCAATGATTTTGAACTTTACTTTGAATTGGGAAGTGGTTTCCATTCCCTTGACACAGAAGTAAATGGCCTACCGGTGAATGGACCAGCAAATCAGGCTATTGCCTGTAGAGTATTTGAACAAATTTCAGCCTTTTTGAATACAGGATGCGACGCAAATAGTGGGGCTCACCGCGTCAGGATATGGTTCAGACCATTAGAAGATGTATTGGATGCGAATGATTTGACCCCCGATCCAATTCCGGATATCGAGGCCGCGGGCCCATTTACACCATTGGCTGTTGGTTCAAGTTTTTATGAGCTCATATCAGTCAGTGATCCAGATTACGGAGGAATCGTAGATGGATTGGTTTGGCAAAATTTACAAACTGGCAGGGATCCCTGGGGTACTTTTACAACCCCGATTTTTTCAACTGGTGGGCAACTGCAGAATGCTACACCTGATTTATTCCATGGATATATCGCATATAATTTCTATAGAAGTGATCTTCCCGTTATTTACAATGGCATAGCAGACGCAGCAGATTTTTTTCAAGTCGATTTGTTTGCCACATTATTGCACGAGGCAACTCACACTTTAGGGTTCAACAGTTTGATAGGCCCAGATGGAAATAGTGTTTTTGGTGCGACATATAATTATTTTTCAAGATATGATTTGCACATCAGAAATAGCGACGCTACGTTGCCTTTTTTGGAACACACCTCTGGTGGCATGGTCAACTGTGCCATGTATGATTTTCAATATGCATTGAGCCCCTCTGATTTGGGGCCATTCAATGCTTTAGATCCACCTCAGAATGGATTGGACGATCCTTGCCCATTTTTTCCACCCGTTGCTCAACCTGGTATAGCGAATAATTTATATTGCCCGGGAGTTCCGGTAATTCAGACGATGGGACTGAACAACAAATTATACGCTCCAAACTGTTTCGAGGGGGGCTCCAGCCTAAGCCATGTGAGTGTCTCGTCCTGAAAAAAGTTGACCGTTTTACCTGTTGAAAAGTCAACAAAAAGACGGACAATGAAAGCAACACCAAGAACAATTTCAACCGATTTCAAGCGCAAGGTTGTATTGGAAGTTTTGAGCGGAAAGCTCACA
>JANNEQ010000050.1:0-10359 GCA_031378885.1 Flavobacteriales bacterium
GCGGCCCTTTGGTAGAAATGATTCCGGTGCTATCCCCAAAGCCCCAGCGGGGCGGCCCTTTGGTATCCAATTACAAACTACCAAAAGGTCGTCCCTCCGGGACTTTTCCGTATGTGCCAATTCCTTAACTTAATGACATTGCCCATTGGGACGGTATAAAAAGTGTGTGGATGATCCGAGTGCCATAGGCACGGTACATATTGTAGTGCCCAAATTTAGTCAGGTGTAAAAAGTACTTGTATGATCCGAGTGCCATAGGTATGAAACTTTTTTTAGTCGAACAACAATGTAAAATTATCGCCCCGCTATTTCACCCTGTCCTTCAAATCATCCGCGCCGGATTTGTGTTCCCTCATCTTGAGTTTTTGGTTTCCGAAATTATAGGTAAAGTTCACGCGCAACTGGCGACTTTCCCATCCACCTCCTCCGGTCATGTTCAGTCCGCCGAATTTTGAAGTTGCCCTCCACTGATTCGAATAAAGAATATCTCCCAATGCAACCCTCAGTGATGCTCTGCCATCCATAAAATCTTTTTTCAACGCCATATCAATGCTACCCATAGGTCTGAACACAAAAGTTCCGCCCCAAACCCCCGGCCCGCTGAACCATCCGCTCAATTCGAAAGATAGATTTTTGGGTAGGGTAAAAGTATTTTGCGCAAAAAGATTATAGGACCATACTTCCACATCTATTGTTCTGCCGTCTTTAAAATCGGCTTTGTTGTGAAGACGTCCACCGTTGAGGTTCACAAAAGCATTCCACCATTTGTTAATGGGTATCGGAGCGCTGATGTTCAAGCCTATCCAATCCTGGAATCCAAGATTTTGAGTAGAAATAAAGTTTCGGTTGATTTCTGTGGTATCAGTTACCTCTGTAAAAAAGTCTCTCGTATAGCTGTAGGTTAGCGATGTGTTTACAGCGTAGAAGTAAGTATGTGTCAGCTCCAGCACGTTGGCATATTGTGGTTGGAGAAAGGGATTACCGCGTTGATAACTCAACTCATCGAGCTTGTATTCAAATGGATTTAAGTCCTGATAATTTGGGCGGTTAATTCTTCTGCTGTAGGTTAGCGAAAATTGATTGGTGTCGTTCAGGTTGTAGGTCAGTGCCGCACTTGGAAATAGATTGATGTATTCTCTTTTTACATCGCGGCCACTTTCGTTGCTGAGGTTTACAAAGCTGGTGAGTGTGCCCCGGCTATTGGTTTGTTCGGCGCGCAATCCGGTCTGTAAATTTACCTTTTTAATTTGTTTATTATAGTTTAAATAGACCGCATTAATGTTTTCGGTATAAACGAAATCGTTGGATCTGATGCTGTCCAGTATTTCTGCTTGCGGTAATACATTAAAGAAATTGAGGGTGTTGTTGGTCTTTACATAACTCGATTTGAAACCGGCGCCAAAAGTGCCTTTGAAGAGCTGCCTTTCATGATCTCCTTTGATGCTGCCGATGGCAATATTTACAGGAGTATTGTTGCGGTAATTAATAATGGAATCAGAAATATCCTGCCCGGGAAATGAGTAAGTATTGGGTTGGAAAGTGGAAGTATAAAGGTCATATTGACCATAATCCAGGTCCAGTTTGAAATCTGTTCCGGTGGTATCTGTAAAGTGATAATTCACATTCGCGTTGATGTTGTTGCGGTCGCCCGTCATGCTGTTATTGGCAACCAATGTCTGGTTCACGAATTCGGATGATCCCAGCGTAATGCCCGTAGAGCTGGTACTCTTGAAAGAATTTTTGCTGAGGTTACCATTGACAGATACACCAATGGTATTTTTCTCATTGAGATAGTAATCCGCACCGGCTTTGAAGTTGTGGTTAAAGTCGTCGCTTATCTGGGCAGTTCTCTGATCGTATAAATTTCCGGCCTGTTCCCTTTTGAAATCCATCCAGTTTCTGTTTTTACCCCAATTGTTGCCATAAGTACCAAAAAAGTTCCATTTCTGGTTGCGGTGGTTCAGCGTAATACTTGAGTTGTATTTGGAGTAAATCATTACTCCATATCCCAGTTGAAGGCTACCATTGGTGCCGATGCTGGTGTTCTTTTTTAGTTTGATATTGATTATTCCGGCACTTCCTGCGGCATCGTATTTTGCTGAAGGATTGGTAATAATTTCGATACTCTCAATGCTGGAACTCTGCATGTTTTTGAGCATAGCCGCTAGCGCATCGCTGTCCAAAGGGGTGAGTTTGCCATCTATATAAACAATTATTCCGCTTCTTCCTTTTACAGAGATATTGTTGTTGTTGTCTACCATTACGCCAGGTGCTTTTTTCAAAACTTCGAGAGCGTTCAGGCCGGTGGCGTTCAGTGTTCCTTCCACATTAAAGATTGTTTTGTCCGCTTTCACTTCTACCAATGGTTTTCTAAAGACCACGTCAGCAGTAGAAGTCACATTAGTAAGAGGTTTGAGACTCAGCGTTCCAAGATCTTTTTTTGCACCGGATTCATATGGAAATGAATTAAAAAAAACGCCTTCATAGCCCAATAATTCTACGCGTATTTTATAGTTGCCCGATGGAATGTTTTCCAGTTCAAATTTGCCCGAAGCATCTGAAATGCCGGCCTTTACCATTGAGCTGTCCTTTGAATTGACTAAAATAACATTGGCAAATTCAAGGCCCGCTTCTTTATCGTCCGCAACAATTCCGGTGATCATGCCCATTTGGCCAAACAAAGACACTGAAAAAACAAAAGCAAGTATTGTAAAGGTTGATTTCATAAATTGGTTAAAGATGAATCCGGCGGTAAAAGTATTCTGGAGATTATAAAACGAAAGTTGTTTTTTGACCAACGGTGTTAATGAACGTTAAGAGGGTGGGGGCATCAGAATACCCGCAGGTATTGGTATTAACAATAGTTCGCAGCAGGTTAACAAGTCAGTAACACTGTTATGCGCGCATAATAAATAATTTTGTGTGACTTTAAACAATCATCCAAGTCTGGATGTTAGTGTTATAAGTCCTCCCATTCATCAGTAGTGGGCAGGTTTTGGTTAAAGGTTTAGTGACATGAGGCTGCCAACGGGTGGCCTCTTGTTTTTTTATCTAATTCAACTGTGATCTTGCTGCAATCTTGTGTCTAAATAGAATCTCTGCTGCATATGCCCGATAAAAATTTGTTTTTCAATAAATTTAATGATGAGCGGTTGATTGAACCTGGTTAGATCACTAAATTCGAACCCATGCGATTCAAACGTCTTTTTCTCAGGTTGTTTTTTGTTTCCATTGTTCTGATTGTCATCGGCGGGATTTTTATTGCCCTTGCGGGCTATAGGGTCGAAAAGGCCGCTGCCGGAAGAACATTTAACAGCGTCGGCCAATTGCCCGATCATAAGGCTGGTATGTTGCTCGGGACAAGTAAATTTCTGGCAAGCGGGCTGGTCAATACATACTGGTCCAACAGAGTCAATGCGGCAGATTCGTTATTGAAACTCGGCAAGGTGAAATACCTTGTTATCAGTGGCGACAATTCGATCAAGAGTTACAATGAACCCCAGGACATGAAAGACGAATTGGTTGCCAGGGGCAATGACAGCACCAGAATTTTTCTGGATTATGCCGGTTTCCGCACCCTGGACTCCGTGGTCAGGCTCAAAGAGATTTTCGGTCAGGACAGCGCGATAGTCATCTCACAACGTTTTCATAATGAAAGAGCTATTTACCTGGCGGATAATTTTGACATTGCCCTGGTGGGCTATAATGCTTTGGATGTGAGCAAACGCTATGGCCGATGGATAAGATTGCGCGAAACCCTTGCCAGAACCAAGGCCATGCTTGATTTGTGGATAGGCACCGAACCAAAATTTTTGGGTGAAATGGTTCCGATACCCGCATAAACCCCGAATATCTGTTAATAATCATCCAATCAAAGTTGTATCCTGTGGGTAGGGTTGAATATCTTCGCGGTGTATTGACCCAAATCAACCCAAAAAATCCAATGAAAAAAATCTACTTATTTCTGCTCTTAATTATTCCTTCGCTGGCTTCTGTGGCCCAATGCACACTTACCATGGAGTATATAATCAATGGATACGATGTAACCGTTATCCTCTCCGGCAACGGAGCAACGAGTCCGGTCTTCGCCATTCAATGGGGTGATGGTGCCGGCCCTACACAGATGGCCACCGGAACCCACACATATACTGATGGTGTTTATTCACTTTGCGGAGTATATGGTGACGCGCTCAATCCACTCGGCTGTGCTCAGCAGGTGTGCTATGATATTACTATTGGCAATGGCGGCGGCACTTCTTGTACCCTCAATGTTACTCCATTTTTGGCTGGCCAGACCCTTGGTGTTAATGCCACGGGCAATGGAGCAGCTAATCCATCTTATTCCATCGATTGGGGTGATGGAAGCCCTTTGGAAACTATGGCCGCAGGTGCGCACAATTACGTAACTCCAGGCACTTATACCTGGTGCGTAACTTATTCGGATCTGGACGATACAGCCAATTGCACCATTACCCAATGTCAGGATGTGACTATAGAGCCTGCTACGAGCGATTGTACGGTGGCACTTACCGTTACGATGAGCGGTGCCGTTGCCACTGCTTCTGCAGTTGGAACTGGCGCTGCAATGCCACAATACATTATCAACTGGGGTGATGGCGGCAATCCTACCATTGGCAGCTCTGGCTCGCATACTTTTACTACCAACGGCACTTTCACCATTTGCGCTACCTACGCAGATACCCAGAATCTGGCCAACTGTACGGTAAGTGATTGTGAAGACGTGACCATTTCTGTGGCTGTCGATGAAGTTGCACTTAGAGCCAACGCAATCAAAGTAATACCCAATCCTGTTACAGAAGATGCGACTATCCAGATTATCCTCGGACAACCTTCCAGACTTCAGGTTGAAGTAATGGACATTACAGGTCGCAGCACTTACCAATTGTTGAATTCAGAAAGAGGCGCAGGCACCCAGGTTATTGCGTGGGATGCTTCGACACTTGCTTCAGGAATTTATTTTATTCGTGTAAAAGCGGGTGATCAGGTTAGAACAATCAAGGCAATAAAGAAATAGAATTATTTTATTTTTGAATAATGAAAAAGCCCGGGGGAACCCGGGTTTTTTTGTATTGGGGCATTCGAATGAATGCTATCAATGGAGCTGTTCAATCACTACCAATAATTCTCCACCTTTTTGAATTTCAAAGACCTGATCGTCCCCTTATCATCCAGGCTATGCATCTGGTAAGAAAAAAAATACCCTGTATCCGTACAAACGCCTATTCCTACTTGGTGTCTGAAACTATTGTTGTAATGGAGGTACCAGCGCCTGTGGTACTCATTTCCTTCATATCCCCATGTGCCGCTTGTGCAGCCAATAGAATCAATCTGAAGATTCACTCTAAAAGTATTGTCATCAAATAGCTCCAATTCTAAATTAGAATAGTATAAACTTTCATTCGGACTCAATTCCGAATCATACCACAGGTCGGATAACTCAACAATATATTTTCCGGGTATACGCGATTCGATTTCATAAACCTTTCCACATTGTGACAGAGATAAAATATCATTATTGTCCGACTAAAATTATAAATTGATTTAATCATGATCCTGAAAGGATCGAACATTGAGTAGCCCCCAGTGGAGATCCGAAGGATCGAAACTGGGGGTTAACAAATAAGCATCACCTCATTCACAACCCTGACAAGGGTTGAACAACATTTCAAATTGACTGATTGCGTGATTTAAAGGAATTTCCCGACTCTGAAAGAGTCGGGAATTATCCCTTAAACACCCACGTACCCCTGATTTCGATCCTGCGGATCTTTATCAGGGGTTATTCAATGTTCGACTCTTTCAGAGTCGGGAATTATTCTTCGAAAAAATTAATACCCCCGGTTTCGATCCTTCGGATCTTGACCGGGGGCTATTCAATGTTCGACTCCTCCGGAGTCAGCAGAATTCATGGCTTCGCAATCCTCTCGTTTTATTTATAAAATCAACAAAAAAATTAGTCGGACAACAATGATAAAATATAGAATAGCGTAAAAACAGAAATGAAGAAAATCAATGCAGTTTTATTGAACCGAAATGGGGAAAGAAATTTTTTGAATGAGGTATTCAAAATAGGAGTTCATTTGAGTGTCCGAATTTACGCATAACCTGAGCGGTGTTGATGAAATCTGGTAGAAAATTGTGTTTTAAAAATTTCTTTTTGAGAAATCCTGGGTAACAAATAATGCAGAATGATTTTCCGGGTTTAGTGATGTTGGTTGTTTTTTAGACCGTAATATTCTTGATAAGAAATGTTGGGTTTTGAATGAAAGACCTTAACTTAATGACATTGCCCAAGGGGCCACGGATACGCTCCTGCAATGTGCGTTGCGGACACTATGCGCTAATCCAATTAGATAGAAAT
Source organism: Flavobacteriales bacterium (assembly GCA_031378885.1). Taxonomy (GTDB): domain Bacteria; phylum Bacteroidota; class Bacteroidia; order Flavobacteriales_D; family Sanyastnellaceae; genus JANNEQ01. Next base: position 6,383 of record JANNEQ010000050.1, read on the forward strand.
TATCGTAAGAAAAATAACCAACCCGGACAGAACTTTTTTCTATAAAACTACTTTTCGCCTTTTACCAAAGGAGAAACTTTTGTTCCTATCAATTCAATTGCCTTCATGAGTTTTTGATGCGAAAGTCCGGCGTCCATCTGAAAGGTAAAGCGCGATAATCCTCCAAGCGATTCGCTGTGTCTTAGAATTTTTGTGGCCACCGCTTCAGGACCGTCAACGAGCAAAGCACCTGATTCGTGATTTTGAGCATCGAATCTTTCTCTTGATACCGGTGGAAATCCTCTTTCTCTTCCGATGCGCGTGAACATCTCTGCGTACCCCGGATAATAATCAGTGATGGCTTCTTGCCGGCTGTTTGCAACATAACCCAATGAGTGAAGTCCAACTTTTAATTGTTCAGGTGAATGACCCGCTTTTTCTCCTGCTTCTCTATACGAATCTATCAGTGGTCTGAAACGATGGGTTTCTCCTCCAATTACTGCGACCATAAGAGGTAATCCCAATCTTCCGGCTCTCACGAAGGAGGATGGTGTTCCTCCAACTCCAACCCAAATGGGTAACTTGTTTTGTAATGGGCGCGGATAAATGGACTGATTGTGTAATGACGGTCTAAATTGCCCGGACCAATTGATAACTTCATTGTCTCTGATTTTCAACAACAGATCGAGCTTTTCGGTAAAAAGGGCATCGTAATCATGTAAGTTTAATCCGAATAGCGGATAAGATTCAGTAAAAGAACCCCGACCTGCGACGATTTCTGCCCTGCCATTTGAAATTAAATCTAATGTGGCAAAGTTCTGAAATACCCGGACCGGGTCGGCTGCACTTAAAACAGTAACTGCACTGGTTAGAATTATTTTTTTGGTACGCGATGCCGCCGCTGAGAGGATGAGGGCCGGAGCGGAATCTAGAAATTCTTTCCGGTGGTGTTCGCCAATTCCGAAAACATCTAAGCCCACCTGATCGGCTAACTCCATTCTTTCCAGCAATTCTCCAATGGCCTGGGCATTGCTTATGCCAGAACTAATGGGACTTGCGGCAAAACTATCTATTCCTATTTCCATAATGGGCTAATTTTCTGTTGGTGAATTAAAGCTATCAAGGTCATGTGTTTTTCTAACGGTTATTCTATTATGAAATAAGATAGGCCATTTGTCCTAAATGGTAAGACAGGTGAGTCGTTCTGCTTATCAGCACATTTAGCTTGTTTCGGGTAGGTTCATTTGCAAAATCTTCATCCGATACCGCTGTGTGTTTTGAGAGCCAGTCTTCATTGCTGAATTTGCTCAAATGACTATTTAGTTCAGTGGTTACAGCATGATAAGCAGATTTTAGTTCGGTAATTGTGGGGAAGGACTTGCCCATTTTGTCGGGGCTTTTAATAAATATTTCCGCATAACCGGGAAACATCTTATCTCTTAAACCCAGCAGCCTGAAAATATCATCGCTTACCGCAGTAATATGCCCTAACAGGTAAACACCGGTATTTCTGCCCTGTGCAGTTTCATTTAAAAGTTGTTCATCCGATAATTTTTCAATTAATTCGTCAAAACGTTTGTTCTGCATTTCCCACGCAGTTAAATTCATTTTAACCAATAGGTCCGTTTGTAGATTGCTCATTTTTATGTTTGTTAGAATGCACCGCAAATGTTGCTCATATATAGAGTCGGCGCGTTAACTTACATTAAGAAATTATCCATTTTGCATGGCCAAAGCATAATTGGAAAGGTTTATCCGCTAACTATTGGGGCGCCTTTCTATTTGCTTCATCCAACTGGATTGATATCAGGATGTGAAGAAGTCATGTTTAGCGGCATCTTTTAATATTACCCGAATGTGTTTCTAAGGGCTGCTTTAAGCTTAAATGCCCATATAGCTAATGAACATAATAATGCCAGGTATTATTTTGAAAGGGAATCAGAAGTAGTGACTATGAAAAGAGCACTGAAGGCATATATTCCACTGGTATGAATCTTTGTTTATTTTGCCGTATTCTGATTTATGCCGCGCTCGATTGCACAGCAGAATAAGGCAACAATTCCAGCGCCATCAAAGTGGCATCGTCGGTTTGTTCCAGTTCACCTTTCCACGATTCAAAGTACTCGCTGAATTGGGTGCAGGTTTCTGTAAAACTCTCGGGGTTGTTTTGGTTGAAATATTCGACGAGCCTTTTCTGGGTGAGTCTTATTTGCTTTTCACCATAAGTCGTGTGCTGGTCTACGATGCCGTCGGTGCTGAGAATTATTTTGTCACCGAATTCGAAATCCAGATTGTGCAGGGTGAATGACCTATTGAAACTGTGGTGTATACCACCAATGGGAACGCGATCTCCTTTTATTTCGTCGAGCTGGTCCGGGTTGGATTTTTTAATGTAAAGTATTTTCCGGTAAGAACTGGATAATTTAATATTCATCTTGTTCATGTCTACCAGGCAAAGGCATCCTTCCATGCCATCCTGAATGCTGTTTTCATTCTCTTTCTGATTGAGGATGTACATGATTCTTTTGCTGAGCTTTTTCAATACTTCATCGGGTTGAATGCCTTTGTATTGATGTACAATCTGGCTCAGTGAAGTCAGCCCGAGCATGGACAAAATTGCGCCCGGAATACCATGTCCGGTGCAATCGAAAACACCGGCATAAAATTTACTTGGGTTGTTTGGATCTTCGTCGGGCAAGGGGCAAAAGAAGTAGAAGTCGCCACCGACTTTGTCTTTTGGCTTGAACATGATAAACGAATTGGGAAAGAATTTTTTCAAATTATCCTGCATGTTCATCGCACTTTCCAGAATCACTTTCGCATAATCAATACTTTGATTGATTTCAAGATTTTGTGTCTCGATAATTTTTTTGGATTCATTTTCTTTTTTCAGAATTTTATCGATGAAACGGTACATGACAAACATTGAAAAAGTCAATATGAGAAGCACGGCAATAATTTCCTTGAGCAATGCGGCCTGCATCATACTTTGAAATTCATCGAATCGAAGATCCGCCTGAACTACTGCAACTGCCACTCCAGCTTTGTTGTAAACAGGAGTGAAAGCCGAAAGCCACGAACCATGGTCGTCTACATAACAAGGTATTGTACCGCCAGATGTAAATTGGCTTCTCAATATATCAGGTACATTGTTGTATGTATGCCGGAAAAAAGGATTTTCGCTTGAGGCTACACCGAATTGATAGCAACCTTTTTTATCATCGAACACCAAAGTATACACTGATGATTGCAGGCCGTTGTAGTCCTGGGCTTTTTTGAGAATGGACTGTATTTTCTGGTATTTTGGGTCTTGTGTATTTGATGTGATAGCATCTTTATCCGTGTAGGTATCTGTGAGCCATTGGTGCTCATCTCCGTCGATGGCCAGTGATAGAGAGCTGCTCAAACCCTTTAGAAATCTTAGTGCATCGGTTTGTGCACGCTCAAAAGTTTTGCAGTAATTGTCATAAACGATATAACCTATAAGCAGAAATACTGGAATAAATACAGAAGCCAGAATCAGCGATCTGGTTTTTTTATAGGGCAAGGTTTCTGCTTTCATATAGGGTAAGAAATGGCTTTTATACTGTGAAAGGGAGGAAAGGTTGCGGGATGCGTTTTCGGGGGAAATCCAGACTGTTCTTACTTTTTCAATAGATTACAAGAGACGCACTCATTAAAACGGGAACGATTATTTTGTTTCAACTGCAAGATGTTCAGTACCTATGGCACTCAGATTATAATCGCATTTTTTACACCGTCCCAAAGGGCAATGTCATTAAGTTAAGAAATTGACTGATCAACATTCGACCCGTTCCGGGTCGTTTATCGCCGAAGTCAAGATCGTACCTATAAATATGCGATCCATCCTGGATCGTTTACCCCATTGTTTACACGCATCTCCTGATCCAGAATGGATCAAACGTTTATAGCACATTCTGTTTGCAACGATCAAACGACCCGGATAGGGTCGAATGTTATTTTATAAAAAGACCTTA
>JANNEQ010000051.1:0-40485 GCA_031378885.1 Flavobacteriales bacterium
GAACGCCAATAATCGCGACAAGCAAACTCATCTGGAAATTTTTCATGAAATTCTTTGGGTGTCATTGCTTAATTTTTCGACTAAGAAATGAGCTATCATTGTAGCCTATTTACAATGAGGGAGATTGTAGAGGATCATTAATAGAAATATTCGTCATCGCTTTCTATAATTTTCGTGAAATCCTAATTTTCTCCAAAGAACAGTTACCTTACTGATCCCTTGCTCTGTGCTGCGCATTTGTTTCATATTCAATAATGAATAAAATTGAATAAAGAAGAATTGTATTGGTTTGATCCATGAAATACTTTCGGTGATGTGATACGGTACAAATGGTGCGCGGTATTATTGATGATGCGAAAATGACAATTGGATGCGGAATTATTGATATGATTTGATATGAACGTTGATGTGAAATTAATGATATGATTTGATATGAACGTTGATGTGAAATGGAATGTAGAGACGTTGCATGCAACGTCTCTACGGCGGCGCCAACCATTGGTTTTATGCGCCATACGTCATCCATACGTTATCCATACGTCATCCATACGCCATACGCCATCCACACGCCAACCGCAAACCAACAAAAATCCCATTCCATCCAAATAAAAACAATTCAATCATCAACAATTCAAAATATACCCAAAATGGCATTGAAATACAAAAACAAATACCGTATACCATCCGCCCGCGCCACATGGTGGAATTATAGTTGGGCCGGAGCATATTTTATCACCATTTGCACACATGATCGGTTGCATCATTTTGGAAAAATACAAAATGGAAAAATGCAATTGTCGAAATTGGGGGAATTTGCACACAATTTTTGGTATGAAATACCGAATCATGCAAAGAATGTGGAATTGGGTGAATTTGTGGTAATGCCCAATCATATACATGGAATTTTGATATTGAATGGAAATGGGGAAATGGATGTAGAGACGTTGCTTGCAACGTCTCTACAATCCAAAATTTCGCCCAAATCAAATTCGGTGTCTGCAATAATCCGGTCGTACAAATCGGCCGTCACGAAAAATGCCCGTCATTTAAAACCTGAATTCAAATGGCAGGCCCGCTTTTATGATAACATCATTCGCAACGAAGAATCTTACCAGCGCATCAGCCATTATATTAAAAATAATCCTGCCAAATGGGAACAAGATAAATTTTTCAAGAAGAAACCAAATTGATCAATTGTTTTGATGGGGATTGTTGGGGTTGGATTGTTGGATGGGAATGTTGGATGGGAATGTTGGATGGGAATGTTGGATGGTGATCGTTGGATGGTGGCGATATTCTTCGTAGAGACGTTGCATGCAACGTCTCTACGAACGGTCGGAAACCAAACCATTGAAATTCACCAATTCAATTTTAATATCAAATCGCCGCCAGAATATTCCCCAAAATCCTATCCTCTGCACCCTCGTAATTCTGCCGCACAAATGCAGTTCCTGTAACCTTTTCGAACAATTCGATATAACGTTCTGAAATAGAATTAACCCAGGTATCCGACATTTCCGGAACAACCTGACCTTCTTTGCCCATAAAATTGTTTTCGATCAGCCATTCGCGCACAAATTCTTTGCTGAGTTGCTTTTGCTGCTCTCCCCTACTCTGGCGTTCTTCGTATCCTTCTTTATAAAAATACCTTGATGAGTCCGGTGTATGAATTTCATCCATCAATAGTATTTGTCCATTTCGCTTTCCAAATTCGTATTTGGTATCTACAAGTATAAGATTCTGCCGGGCGGCTATTTCTGTTCCCCTTTGAAACAATGCCCTTGTATAATCTTCAAGCTGAATATAATCTTGCTCTGAAACAATTCCCTGCCGAATTATTTCCTCTCTGGCAATATCTTCATCATGACCTTCTGAAGCCTTGGTAGTTGGAGTAATTATAGGCTCCGGAAGTTTGTCATGTTCTTTCGATCCTTCAGGCAAAGTTACACCGCACAAAATACGAGATCCACTCTTATAGGTGCGCCATGCGTGGCCTGTAAGATATCCTCTGATGACCATTTCGACCAGAAAAGGTTCACACCTCAGACCAATGGTGACATTCGGATCGGGTGATGAAATTTTCCAGTTGGGCACTACATTGGTAGTGGCATTGAGCATGTGTTCTGCAATCTGGTTGAGCACTTGCCCCTTGAAAGGAATGGCTCTTGGCAAAACCACATCAAAGGCAGAAATTCTATCGGTCGCCACCATAACAAGAAGATCGTCACCCACGCTATAAACGTCACGCACTTTTCCCTTGTAAAAAGATTTCTGATCGGGAAGATTGAAATGAGTGCCCGTGATTGCTTTCATATATTATTCGAAAAATAAATCAGAATTTAGCGACCACCGCGCATGCCTTTCATATTCTTCATCATGCTCATCATCTGAGATTTATTGGTCATCATCTTCATCATCTGTTTGGTCTGATCAAATTGTTTCATCAATTTGTTGACTTCTTCAATATCACGACCGGCACCTTTGGCAATTCGCATCTTTCGGCTGCCATTGAGCAGGCTCGGATTGCTTCTTTCCTTGGGGGTCATAGATTGAATGATGGCCTCTATATGTTTGAAAGCATCTTCATTGATTTCGATGTCCTTCATTGCTTTGCCTACACCGGGTAACATGCCGATCAGATCTTTTACACTACCCATTTTTTTGATCTGACCGATTTGATCCAGAAAGTCATTGAAGTCGAATTGATCTTTCTTGATTCTCTTTTCAAGCCTCTTGGCTTGTTCCTCATCATATTGTTCCTGCGCGCGTTCCACCAGTGATATGACGTCGCCCATACCCAGAATTCTGCTGGCCATACGCTCCGGATAGAACACGTCGAGCGCATCCATCTTCTCACCAGTACCTACAAATTTGATGGGCTTATTGACTTCGCTTTTGATAGAAAGCGCCGCACCACCGCGTGTATCACCATCCAATTTGGTGAGCACTACACCATCAAAGTTCAACCTTTCGTTGAAAGTTCTGGCAGTATTGACTGCGTCCTGACCAGTCATGGCATCCACTACAAAAAGTGTTTCAGTAGGATTGATTGCCTTTTTGACATTTTCAATCTCCTTCATCATCTCTTCGTCGATGGCCAAACGACCCGCCGTATCGACAATCACCACATTGTAGCCCTTTTGGCGAGCCAAGTTGATGGCATTGGTGGCAATTTCCACCGCATTTTTGTTTTCTCTTTCGCTATAAACCTCCACACCGATTCCTTCACCCACCACATGAAGCTGATCAATCGCCGCCGGGCGGTAGATATCGCAAGCCACCAAAAGAGGTTTCTTTCCCTTTTTTGTTTTGAGGTAATGAGCCAATTTTCCTGAGAAGGTAGTTTTACCCGAACCCTGCAATCCGCTCATGAGAATTACCCCCGGATTTCCCTGGTAATTGATCTCCGAAACATCGCCACCCATGAGAGATTTCAATTCATCGTGGGTAATTTTCACCAGCAACTCACCTGGCTTTACGGCGGTAAGTACTTGCTGGCCGAGAGCTTTCTCCTTTACCTTATCGGTAAAATCCTTGGCTGTCTTGAAATTGACGTCGGCATCAAGAAGCGCTCTGCGCACTTCTTTGAGTGTTTCGGCCACGTTGATTTCAGTAATCTGGCCTTCACCTTTCAGTATTTTAAAGGCCCTGTCAAATTTCTCGGTTAAATTTTCAAACATAATTTTCTTCTAAAAAAGGAGTGCAAATGTAACACCTCACATACAACCTTCGATTAGAGAATTGGCATTGATTGAAGATAGAATGAACAAGGCCAGTAATCCAGTATTTTAGAGCTTTTCATTCTATTCATCTCAGTCGATAGCACTTTAACTCCCTGATAAATAAGCTATAACTTTATCCACCCTCAATTTACAATGGCCATAATCTGCCGTGAACTGCCTCAAAGAGCAATGTCATTAAGTTAAGGACTTTGTATAAAATAACATTCGACCCTTACCGGGTCGTTTGATCATGACAAACCGATTGTGCTATAAACATTTGATCCATACTGGATCAGCAGTTGCGTGTAAACAATGCGATGAACGATCCAGTATGGATCGCATGTTTATAGGTATGATCTTGACTTTGGCGATAAACGACCCGGAACGGGTCGAATGTTGATTGGTCAATTCCTTAACTTAATGACATTGCCCAAAGAGATTGGTGCGAGATACAATTCGGATAAGGCTTAATGGCCAAAGTCGCTGTATTTTTGCGGCCCTCTAAATCAAATCGATGAGTATTTCAGAAGAAATCAAACGCAGAAAGACCTTTGCCATTATCAGTCACCCGGATGCCGGAAAGACCACCCTTACGGAAAAACTCCTTCTTTTTGGAGGAGCCATTCAAACTGCGGGTGCCGTAAAAAGCAACAAAATAACCAAAACAGCGGCTTCCGATTTTATGGAAATTGAAAGACAGCGGGGAATCTCTGTGGCGACTTCGGTGATGGTTTTTGAATACAATGGAATGCAGGTGAATTTGCTGGACACTCCCGGTCACAAAGACTTTGCTGAGGATACTTATAGAACGCTTACTGCCGTGGACAGTGTAATTCTTGTTATCGACAGCTCCAAAGGTGTAGAGCCACAAACACGCAGGTTGATGGAGGTTTGCCGCATGCGCGACACTCCTGTGATCGTCTTCATCAACAAAATGGATTTGGAAGGCCGCGATCCTTTTGATTTGCTGGACGAATTGGAGACTGAACTGAAAATCAAAGTTCAGCCATTGTCGTGGCCCATTTCCAAAGGTTATTCTTTCAAGGGCGTATATAAACTTTATGACAAAACACTCAACCTATTCGAATCGCTCAAGACAAAAGTAAATGATGAAATTTTTGCAATTGACGATTTGAATGACCCGATGTTGGATCAATTGGTTGGAGAATATGCAGAACAATTGCGCGAAGATGTTCATTTAATCGAAAATGTATACGATCCATTCGACCACAAAAAATATTTGAATGGCGAATTGGCTCCGGTATTTTTTGGATCGGCCATGAACAACTTTGGTGTAAGAGAATTGCTGGATAAATTCCTTGAGATTGCCCCTATTCCACAACACAGGGTAACAAGTACCAGAACCATCGAGCCCGATGAGCAGAAATTCAGTGGATTTGTTTTTAAAATTCACGCCAACATCGATCCAAGGCACCGCGATAGAATTGCATTTTTAAGAGTGTGCAGCGGTACATTTGAAAGAAATAAGTTCTATCACCACGTGAGGTTGGACAAAGACTTCAAATACCCAAGTCCTGTTACTTTTATGGCATCGGCCAAGAGTACCATAGAAGAAGCTTTTGCAGGTGATGTAATTGGTTTGTATGATACCGGAAATTTCAAAATCGGTGACACCCTTACAGAAGGTGAAGACATGATGTTCAAGGGCATTCCGAGTTTTTCTCCTGAAATATTTAAGGAGTTGGTGAACAAAGATCCGATGAAGACCAAACAACTGGAAAAAGGCATTCGTCAACTTACAGAAGAAGGCGTGGCACAATTGTTTTTGCAGGAACCGGGAACGCGAAAAATTGTGGGTACAGTGGGAGAGCTTCAATTCGAAGTTATCAAATACAGGCTCGAACATGAATATGGTGCGAAGTGCGAATTCGATACCAAGACATATTACAAGGCCTGCTGGATCACTACAGAGGATGATGCCAAATTAGAGGAGTTCAAGCGCATCAAAGGTCAGAATATGGTTAAAGACAAAGAAGGCAATGATGTGTTTCTCGCACCTTCTAAGTTTATGTTAGAGATGGAGCAGAAAAATTATCCTGAACTGGAGTTTCATTTTACGAGTGAGTTTAAGGTTGAGGCGGGGAAGTGAGGATAAATTTGATATCCCTGATATTGTATCTTGGAATAGATTTTATCACTTATATTTAAATTCTTTAATAGTTCTGTTTTGAAGAATACAAAATTAATCCGGGCAGTGGCAATAACTTTATTCATGTCACTTTCATCATGTGCGTTCGGGCCATTTTGGGACGCTTACATACCGCCCTATGAAGACACTATATTCGATAGTAATTGCTGGCAATACATGCAATCCCATGAACATTCTGATCATGATAGTCTTTTCAAGATACTTGCACCCGATAATTTGTATCCATATCCTCAATTGGACAGCTTGTATCAACTTCGAAAATCACTTGAACCAAGAAGAGATTCAATAGGTGGATATCTTTTTTATATGAAAAAACGACATCTAGCCGAATTCGGAGAGAATGAGGAGAAAAAAAGAACCCGAAAAGAAAAAAAAGCAATTCTTCAACTTGAGCCAGAACTAAGTAATTTGATTTCGGAATATTGTTGTATCCAAGCAAAATTAAGATATATATATCAGGAGAGGTATGAGATTATGAAATATAATAAAACGTGGTTTCATGTTTATAAGGAAATGTATAAGTATCTAGTGTCACAACTAGAATACGAACAAAATACCACCACAATAAAAGACCAATGGTGGCAAGAGCGAAAAAAATATCATATTCCAAAGGTGAAAGAGGATAATCCACTACTTTCTCGGGCTCTTTACCTTAAAATCAGCACGTATTGTGATTCTGTGCAGCACTTGCTCGATGAAAGATATAAAATCCTGAATTCTATGGATAGTCTTGCGAAAGTCATTGCTCTAACTCCAGATAAAGTTACATTAAGTTCACCAAGACTTCCAAAAGACCCCAATTATAGTAAAGATGAACAACTTTATCTCTTTATGCTCCAAAATGATGAGAATTGGAATATCATGGTTTCAATATACGACTCAATAATGGCAGTGTTTGAATAGAACTCCATGAAGAATATTATAAAAAAATTATGCTCAATAGTATAAAGATCGCATCATTGTCCCGGCAACTCACTCCACCATTCGCTACCGCTTCTCACTCAGCAACCACCATCCTCTGCGCAAAAAAATGCGCCAGAATACTTTCTTTTATCACACGCGCTTCCTCCTCAGTTTTACCTTCCAAACAAATCTTCGCGGCAATTCTGATCAACCATATCAACATGCTAAACTGAAATTGACCAAAGCTCTCTCTGTCCTGATACGCTTTCATAAAAACTTCCGAAAGTATTACTCCGGCCTCTTCCTTGACAATCAAAGTGGTAAAAACAAAACCATAGACTGAAGCCGAGTACAAATCGTAAACAAGTGAAAAGCCTTCAGGAGAACCATCTAAAAATAGTTCTTTCAATTCATTTGCAGAATATGTGGACTTTTTATTTGAGATTTTATCGTTGGTCATTCGGAGCAGTGCTTGAAACAATTCAGATTGGTGCAGAAATACTGATTGCTTCAATTATTTGACAATATTATATTGCCTATAGACCTTGTGCAATAGTGAAACTCACTATATTTCAACGCTAAACCAAAATTTCGCCGCCATGTCAGATCAAAATACGACTAGCCTTGTCAGATTGCGCAGTGGAGATGAGCTTTACAGAAGCGTTCTCAGACTCTCGCAAGATGCTTTCGACAAAGAAGAAATTGGTGACATGACTGATTTTCTGAAAGAAGCCGAATTTATACTTCAGGGAGTAAAAGGCACTGATGCAGTAATTGGTATTTTTGATCACAACACTTACTCACCCATTCTTGAGGTTGGCAGAGAGGAATTCTGGGGCAGCTTCCCAGAGGTTCCGCAGGCTGAAAGAATGCACCAGATATTGGGTTTGCTTGAAAAAGAATATGCTTCATTTCCGGTTGAGTCCGTGCATTGGTTCTCAAAAGTATTGGAACAAATTCCTGCGGACCAAAAAGTCAATTTCAAATTCTTCCATTGCGCCATCCGGTACCGAAGAACTGATGGTAAATCGATATGCCTTTTTTCCAAGGGCCTTCCCATTCATTATGATGCAAAGCAAAACTTTAGTTTTACTTTCAATTATGCGCAAAACGTTGCACACTTAATCAAGAGAGATTTTCCTTTTTATTGGGTGCGCATTACTCACGGTTCTAACAATGAGTTTGTACACACCTTTCATTCATGCGACAAAGAATACTCCAACAAAGATTTGTTGTCAGTCCGGGAGAAAGAAATTCTTCTTCTTATTGCTGAAGGACATGATACAAGGGAAATAGCGGAAAATCTTTCGATCAGTGCGAATACTGTAGGCAATCATAGAAGCAATATGATCGATCGTCTGGGTGCACGTGACAGCACGGCATTGGTTCAATTGGCTAAAATGACGGATATGATTTAGAATATATTTCGTTCTGCGGATGGTTCCAATGAAACTTGGAAATACACAAGACATTCTTTTATTTACATTTGATTTAGTCCACAATTAACTTTACTCCAACAACATCATCATTATCCCAAATTTGAATGGCGTGCATTCCGGAAGACAAGACAGGTTAGTCGATCCAATTGTCTCCGTCGTTGAGTCTATGGGTCTCCTTATCCATGACTAATTCACCAGAGGAATTGAAAATACTGATGGAGACTGTGGCCGACATTCCAGCTTTGGGCAATAATACCGATTTGGTATCTGTTTTAGTCCAATCTGCGCTGCGCTTGATTCTACTAAACAGCTACTCTCTCGGTATTTACCACTGTATCATTTCATCTGCCGCATTGACTAAATTGAAATGAACATTGGTATAATCTGGCTGGATTGCAAGATGAAGAGTTGATAATTTAGGCTGAAATGTTTTGAATATCCAATGCAGCCCCGACTCGAGCGGATAAACTAAACTTGAAATCAATATACTGAGTAAGCATCAATCCTTCAGAAAATGCCTCAACAGGCACAACATTCACTGAAGTATAATGATCAGAGATAATTTAGCCATTAGGCATAGGGCAAAAAGGGCTGGTTAATCGGCTAAAGCTAAGAAGTCAGCCAATAGCACGAACTACGCAGCATTCCGCATCAAAAAATTCTCCACTGACTTATTCCAGGCTTCCAGCTTTTTCCCTCTCTGCTCATTAAGGGCGCTATTCGTACTGTTGTATTTAGCAACTGCATCATTAAATTCTTTTACAGCTTTGTTGAATGTATCAGTATCTTCTTTCGTGATTTCAGATTTTTTCTTTTTCTTCATTGCGGCATCCAGCTTCTCAAAGGTATCTTGTTTGGTGTAAAAGTCAAGAATAGCCGTAAAATCTGTTGTCGCCTCCTTCTTATAAAAATTGAGTTGATCTACACAAGCTGTCTTTAAAGTAAGATCGGCATCATATGCTTTGATGGCCTTCAGTTTTTCCAGTCCTTCTTCGGCCGCAGCCAATAAAGCACTTTTGGCTTGTTCTGCACCTGCTAAATCTTTTGTACTTAATGCTGCGAAAAAATTAGCTTCCTGTATATATGCCTTGAAGAAAATAAGATAAACAGGAGTATAATAGTCGAATGCCTTACCTGCTCTTTCCAGTTTTTCTGACACCTTTGATGAATTTTCGGTGAGGGTAATGTCGTTTTCTCCGGCGAATTTTTTCACCTCAGTCTGAAGTGCAGCGGATATCTCTTTCATCTTGTCGTTCACCTGATCCTGAACCATCATATAGGCTTCCATCTGGTCGTAACTCTGTTCGGCTACTTCTTCCATATTCACAATCTTTTCGTAGTCTTCATTCAATACATTAAAGTTTAATTTGAGGTAGTTCATAAAAGCATCCTTGATAAAGTCTTGAGATTTATAGGATGGCCTGGAGCCTACATTTTTTTTTGCCGTAGTAATCTGTGCCAGAACAGCCTTGCGTTTGTTCTCAATTTTGCGTGCTCCTTTGCTTCTGGCAATGCTGCTGGTGTAATCCCACATGTCTTTGGTAACGGATTCACTTTCTTTGTTCAGAAATTCCAAATATTCTACTGCGGAATTAAATGCCTGAGATCTGGCTGTTCCTATTGAAAAAATAATACAAGCCAGAGATAAAATTAAAGAATGTTTCATTGAATTGTTTATTGTTTTGATAATGTTATTAAGTCGCATAATATTAAAAAAGTTTCGTGAAGTTGAAAGTCTTCGGCCGCATCCTGTTTCTGATACCCGAACATCTCGCGAAGATACTCATCCATGGCAATAACCGAAAGATTGGCACTTGTTGTGGTAATTGTAAACGGACATTTAAACCTGGACGACATTTCTTCCATAAATTCGTCGTAAGCATCCAGTTTCTTCAGTTCCATGTCGAAAGTTGCAGGATCGAGCAACAATGTATATTCGTTTTTTTTCCATTTCGATTTATTGGAAATCATATACTGCATTGCTTCGTCACCACCGATGCGCGAATTACTCCTTTTCTGAAGTTCTTCTATTGGCATTAATTTAAACTTCTTATAGATCAATGGTTTATCCACAAATTCGGCATTGAGGGCATTCTTATAAGATGCTTCACTAATTCCCAATTCACTGTACAGATTAGTGAGTTGAATGTCTGGCACAACTCCTTTTTTCTGATGAGAATACCCGGTAATACGATAGCCAATGCTATTTGTAGCCTTGACAAAGGCAAGTGGCTCATTTTTAGAATTGAATTGGTTTATCGAATTGTAAATCGGAAAAATACTCTGGGCCGTGGACTTGCCGTAAGACGTAGATCCAACGATTAACGCCCGGTTATAATCCTGAAGTACGCCAGCCAAAAATTCAGAGGCCGAGGCGCTAAATCCATTGATCATCACAACCAAAGGCCCGTCGAAAAGTATGCCCTTGTTTAACTCTTTCAGGATAACGGGTTTGCCTGAATTATCAACCAACATACCTATGGGTCCGACATCAATAAAAAGGCCTGCCAGATCAATACTTTCTCCCAAATTTCCTCCACCATTATTTCTTAAATCCAGGATAAGACCTTTAATTCCTTCTACTTTCATTTTCAGAATCTCTTTGCCCACATCATTTGCACATCCCTTGTCCACATAGAAAGAACCGGAAGTGTAAAAAGCTGGCAACGAAATATATCCCACCTTTTGATTTTCACTTTCAAGAATCAACCCATTGATGACATTATCCTCTGTTTGAATAATTTCTTTTCTTAGTTGGACGAGAATTTTTTCACCCGAAGATTTCTGCAACAGAATTTCCACTCTGGTTTCCGGGCTATTGTCGAGCATAGCAGACAATTCCTCTCCTGAAGTGCACCTGAAATCCTGCATGGCCTTTGCACCCAATTTAATACTCAGCACTCTATCATCAACATGCACATTGTTCTGCTTCCAGGCTGCACTTCCCGGTATGAGACCTGCAATAATTTTCTCGTTGTTTTCATTGTCATCGATAATTATTCCAAATGACTTTCCATCGCTGGAGAGCATAGCGGAGAAAGCATTCTTTTTTTGAATACTGAAATATTGTGTATGTGGATCGTAGCCCTCTGCAATGGCCTGCGATAATGCCTCCATAAGGAAATCAGAAATTTCCTGATCCGATTTAAGTTTGTTGATAACATCTATTTCACAGTCAAGATCTTCTTTAACAAATGATCTGATCTGGCTTTCATTTGCTTTCAATGTAGCGGAAACAGAGCCATTTTCTCCAACCATTTCATTCGCTCGCATCAAAACCCTGTAGCGAATCATTTTTTGAAATCGTTTCTTGCGCTCTGCATCATTTTGGGTAAATTCACGATGACGCGACCAATTTAAAGTTATACTATCTGCTTTTAGAAAAGTGATTGCGCCAGAGGTATATTCATCCAGTTCTTTATGAAACTTAATAAGACGGTCTTTATGTAGAACCACTATCTGGTCAATAAAACCACAATTGTGGTGATCCAAAGTATCCAGAAAATATTTGCTATGCTCTGCTGCATTCGATAAATCTGTGTGTGAGTATAATATTCGGTATGGGTCAATTTTAAGAAAAAAAGCTTCCGCAATTGAAGCCGAGTTCTGTTCGTTGTTTTGAATAGGACTTACATGCACGCGGGCGAGAGTTTGCACCATAACTTTTGTCCGTACTGAAGTTTTGCATTGGGCAAAACCACTCTCAGCACCAAAAAAAATTAGGGCAAAAAAAGAAATTTTAAGTATTCTCAAAAAAGTAAGTCCCTGACCTTTCATAAAATCTTATAGAATGTCGCTAAGCGCGAAAATAACAAGATTCTTAATTGTTCAAGAAAGAAAAAAAGCGCCGCCCCAATTAAGACAAGACACTCAATAGCAACATATTAACGCGAATTAAACCATCGTATCACAAAACAAAGTCAATTTACAAGATTCCAAAAAATGATTTTCCGCAGCTTTTTGCTCGCCCATTAGACTATTAGAGCCGCAGTACACCCCTGATTTTTACCGCACAATCAGAACGTGTCCTGTTCGCTGATTTTGTACTATTCCATCAAAAGAATAGCTCATCAGATAGTGATAGATACCATCTATGGCAAAGAACTGATTGACACCTCCGATCCAAGGCTTATTGATGTCTGAGGATGAAAAACAACTATCGCCCCAACGGTCGAAGAGCTCAAACGAAAAATAAACAGGTTCGCAATCACTGACAGCAAAGAACAACTCATTGATGCCATCACCGTCTGGAGTAAATGCATTGGGTATGTACATGCTGCACTGAGAAAAACCGAGTGAATCAGGTTGTTGGATTCTGCAATCTTCAACTTCGATAAATTCGATAAAAGAATTGTTTGAGGAACAACCCTCCGCAGCAATGGAGTAGTCTATAGCGTATTGTCCTTCATTCTCAGGACCAACAGTAATTGCTCCCGAATTCTGATCAATCATCAGATTGCCGTCTGCAGTAAAAAATCCTCCTTCATCAAAACCAGTTGGCAGATCTGGTAACACGGTCTGAATGGAATCCAGACACAATAATTCGGGGAAATCAAATTGTGTGATGTAAGAAACAACTGGCAGTATATTGACTTGCCTCGTTACTTCAAAATCAATACAATCAATGGAATATGACACTGTGACGGTGTAAAGACCCGGATTATTGAAAACGTGCTTAGGATTGAGCAATGTACTGTTGTTGTTCAATCCACTTTGCGGATCGCCAAAATTCCATTCAAGATCGGTGATATTATCCGTTAGAAGTAATTCGAATCTGGTCGAATCATTTCTGCAGGTATCAGAAACAAGTATAAGATTATCCGATGCAATTTCACCCATACACTGGCGGTAGAGTTTGGCATCATTAAAAGCGGGTAAACCTAAACTTGGGCCTGTACCCGAAAACTCCTCAGGATAGAAGAGAACACCTTCGCTTTGGTAATTGCAAAGAATACCAGGCTCATCGGGGTTGTTAATTACAGAGAGAGAATTACCGCTGCTGTTCGCCAAGTATAGCTTACAATCCGGGCCAAGTTGCATTGAACCCAAATACAATTCGGTGAGGGCTACCACGTAGCGGTTGGGCACAACCTGATCCTGAGGCAATGATAAATCGTATTGGTACAATTCACTCGGCGTTCCATAAGTTATATCATTCACAAGACCTGCATACAATTTAGATCCGTCCATGGAAAAAGCAACACCATAAAGGCCCGTGCTACTTACTCCAGGTACCTGGAAAAAATCAGTGTCAAACATAAGAGACTGTCCTACCTGTCCGGTTACATTATCAAATTCAAGAACCTCAAGTGTCAGGGTATTGGTAAGGCTAAAGAATCCATAAGTAGCCGCTGCAATCCTCTTTCCATCCGGAGAAATTTTCATCTGTCCAATGGGGCAATCATGTACATATCCAGTGGCGGAAATAACCGGAGGTTCAATTCCGGCAGCATTAATTTTATAGGAGTAAAATTCATTGGAGCTAAACTTATGACATACAAGCCAGGAGTTTTCGCCGGAGCAATCACTTGTTACAGCAATTTTTTCGGTCATCGTTTCATTCAGCACAATGAGGTCGGTAGTTAAATCTCCAAGACCATTATTGAGTGTCATATCAACTTTTACATAAGAGATTCCACTTACACCAAGTTGCTGCGATAACCCATTAAAACCAACCTCTTCAGCGGCGAAAAAAAGATAATACCCGTTGACATTGCCCGGATCGGGAACGATAAAAGCGGCATTGGTGGCAGATAAACCACCTCCCAGAAGGGGAATTCCAATTGAACTAGGTGGCCAGTCAGCGAAACTGGGAAATAGGTTATGATTAATATCGAAAACGTCTATTCCATTGCTGTAAAACAAAAGTTCTCCATCTGAATTGCAGATGGATGAAGTTCCTTCATTGGATTGGCTGCCGGAAAAGGCAAATCCACAATTGGCCACCGGTGGATCAAAATTAAAATCCATGACACAACGCGAACCGAAGTGCCATACATTGGCTTCATTATTTTGGGCATAACTCCCTACTGAAATAATGAAACCAAGCAACAAACATGGTAAAAGGAAAGTTGGTTTCATATACGATAAACAACTTTCAAAAGAATTCGTTCATAAGGGTCATATTTTTAACAATTTCCCCTGGCTGAAACTAAAATCTCCCCCATTCGGTTAACACCAATTGTCCACATCAACAATCCACCTGTGGAAGCATTTCATTGTTCTTTCTATAAAAACTCCAAAGATGTTATCATACTACATTTATACCGATTCGGTATCTGTTTTAGTTCAATCTGCGCTGCGCTTGATTTTTCTAAACAGCTACTCTATCGGCATAGACCAATGTAACCTTTTAATTAGTCTTTGGGCTAAATTAAAATGAACATTGGTATTATTTGCCTGGCTATGATAATATCCGGACACATCTTTGATTAACTTATCCATGTACTTTCTGAAATTGGTTGTAAGAAATCTCCTTATCGCAGCTCATGACAAGCATTTCAAATGCTCTGCATTCTACGAAATCCTAACCGCATCAATTTGCCAAAAGTAATTTTCTCACTCTGCGATCAACTTGACACTTATTGAGGAATTACCATTCCAAATTTGAATGGCATACATTCCGGAAGACAAGTCAGGTAAGTCGATCCAATTGTCTCCACTATTTAATTTTTGCGCATTTTTGTTTACAATGAGCTGACCTGATGCATTGAAAATACCAATGGATACTTCAGTTGCGAATTCAGTGCCGATCAATAATCTGTTTGGATTTCCAGCAGATGACTGAATGATTTTAGCTGAAATCGCTTCGTTGTCCTTGAGTGCATTTTCATCAATACCTACGGTAAACTTACAGTCAATAGCCTGGCTAAGCGTAAGACCTTCAGAAAAAGCTCCCACCGCAGCAATGCTGAGAGAGTTGTATTGGTCAGAAGTAACTTCAGTCACTTGAGTAGGCCACTCTGCGGTTTCGATTTCGTTTTGTATCACAGGGCATTGTTGTCCGATCTGACCTTGAAAATTTGTTTTCAGCAGCAACATTTGATTTTCCCCGTCCTGAACCTGCTTTCCCACCAAAAAACATCCATCTTCATCGCACACCAATCCTTCGGACTGCGTCGACAGGTCACTTCCTGAATAACTGGTAAAAGATTGCACACTTCCATCCATATCGATAATAAGCAACCCTGCACTGGTAGATTCAGCAGTGTAATCATATACGGATATGGCATAACCACCCGGTACTTCGGAGGCGGCGAAGGTCCTAAGTAGTTTTGATGGAATTCCATAAACAGTTGAAGAAAGTAAATCGCCCGAACTATTGTATTTCGCAACCCACACATCGCCGGCCCCTATAATATTTTTTGTTTCTCCAAAACAAATAAAGCCGCCATCATCGGTGGGCATTATTTCGTAAGACCCGCCATTTAAATTCCCAAAAAAGGACTTCTCCCAGATTAAATCACCATTTCCGGAAATTTTCGACAAATACATTCTGTAGTACTGGCCGTTTTTGACACCGCCCACAAGTACAAAACCTCCATTGGCCAATTCCACTGCATCTCCGCCAATAATATTATAAGCACCCGTTACATTTTGCCAAACCACACCGCCTTGAGCATTGAGCTTCATGGTAATCTGGTGATAATTCAAACCTGAGATATTGAGCGATCCACAAATCAGATAACCACCATCCGCAGTTTGAATAACACTGCGGCCTGCATCAGCCAATGGTCCGCCAATTATTTTTGACCATTCTACAGTGCCATCTGAATCGGCCTTAACAACAAAAATATCTGCCTGACTTGCTCCATAGCCATTGGTAGTTCCCAGAACCAGGAAGCCACCGTCATTGGCGGCCAAAACCTGAACAGCCAATTCATTACCAGAGCCTCCAATGGTTCTGCTCCAGATAATTGCGCCAGAAGGATTGATATTGGAAACCACATAATCCGCCTGGGTTTCTCCTGCACCAGTATAATTACCTGCAACAATGTAGGTATTGTTGCTCAAAATATCAACGCTGACGGCTGAGATGCTTCCTTCAGTACTGACAGTGGACTGGAAAAATACTTGTGACCAAAGGCAATTTTGCAGTAAGATGAAGGAAAAAAGGGAGATAAGTGTTCTCATAATTGGGCTTTTGAAAGAAACAAAAATAATGCTTGAGCATTAATTTCCTTAATTTCTTTTTAATAACGGAAGTTTTCATTTTCCGGAAAAACCACTTCTGAGGAAATGACCATTGACTTCTAAAGGTCAAATCCATTCAAAAGATTATCTCTGTTATTTATTTGTATTTACGAATTGATACACGAAAGAAATAAAGTGAACTCTTTCAGGCAGTTCATTCGTTCAGTGAATAAGTCCAATTGATAAAAACATCGTTACTTTAATAATAACCAGCTTATATCAGTTTTATATAAGCGCCTACCTGCTTGCCTCCTCCAGCA
The DNA here is from genome assembly GCA_031378885.1 of Flavobacteriales bacterium. Lineage (GTDB taxonomy): Bacteria > Bacteroidota > Bacteroidia > Flavobacteriales_D > Sanyastnellaceae > JANNEQ01. The sequence continues at coordinate 16,688 of JANNEQ010000051.1, forward strand.
TCAGGAAGCCTTTCTTTGCTTATACTTCAACCAATTGAAACCAAGGTTGAACTGCCACAATGGACTCTTAAAATAATTACGGCGTTCCCAATTCAAAAAGAGCGCTGGCTCAATGGGAAAATTTCCTTTCAAAACTTTGTTGTAACCAATTTCAAATATGATCACAACAGTATTATACTCATTAAGAAGCTTTTCTTTTGTAATAACTCAGACCAATTCCAAATTGGAATAAATTTTCAGGATCGATTTGATCAGAGGAATAGCTTCTGGTGTAAGAAAGTATGGGCTCAATGGCCATATTAGGCGCAATCAACGCGGCATAACCAATTGAAAAACGGGCGTTAAGATAGTAAACGCTAAAACTGCTGTTGTATATTGTAACACCTGGTGAAGCTTCTCCAAAAAGACCATTTTTCAAATAGTACCTTATAGGAAGGCCTATATTGAATGTGTGCGAAGAAGATTTTCTCCAAATCTCACCAGAAGACTTATACCGTATAGCAGTTTTATACAACGAAATTGAGTTGGCCAAACCTACTGACATGTTGTTAGCTATAAACCAGCTTATATTAGCAAAAGAACCAAGTATAGTATTTGTGCTCTTAAACGTGTCATTAGTATATCCAAAATCCACCTCATTGGAAGAAATGTTGATTGAACCAGCAATCCCCTTTTGTTTGCTTCCTTTCGGCATTTCGAACTGCCCAAAACCGGGTAGTGATTCCAGTAATAAAACAATCAGAATAATTCTTTTCATATTGCGCATTGGTTAAATCTCCTTTGCTTTGTTCCAGTACATATCCATTTCCTCCAATGTCATCTCCCCCATTTGTTTGCCATCCTTAGCACTTTCGGTTTCTAAATACTGAAATCTTTTAATGAATTTTCTATTGGTTCTTTCCAGCGCATCTTCGGGGTTGATGCCTTTGAAACGGGCGAAATTGATTAGGGAGAACATCAGGTCACCAAATTCATCTTCGAGTCTTGCATGATCTGAATTGTTGTCTGCCTCCGCTTTAAATTCCGATAATTCCTCCTGCACCTTGTCCCAAACTTGTTGTTCATTGTCCCAATCAAAGCCAACTCCACGTGCTTTCTCCTGTATGCGTTGGGCTTTCACCATGGCCGGCAGCGACATAGGTACACCTTCCAACACGCTTGTCTTGCCTTCCCTGAGTTTTATTTTTTCCCAATTGGATTTTACTTCTTCCTCATCCTGAACTTTTACATCGCCATAGATATGTGGATGCCGCACAATGAGTTTGTCGCAAATTGAATTAAGACTATCCGCAATATCGAAATGACCGGTTTCACTGGCGATTTTAGCGTAAAAAATCATGTGAAGTAAAATATCGCCAATCTCATTTTTCACTTCTTCCATATCGCCTTTGATGATGGCATCGCCAAGTTCATAGACCTCTTCTATGGTAAGATGTCTCAAACTATCTAAGGTTTGTTTGCGATCCCATGGGCAGCCGGCGCGCAGCTCATCCATGATTTGCAGGAGTCGGGCAAAGGCTTTTTGTTTATCTTCTATTGAATTCATCGCGCGAATTTAAGCAGCAAACCACATTTTGCAGCTTAACCTCCCAATTGGTCGCGAATTGCCCTGTAATCCTGAATTTGTTCTTCCCACGTAAAATGATCAAATAACAGGTAGCCTATTTTTTTGCGGTTGGACATTATCACAAGCCCTTTGTATTCGTTCACCAGAAAAAAACCCGGAGTACCACCTTCTTTTAATTTCAATGATGATTTGGAGACAATTATTTCTTTCAATGAAGATTTGGGAATTCTCCTCACCAGAAATTTAACCTGATCAGAATGATCGTCGATTTCTACACCAACAATTAAGGGAAAGTTTCTGAAATACATCAATAAAGCAACAGTGAACAAAATGACCACAGCCACAATTGCAAACATTACAATGAGATTATTAAATATATAATCCAATAAATCTCCCTCAGCCAATTTCAGGGTCGCCAAAATGGTGAAGCCCACAGACAAAACTGTACACATGGCAATTTCGACAATGAGATAGCCTAAAAAACCGACTCTTGAATATTTTGATTCCATGATTGGAAAGAGATTTGGACAAATATAATACTGGAATTTTAACAAGCATCCATTCACATCCATTAGCAGCTTTTAGCATTTGCCACCACCTAAAGTTAAAGAGTGTAAAAATGCCCTGTTAAAAGGTGTTTACTGTATGCAGCGCTTTGAGTTAAACGTCATCTTCGAAGTAGAATCAACCAACCAACATTATTTACCAACCCAAAACTTTTTCCTTATGAAAAACATTATTTACATGATTTTGTCAGCCATTCTGCTGATATCCATTCAAAGCAACGCACAACAAATCAGCACTTCCAAATGCCTGGGAGGCAACGGCGACGACATAGCCAATGCGATCGAAGCCACCAGCGACGGCGGTTACATAATTGCAGGATATACAACCACCTCTGCCAATGGCGACATTGTACAGACGAACCATGGCGGAAAAGATTTTTGGGTAGTAAAGCTCAATGCCTCCGGCAATGTTCAATGGGAAAAAAATTATGGCGGATCACTTGATGATGTAGCTTACGACATTCACGAAATAAGCAATGGCGAATGGATTGTTGCAGGCAGCAGTTGCTCTTCTGATGGAGATGTTGACGGACATCTGGGCGAAAATACCATTTCTGATATCTGGATTATTCGAATTAATAATGCAGGAAACATTCTCTGGAAAAAAAGCATGGGCACTACTGGCAAGGACTGGGCTGTTGGCATAGAATATACAGGGTTTAATGAAGTCCTGATTCTTGCCAATACCAATGAAGCCAACAACGATGTGGAAGAAGTTATCGGCTCAAATGATTACTGGTTAATCCAGATGAATCTCAACGGCAATGTGCAATGGGAAAATGTATATGGCGGAGTAGAAAATGATTATGCACAAAACCTTCTGGCCGTGGGAAATGTCGCCTATTTATTGGGATACAGCACTTCGCAATCCAGTTCTTTATTGGATGGAGAGGCCTTACTGCTAAAAGTGAATACCAGCAACGGTGAACAGGAATGGGCTCTGGATCTTGGAACCAATGTAGATGGTGGTACAGGATATACTGCTAAAATGGGAATGACTTCAGAAGGAGATCTTATGATAACCTACAACAGTTCTAATCGAACCGACAATGCAAATTGCAATGAGAACGGATCATTTTTAGTGAAAACAATCAGCAGTGAGGGCGACATTCAAAATGATCATTGTTATGGAGGCTCCGGTTTCGACCAGGCCGACGCTATAATAGCAGGTTCGGACGATGAGTTCTGGTTGCTTGGCAATACCACTTCGCAAGATGGCGATGTTCCTGCTCATAGCGAATACAATGATTCGGGCGACAATTGCTGGCTCTCAAGAATAGACGAGAATGGGAATATAGTCTGGAGCGCATCTCTTGGCGGAAGCAATGATGACAAGGGCACCGGCATGGCCCGCCAGGGAGATCAATTCACGGCCATTGTGGTCAACACCCAATCGACCGATGGAAATATTTCAGGATTTCACGCTGGTGAAACAGGCAGCTATGATATCTGGTTCGCAATATTGGATGAGAATCTCACCACACCCATAGAAGAAATAGACTACCGTGTTTTGGGCAAAATATTCCCCAATCCAGCCAAAGACATGATTACCCTGGTGCATACCAAAGGCACGCATTCCACCTTCAATGTATTGGTTTATGACATCAATGGCAAAATAGTTTACAAGAGCAGATTGAGCGGAGAAAATAATTCGCTGGATATTTCGGCATTGCCATCAGGGATTTTTACCGTGCAGGTGCTTGACGAAGAAAGTAAGCAAGTTTATCCGGCGCAGAGGTTGGTGAAGGAGTGATATAGAAGGGAACTAAAAAAGGTAAAAACCTAAACACAACAAACAAAAATGGACAATGTGATCGAGATGAGAAATTCAATCCAATAAAGATCCATTGTTTGTTATTTTGGGGTTGTGTTTAGGTTTTTAATTTACAACACCAGACCTTTATACAATAAAAGGAAAAAATGAAATGTATTTGGTCTTAAAAGGCCAGCGCAATTTTCACACTTCGTTCAATTCAAAAAAACGGTATTCGAGGGCATTCCATAAATTACTATATTCTGCTTGAGTGTCATCATTGTAGAACAAATCAATATGATCATTCCCTCTAACTCCATCTAAGTCTCCGAAGAATATAATGCCCGATTTGGATTTTATTTTAGATTGAATATCCAAAGCATCTTTACCTTTATAAACCTTAGGTAGACATAGATGCTTTTTCGCAATCCAATCAGCCAGCGACTTTGCCCCTCTGGCATGACCGTGTGAACACACTGGGTCAGTATACGTAGAAAAGCTGACCCCCGATTTTGAGAGGGCAATTGACATTCTAATTGCACATTGATTTTTATACGCCCATTTTCCATCTGGTCTTTTATCAGTACAATTTGGAGGATCCTTTGTATACGGTTTGGGATAATTTGTATACAATTTTTGGGCTGAGGGAAATTTATTTCGCTTAGTTATACAGGAAGAGGTATTCCCCATACCCCCACTCTGTGGTTCTGGTTCGTCACTGTTAAAATCTGCCACTCCGTTATAAACAACCGATTCAGGATCTTCCTGATCATAACTATCTAAAACTCTATTCTTAATCATTTTTTCAAAAATTTATTTTATTAAAAAATTGATATTTGTTGAAATCAACATGCAAAACAAATGTTCGTAATTGAAATATACTCCGCATGGATAAATTGGAAATAATAAAAAACATTCCCACCTGACATCAGCAAATATTACTTAAGCATATTGAAACTTGTCAAACTGCCAGATTCCATTTAAGGAAATCTACTCGACTTTCTTGGGCATATAATTTTTAATTTGTACAGTTATATTATAATTTCCCTTTATATTCACAATTAGCGGAATAACCAGTTTAGAGTTTGTTAGCACTTTAATAATTTCTTTATAAAAACTAACTGAGTTTTCTGATGGATAGGGAGAAATACAACCGTCATTTGAGCTGGGAATACCGTTGCTCATTGTTGTTGGGTGAATTCGAAATAGACCTCTATTTATGAATTCATCATATATATATATTTTCCATCCGTTTTCCTTATTATCAGCAACCCAATTGCCATTTGCATCCTGATGTAGATGACCATCGTGAAAATCAATACCATGCTCAAGCCTTCCAGCATAATACTTTACAGGTTGCTTAGATTCTGAATACTGATTATTTGGTATACAACCATTACCACCTGATCCAGATATTGCAGTAACCTTAATAACCTCCGTTCTTTCACCTGAGTTTGAAACAGAATACAAAGCTAATGTGCCAAAAGCCTTTTGAACAAACACTGGAGTTCCGATTTTCTTACATACACCAACTTCCCTTTCCTCTATTTGATCTGCTTCAAAAACCAATTGGTAATTCGTCAATACTTTAGAGCCCCCAGGTAAACTATCGTCGTTATGACCAGTTGCACCAATAGGAAAACATCCTGAGTTTGCATCTTCACTGACATTTCCATTAACCTGATCATTTGCATCGCTCCCATTCGTAACTCCATCATATACAATTGATTCAGGGTCTTCCTGATCATAGCTATCTAATATATTATTCTTTCCCATTTTCTTTAGATTTATTTAAAAACAGTCTATGCCTGATCAAATCAGGCATAGACCATTTAGTAATTAATAATTAAGATACAATCTGCGTCTGAGGCGTAGAACAGCAACTTCCATTTACTTTTTTGAAGTTTTCTGCTTTTAGCCCTGGATCATCAAAACTTTCAATGATGTCAATACGCTGTACTTGCTCGATATTTTCAAGATGTGTTCTTTGTGCTGCTGCATCCTGGAGCTTCTGGTTGTAACAATCAAGCGCTTCTCCCTGTCCTAAAACAGCATCAGCAATCAACGATGAGGTTCTTGTAACACGGTGTTTTACGCTCAAAATTATTCCATTTACAGTTTTACCTTTATAGGTATTCTGTAGTTCGGTTGAGTCGCCGGTAATAGGATCAATCACTTGGCGCTTGCGCACGTAACTTTGAATAAATTCGCCTTTGCCTGGATTAATACAATTTCCATTGTCCTCCTTAACCAATTCAATAAAACTCTGCTTTGTACCCTTATAATCCAGGATATTGCAGAGGTAAGTATAGATTTTATTTGCCTCTTCTTCTACCGTTATATCATTTATTAGTATTTCAGACAACATATTCTCCAGATCAGAAAGATTGCAATTTCTGTTGTTCTCTGAATATCCGTTAGAGTAACTAAAAGTCACATTGTCCAGATAAGTAATGGTAAAAAATTCCTGCTGAAGTTGACGGTAAACGAAATTGAGCACGCGACTCTTATTCGGATTGTAAAGACTGCGTTTGATTGTTTCTTCATTTTCAGAAATATTCGTTTCAGAACTTTCAACGTTCACATCAATCTGTCTCAAGGTATCAGCCTTCGCCACATGTTTGGTAATACTGCTATCCAGTTGTCTTACCTGATCCTGAACTGTGCTGGCAAAGGAGCTACCTTTCGTCTTGCCACCGCCACCTTGTACCCCAAGACTAAATACACCAACATTCAAACCAACGTTTCCACCTAAATTCCAGTTGGAACTCTTCGTTTCACTTTCTGTCGTGCCTGAAGTGCGCGAGTGTTCATTATCCAGGGTGTGTTGCAATTCATCAGCGCAGGTTGTGCTAAAGCTATCCAAAATGTGCTGTGCTTGTTTCTTTGTACTTTCGTTTCTCAAATAATGACGAATGCTGATGTCCATTCTTTCGTCTGGCAGCAAGCTGAAGGTTTTGATGGTTTGACCGGCACCATAATCTCCAAGGTAACTGCAAACTTTATAATGAAGTACAATACTTAGCTGTGGCTTTGGAGCCACAGGCCTCGGTATATATTTTACATCGAACACGCCCGAAAATCTGCGGTAAGGAACCGGCATATAGCCTTGCTTGATTCGCACGGCCATGTAGTCTTTCTCCAGGGCTGGTGAGTAAGCACGAAACATTGATGCCTCTTCGACCTGGCTCTCAACTACGCTACCTCTCGCTTCTAATGGCATTTCAGCCCTGGCCACCGAACTTGCTTTAATTGCTCCTGCATCGATCAACATATGTTGGCGGGGAATTACATCCACCCTGGCATCCAGATCGAGACGAATGGCTTCAACGTTACGAACACTTTGTACTTCCCAGAAATTATTCTGAGGAACAACAAATTCACTCGGTTTAAATTTTTCCGGAGAAATTTTCTGAAGCACAAAACTTGTGGCATCATAACAAGTTGCCTGTGGCAAATTGTAATTCAGAATGGAGGCTTTCCCTCCCTCTTCCAATTTCACAAATGGATCTTTGGGCGCACAAGATTGCTGACTAATAGCATTTCGAAGCTCTTGTAAGGCTTCAATTGGTTTTTGAATCATTTTGTTTTTGTTTAAATTATTACATTATTCGGCTAATCCGCAAATCGGATACTTCTTTCTTTATAAATTGAACCAGCCTTCGCGAAATACTTGAGAATTTAGATTAATTCGAAACAAATCACTCCAATGAAGGCTTAAAAAACTATTTTTGTATTCTGTTTTTCATTTACGCAATATTCCAACTTCACCTTGTAATGTATTTACAAAGTATATTTTTTTTGAATTAAATTGAAAAGGAGCTGGAATATTCTGCCGGAATAAAGGAAGGCCGTCATAAAAGAGCAGATTCGCTCTTAGGGTTCATCAAACAAGACAAGTACTCAAACTTTTATTAATGCAGAAAGATTCGTCAATCTAGAATGCTATTAAAGCTTTTTTTATTTCATCTAGCTCAAATAATGAGTCGCGAAAATAATTCCATATATCCAAAAATTATAGACCGTAGTATAGAATAGTCCATAGGCCATGCTCAACGCAAATTTGCCCCTTCATTTTTTGGAGTTCTTAAATACAATTCTCAGGGCCCTGAAAAAAATCCAGTAAAGCATTGCGATAAAAACTGTTATTGCCGTCCAAAAGACGACTCCAAATACCCATACAAAAACCACAATTAATACTGATACCAACAGCCACAAAAGGACACTCAGAATACATCCTTCCATACCTTGTCCTACTTCTAAAATATTCAACCCGTTAGAAAAATTAATGGATTTTAATATCTTTGAGATGTCTGGTGTATTGACAATTCTTCCCAAATTGTCTTTGAGTTTAATTCCTTTATAGAGCCCTATGGCCAGAAATAAAAAAAATATTACCGAAAGAACGGAAGTAGAAAGTAACGAATTATTGTAAATACTTCTATGTGCTCCAAGTCCGAAAAACCAGATAGAAACAATGGTCAGAGCTGCAACAATCAGCGTTATATAAAAGACCGTTTCAGTGGTGAGATATAGTTTGGATCTTATTCTTGTCATACTAACTCCATAAGTTTTCCTGCATCCGGATGAAAAAAATTGACCAACAGAAACCAATGAAGAATCTGCCTGGAAATGATTTTTTACCACAATGTTGATCAATGTAGGGTTGTGCATAGGCATTGCCCATACCTACAGCCTTTTGCCATTCCTGACAGGCTTTATCCGTATCGCCAGTATCCAGAAAAACAAAACCTCTGGCGAAATAAACGGTAGAGTTTGTTGGATTCAATTTTTCAGCCAAAGAATAATATTCCAATGCTTTGTTGTAGTCCTTCAATGCGTAATGGCAATTTCCGGAGTTCAAATAGGGTTCACTAAATTCAGCATCTAACTCAATTGCTTTTGCATAATCGTCAAGCGCCTGCTGAAAAGCTCCTGTTTCCTGATAAGTATATCCTCTTGCGAAATATAAATCGGCTGGTTGATTAGGATTCTTATTGATGGCCTTGGTAAAAAACACAAAAGCCGGCATCATTTGTTTTAAAGTCAAAAAAACATACGCCCTTTGGACATAAGCCTCGACATAATTCGAATCCAATTCAATTACTCTTGCATAATCCGAAAGCGCAGCATTATTATTTCCAAGAAAAGCCTCCGACTTTGCTCTCATAAAATATATGTCGGGACTATTAGCTCCAAGGCTTATGGCCTTATTGTAATCTATAACTGCATTCGCATCCTGCTCGTTGTAATAATAGGCAACACCTCTTTTATAGTATATATCAATTTTTGTTGAATCTCGTTTTATACTTTCAGTATAGGCACCAATTGCTTCCTTAAATCGTTGTGCGGAGACAAGTTCATCAGCCTTAAAAATTAATTCCTCCGTAGTCTGGGAAAAACCGTTCAGGAATAAAATTCCCAGTATAAAATTTATGGTCAGCTTCTTCATTACTTGTTAAGTTTTCAACCAGTTACTCATTCAAGTATCCCGTTGAGTATTTTTTTATTAAATCGTAAACAGATTGCAACAAAATCCCGAAGCACCGGCCTTTGTATAATTATTTCCGGCCTTCCTTTACTAACCAGCCTTCACCAAAAATACCACAAAAGGAAGTTCTCTAGTAAGAGCAGGAAAGTTCCTAAGCTTCAATCTACCTCCAAAACTGGCAGTATCAGACGTTTCGCCTACAACCTGACCTGTGAAAGGATTGTAATAGGTAATGGAATACCTTTTCCACGTTCCACTGGATGAAATCTTTGGTGCAATCGAATTACTATACTCGAGGGTTTGAAATTCATGAATTTTCAGTCCTGGTCCGGAGTATTGGTCTTTAAGTGCTTTGAATTCTGTACTGTCAAAAGCATTCCATTTTGAAATATCTGTTGTTGTAACCGGATTCCAGGTTCTATTCATTATGGCACCTGCAATGCACTCGGCAGAATCTCCTGTATACTGCATATAGAGCACCTCACCCCATGAATGGTCCCGATTCTTATAAAATTCCAATCTGCCAGGTCTCCATTCCACTTTTGGCGTTAAAAATCCCGGAAGGGTAAATATTTTATTATTAAAAAAATCAGCCACAACTCCCATCATAGGCCACGTACTTTCCTGACGTTCGTGTGCCCAATCCATTCCTGAATTGGCATTTCCACCAAATCCGTTCGCCCATAATTCACGGTAGAAAAATGTGTGGTCATCGTTGTTGAACTTAGCTCCCGGCCCTGCTTCAGCATGAACAAGAGCCTTATTTACATTGGCAAATGATGCCGGTACCTTATCTTCCGAACTTGCATTTACATCCTGTTCACACATACAATCGTTCCACTGACAGTGCTTGTACTCAGGATCGCAGATCTTGGCAAATACATCAGGACTTCTGTCGTAAATACTGTACGCCATTACGTCGATTACCGGATCGGCCCACGACATATCGCGGTTGGCAGATCTACAAGGATTTCCCGGTGAATCTTTGTAATCCGACATGGGAGCAGCACCTGTATAATCTGCACCAATCAACATTTGTTTGAAATTGAGAGAATCCTTTATATAATGCGCCATGGCAATATGCCATTCTCCCAATGCCTTTCTCACTTCATCGTTGTTCTTGTAGTCACGGATCTCATCAGGATTGAGTACCTTACAATTCGAATTTGGAATATAATATTGACTTTCCACGCTGCCCACATTGTTCGATTCGCTCATCAGCTCCATTTCATAAATTACGGGAGAATATCCGTAACGGGCAATAAAGTACCTGAGCTTTTTAGCAAAGAAATACCTGGCTTGTGCGCTCGAGTAAAAATCTGCTGCCTGTTTGCAGTTTGCTCTTTCATCACTGCCATAACAATATCCTAAACTTTCGTATCCGTTACAATCTTTCAGGTTGCTCCAATCCCAGCGGTTAGCCCAACCATAGACTATTATACTGTGGTACATAAGGCACAATTCAATCTTTAGTCCCAGATTTTCTGAAGTCGTCAGAAGTTCATCAAATTCCCAGGCCATAAATTGCCTGTCGTAGTAGTTATTGAGTTTCTCATATTCAATTTCAAAATCGATTGTCGAAATAATTTTGCGAAAACTATTTGCGCCGGCAGCTTTGTATCTCTCCAGAGCTTCCAGATGTTTTACAAAGTGTATTGGTCTGTTCACTTCGTCCATTGCACCTTCTTCATTTCCTCCTCTCCAGAATCCTTCGCAAAAACCGGAAGGTCCAACACCACAACACAAATCATCTTCGCCACGGGCATAGCAGGTTTCACAATCTGTATTGCTCCAACTCACCGAAGAATGTCCAATATCGCAAGAACAATTATGAATATCCGGAAGATTCATTCCCACCGGGAAAAAAACTTTCCCTCTATCAGTTTTAAAATATTTCTTATTCGGAGTAAGTGAAATAAAACCGTCACCAGTTCCATTGTCTATTGAGGAGAAAACAAAAGGAGTTCCTTTCCATTCGCCCATTCCGGGAACTTTTACAGTGATAATTACCTGAAAAGAGTTGACCGTTCTTGGTGCCCATCTTACTCTGAATTTCCATTCCGATGGTACTTCTTTCCAATACCACATGGCAGGATTCGGATCGGTAGTAATTCTATCATAATCGCGCATGAAAAAACCATTGATTCTTTGTTTCTCCGAAGACCATTTGCCTTGATTTTTCCAACGTATTTCGGCAAAAACATCAAGTTGATCAGGGTCGAAAGGATTGATAGCGGGCTTTGACCGGGTTCCGTTCTGTTCATTTTTGATCCATGTGTTGACGGCCTTTTCAACTTGCAAAGGAAGCTTCACACCCCACTCTACTTTTTTAAATAATGGAACCACATAGGTTTCAGCCGGTTCGAACCAAGCAAGGTCGAGCATTCTGGTAGAATCCTTGACAGGACTCGTGTCTTCGCCTGTAAAGGCTGGAATATCCATTTGTGCAAAAACCACAAATGGGCAAAATAGCAGTCCGACGATCTGCAGGAAAAGTTTCATTTTCATCTTTGTTTTGGGTCTTCTATCCGGTCGAAATTTAGTGAATGACCAAACAAAAATGAAAAATCAAATGAGAACAAGGGTTTTAACTACAATAGAGCCGCTTGCGGATTTGAATTTGAGAGTGTAAGTTCCTGGAACATAGGCCTTGAAAGATAATGTAATCTGTCTCAGTGGCAAATCCGTAGTACAAGTACAGCCTTCATAAATGGCCTGAAGCTGAAATTCGCGGTCATATCCCAAATCTGTATTCTGCAATAACCTGTAGTACTGACCACATCCATTGTTCACCCAAAAAGCAATATCCATAGGAACTTCAGCACCTGAAATGGCTGTATCCCGAATTTCTACCTGACTAAATTCAGTAATTTCAATCTCGCGACATTCTTCTTCTTCTTTTCTATAATTGCAGGAAACCACAAGGGCTGCGAGCACTGCGACAATCAATACAGAAACGCTTTTTTTCATAAAGAGATTTATAACATCCTTTGCAAGACAAAAGTATGGTCATTCGTGCTGTCTGAATATTAAAAAAGCACAGCATTTTGCTGTGCTTTCCAAAATCTATAAAGGAATTTGACTATACTTTGGCAAATTCAAGTTCGCTCATAATTTTCACATCTTCGCTTACTACAAGTCCGCCGGCTTCAAGCGGTGCATTCCATGTAAGATCCCATTCTTTTCTGTTGATAGTGCCTGAAATGGTGAATCCTGCTTTGGTATTTCCCCATGGGTCTTTCATTATTCCACCAAATTCCGCATCAAGTACAACTGGTTTCGTGACATTTTTGATGGTAAGATCGCCATTCAGTTTGCCATTGGCATAACTTTTTGAAACGAATTTCATGGTAGGATGATTGGCCACATCAAAAAATTCGTTTGATTTGAGGTGTTCGTCGCGCTGGCCCATTCCGGTATCAATTGAAGCCATTTCTGCTTCGAGTTGAATGCTTGGGTTGTTGAAAGAATCATTGTCCGACTGCAACTGCACATCGAACTTCGTGATTTTCCCGGTTACATTGCTTATCATTAAGTGCTTTACTTTAAAACCCAACTCACTGTGGGTTGGATCGAGTTTCCAATTTTGAGACATATAACTATTTTTTTATTTGAATTAATTTGAAGGACAAAGTTGGGCCATTGGGGTGCGTTTCGCATTGATGGACATCAATTTCTGATGGTGGTTATAAAATGAATTTCTGCAGTGCCAACCCGCAGATGGCGCGATGCAATTTATAGCTGGTTGCAAGCCAACGTCAGTGAAGTTCAGTCTTCGATTTCTACGTTGATTTCATGAGGGCTTGTTGGAAGCCAGCGCAAGCGGTAAGCAGCCCGAAGGGCCACGCTGCTAACGCGGCGCTCAAGCCAGCGCCAGAGAGGTCAATTATTTTGACCCATAACTTGAACATTAAAAGAAGTGCGGGTCAATTATTTTGACCCATAACTTGAACATTAAAAGAAGTGCGGGTCAATTATTTTGACCCATAACTTGAACATAAAAAGAAGTGCGGGTCAATTATTTGACCCATTACTTTAACTTTAAAAGAAGTGCGGGTCAATTATTTTGACCCATAACTTTAACTTTAAAAGAAGTGCGGGTCAATTATTTGACCCATTACTTTAACTTTAAAAGAAGTGCGGGTCATTCATTTGACCCATGAACTTTGAAACTTTTATCTACTGGGTCATTTACTTCACTTACAAGACCGGGAATTGCTCCAATGAATGACATGATAATCCGCAGCGATCTGAATAAACTTCAGCTCGATAAGATGAACCACAAGCTTGTCCAACAAAAATTAGAGAAATTCAAACCCAGGTTGCCAATTCGCAACGCTCCTTACTGAACCAAAAAAACCACCTCATCGTTATCTGCTCCGGAATTGAATCGGATAAAGTTTCTAAAACACACAAATGTTTTATAAACTACCCTGGGTGTTAAAACCAAAAAACCCCTCAAAAGTTGAGGGGCTTTCCATAGAATACAATTTGGTTTTAGGCAGGGACTTCTTCGTTGAGGTGCTTGTGTTCATTGATAACTTCATCCTGAATCGCCTGTGGAACCGGCGCATATTCCACAAACTTTGAGGTAAAAGAGGCTTTGCCTTGAGTAATGGATCTTAGAGAAGTACTATACTTATAAAGGTTCGCCAATGGGACCTTTGCAATAATTTTCGCATTGCTACCTGCGGCATCCATTCCATGAATCACTGCCCGTCTGGATTGAAGATCGGTCATTATTTCACCCGTCATATCAGTTGGTGTAAAAATTTCCACTTCGTGAATGGGTTCCATCAATCTTGGCTGTGCATTGATAAATGCTTCTTTGAATGCCATTTGTCCTGCAATCTGGAAACTGATATCATTACTGTCCACGGCATGCATCTTTCCATCATAGAGCATCACCCTGATGTCGCGCACGTGGCTATGTGTAAGAGGACCTTGTTCCATTTTGTGCATGATGCCTTTGAGGACTGATGGAATAAATCTGGTATCAATTGCTCCGCCCACAATACAATTGTAAAAGACCAATTTTCCGCCCCAATCCAATTCGTGTTCATCTTTGGCTCTGATAGAAAATCCTGTGGGCTCGGGCATTCCCTCGTACCAGGGTTCAATTCGAATGTGAATTTCGGCAAACTGGCCTGAGCCACCACTTTGTTTTTTATGTCTGTAGGTAGAATTGGCAGTGCGTTGAATAGTTTCCCTGTAAGGGATTTTGGGTTTATCGAAACGAATATCCATTCCATAGACCTTTTCTAAAGTCCATTTGGTTGTGGCAAGATGAAGTTCGCCCTGACAATGAATGAGCAATTGGCGAAGTTCATGGCTATTTTCTATTTCTATTGTAGGATCTTGTTCGTGAATTTTTTTGAGGACTTCACCCAGTCGTTCATCGTCCTTCTTGTTGTTGGCGTATATGGCCACAGTCATGCGAGGTGCAGGAAAAACGATGGGTTCAATTTTAATTTCAGATTCCAGCGCATGAAGTGTCTGGTTGGTTTCAGTATTTTTAAGTTTTAATGTGGCGCCAATATCGCCAGCCTTCAGGGAGTCTACCGGATTTCGGTTGTGGCCATCCATTACAAAAAGCTGATTGATATTTTCTACCGAATGAGTGTCGCTGTTTTTCAGTTGAACACCTTTTTTCAATTCGCCGCTTACTACTTTAAAGTAGGATAGTTTGCCGAGGTTGGGTTCGTATTCGGTTCTAAAAACGAATAATACTGCAGGGCCGTCGGGCGAGTATTTTAACTCTCTGCCATCCTGAGAAACTTCGGGATAGAGATCGGCAGCGGCGGGAGCCACATTGTCAATGAATCCCATCAATCTTCCACTGCCCATATTTTTAAGGGCCGAAATACAAAAAATAGGAAATACTTCGTGGTTGAGCATTCCAATGTGAAGTCCTTTTCTGAGTTCGTCTTCACTCAAATTTCCCTTTTCAAAATAAAGCTCCATAAGTCGTTCATCATTTTCGGCAGCCTTTTCCACTAGTATATTGTGTAGTTCACTCGCAGTTTGAAGTTCATGGTCTGGAATGGGCAGTTTTTGTGGTTTGCCTCCATCTGCCGGAAATTTATACATCACCATTTTGAGCAGATCAATCACCGAATCAAAACCACCGCCTGAAGTAAGCGGATATTGCATCAATACAGCGTTGGAACCAAAGTGATTCTTGATGCTATTGAATGACATTTCAAAATCCGCATGTTGATGGTCCATTTGGTTGATCACAAATATTACAGGCTTTCTGAAACGGTCTACATAATTCCAGACCAATTCAGTTCCAACCTCTACACCGTGCGCTGCGTTGAATAGCAACACAGCCGTGTCGGCTACCCTTAAAGAAGCCACAATTTCGCCGATAAAATCGTCGAGGCCCGGGGTATCAATAATATTGATTTTGTAGTTGCGCCATTCAGTGTGTAATGGCGTTGCGTATACAGAGATTCCACGTTCGTGTTCAATCTCGTGAAAGTCACTCACGGTGTTCTTTTGTTCGACCGAACCTCTCCGTTGTATGACCTTCGCTTCATAAAGCATGGTTTCGGCAAGGGTCGTCTTGCCGCTTTTCGCCCCACCCACCAACACAATGTTTCGGATGTGATTTTCGTCAAATACTTGCATAACTCTGAGTTTTAAACGCCGGAAAGCATTTCAACTAAAAAAGAACAAGTGCCCAACCAGCGCCGGTTAATTAAGATGTATGATTTAGGACGTCAGTGTCGACAACCAGAAAGAAGCCAGATATTTTGTTCGATGGCTGCTGAATCACAGCGGCACAGGCAAAAGTTGCGACTTTACCAGCACTTTACTATCTCCAATTATCTTTGTTCTTCATCCACAACTCTAACCTGATTCTATTGACCTGAAACTTGGTTCTGCTGGGGGCTTAACGTGACCGAAAGTTAAGTCAATCTTACCCAAATTGTTCTTTGATTCGAATTTTTTTTTTTATCAATAACAAAGCGCTTATCGTGCGATGTTCTTTGTCCACATCAATTACATTTGACACTTCAATCTTTCATAATGAAACCCACAATATCACAAGGCTGGCTGGACAATTACATCAAACTCGTGGATGGCGAAGATTTGATCGCAGCCCTTACGGCACAACGCGATAGTACATTGGCATTTTTACAGAGTCTCACAGAAGACCAATGGAGTCACCGTTATGCTCCGGGCAAATGGAGTATCAAAGAGTTGGTGGTACATCTTTCAGACGGCGAGCGCATTTTTGCTTACAGGGCATTAAGATTTGCAAGAAAAGACAGCACCGAATTGCCGGGATATGAAGAAGACCATTACGCACTTCATTCTTATGCAGATAAAAGATCGTCAGAGAGTTTAATAGAAGAATTCAAAGCTGTACGAGATTGTACCATTGTCACTTTTGCCAATTTAGAAGCAGATTCACTTGAGTTTATGGGCACGGCCAATGGTATGCAAATGTCGGCCAATGGATTGGGCTTCGCCATAGTTGGTCATGTCAATCACCATTTGCGCATAGTAAAAGAGCGGTATTTGCTGATGCTTTAATCAGAAGACAAAAGGAAAGCGTCGGTTACCGGAAATCGTTCTTCGTTCCGTTGGTTTTAATGCCCACAGGGATCTCAATTGGAAAGTACATTTTCTCTGGCATTGATGAAGGCCAGCAATTGTAAAAACCGGTCGTAGCTCAATACTCCTTCCTTCACTCCCATTGTTTTGAGATAAGTGTCGTTTACACTCTGCGAAAGTCCTGGTACAAAATCCTCATACATGAGCGAATTGGCTCTGACGGCCAAAAAATCCGATTTGATGCTCATGGGAAGTTGATGGTCGATGGCCAATTTACTCTCTCTGTTCATGAAAAACAACTCAGTTCTTATACTTCTAAGAAGTTCGAAAAGCGCTGCGTATTCCATTACAGGATATTGGTGTGTTCTTCCATACGCATAAAGCGACAAGAAAGCAATGAGGTCTGCCTCGCCTTCATCTGTAATTCCATATCCATGTGAAATTTCGTGGGCTTTGATGTAAATTTTTGATAGATCACAAAACGATGCATCGCAGTAACTCTGTCCTGTATAAGGAAAATAAATTCCGGCCGGCCCCAGTTTTCTCAGGAATCCGCCAGCGCCTGTCTCTATGCAATGAGGTCTTCCATGTGCAGGCCAGTTGTGTGCATACAAATATTCGAAAACAGCATTCTCAATAATTTCATCCGATACAAAAGTCATTGTTTGATTTTCCTGATCCATTTTTTCTCTGGCAGACATGACAAGTGGCACAACTTGCTGTCCCATCTTTTCAAGCTCGGTCAAACCAATGGATTGCACAGGTTCGTTTACAAAATCAGGACATGCGTAATTAAATCCCCACATGCAGAAAAACATGGCCACACATGAGCCGGTAAAATTAAAAAAAGCAAGAAGAATGGCCTTTATCCTTCTCTTTAATTTATACAAGGATCGAATGAGGCTAAGAAGAAGTATAACAATCAAAAAAAGGAACAAATTAATTCTGAAATAACCCAACGAGTGATCCCAAATCCACCTGAATACCACATAAACTCCTCTTCTGTAGAAATACTCCGCGAGGTTTGGAAATTGCAACAGAAAAACAAAGAGCAAAATAGCAAAAACACCCGCGAGAATGCCGCGCGTTTTTTTGTAAAAAGCAATACCTTCAGCTTTACCCTCCATAATACTTTTTAAGAACATTCAAAGCTGGTCTTCCTTGCGGAGAGAATTTTTCTCTGTTAAAACTGGGCTCATGGCCATTGTGCGGAAACCACTTCCAAATAAATCCACCGGCAAACCAGGGCTCTTTTGTGCAATTCTGAAGCAGAGCCTCATAACAATTTACCTGTGCCTGAAAATTCATATTCATATCTTCTGTTTCCACCCACGGATCTTTTGTGCAGTAATCGCGACATTGATAGCCCCATTCAGTAAATAGAATTTTTTTATGATGTAATTCACTCAACACAGAAAGTTCAGCGCTTACTTTTCTCCATGCCACCATTAATTCTTCTACGGTTGGAGTCTGCGATTCTGACAATGGGTAATAAGCATCCACTCCGATAAAATCCAGGTCATTCCAGAAAGGAATTGTTTTTTCGTGTCCCCAATTACAGGCATATACTAACTTTCCATGAAATACTTTTCTTATTTCGGCAATAAGACCGCGCCAGTAATCGGGTCGCATTTCGGCCCAGGTATCCAGCTCAGTAGCGATACAAAACAATTCTAGTTTGTGTTTTTCGCTCAATTCTGCAAACGACAAGATCCATTCTGTATATTGCTTTTCGAATTGAATCCAATCCTTTTCATTCTCCAATTTAAAAATCCCGGTAAAAGTTCC
This sequence comes from Flavobacteriales bacterium, assembly GCA_031378885.1. GTDB lineage: Bacteria > Bacteroidota > Bacteroidia > Flavobacteriales_D > Sanyastnellaceae > JANNEQ01. The sequence continues at coordinate 35,419 of JANNEQ010000051.1, forward strand.
ATGATCAATCCAGAGTTGTGGTTTAATCATCGCTTTAATATTATATTTCGCTGCCATGGAAATACATGAATCCACTCCGGCCATACTTTCGCCCCACCATTGTTGCCATGACGAAGATCCGTATACAAGATTGGCTTTGGCAGTTTGGCCGTAAGCAAAGGGCATTAACGAAACATAGTTGGCGCTTACAGCCACTACACTGTCAAAATCAGAAAATTGACAGGGATGCGGCGAGCCCACAAAACTTACACCCTCTATAAGTTGTGTATTATTTTTTTTAGGAACAACGGGACTCACCTCACTACCGCTGGCCGTTTTGGTTTCGCAGGAAGCGAAAAGAAGCAAAACCAAAATCACCATTCCGCAGTAAAATGCACTAGTCAATTTTTTGCCACTGGGTATAAGTTGAAGTATTCTCATTTTTAAATGAAAGTATATAAGATCCGGAAGGCAGATCAATAAGATTTAAGTTGACTTGAGAAGATGAAATTGTATTCTTGAAAATAACATTTCCCAACAAATCCGTGATCACCAGATCACCACTTGTGGCATTTTCAAAATTGGCATTCAACCATCCGGAAGAAGGATTCGGAAAAACAGAAATGGTTTTACTGATTACTTCGTCGAGCCCTACTATACAATCACTGGAAAAATAAGAGCACAACATACCGTAAACATCTTCTTCCACCTGATAAAAAGAAGAATTCGACCCGAACGAATATCCCTCAAAACTTCCATTGGTGATGAAGACAAAACCCGATGCAGAATTCCCTGCTGCCAGTGGATTTCCCACATACATATCGCTGATTAATCCATAAGCCTCGCCTGCATGGCCAAACCAGGAATGATCAGGATCGCATATCTGGTCGCCTTCATTTTCTGTTGTAATTCTCTGCACCCCCAAACCCCACGAGTTAAACAATCCATAATAATTATCCCCATTAGAGCCGTTGTAAAGCCATTCTTCGTTGAACATCAGATTCCATGTGGTTTGATTCAAGAGCAAATTACTATTCTCATTGTTTAATGCGTTTTGTAATTCGATGGCGAATTTGGCCAGACCAAGTGCCGAGATTCGCAAGCCACCTTGTGGCGCGAAAATAAGACCATTAGTGCCCAATACGTAGTTGGTCAGATCATAAGGCACAGGATCAATACCCTGAAAATTATCTGCGGTAGGAGCCCAGTTGCCTCCGATATTCCGGTACAAAGTAGCCAGGTCATTTATATCGGCAATATCTGTCACATTATAAGAACCTCCTATATTGAGGGGGTTCAGCACATTCGTTTTCATAAATACATCAAAACGCTGGTTCGATAGTTTTTCTATTAACGTTCCGATTAATCCAAAGTTGAGGTTGCTGTATGTAAAATATGTTCCGGGGGTTTCTGTTCGCCACATATCAGAAGTATAATAACTTCCATCTTCGGTGATGAGCTCTGCTATTCCCGGTGGATTGCTTATCTCATTGTAAGTATCCGTGAGAAAAGGAGAATAACCAGAACCATCCTGCAAACTACTTTGGTGCGACAAAAGCATTCTAAAAGTAATCGGTACATCCGGGTATTGAGGATTTCGAATGGAATAACCCATGGTGACGCTGATGTCATCATCCAGGTTGAACAATCCGTCTTCATGGAGTTGCATTAATCCAATGGCCGTCACCAATTTAGAAATCGAGGCAATTCTGTACAAAGTATTGTCATTCACAGGCAATAAGCCATCGTAATTTCTCATGCCATAATGTTCTGCAAAAAGAATTTCACCCTGGCAAATGGCCACAACAGATGCGCCCATTAATTGGCGGTCGTATGCAATTGCATTGAACTGATCCGATTGGGCGCGACACAAATGAGAAATGAGTGTAATAAAAATCAGAAGATTGAGTACTTTTTTCATGAAAATATTTTAAGACTGTAAGTTGTTGTAGTTTGAACATTATGAGTTTGCTCCGGGCCATGGTCAATGAACCATCGATGAACGCCTCATACTATTTCTGCAGAATTCAATTGGCTAATGTAAGAAAATATAAAGCACAGGCGGCAGTGTCAGTCCTTATTGCTTGGAGCAAGCATCTGAGCTACGAATTTGGAAAAAGAAAAGATCAGGCAGAACGCGCCGCACAATATTCTCAACAATAAGATTGATTAAAATGATCAATTCAAGCTATAGGGAACCTCGAGCTTAAAGGTAGGAATGTTCACATGGAAACAGTCTTTCTTACCCAACTGCTGCATCATATAAAATCCGCGCATGGTGCCGCGCATAGATCGCAAATCGCAGGCACTGTTGTACCGGTAATATTCGCCAGGTTGAATCAAAGGAGTTTCACCCACTACACCGGGGCCTTCCACTTCGCGGTTGATGGCCACTGAATCGAAAATAAACCAATGTCTGCGGAGAAGCTGAACCGGAAAATCGTTTTGGTTTTCTATCGTAATATGGTAAGAAAAGACATAACTATCAAGCAAAGGACTACTCAATCGATCCTCGAAACGACAATCAACGCTAATGCGAATACCCGATGTAACTTCAGTCAACATTGACATAAGAACTAAAACGATTTTAAACGAATGATGGTACAAGTATAAGGAGAAAATACGCAATTGGAAATACGATATAATGTATGACTTGATCCCCTCCTATTCATAACCCTGAGATACAAACGAGTAGCAATTTCAATTTTGTGAATTTTTCTGTAACCCATCCCCAAAAATGTTGGGTCAGATCTTAGTTAATTGCCAGGTCTGATTGAAATCCGGCGGCTGGCCAAAAAAGATCAACAGCCGGAATATTTTACCCAAAACCTCTTTAGCTTCGCCCTTCCAAAAAACCAAACCCAATTCAACAATGAAAATTTATCAGTTACTGATCTGTGGGATTCTTTCCACTGGAATCATTGCCTGTAGCGATGCCCCAAAGGCAGATGCGCAGGTGAAAAAAGAAGAGGCAAAACCGGTCGACAATAAAATCATCGGTGAAGATGGCAAACTATACCAAAGCGAACAATTTGCTGACCTCCGCGTACTTCATTATTATATTCCTCAATGGGAAAAATTGGCCCCAAAACAAAAAGAACTTGTCTATTATTTATATGAGGCTGGTCTTGCTGGCCGCGATATCATGTGGGATCAGAATTGCAAGTTCAATATTCCTCTTCGCAGAGCATTGGAAAACATCTACACCAATTACAAGGGAGATAAAACTGCTGAAAACTGGCTCAAACTCGAATCATTCTTGAAGCAAATGTGGGCACATACAGGAATCCACCACCATTACAACAGCACCAAACTCGTTCCTGAATTTACTGAAGCCTATCTGGATGAAGCAGCGAAAGCCAGCGGAACAGAAATTTCTGCCGACGTGCGCAAAATGCTGTTCGACAAATCCTTTATGGCGATGAAGGTTGAAAGCGATGCGACCAAAGATCTTATTGCCTCTTCTGCGGTGAATTTTTATGAAGGTGTCAGTCAAAAAGAAGTGGAAGACTTCTACAATGCAATGCGCATTCCGGGCGATCGTTCGCCTCTTGAAATAGGCCTTAACAGCAAATTGGTAAAAGAAAACGGAGTGGTAGTAGAAAAGAAATGGATGGTTGGTGGAATGTACACCGAAGCCATTGAGAAGGTTGTTTTCTGGTTGGAGAAAGCCTCATTGGTGGCCGAAAATGACAAGCAGGCTGCTTCATTGCGCAAATTGATTGAATACTACAAAACCGGCGACCTCAAAACATGGGCTGATTTCAATATTCTCTGGACACAAGGCACTGGTGGCGATATCGACTTCATTCAGGGTTATGTGGAAACTTACAACGATCCTCTGGGATACAGAGGAAGTTATGAAAGCATAGTGGAGATCAAAGATTTCGATGCCTCAGCCAGAATGAAAGTGATGATGGACAATGCGCAATGGTTTGAAGACAACAGTTCAACAGCCAAAGAACACAAGAAAGATAAAGTGGTAGGTATTACTTACAACATTGTGAATGTTGTAGGAGAAAGTGGCGACGCTTCACCACAAACTCCAATCGGGGTGAACCTTCCTAATGCCAATTGGATCAGAGCCAAATTTGGCTCGAAGAGTGTGAGCCTTGGCAATATTGAGGAAGCCTACGACAAAGCCAGCGGAAAAGGTATGCTTTCAGAATTTGTACACGACGAAGAAGAGCTGAAAAGAGCGCAGGAATTCGGAAGTCTTGCCGGCAAGCTACACACTGCTATGCACGAAGTAATTGGCCATGCCAGTGGTAAAATCAATGACGGGGTTGACCAGCCAAGGGCTACTTTGAAAAATTACGCCAGTACTATTGAAGAAGGTCGCGCTGATTTGGTAGCCCTGTACTTTATTATGGATCCAAAACTTGTTGAACTTGGCCTGATGTCGAGTCTGGAAGTAGGCAAAGCAGAATACGATGCTTATATCAGAAATGCACTGCTCACACAATTGCGTCGCGTAGCTGATGGCAAAGACATTGAAGAAGCACACATGCGCAACAGAGCCTGGATTAGCAACTGGCTCATGGAAAAAGCCAAAACAGATGGCTCAATTGCAGAAGTGACCCGCGATGGCAAAACATATTACGATATCAAAGATTACGATAAGATGAGAATGAATATCGGTGAATTGCTCAGGGAAGTACAGAGAATTACCAGCGAAGGAGATTTCAATGCTGCGGCTGCTTTGGCTGACAATTATGGCAAAAAAGTAAATCAGGCATTGAGAAAACAAGTGGTTGACCGCGCAGCGAAGTATAATATTGCTCCTTTCAACGCCATGGTAAATCCGGTGCTTGAAGCCGTAAAAGATGCCAATGGTGTAATTACAGATGTAAAGGTGAGTTATCCAACGAACTTTGCAGAGCAACAATTGTATTATGGAAAAAATTATTCGTTTTTGCCTGCCCACTAACAGGAATTTCAACTCAGAATAAAATAAAATGATCCTCTACAATCTCCCTCATTGTAAATAGGCTACAATGATAGCTCATTTCTTAGTCGAAAAATTAAGCAATGACACCCAAAGAATTTCATGAAAAATTTCCAGATGAGTTTGCTTGTCGCGATTAT
>JANNEQ010000052.1:0-10733 GCA_031378885.1 Flavobacteriales bacterium
AACGCCAATAATCGCGACAAGCAAACTCATCTGGAAATTTTTCATGAAATTCTTTGGGTGTCATTGCTTAATTTTTCGACTAAGAAATGAGCTATCATTGTAGCCTATTTACAATGAGGGAGATTGTAGAGGATCATTAAAATTAAATCTCGGCTTTGGGGATTTAACGGAATATTTGAAAATCTCCTGCGCTCGTATTCAATTGGCAGAGATTGGCAAAAGAAGATTGAAAGGAAATTCATTAATTACCTAAAAAAAAATGCCCGACACAAAGCCGGGCATTAAAGTATTATTCGAAATTTGGATTATTTCACCAAAGTAAAAGAACCTTCGCGTACAAATTTTTTGCGGTCAATTCCGGTAGCGTTCAAGATATAGTAATAAACGCCGGGCGAATTTTCTTCAGGTTTCCAGATACCTTGAGGAGTGGTAATTCTACCCACTTCTTGTCCCCAACGATTGAAAATGATGACCTCCATTTCTTTCATAAAGGAAACAGCCACTCTGAATTCTTCATTGAAATCATCTCCATTGGGAGTAATGATATTGGGCAGCGTATCTATCACAGCGCCTGAGTAAGCCTCGATCTCCATAGAAAAAGTATCTGAACATCCATTTTGTTGAGCAACCAAGGTAGCCGTGTAAATGCCGTCATCCTCATAAACTGTAGAGGCATCAGGGCTTAGTGAGTTGGTAGTTTCAGTATCTCCGTTTCCGAAAGACCAGTTAAATTGGGTTCCAACTGATTGATTGTCGAAAATAACAAGGAGCGGGGAGTACCCATCCGTTGGATTTGGAACGAAGGCCGCATTGACATAAGTTGAATAAACTGTCAATGAAGCTGAGCCAGGGCAACCTGCTGCGGTCGAACCGGTTACGGTGTAGACCGTAGTATCACTCGGACTCGCCATGGGATTGGCAATATTGGTAGCACTCAATCCAATGGAAGGCGACCAACTGTATACACTTAATCCGGAAGCTTGCAGTTGAACCTCATCACCGGCACAAATGGTAAAGGGGCCGTTTACAACTACTACGCCCAATGGATTTACTGTTACCAGCACATCATCAGAGGCAGCGCAGCCATTGGCATCTGTACCAACTACAGTATACGTGGTAGTAGTAGTTGGATTAACACTTGGGTTGGCGATTTCATTATTTGTAATAAACTGATCTGGCGTCCACACATAAGATTGGGCACCTGTTGCATTAAGCTGCTCACTTTCGCCGGCACAAAGCTGCACTGTAGAACCTGCGTTCACATTGGGCAAAGCAAATACTGTTATGGTAACTGTGCCGCTATTGGGACATAAATCATTGGATACATAATTCACTACGTGTTGCCCGGCACTGGCTATGGCAGGAGAGAATATTCCTTCAGTAATATTGGTTATCCCAGTGCCGCTCCATGTTCCGGCTGGCAAAAACGGGGCTATTTCTATTGGTGCATCATTTATACAAAACGTACCTGGGTTTACAATATCTACGGTAAGCTGATCCACTACATTAATCACTGTAGAGTCGGAAGCAGAGCAACTTCCGGTAATAGAATAGGTAATAGTAAATTGACCTTGTCCTGAAACAGACGGATCAAAAGTACCATTTACCACATCGGTTATACCGGTTCCAGACCAGGTACCGCCGGGACTGGCCGCGGTTAAATTGAAAGCGGCTGTCGATTCACAAACATCAGATACTTCGTCGATTGTAGCATCGGGAGCATCCTGCACTACCACGGTTATGGCATCAGAAGCCACGCAAGGCGTGGTAATGGTATAAGTAACATTAAAATTCCCCAATCCAGTCGGAGTAAATACACCGGTTATACTATTCACTTCGGGTGTTCCACCCCAGGTTCCACCGGCAATATCCACATCAAGGTTAACCGGACCGCCATTTACACATATAGGAGCGATAGGAGTGATATCCGGAATAATAGTGGGAGCATAATGAAAGAGTTCTGTATCAGAGCCAATACCACAAGCCGTTCCAGGGCCATTGCCGGTAATGGTCAGCGTAAATTGAGTATCTACAATGGGTCCAGGATCAATAACCGGATTCAAAGAGGAGGTTGCATTTGGTATAGTTATCTCAGGGCTGGCGGTCCATATATACCCATTGGAATAGGGGATAGCAACTGCCGCACCACCGCCAGAGCCAGTGCTAAAACCGGTATTAGAGCAAATTCCATCCTCAACAACTCCAGTGTACCCCACAGGTGTAGTATAGGTAACTGTCTGAGGCAAACCACAAGCGGTTTGGCCAATAAACGTAACTGAGGCATAGTTTACAGTTGACGCGAATCCATCATAAGCACATTCTGTGGCTACCACATTCCAACCGGGCAATGTGCCGTCGCAACCAATTATTGGTGCCCAGTCAATAGGAGTACTCAATGGTCCATAGCTGGAGTAGGTGCCAGTGAGCGGATTAGGTGGGCCCCCACACATGTTAAGATTAGAGGCCGGATCCGTTGTGAAACAAAGGTTCTCAAAATTATTATCTGAATTACAGAGGTTTGCATCCACAAATGGCAAAAGTTGAACTATTTGTGATCCGCAAGCCGCTGGTGAAACAAGTTTAAAGTTAAAAGCACCAACCGTGCTGGTGAAGCCAGTAAAGCACACAGAAATCTGCGTATCAGGCCCTATCACCATACCATCCGGAGGCAAATTGTAATAAGGAGTGGATTGCCCGAAATTGATAGTACCTTGAAGTGATACCGCTGTGCAGCCATTGGGAATATCGGCCACATCGACATTGGGTGCCATGGTTACCTGCGAAATCCAGGCCTTGAAACAGCCTACATTGACACTGTTTGCGTCAATAACTGTTACTCTGTATGCAGCGCCGGCTAAACCTGAAATGGTTGATGAAACCGGATCTGAATCGAGACTGTATGGACCAAAGGTATTGGTAAGCGGGTTAAATACTGTCCAGATAAAATCATACGGACCCTCGCCACCTTCGGGAAATGCTGTAAGAGAACCTGTAGCTCCATTGCACATAAAGTAGATCGTATCATTGGTGGCTCCATTGGTATATTGGGTCAACGTTTTTCCATCGTATGTTGTCGAATACACTTCTGCACGCATAGCATTAGCGGCCAAAAGCAAAAAGAACAAAGACAGTATCTTTCGGGAAATCATAGATAAATTGTTGTTATTGAGTCGCATCAAAAAACGAAGTTAAGATTCTTATGTGAAAAGACGATGCAAATATGAAGAAAGTTGTAAGTGTTTCGAAACTTCTTTACCGTAAGAGATATTCAACTTAGGGTGTGAGTAAAAATGCTGTTTATTAAGGGGTTCCGATAATAATTGTCAATAATTGTCCGGTTTACAATAATTACCCAGTTCCAGTTGCCGGATTATCACGCACTTTTCCAATAAATTTTATGTGTGCCAGAGTTGAGAATCAATGAGCCATTGACCGCAGTTTTTCAATAATAGCATCGCAATTGGATTCGATCATTTTATATACTTCATGAAATCCATTTTCGTCGCCATACCACGGATCGGGAACAGATAGGCTCTGCCCAGGCATCGAACTTTCCATAAAAAGAAATACCTTCTGCTTCTGCCACTCATTGGCAGCCTGGCGAATGATGCCTTTATAATTTTCAGTATCCATTGCAAAGATGATGTCAAAATCGGAAAAATCTTTCGACGTAAATGGCCTTGCCTTCAATCCCGAAATGTCTATTCCGTATGCGTTCAGGCATTTGATGGCTCTTTTGTCAGGAGTTTCACCTTTATGCAATGAGGAAGTTCCGGCACTATCTATCAATACATCTAATTCCGAAGCCATCAATTTATCGCGGAGTACTCCTGCGGCCATGGGTGAACGGCAAATATTACCCAGACAAACCATCAAGACTGACTTCATAATTGTATGATTTATAATGTGGTAGAGAGAAAACAACAACTGTAGTCTGAATAGTCTTTTACTATTTGACTCTTTGAAGCTTTGACCGAAAAGAATTAAATGACCATAAAAACATATCAGATCCTACTCGGGTCTGTGATCTTCGATGATGCGAAACATTAAAATTTCCATCTCAAAATCTGGATTCAATCCGTAATCTCTCTCATTCTACTGGCAAACTTATGAAAAGGAACCAAAGCGAAATGACAATGTATCTTATTCGTCAGAATTATTATGAATTAAGTCTTGAATAGACACTATATAATTCCATTGGGCATGAAGATTCTCCATTTGGTAAAGATTCCCTACAATTTGGTGTTGACATTTTACCGAAGGGCGTAATTTTAGTCAGTGGGTGCGCTATAATTTCGGAACTTGCCCTTTTTCTGTGCTCAAACGAATTTTAAAAATACTACGCAACGTCCTGATCATTCTGATCTTACTGGGAGTAGCCGGTTATATTGCCATTCAACAACCTGGCGTTCAGACCTGGCTTACACAACGCATTGCCGGGTATTTGAGCAAGGAATTGGGTACCACAGTTAGTGTGGGCAGGGTTGAGATAGATCTATGGGCCCGGCTCGTATTGAAGGAGTTTTATGTAGCCGACCAGCGCAATGACACCTTGATTTTTGTGCCTTCCCTTGCCGTCGGGCAATATAGTTTTGACAAAAAAAGTGGAGAGATCCACATAGGATCGGCTATTCTGGAAAACCCCTATATCCACCTCAGGCGTTACGAGAATGAATCACAAATGAACCTGGCTTTTATTACAAATTATCTCGCAAACTTCCGTGATTCCACAGACACTTCATCTAACATGGTCTGGATTGACCGCTTCGTAATCAATGGCGGAAGATTCGAATATAATAATCAGAACAAACCGGCCAAAACGAATTTCGGAATTGATTGGAACAACCTGGGGGCAAGTGGGCTCAATGTAGATATCAGAGATTTTGCTGTGGTGGGTGATAGTATTCATGCCAATGTCCAAAAATTCGCGACGCGTGAAAGGAGTGGATTCGGACTGAACGAATTGCAATCGGACTTGTATATAACCCCTACAAGTATAAGAATAGACGACGCCTTCATGCGAACTGATCAATCTGTCATTAAAGGCTATATGGCTTTCAAATTTGATTCGTTCGACGATTTCGATCAATTTGAACAAAAGATAAAAATGAACCATGTCATTACTGAATCGAAAATTCAGTTAGGCGATTTGGCCTATTTTACGAATGAATTTCACGGGCTGGACAAAGTAATAGAAGTAAAAGGAAAGATAAAAGGCAGTGTTTCCAGTTTAAAAGGAAAAGATATTGAAATAAAAATTGACGAGAATTCCTCCTTTAAAGGGAATTTTGCGATGGACGGTTTGCCTTCAATTGACGATACTTTTATCACGCTGGATGTAAAAGAACTGACAACCAATAAAACGGAACTGGATAGAATTCAAATTCCGCCTTTCGATTCTCTTCATTATTTGAAAACACCCACCAATTTTAAAGAGTTGGGACAAATTACATTCGCCGGAAATTTCACAGGTTTCATTAATGATTTTGTGGCCTATGGGCAATTGAATACTGCCATTGGAAATCTGGTGAGCGATATTTCATTGAAAGAAGATCCCAAAGTGGGAGATTTTATTTACAAAGGAAATCTCAATCTGGATCACTTTAATCTGGCCAGATTTTACAACGACAACTCACTCGGCCCGATCACCGCAGAACTTTCTGTGGAAGGCCAAAGCCTCGATGTAAAAAAATTGAACGCCAGGTTTGACGGAGGTATTTCAGAAATATATGTGAATGGATACAATTACACCAACATCACTGTAAGTGACGGGTTGTTCAAACCCCGATATTTTGAGGGCTCATTTAATATTAATGACCCCAATGTAAATATGTACTTTGTTGGGATTGCTGATTTTACCCAAAAAGACCCGAGATTGAGTTTTGATGCGGATATAATGCACATCAACTTGAAGGCAATCCATCTTTTGGAAAAATACAATTACAGTTCTATTGCCGGTCATCTTTATGTCGATGCAAATGGATTTAATCTGGATAAGTTCGAAGGCAATATTGTTCTTGATGATATTTCATATTGTGCCGGCGATAATGATTACGAGTTGAAGCACCTTGAACTAGTCGCAGAAAGGGGTGATGAGCTGCTGATTACGTTGAATTCGGATATTGCAGACGGCAGACTAAAGGGAAATTACAGTATTGGAGAAATAGGTGAAAGCTTCAGCGACCTGATATCTAAAATAATCCCAAGTTATCAACCACCTATTCGCGCTCACCGAACACAGAATTTCGAGCTTAATCTTACACTGAAGGACCTCTCACAAATTACCTCTGTTTACATCCCCGATCTGAAAATTGCGCCTATGAGCTCCATTCGCATGATTGTAGATGAACCGGCCTCTTTTTTTGAAGTGGTAATATTGTCTGACAGTGTAATTTACCAGGACAACAGAATCAATGGTCTGGTGCTGGATGCCAGAAGACCCGATGAATTTTTGTATGTTACTGCTACCTCTGATAATCTGTCCATTTCCAATGGCGATATTCAATTTGGCTCTTTTGCCCTGGATGCGAGATCGCTTCAGGATACTGTATATACGGCAATGGTATGGAGTGGAAAGGAGCACAGTGGTGATGTCAATGGCAAACTAACCGTGAGGGGTTATCAGAACTTTGACTTTCAGTTTAATCAAAGTAGTCTTACCATCCGCGATCAAATCTGGGCCTTTAAACCCAATGGGAAAATTTCGAAAGACAGCACAGAAGTATTCTTTGAAAACTTTGTGATGATGCATGGAATTGAGGGGATAAAAGCGAATGGCTGGGTTTCTGAAGACCCGACAAAACAGATGGACATCGAAATCGATTCGTTTGACCTCGGTACTTTGAATTCATTTATACAAGATGATACTAAATTTTATGGAACATTGAATGGTACAGCAGCACTGCGCAATGTATATGAAGAGATAATTTTTACCAGTGACATTGCGCTTACAACCTTCAAGTTAAATGATTACGAAGTTGGAGATATTTATCTGAAAAGCCTTTGGGACAATTTCAAAAGGAGTTTGCGAATTGATGGTCAATTGATGAAAACAATTAATGACGCAAAACTAAACCCTCTTTCATTTGCGGGTTATTACAAACCCGACGACAAGAAAAGTCCATTGGATCTTGTGGCCACTATTGCCGATTTTGATCTTGCCCTTGTAAATGAATTTATGACTCCCGGAGTGCTTGATATAAGAGGTTTGGCGACTGGAACCGTATCCATAACAGGCCAACCGGATGCACCTCAAATGGAAGGAGACACCTTTCTGAAGGAAGCGGGAATTTTTGTGTATTATTTGAATTGCTCTTATACAATTGAACAGGAAATTGGTATCTATCCGGACATGTTCACTTTCGATGCCATCAGAATCCGCGATCAGGAAGGGAATCCGGGAATACTCACCGGCCAGATTATGCATGAGAATTTTGGAGACTGGATTTTTGACTTGCTTATTGATGTGGAGAAACCCATGCTAACTATGAATACCAATGAGGAATTAAATCCTCTTTATTATGGAAAGGCATATACCACCGGAAGCCTCAACATTTCCGGTTACGATGATCGGCTGGAGTTTGAGATCGGCTTGAAAACCGAGCGGGGAACTAAGCTGGCGATGCCAATTGGCAGTAACGAAGAACTCGCATTTGAAAATTTCATTCGTTTTGTGGATAATGACAAAGTAAGCACGGAGAAACCTTTGGATCTGTCGGGCATCCGATTGAGCTTTAATCTTGAGATTACTCCTGATGCCGAATTTCAGGTAATTTTCGATCAGGCTGTAGGCGATGTAATGAAGGGCAGAGGCAAAGGGCATATTAATATGGAGATTAATAATCTATCCACCTTTAATATGTATGGCCTTGTGGAAATGACCCAGGGTGAGTATTTGTTCACTTTGAAGAATCTGGTGAATAAGGACTTTGTAATTCAGCCCGGAGGTACATTGGCATGGTATGGCGATCCATTTGCCGCCGATATTGATCTGCGCGCCGTTTATAAAGTCTCAGCTTCTCTCAGCGATATCGTTCAGGATTTGAGTACCCAGAATGGTAGCAGGGTTCCTGTAAATCTGATAATGCATCTTACCGGAAAAATGCTCAATCCGGGAATTGACTTTAACATAGAATTGCCCACGGTGAATCAGGTTACCCGCAGCAGGGTACAAAGTGTAATCAGCACAGAGCAGGAAAAAAACAGGCAGGCTTTTGCCCTGCTGGTATTGCGCAGATTTGTAAGCCCGCCCAATGTGACATCTGAACATTCCAGCACCAATGTATTGGCGGCAAATAGCAGCGAATTATTGTCGAGTCAGATCAGCAACTGGCTCAGTCAGATCAGCGATGATTTTAACCTTGGATTTAATTATCGCCCGGGTGATGACATCAGCAACGAAGAGATAGCATTGGCGCTTAGTACACAATTATTCAATGAGCGACTTTCACTTAGCAGCAATTTGGGTGTGTCAAGAAATACAAGCAATATCAATCAGAACACTACCAATATAATTGGTGATATAAGAATAGAATATAAGATTACCAAAGACGGAAAAATCAGACTGGTAGTATACAACGAGAGCAACGATTATCGCTTGGGAACAACCCAACAGAGTCCATACACACAAGGCCTTGGTGTGCTTTATCAGGAAGAGTTTGATACATTGGATGAATTCTGGAATAATTTCAGAGGGTTGCTTGGAAGGGATTAAAGTCCAAGGGCTTTTCCATTATTATATTTCATAAATTATTGCCTGGCTATAACAGGAAGGCCAGAATAGCCCGACAATTTGTCGACCGCATACCATGGTTGACCCTTTATTAATTATAAAATCCAAACACCTCATTCGCCTCCCTTGGCGCTTATTGTTTTATTCATTTGAAGCTCCAACTCCAATTGAGCTATTCTGACTTCCAATTGGTGCCTGACCAGCGCATTATTCTTTTCCATTAACAGCGCCTGCCTTCTCTGGTGCCCATGAAGCCACGCCTTATGATAGGATCCGATTTTGCCGGGATCGGCTGCGATGGCGGACAGATATAGATTCGCACTTTTCGCTATACAATAGTTTTTTAGCGTCAAATCCAATTCATTCTTCAACTTTATAATGGTCAATGCAACTTCATTGCTGCGGATTTCTATTTGTCGGTGCATTTCCAAATCCAATCCGTCCATCTGCAATGGCTTTTTCCCTCTTATCCGATTTATTTCAATTAGCCTGTCACGAATCAGCTTGAGAATATCATTCGAGCCATCGGGAAGTTGAGCCATGTCTTTTTCGGCCCTGAAAATCTTAGACTTCGATACATTGAACAGTCTGCCAAAATCGGTTAAAGAACAATTCAAGCTCGATCGCAAAAAAGTAATAAAGTGCATGGGTACACGGTTATCTGATTTTTACCAATAATAATTTGTGAAACGATTTTTGTGATACGGAAATTGCGTGTCTTAAAAATCGTTTCAGTTTTTTGCACATTTGGGAATTCAATTTTCAGATTGCTAAGAACTTACAGGCTGTGGAAATTGTCCATTTCTGCAGACAATGTTCGGGTCTATGGCAAAACAAGGATAGCGAATTGCTTTTATCATGAATTACGCAATAGAAATAATTAAAATGGCATTGCTCACAGGGTTCTTTCTGTAATACCAATTCCAAATGTAATTTAACCCAAAGGGTAAATTATTTTGTGAATTGGTTATGCCGCCACTAAAAATAAATGGTACTATGAGGCGTAGCCGAAACCTGCCTTTGCCGGCAGGCAGGTTGGACTATATTATTTTTGTGAGCGGTATAAGCACCACTTTGTGACAATCTATGCGATAGAAAACACTTTATTATTCGATGAAAATGTATTTTGTTTTCTATTCTGTTATTGGGGTTTATCGCAAATGTCAATTCAATAATTCGCAATGAAACCATTACTGAAACACTACTTCAATAGAGTTCTAAGTTAATGACACTTCTTGTTTGGTCAATTTTTCAAATTCGAGCCTCTGAACTCCCCAACTTTTGCTATTGACCCACTTTTTTTTTTGGCATCCACTTCATTGTCACGGTAGCGATATCATTAGCACTTTGACTGAACTTGCAATCGAGTAGGAAGTAAAGATAATTTAATTTCGTGATTAATTTATCTTTACTGTCCTCTCACACCACCGTGCATACCGGTCTGGTACACGGCGGTTTGTTAGAATATACTAAGTTGGATTTCAACTTACTTTTGCTTTCTCCCTATCTTGTTGCTCTGCTCATCTACACTCCTTGTTTCTTTTAGCTTTGAGTACTGCTCTATTTTCAAAAACACAGGTTACATTTTTTTTTCGGTGCTTTGCGCTTTGCAGAAAACGCCTTAGTTCAATTGCTGTTCTAACATTCAGCCCTTCTTAATTTGACACTAACTAATACTATGGCTTCGGCTGACTTCTGTTTAGCCCAATCATTATTGCCGTTAGACTCTAATCATTGTTTACTTCTTTGGCATTCGCGCATACCTCCGACAGTTTAGTTAAACAGATCTCTCAGGGTAAGTCAATTGTCTTTCCACTCATGTAACCTCTTCATTTACGACTATACATTCTGTACAGTATTGGACTTTTGTTTCTTTAGCAACATCATCCACATATAATCGCCTCGTATGAAATTTCTGTTCGTAGGTTCAAGTGCTTGCTTTAGGCTTCCTTCAGATTCCACTTCACAATGGACACCCTTGCCATCAGCTAATGATAAGTAC
>JANNEQ010000062.1:0-12229 GCA_031378885.1 Flavobacteriales bacterium
TAGTACTTATTACTGATGAACCTAAGCTCTGTGCCTGGTTTACGATGTTCTAGTGCCCAAGATGGGTATTGG
Organism: Flavobacteriales bacterium; assembly: GCA_031378885.1. Classification (GTDB taxonomy): domain Bacteria; phylum Bacteroidota; class Bacteroidia; order Flavobacteriales_D; family Sanyastnellaceae; genus JANNEQ01. Next base: position 73 of record JANNEQ010000062.1, read on the forward strand.
TGATTTGTCGCCATTAATATTACGTATTTACGTAATGCAAATAAAAACAAAAAAATCCAGCGTACCAACAATTTCGCTGAATTTCTTTATAAATACCGTAAATTATTTTCGGGGTTAGGGATTAATAGGAAGGTTAGATCCTAACTCCACCCATATTGCATCCATACTAGTATTGACAGCATTGCCAGATGTTGTGCAGTCCTGACAAAATGAATTTGCGCATGAATGCAAATTAGCGGAATAACCACTCAATACTGCAATTTGTGCACCCGGGTTGTGGTTGGCCAAACCACCACTGGGTGGATTGTTAATTGTCAGCTTAAAGTCCATTGTCCAATTGGTATTACTCAAAGTTGCAATTGTAGTAGATATCCTTAATTCTCTGGATCCTCTTGCAGTGATAAATGAGCATTGCGCACCAGAATAGTCAATCGTTCCATTTTTATTGTCAGAGCAAGTAGCAGAGATGTCAGTAAGTGCATCACCGTTGTCAATTCTTGACCAGCCTACGTCATAATTCGCAGTGTAATGAGATCCTACTGCCATACAAGCGGGTGGTTGTCCGTTTACTTGAATGAAATAACACAATGCGCATAGCACTAGCATAAACTTAATTGTTTTCATTTGAATGTAGATTATTGTTTTTTACCCTACTCTTATAAAGCTTTTCGGGATACGCTTTTTTTTCGATGAATCTGAATTCGGACTATAGATAAATAATTCAGATACGGTTAATCCAATTAGATAGATTCATCACATTGTACATATTTATCGCGAATAATATGGAACGAATGGCAACACAAAAATAACGGGCGAATAATTTTATTTTGCTATGCGTGAATAGTTTTTATTTACGAAATAGAAAATAAAAAATGAGAATTTTATTTAGTAATATTTTCTTTCAAAAATGTCAGTTCAGAATCGGGAAATATTTCGTTTCAATTAAATGTATTCAGTAAATGTGAAACGTTAAGCCCAAGTTATATCGCCGATTCAGAAGAAATGGTGCGTTTCCATGACTGAGTAATTCTGAGTGGATTCGGGTAAAAATCCGGGTAATAATTTTCGATAAAATTGAGATTTCTGTCGCTGAATTTCAAATAAGATCACACCTTCTGATTTGTTTATCAATGTAGAGTGCTATAAATACAAACTGGACCTATTGGTTGAATTTGGTAATAGTTTAATGGGTAGATTTAATCAGTAGTATTTTGAAATGACCAGTGAGATATACTTGGAATCAAAAATAACGAAGGGAATCGCAAGCCAACGAATACAATTTTTTGTGAGAATTAAGTTCCACTTTTTTGGCAATTTATTAGTCTACAAGTCTCATGAAATAAAGAGCGTATCAACTTAACATACGATCTGAGATAGATAGTATTACCTCCACTCGTATGCAACAGTCTTCTCCCTGTCGTTATTAATAATTAACGACACCTTGTTACCCGTTGGCGATCTCACGCCTTTTAAATCAAAAGCAAGTTCTTTTGTAATAAGCGCTCTGCACAAATCGTCATTGCTTTCATGCTCCAGCCAAAGATTCAGTTGTGGAGGCAAACTTTTCATCCACATCAGTTGTGTATTCATTGTAAACACATGCTCTTTACAGCCACCTCCATATTGCACCTTAAGAAATAAAGTATCGCCAGAAGTGCGTTGGCTGAGCATTGTAAAAGGATCAGTCGAACCGGGCCACGAGTAATTTCTATCTATAACCATAGGTTGAACCTTATTGGACATTTCAGATGATGGTTGATTTTCAGACATTGAATACTGAGTGGTTTCTTTTGTAACTTCTTTTTTCTTCTTGCATTGCGTCGTCAAAAGTGAAAGTGCAATGGAAAAAGTAATTAAAATAAATGCTTTATTCATAATATCAAATTTATTGTTGGCAAATGTATTGAACCAGGAAAATTAAAAATCATGCCACTAAGTCAGCTTTTGATTTTCGTTTGGTTTCCGCATTTTAATAGATAGCGCATTTGGGAATTCAACTTGCTCCGATTTATAATGGCTTATTGTTTCATTTTTGGGTCAGGTTAAATATTTGTCGAAGTGAGATATCAATTACTTTCGCTTATATTTTTTATACAATGACAAAATCGCTATTCTCTTGCCTTCTTTTTATCACCTTTTTCAATGCCAACGGACAATTGTCGCATGGTGGGAGGCCCTTCGACTGGAATGACAAACATCTATCTGACAACATTCCTTTCTTAGAATTTGATCCTGTTGATATCGAGGCATTAGCGCTCGAAGATGCAGTAACCGATCAGTTTAAAGAAGCTCCGTATCGTTTCGGAGTAGAGCACGATGTTAGCTACGCCATTGAAAATTCCGGACGTTGGATAGCCGATAAAAACTCAGGAAGGTCTATTTGGCAATTGGGCATTTTTTGCCCCGGAGCCATCAATATTTCACTTCGTTTCGATCAGTTTGTTTTGCCCAAAGGCGCTGAGGTTTTTATCTGGTCAGCCGACCGCGAAGAATTTATCGGGTCATTTACCCATGCAAATAATAAGGAAAGTGGCATTTTGGCTACCGGGCTTATTCATGGCGAAAAAATTATTGTCGAATATTCAGTGCCAACTTCTCTCGCTGCTTGGGGACAACTCCAGATCGGTCAGGTCGTACACGGCTACCGCCCATTTGCACTGACTCATTTTACTCAGGTGGAATCATACAACCGCGGTCCCTTTGGCAGCAGTGGCGATTGTGAGGTCAATGTGAACTGTCCGGAAGGTGCCGATTGGCAGATAGAAAAAAGAGCCGTTGCAATTATCGTGGAAGGTGGATCAGGAGTTTGTACAGGCTCTTTGGTCAATAATACAGCGCAGGATGGCACCCCGTATTTCCTAACGGCCAATCACTGTTTGGGAAATGTAGGAGCCTGGGTATTTTATTTCAACCATGAATCTTCAACATGCAATGGATTTATTGCACCCACCAATCAATCCATTTCAGGCTCTTCAGAGATTGCCAGCAGTGGCTATAGCGATTTTGGTCTTTTGCTGTTAGATGATACTCCGCCAGCTGACTGGAATTTGCAATATGCAGGTTGGGATGCAACAGACAGCGAGAATGCTGTAAATTCTGCAGTATGTATTCACCATCCCTCTGGCGACATTAAAAAAATAAGTTTCGAAGATGATGCACCCTATCACTCCACCGGTGGTGGTGCGCAAGTTTGGTGGGTTGATAATTGGGAGCTCGGGGTGACAGAGCCGGGTTCAAGCGGATCACCCTTATTCAATCAGGACCACAGAATTATTGGCCAGTTATACGGAGGGGCATCAGCCTGCAATGGCAGTGTTGGCAACGGAGATTTTGATTATTACGGAAGATTTGGGCAAAGCTGGGATCACGGATCATCTGCTTCCTCAAGACTTCAGGATTGGCTCGACCCATTAAATACCGGGCAAACTATTTTGGACGGTTATCCTGATGGATTTGTAACATTGGCTCTCGATGCCGGAGCTTCCGGAATTGACGGTGTGGAGAGTAATGTTTGCGGTTCAACCATTAATCCCGTTTTCAATCTTCGTAATTTTGGTACAACCACGCTTACATCTTGCATAATTCATTACCAATTAAACAACAGTGCAGAGCAAACGATTAACTGGAATGGTTCGCTTGCGCAATATGGAGAGGTTGCAGTGAATCTTCCGGTATTGAATGCAGCCAATGGTAACAACACACTTACAGTTTGGGTTACCAATCCCAACAACACCACCGATGAAAATTCAAATAATAACCAGACTGAAATCACTTTTACTGCTGCAACAGGTCCCGTCTATATTTTTAACTTAAGTATCACTCTTGATGATTATCCTGAAGAAACATCGTGGGAAATAGTAAATGGCAATAACCAGGTTGTTTATTCCTCCGATGGAACTTATTCAGGTGAGCCGGATGGAAGCACTGTAGAAATCACAGGCTGTCTTGCCGAGGCTTGCTATACATTTGTGATGTATGATGATGCTGACGATGGGATTTGTTGCGATTATGGTTTGGGTTCTTATACCCTTACAAACAATAACAACGTAGTGGCTGCCTCTGGAGGAGAGTTCAGTACTTTTGATGCGACAGAATTTTGTATGGGTAATCTGACCACCGAAGAGAATCAGAATGCTGAAGCGCTCATTTTTCCCAATCCTGCGAATGATCAATTGATTATTCAATCGGACCAGAAAATCCAAAAAATAACAATATTTGATATTACTGGCAGGGAAGTATTTATTCAATCGGGCAATCAGAATAAACTGATAATTAATACTTCAGCCTTCCCAACCGGCACTTATACTTTAGTAATTCAGGCAGGCGAAAATCGCTTGATTTCAAGAACAATGATAGTACACTAATTCAACTTTATGGTGTGGATAAAAAGGTCGGCTTGTCCGGCCTTTTTCAATTTTGGCGAGGCATTCAAAGGTAATTTCGCGTCGCTTTATTGACGGTTATTGCTATGTTAGAATATTTACAAGAACATCTGGTGGGGGGAGCGTGTGTTGCTGTTTTTTTTATTGCCTGGCTTGTGCAGATATTTTATCTGGTCAATTATTTCTTAAAGGCAGGAAGTACGAAAAAAAGTAGTACAAAATCACAGTCCAAAGCAGTATCTGTAATTATCTGTGCAAGAAATGAAGAAAAGAACCTCATGGAGAATGTTCCACTCATCATGGAACAGAATCACCAGAATTTCGAATTGATTATTGTAAACGACAGCAGTTGGGATGATACAGAAGCCGTTCTGAAAGCACTTCACATTTCCTTTCCATCTATTCGCGTTGTTAATCTCGATGAAGAGAAGCAGAATATGCAAGGAAAGAAATTTGCGCTCACTCTTGGCATTAAGGCCGCCAAAAATGACGTGATTCTCCTCACCGATGCAGATTGCAAACCCTCTTCACCAGAATGGATTGCAGAAATGTCACAAGCCATCAACGATGATGTAAAGATGGTGATTGGTTTCTCTCCTTATACGCGTTATCCGGGTTGGCTTAACAGGATTATTCGTTTTGATACTTTTATGACCGCCCTTCACTATCTGGGTTTTGCTAATACAGGTAAGCCATATATGGGGGTTGGAAGAAATCTCTGTTACCACAGAGATTTGTTTTTTAAAGTTGGCGGCTTCAAAAGTCATTACAGTATTGCAAGCGGTGATGACGACCTGTTTGTAAATCAGGTTGCAACTTCGCGAAACTCAATCACACTTTCAGCTCCCGGTGCACAAACATACTCAGAACCAAAGAAATCATGGGCGAACTGGTTCGATCAGAAACGCAGGCACTTTACTACAGCACCGTTTTATAAGCAATCAGATAAATCAAGACTGATCGCATGGCCGTTGTCTTTTTTTCTTATGATGGCCGCGTTTATTGCAACGCTTGTTTTTCAAACAGGCATTTTGTTAGTAAGTGGTTTGCTCTTTCTGCGCTATGTTATTCAAATCACTATTTTGCACAAAGTTTCAGGACGTATGGGATTGCATAAAGATTTGGTGTGGCTTGCACCAATTCTCGAAATACATCTGCATACACTGAATTTAGGATTGTATATCATTAACCTGGTGAGAAAACCTCAGAAATGGAATTAATCGAACATTTATCAGAGAAAGGTCAGTACGACTTCAAACTGGTTAATAAAGCGATCAAAGATCGCGATCAAAAAGCTTATGCTGAATTGATGACCCGCTATCGCGAGCCTATCTACTTCATGCTGCTTAAAATGGTCAACAATCGGGATGATGCGGAGGATTTGACTATTGAGGCTTTCGGAAAAGCATTCAAAAGGCTTGAACAATACACTCCCCAATTTGCATTTTCCACATGGTTATTTAAGATAGCCACCAACAATGCAATTGATTTTATTCGTAAAAAACGAATTCGTGCCATATCTATCGATCAGGGAATTACTACTGACGACGGAGATACAATTGAAATAAGCGTAAAAGACAGCGTTCTCGATCCTGCCGAAGCAATGCAAAAAGAAGAACGCATCAGAAAAATGCGCGAGATTGTAGATAAGCTTAAACCGAGATATAGAAAGTTGGTAGAACTTCGTTATTTCGATGAAATGGCCTATGAAGAAATTGCAGAAGAATTGAAGTTGCCCCTGGGTACTGTGAAGGCACAACTATTCAGAGCGAGAGAATTTCTTTTTCAAATGATGCAGAGCACAAAGGATAGCTATTGATCCACATGCTCATCTCAGTCAGAAATCTGCATTCAATTTTCGGGTAATTTATGGATAATATTCTGTCTAAATACTTCAATGGACTTTCGGCTGACCAGATTTCTAAATTTGAACAACTCAGCCCACTCTATGCAGAATGGAATGAAAAGATCAATGTAATATCGCGAAAGGATATTGAACATTTATATGAGCGTCATATCCTTCATAGTCTGGCTATTTTCAAATTTGCCCCATTTCAAAAAGGATCTAATATTTTAGACATTGGAACGGGTGGAGGTTTCCCTGGTATTCCACTTGCCATCATGATGCCCGAAGTTGAATTTGTTTTGGTCGATTCTATTGGGAAAAAAATCAATGTGGTAAATGAAATTTCCTCTGCACTCGGTCTTACCAATGTGACTGCGCATCATTCGCGGGCCGAATCAGTTAAAGGCAAATTCGATTTTGCGGTGAGTAGGGCAGTAGCCGACATATCTTTGTTGGTACAATGGTCGCAGGGAAAAATTTCTGCGACCCACAAGAATGCTATTCCCAACGGATTAATTTGTTTGAAAGGCGGAGATTTAAAAGAGGAATTGAAGCCATTTAAAAAAATAATTGAAGTGTACGAACTCAGTTCATGGTTTAAGGAAGAGTTTTTTGAGACCAAAAAACTGGTTTATCTGACTTTGTAGTAATTCTGAATTCCTCAAGGGCGTCGGGTCGAATTATAGCAACGCTTTGATAAAAAATAATTTCGTTATAAGGTACAAATCCAAATTCACGAGAATCGCTTAAAATTTCCTTTCCCAGCCCTATGTAAGTTTATCCAATTCTCAAGGCCTTATATTTTAAACAACAAAAAAGGGCTCACTATTGAACCCTTTTTGTAAACCTGCAAGGAAAATTTTGAAACCAACGCAGTCCTGGAAAACTGCGCAACCATATATAAGACGACAGTGATTTCAACAGGTTGCCGAATTTTTCAACATATTTTTACGATTTTGGGGTAAACTTGTAGCCAACACTTCTAACTGATTGAAAATATGTGGGTTGTCTGGAGTCCTCTTCGAAGTGTTTTCTAAAGGTAAGAATGTAATTGTCAATCGTACGGGTACTTGGAAAAACATCATAGCCCCAGATTTTCTCCAAAATTTCCTCCCTGCTTACAACTTCATCTGGTCTGGAAATCAAAAGCTTAAGAAGCATTATCTCTCTTTTTGTCAATTCATGAGATTGGCCATGTCTATCTATTATAGTGTAATTCAAAAAATTGATGCTATTCTGGCCAAATGAATATTCATTTACCTCGGCCAGTGAATTGTGACCCAGTTCATGCCTTTTAATCAATTTACTCACCCTCAGCAGCAATTCTTCCAGATCGAAAGGTTTGGCCAGAAAGTCATCCCCTCCTAATTTCAACCCTTCCACACGGTCTTTTCCAGAAGCTTTTGCTGAGAGAAATAAGATGGGAGTTCGATTCCCTTCCAATCTTATGGTCTGGCAAATACTGAATCCATCGAGTTCAGGAAGCATGACATCCAGAATGGCAAGGTCAAATGCCTGATTTCTGAATTTCTCTAAAGCAGAATGACCATCAGTAGCAATTACCACCCTATAACCTTCGTATTCGAGGTTGAGTTTTAGCATTGAAGACAGGCTTTCTTCATCCTCCACAACTAAGATTCTGTAAATTTCCAAATTAAAAATTTTTGCGCAAGTTAGCTCATTAGAATTAACCGGAGCCGGGATAATAGTTTCATCATAGTGACTTGAAATTGTTTAATGTTATCAACAATGACTTGAAAATCGATCGAAACTTAAAAAGCAAGAAGTGAGGTTATGTAATTGCTTGGATTGGCTGCAAATGAATATTATAAATAGAAATTTTATGAAATTGTCGAAAATCAGCGCCATAGCAGGACTGCGATAGTTTGATAGGAAGCTTTATTTGTTTTGTCGATAGAAATAATTGGTTAAGCGATAGTTATATCGATTTCACAGGACAAAAAAAAAACATCTTTTTTGTAAAAGTGAACGAATGTTAACTATTTTTGCCGAGCTAATAAACGACGACTGACTATCGTCGCTATACGAACGGATTTTATTTTATTAACCAAACCCCTAACTTTAGATGAAACAGCTCTACGCTTTTCGTTCTGACCTTGCTATCTCATTGAGTCGTTCCTGGCTCGGCACCATGGCTACTATCGCCATATTACTGGTCAACACTTTAGATGGTTTTTCACAATGCAGCAACCTCACATGGGGAGGTACTATTTGTTGTGATCAATCTGGATGTCAAGGCTTCGACCCCAACCAAATTTGGAATGAGAATCTTCCATCAGGCGGAACTGGTACCATCGAGTACATGTGGCTTTACAAATCGGCAAGTACAAGCTGGAATTACCAGACTATTTCCGGAGCTGCATCGAATTCTTACGATCCCGGTGCAATTTGGGAGACAACGATATATAGACGTTGTGCAAGAAGATCAGGCTGTACATCCTGGGATGGTGAGTCGAATGAAACCACTATTACAATTAATACATGCAGCACATGTAACAACGTAACCTCAGGAGGAACGATTGGCTCCGATCAAAGCGGGTGTTCAGGTTATAATCCGGCAGCATTCACCAATATTACAAGTCCTTCAGGCGGTTCAGGCACTCTCGAATATATATGGATGTATTCAAGTGCTTCAACTGGCGGGAACCTGGCTCAGGTGATAGGAGCAATAGGAGCTACTTATGACGCCGGTCCTGTTACAGAAGATACTTATTTCAGAAGATGCGCGCGTCGTGCAGGTTGCACCAGTTATGACGGCGAGAGTAATGATGTATTCATCGATATTACACCTTGTTGCAACGCGGCAATAACACAGGTTTCCATATTCAATTTATCCAACAGCACCTACACTTCGATAACGAATGGTGCTGTTTTTTCTTTGGGCTCATTGCCGGCTTCATGGAATGTGGATACTCAATTCTCAGGAACCGGTGAAAGCGTAGTTTACACCTGGTCTGGTAGCTACTCAGCTTCTAATACTGAAAATACAATTCCTTACAGATCACCAACCGATCTTGCACCTCTTAATCTTGGTATAGGAACATATACACTCAATGTGAAAGTTTATTCAGCAGACAATGCTGGTGGAAACTTGTGCGACGAAGAAACTTATACCTTTAATATTATAGGTTGTGATAACGTTACAGCAGCCGGACAAATCGGTTCTAACCAATCAGGATGTGCTCCATATGATCCAGCTTTATTGACAAGCAATTCACTTCCCTCCGGAGGAACTGGTACATTAGAATATGTATGGATATATAAAAATGCTTCTACAGGAAACCAGTGGGTTCAAATTGCCAATAGCAATAGTGTTACTTTCGATCCATCAGCAATTATTGAAACTACAGATTTCAGAAGATGCGCAAGAAGATCCGGTTGTACCGATTGGGTAGGAGAGTCAAATATTATTACAATAACTATCAATGGTAATTGTACTCCTATAGAAGAATGTACAATTAATGGTTATGAAACTACCACAGGAAGAATTTTTTGGATTCCAGCTTTTGGTACAGATTTCAAATCATCACCAGCGAATCCGCTTAAAATCCGCAAGTTCAGCAATGGTGTTTTGAACATCGTCGGTAAAATCGAAAGGATTTCAAATTCAAATCATAAGTTTGATGTAAATCTTTGGTTTGAAAATAAATCAACTTATGCTCAATGGGTAGCTATGGGATATGCAGCCCACAGCCCTGAATTAGGTGATGAGTCAACCTGGACATACTACCAGTTTGCCTCCCTCATTCCAAATACATTAATAGGAACCAATGGTCTGGCAGGTACCAATCTTAACCTTGTCAACCAAAGTACTATTTACGGTTTGCAATTAGGCAATGGCGCCAATGCGCTAAACTCGAACAACAACGGTATCAGCACATGGTTTTCTTATACCGGAACAGCTTCTGGTAACGGAGACATCAATGGCTCTTATGATTGTACACCTGTGTGCGATAACGTAACCTCACCCGGACAAATAGGTTCTAATCAATCGGGCTGTGCTCCATACGATCCATCTTTATTGACCAGCATTTCACTTCCATCGGGCGGAACTGGCACCATTGAATATGTATGGATCTATAAAAATGCTTCTACAGGAAATCAGTGGGTTCAACTTCCCAACAGCAACAGTACTACATTCGATCCGTCTGCAATTACTGAAACAACAGATTTCAGAAGATGTGCAAGAAGATCCGGTTGTACAGATTGGGTAGGAGAGTCGAATATTATTACCATAACCATCACAGGCAATTGTACTCCAACAGAAGAATGTACAATCAATGGTTATGAAACTACCACAGGAAGAATTTTCTGGATTCCTGCTTATGGTACTGATTTCAAATCATCGCCGTCTAACCCGTTGAAAATTCGCAAATACAGCAACGGTGTTTTGAATATGGTTGGTAAAATCGAAAGAATTTCAAATTCAAACCAAAAATTTGATGTGAATCTTTGGTTTGAAAATAAATCAACTTATGCGCAGTGGATAGCAATGGGTCTGTCAGCCCACAGCCCTGAATTGGGTGATGAGTCAACCTGGACTTTCTACAAATTCGCATCCCTTATTCCAAATACATTAATAGGAACCAATGGTCTGGCAGGTACCAATCTTAACCTTGTCAACCAAAGTACTATTTATGGTTTACAATTAGGAAATGGTGCCAACGCTTTAAACTCCAATAATAATGGTATCAGCACCTGGTTCTCTTATACAGGAACTGCTTCCGGTAATGGAGACATCAATGGATCATACGATTGTACACCACCATGCGACAACGTAACCAATGGCGGAACTATCGGAAACCCTCAGGCAAACTGCGGAAGTTTCGATCCGGCGCCAATTACCAACCTGACACTTCCAACTGGAGGAACAGGTACAATAGAATATTTGTGGCTGTATAAATCTGCCAGCGCAGGTTGGGTATTCCAAACTGTAGCCGGAGCAAACAGCTCTACTTATGATCCCGGACTAATCACTGAAACGACTTGTTACAGAAGATGTTCGCGCAGAAGCAATTGTACAGATTGGGTTGGAGAGTCCAACGATATTTGTATGACTGTCAATCCTCCTATAACCAATCTTCATGACATGACACCTCAGGCTGCAAATTGCGGTCAGTGTGATGGAGCAGATTGGTTCTTCTGGAGCGGAGGCACTGCAAACTTCACTTTCACAGTTGATGGCGCTCCATATACTAACGCAAGTGGTGTTTGGTGGAATGGCACAACATGGCAATTAGATGTTTACGGTCTTTGTGCAGGTAACCATGTAATTGTTATTACTGATGCCAACGGCTGCACTGCCTCTTTGAACTTTACAATAACTGAACTGACATGCCCGGCATCACTAGGTGATTTTGTGTGGTATGATTCAGACAGAGATGGAGTTCAGGATCCTGGCGAGCTTGGGGTTAATGGAGTTACCGTTAGCTTATATACATGTGGTGGAACTTATGTTTCTCAGACCACAACCAATGCTTCTGGTTTCTATCAGTTCACCAATCTTGCCCCAAATGCCGATTATTATGTAGTATTCTCAGGCCTGCCTGCAAGCTACGTATTTAGTCCGGCTAATAATGGTAACGATACAACTGACAGCGATGCGGCAGCAAATGGCCAGACTGCTTGTGTTCATTTAGATCCAAACGAAAACGATACAACATTAGATGCTGGTATCAATTTACCTACTGCATCTTTGGGTAACTTCGTATGGGATGACCAGGACGAAGATGGCATTCAGGATGCAGGTGAGCCAGGAGTAGGAGGTGTTACAGTAAACCTTTACACTTGTGGAGGTGTGTTTGTAGCTACTACTACAACTGCTGGCAACGGATCATATCTGTTCAGCAATCTTGAGCCTAACCAATCTTATTATGTAGTGTTCAGCAATATTCCAGCGACCTACGTA
>JANNEQ010000071.1:0-59586 GCA_031378885.1 Flavobacteriales bacterium
AGTAAGAAGGCTTATTGTTTGAAGTATGGACTTTCTTACCCGTTATTTTTTTACTATCAAAAACAGGTAGTGCATGGTGCTGGCTCATCGGGATTTGAACAGGTTGTGCTTCACGATCAATATTCTGTTACCCCGACTAGCTTAAAGGTTGAGTTTTCTAATGGAGCTGTGATGATCTTTCCAGAACATTTGTTGGAGCGCGTTATAGACTTAATTAACGACCGCTGCACATGCTGAACCTGTCGCCACATCAGCGCTATTTTGTTTATAAAGGCGGCACTGATATGCGCAAGAGTTTCAATGGGCTCAGCGGACTTGTGCGCAACGATCTGGATAAAAATCCCACCAACGGCGATGTATTTGTTTTCTTCAATCGGCCACGTACGCATGTGAAGATCTTGTTCTGGGAACGCGATGGTTTTGCTCTTTACTACAAACGACTTGAAAAGGGCACTTATGATTTACCAACCACAGATAATGGTGGTGAAGTATCTGCACAAGTTCTTTCTCTCATTCTTCAGGGCATTGTTCTTTCTTCGATAAAAAGGAAAAAGCGTTTTGAATTTGCCGCTTGAATGTTGATTATTTTGGTTATAAATACCTTGATTAAACGCATATTATATGATCATTTCGCCGCACTTTTACTGCGATGAAAGAGTTAGAGATTTTGCTTACTACAGAAAATAAAGCATTGAAAGATGCTATTGAAAAATTTGAGGCAAAAATTGATCAACTCAGCAAGCTTGTGATCGAACAAAATCTGATCATCACCAAACAGCAGCATCGTATCGAACAGCTTACTCGTCAGTTATTTGGTATAAAAAGCGAAAAACTTCCTGTTCAACCAACGTTGTTCGAGCCACTTCCCTTCACTCAGCAAGAACTCGCTCCAATAGTGCCAGAAGCAACTACCAAAACAGTGGCCTCCCATCAGCGCAGGGAAATTAAAAAAGATCCAACAAGTTTGCGTTACGACCTTCCCGAACATCTGCGTCGTGAGGAAGTAGTAATCGAGCCAACGGATATACCGGAAGGAGCTGAAAGAATTGGCGAAGAGGTAAGTGAAAAGCTCGAGATAAAAAAAGCAGAGATATACGTAAGACGCATTATCCGTCCTAAATATGCCAAAGCTGATAAATCCGGTGTTGTGGTAGCTGATCTTCCTGAAGGTCCTATTTATCGTTGTATGGCTGGGGTGAGTTTGTTGGTGCAAATACTTATTGATAAATATCTTGATCACTTACCTCTTAACAGACAAATCGAAAGGTTTGCACGTCAGGGAGTGAAGATGAAAGATTCCACACTTTGCGATTGGGTGAGCGCCGTAGCTAAATTATTGGAGATTTTGTACAAGGAAATGACCCGAGAAGTTCTTTCATCTAATTACATTGGTGCGGATGAAACAACTGTAAAAGTACTAGACCCGAAAATCAAAGGCAAGTGCCACAAAGGCTATATGTGGGTGTATTTAGCGCATGATAAAAATCTTGTGATCTTTGACTATGATCCAACAAGGAAAAAGGGAGTAGTGGGTGAAAAGCTTAAGGGTTTTATAGGCTACCTTCAAAGTGATGGTTATGCCGGCTATGAACAATTTTCTACTAATGAAAGTATTGTGCGATTGGCCTGTATGGCCCATGCCAGAAGAAAATTTGATGAGGCTTTGAGCAATGATCGCAAGCGATCACTGCACGCATTGGCCATGATGCAACGCCTTTATCGTCTGGAACATCTCATGCGTTTATTCAATATCGATAATGAAGGCAAGAATAAACTGCGTCAACGCATAGCAGTTCCTTTACTCAATAAAATGTTTGATTGGATGCAGGATGAATTTCTCAAAGTGACACCTACATCTACCATTGGCGCAGCGTTCAACTATGCTTTAAATAGAAAAGAAGAGTTGATGGAATATACAAAACAAGGCCATTTGCAGATTGACAATAATTTGGTAGAAAATAAAATAAGGCCTTTAGCAATAGGGCGCAAGAACTATTTGTTCATGGGATCACATGATAGTGCGCAGAGGACGGCCATGATATATTCATTCTTTCAAAGTTGCAGGCTCAATAACATCAATCCAGAAGAATGGCTTGAAGATATTTTAATGAGAATAAACGACACCAAACAATCGGAACTGCACACGTTGCTTCCAAACCACTGGGAAAAAATCGATCAAAAAATTTGTAGAAAATAATTCTCTTGGTCTGAAGACGTGCTTGAGCGGGGAGATACATTATTTCAATGGTTTGGTGAAACCTTCAGATGCCGAAATGACTCTTAATGGTTTTAAACTAAAGCCGAAGCAAATCATCGATGTGGAAAAACAAATATATGTTGCTTTAGATGCGTTTCAAAAAAATAATTTCTTTATATTGGTTGACAATCAACAATTAGAAGAGTTGAGTCAAATAGTAAATCTGAATAGTCAATCAACTATATCCTTTGTTAAACTTACACCTTTGGTAGGTGGGTAATTTTTGTATTATGGGAATCTTAGATAAATTAAAATCTGCTATGGGAATTCAGGGTGAACAGCCATCAAATGAATTCAAAACAATTTTCGAAAATTGTGTGATGGAAGCAACAAAAGAATCCCCCTATTTTTATTCTATTAATTTCACCGATATTGAAACCTTCAATAATACTATAAAAAAATGGGACGATGAGAAAAAGGGAACATTCATTGTTTATTTAACAGAAACTTTAAAAATCAACTTTAAAGAATATCAAAAAGGTTCTAAAAAGGAAACTAAAGATTTTCATATGGCTCATCAAATGATTCCAGCACTTTTTAAAAGTAAAATGAAATTTTCTGAAGGAACCATTATTTCTATTTTCGATTCCTTTAAAAATAGTTTTCCAGAGAAGGGTTATGATAAAATGTATTGGTGGCCTTTAGCAGGCTTTGTTAAACAAATTCAATCTAGTTATTCTGATATTGAGCTTTCAAATAGCGTCAAGAAAATCCTGGAAGAAATTTTAAGTTTTAAAAAAGATAACAATTCTCATGTTCATAAAGACCAACTAAAATTAGAAGAAAAAATAAAATCAATTCTATTTAGAAGTGAAAATGAAGAGAATTCTGTAAAACCCACTTTTTTTCTGGGAGAAGATAATTTTAAAAATATTGGGAACACAATTTTAGAACAAATCAAAAAAGAAGACCAGCAAAATTGGTTTATTCTAATGCAATTGGCTCAAAAAGGAACAGGTGCAAAACCTACTCAAAAAAATTTAGCAGAAGCCAAAACAACTATGGATAAAATAGGCTCTGATAATTTTAAAAAAGTAACACAAGAATGGTTTCAAGAAATAATCAATTTAAAAGAAACGATTACTACACATACTCATATTTCGGGAAAACAAGAATATCATTATAACTCAATAGAATTTTTATCTAGTTTAAATGTAGATATTTTAAAAGGTTTCGTGTGGATGTCTTCGTGGTATTATGACAGTAATACTATAAATACAATAAGTAAGCTATGTGAAAGATGTTTTAAAAAAATACCTGAAAAAGGACCCGCTTCTGCAGGATTAGGCAATGCATGTTTATATGCTTTATTTGCTTCAAAAGGTTTGGATGGTATTGCGCAATTATCAAGGTTAAGATTAAAAATTAAACAAAATAATACCCTTACATTAATTGAAAAATATATAGCAGAAGCTGCTGCCAAATTAGGGGTTTCTTCATCAGAAATTGAAGATTTAGCCGTAGATGATTTTAAACTACAAAACAGTGAACTTACTTACCAATTTGATGAAATTAAAGGTACTCTTTCGCTCATGGGCATGGGGAAATCTATCATCAAATGGTTCAAAGCTGATGGTACAGAACAGAAATCTGTTCCACAATTGGTTAAAAATAAATTTGATGCCAAATTTAAAAAACTAAAAACCATACAAAAACAAATTGACCAAACCACATCTGTACAAAAGGAACGTATAGACAGAATGCTAAGATGTGATAGGGTAATGACTTTAGATTACTTTAAAGAAAAATATCAACAACATGGGTTACTCTCTTTTGTAGTTCAAAAAGTAATTTTCAATTTCTCAAATGGTTCAGAAAATGTTTTGGCAATTTATTTAAAAGATCAATTCTATACGATTGATTTTGAAGTGATGGATTCAGAAAAATTTACCCATGTTTCACTTTGGCACCCAGCAACTAGTAGTACTCAAGAAGTAAAAGCATGGAGAAGTTTCTTAATGGAAGGTCAAATTCAACAACCATTTAAGCAAGCTTACAGAGAAATTTATTTGTTGACAGATGCAGAAGTTAACACGAGAACATATAGCAACCGGATGGCATCGCATATTTTGAAACAACATCAATATGTTACCCTTGCAAAAGGAAGAAATTGGAAAGCAAAATTAATAGGCGCATGGGATGGTGGTGACGATGATACAGCTAAATTACACTTACCAGAATATAAACTTTGTGCAGAATTTTGGGTAAATAGTTTAAATGCAAATGACCAATTTAATGCCACTGGAATTTGGAATTATGTTACAACAGACCAAATACGTTTTATAAACACAGAAACAAATGAATTAGTTGATCTAGTCGATATTCCAGTCATTGCTTTTTCAGAGGTTATGCGAGATGTTGATTTATTTGTAGGTGTGGCCAGTGTTGGCAATGATCCTACTTGGAGTGATTCAGGTGGTTTACCCACTTACAGAGATTATTGGCAGTCTTATTCTTTTGGAGATTTATCAGAAATCGCCAAAAACAGAAGAGAAATTTTAGATGGACTTATTCCCAGATTAAAAATCGCTTCTGTAACGCACATTGAGGATAAATTTGTGGTTGTCAAAGGCAAAATAAGAACCTATAAAATTCATATTGGAAGCACTAATATTTTGATGGAACCTAATGATCAATATTTATGTATCGTGCCCGATAGAAGTTTAAAAGAATCAAATACTAACTTGTTTTTACCTTTTGAAGGCGACAACGGATTGTCGGTAATCATATCTAAAGCATTATTACTTGCAAATGATGATAAAATCACTGACTCAACAATAACCTCTCAAATAAATAGATGACAGATAGATACCAAAAGCAAATTATTCTCTCAGAAATAGGTGAATCAGGGCAGCAGGATTTAGCAAATGCATCTGTTTTAATTACTGGAGCTGGTGGACTAGGAGTTGTCGTTGCATCATATTTGGTTGCTATGGGAGTTGGTAATATTGGTATATGTGACTACGACAATGTAGAAGTGTCTAATTTGCATCGACAGTTATTTTTTACACCCAGCGATATTGGAAAAAGTAAGGCAACAGTATTGGCAGAAAAATTAAGCATTCAAAATCCCAATATCATAATTAATAAAATTTGCAAGAAAGTTGATGAAAAATCTATTTTAGAAATTGCTAACAATTATCAAATAATTTGCGATTGCACAGATCAAGGTATGAGTAGAACGATAATAAATGATTATTGTGCTGGTCATAAAAAAATATTAATTCACGGTGCAGTTTCCGATTGGCAAGGATATATATCAGTTTTTCATTATTTAAAGGGGTTTAGTTTGAAAGATATTTTTGATTTTACCGACTATCTAAAAAGTCAAAGTTGTTCTGAAACAGGTATAATAAGCCCTATTTGTGGCCTAATTGGTAGTTACATGTCGACTGAAGCTATTAAGGTCATTTTGAATCTTGAAAATGTATTGGAAGGGAAAATCCTGTATGTTAACATGCTTAATAATCAAATAAGGAAAATAAATCTAAAAAAACATCAGCCAACAAACTAAGCTTAAACGAAGTTCCACTTCGATTTAAGTCCCTACTTATTCTAGTAGAGGACTCGATGGAAGAATTTCATCTTATGGAGAATGAATAACTTCGGCGTCAACCTCACAGAAAATGAAGCGCATTTGAGAAGGACAAACAGCATGAGTTTTGCCATTTCTTTATACTAAAAGGATGGTCAAGCAGCAAATAATCCTGACTTTTGTTTTGTAATACCGATTCTTTAGTTGATCTGGCGTAACTGCATTAGGGTGGTCGTCTCATTTTTTCATCCCCGGTTTGATGTAATACCGATTTGGTATCTGTTTTAGTCCAATCTGCGCTGCGCTTGATTGTACTAAACAGCTACTCTCTCGGTATTTACCACTGTATGATTTCATCTATGGCATGGACTAAATTAAAATGAACATTGGTATAAAATTAAAATTTCAGATTGACAAACGCAAAGTGTGTTATTTTAATGAGCCCTATAAATTGAATTTTCAACGGTCTCCATTCATTAGTGCCCTTGTCTTCAAAATCCATTGCGTTTATCCATTCGGCATTACCTTGCCGCCTTATTCCAATACAAATTGCCTATCCATCCAAAGACCAAAGGACATCTGGCGCTATCAGCGGTAGCGCTTATTTATGGGGCCAATTACATCATTGCAAAATCTGTAATGCCCAACCCCATTGGAGCCAATAGCTTTATCGTATTACGCGTAGTGGGAGCCTGCATTCTGTTCTGGTGTCTCGCTTTCAAAAAAATCAGCTTTCCGGAAAAAAAAGACTGGCCAAAATTTTTGCTTCTGGCCATATTTGGTGTTGCCACCAATCAACTCTTCTTCTTTAATGGTCTGAGTCTTACCTCTCCCATCAATGCGAGTATTATCATGACAAGCAATCCAATCCTTGTAATGATCATTTCATCCATCATGCTCGGCTATTCTATTAACGCCATGAAAATTACCGGGATTTTACTGGGTGCAATTGGTGCGATTACATTGCTGCTATCGAGCAACTACTCAGGCAATAAGGAAAGCTCCACACTGGGTGATGCCATGATTCTGATCAACTCTACCTCATGGGCCTTCTATCTTGTGCTTGTCAAGCCAATGATGTCAAAGTATCATCCAATGATGATCACTGCATGGCTATTCCTCATTGGGTCTTTTCTTGTACTTCCATTCGGAATATCCGAAGCGGGAACAATTCCCTGGTCGGAACTGACGATCTGGCAATGGTTTGCTATTCTTTATGTAGTAATAGCAGTAACCTTTCTCACCTATTTGCTCAATATGATTGGCATTCAAAAACTGACTCCCACAATTGCCAGTGCCTACATTTATTTTCAACCCATTCTTGCAGGTGTTTTTGCTTTTGTGTTCTCGTGGTTTCTCGACAAAGATTTCACCGGCGACATTACCTTGTTCAAGGTCTTTTGTACCTTATTAATCTTTGCCGGTGTGTACTTGGTTACCAGAAGTGAAAAGATCATTCGACTTGAAAATACCGGGGTTTAATAACCTGATTTTCGCCAATTCTGTTTTACACTTTTATATTCAGGCTTACCATAAAATTTCTTCCAGCCTGAGGATAATAAAACTTTTCGGTTATGCGCTGTCCATATATATAACTGTATGTATAACCGTTGGAAGAATACATGGCATTCAATACATTCTGCGCTACCAGGCCCAATGCACATTGTGCGCCTTGCTTTGAACCAAATACATACTCTATTCTCAAATCATTCACAAAATAAGGATCTATGATCAGGTTATTATTGGAGGTATTGTCCAGAAATTGTTTGCCAACATACTTACTCAACAAACTGATTGAGAATTTTGATTTCAACTCTTTGTTGCCGGTTTCCGGTGCAACTCTCAACCTCTTCCATACATTCCATTCCAGTTGCGATGAGCCAATGACTGATGGCGACATGGCAATATCGGTCTGCTGGTGTTTGATTCTGACTTCTTCATAACCCACTGTATAATCAGCAATGCTTTCTTCAAATGAAGTTATTCTATTCTGGCTCAACGTTCCATTCCATGTCCAAAATAACTTGTCGCACACTTGCCAATTCATCTGCACTTCAATTCCCCTGCGGTAGCTATCTGGAACATTGATTCTAACCGGAGCTCCCACATCATTTAAAGCACCGGAAATAATCAACTGATTTTTATAAATCATATTATATCCATTCAGGTTAAAAGAAATCCTACCCAAAGATTGCTGATACCCCAATTCAATGTCATATACTTTTTCCGGCAAAGGCACCTGAGGAAAACCATCTACAAAATCATTTCTGTTGGGCTCCTTGTTTCCAACGGCTATCGAACCATACAATCTTTTTTTAGAACTTATGCGAAGTGAAGCTCCGGCCTTAGGGTTGAAAAAAACATAGTTTTTTGCCACATCATATCGCCGTAAATCATTGTCGGTTCCATCCGTCAGATAATTGATATGGCGTACTTGTAAATCGACATACAAGTCCAGCTTAGATTTTACCGTACTGATAAATTTAGCGTAAAAATTGGCGTCAGACTTCTTGCTTTGGCCTTTATAATATCTATCATTCGTCACTCCATCTCCCGCATATTGCATCCATATTATTTCACCAAAATGATTGCCCTGATAAATATTCCATGCGCCTCCCAGGGTAATGTCCGACCAATTTTTGGGAATAGACAATGAGCCCACAACGCCATAAAAATGATTGTCCAACCATCTTCTGCGGACCAAATCTGTTTCGGCGATCAAAGCTGTTCCATTGAGCAATGGCAATTGTGTATTGGGATCAAGAAGTGTATCTCCGTTTTGGCCCAATAAATAATTATACTGAAATGAAATATCGGGATTGACAAACTGATTTTGAAATACCGAATTATACATTGCGCCATCTTCACTTACATCAGTGCCCAAGACAGTCCCATTCGCCATTATTCTATCTTGCAATCCATAGCTAATAAACGCCTGGTTTGATTTAAACTCCTCAAAAAATCCGCCGCCCTTCGTGTAGTGAAGTGCAAGATTTAACGTAGCCTTTTCGAAATAATGAGAAGCATGCAACTGATAGTGGTTCTGGCGATAATCATCCACCTGATTGGGGTATTGGTAATAATTATAGGTCCTGCCTGATTGCAATAAATTAGCTGTTTGTTCCTCATCCAATCCATTGTTCATTGCATGCGCTATCATACCAGTGGAATCATTCTCCAGCCTGGACGAAGGTGTGCCCCACCATGATTGATAAGTTCGCTCATATCCTCCAAATACAATGGCTTTAATTACATTGATAGAATCCTGATATGTACCGCAAGTGTAAAATGAGTTCAATTTTGAACTGGCACGATCAATATACCCTTTGGATTGAATATTTGAAATACGCATGTCCAGTGAGTAATGTTCATTGATCAATCCTGTTCCTGCTATGATAGAGTTTTTCATAGAGTTAAATGATCCGATCGAATTATTTACTTCGGCATAAGGTTTAATGCCTCGTTGCGCAGACTCAATATTGATAGAACCGCCAAAAGACCCGGCTCCATTGGTGCTCGAACCTACTCCTCTTTGTATCTGTATAGATTGTGTAGTGCTGGCGAAGTCAGGCATGTTAACCCAAAAAACCTGTTGGCTCTCCGGATCATTCAGTGGTATTCCATTCACGGTTACGTTGATTCTCGAAGGATCACTACCACGAATCCACAAACCAGTATAGCCAATTCCCGTTCCGGCGTCAGAAGTTACCACAAGCGAAGGCGTAAATCTGAGCAGATAGGGCAAGTCCTGACCTGTATTCAGCGCTTTTATCTTTTCGCTGCCCACATTCTCAAAGGCCATGGGCGTCTTGCTATTGGCCCGTAACCCCAAAATATTGACTTCCTTAGTCTGCACCATATTGGAAATAGAATCTGATGCCGTTGCGTTCTTCTCAGATGCCTGAGCGAAAGCCATAACTGTAAAAAAACACAGCCCGATTGAGCTCCATAATTTCTTGCACATACCTAATGTTTTGTGCCAACCAGGAAATTACAGTTCTTTATGCTGCATTCCCGATCAACTTGTTTCCCTTGGCGGCATTACCCGCCCAGGTTCCTTCCACACTCTTGGTGGCAAAGGGTCTGATCTCAGCCCGTCATATTGAGGGCACCCCTTTGAGAATTCGCTGCAAATCTATATCAAGTTAGCAACAAAAAGTGTTTTTTATTCTCTCTTAACGATAAGTACCGCGCTCATCCTCGTCATCCATCATGGATATGTAGCTGTTGTACCTGCTTTGGGCAATTTCTCCTGTGGCTAAACCTTTAATCACAGCGCAACCTGGTTCGCTTAAGTGCTTGCAATTATTAAACTTACACTGCGGCAAAAGAGCAAAAAACTCTTTGAAATGATGGTTTAATTCTTCTTTGGGAATATCCACTAAACCAAATCCTTTAATTCCCGGCGTATCTACTATATAACCTCCAAATGGCAGCTCGTGCATTTCGGCAAAAGTGGTAGTATGTTGACCTTTATCACTGGAAACAGAAATATCTCCGATTCGCAAATCTTTACCGGGAATAAAATAATTGACCAGTGATGATTTTCCGGTACCCGAATGCCCGGAAATAAGGTTGATTTTATCCTTCATCATCGCACCAAATTCTTCGATACCCAAACCATTGGTTATTGAAGATTTCAAACAATGGTAACCTGCTTTAGAATACACATCTATCATTCTATCTATTGCTCTGAGATCCTTTTCATCATACTGATCCATTTTATGAAAAACAAGAACGGCAGGGATACCATAAGCATCTGCGGTTACAAGAAACCTATCGATAAAACCCGGAGTGGTTTGAGGATGTCTTATTGTAATGACCAGAAAAGCCTGATCAAGATTAGACGCAACGATTTGTGCTTCTTTAGACAGATTAACCGATCTTCGAATAATATAGTTTTTGCGTTCTTCAATATTCAGTATATGCCCTTGTTCGTCACCATCTACTTCAAATTCCACTCTGTCGCCTGCTGCCAAAGGATTGGTGGTAGAAATACTTTTCAATCTTAACTTTCCTTTGATATCGCATTGGTAGATTATACCCTCATCGGATTTTACCTCATACCATTTTCCGGTACTTTTTAAGACAAGACCATGCATGTTAGTCAAAATGCAGAATTACCAGATTGTGCTCTCATAAAATTTTTTACTTACAAACCACTCATTATACTCAATAATTCCTCGCGTACTTTAACCAGACGAAACCGGATGAATTCTGACTCATCTTCTTCAACTTTTTTGCGCAAGGCATTCTTAGCACCTTCCAATGTAAAACCTTTTTCCTTTACCAAAAAATGAATTTTTCTGAATAACTCCAGGTCTTTCTTTGAGTAAACTCTGTTACCGCGATTATTTTTTCGCGGCTGCAATTGCGGAAATTCCTTTTCCCAGAATCTGATCAGTGAGGCATTCACCTCAAACATATCCGCTACTTCTCCAATCGAATAGTATAGCTTTTCTATTTCATCCACTCTGGGTATCATAATTAAGTTAGGTTCGTCAAGGTTAGTCAAATGATTGATTGGCGTTCGCTGCGCGCTGCAATAAATCTTCGTATTGCTCAGGCGTAATATCGCTGTAAAAATAAAATGCAGGATCTACTTTTTCGCCATTTTTAATTACTTCATAGTGCAAATGCGGACCAGTAGAAGTTCCTGTATTGCCTACGTATCCAATTACCTGCCCCCGCATTACTTTGTCGCCTGGCTTTACCGCAACCCTGCTCATATGGGCGTATAATGTCTGATAGCCATAACCATGCTGTATCACCACATGGTGGCCATAGCCACTCAACCTGCTGTCCACAGATTCCACAATTCCATCGCCGGTGGCATATATTTCAGTACCAATATCTGCAGTGAAATCCAATCCGGTATGCATCTTGGCAATTTTGTAAATAGGATGGATTCTGAAACCAAATCCGGAAGCAATTCTTTTAAGGTCAGTATTTGAAACCGGTTGAATTGCAGGAATGGATTGCAGCATTTGATTCTGGGCTTTGGCCAATTCGAAAACCTCCAGATAGGATTTGCTTTGCGATACTAACCTTCGCTGCAATACATTCAATCGCTTTTGTGTTTCGATTATTCCATCACTGCTTTCATAGCCCTTCAGGTTTTTAAATCGATCTGAACCTCCCACGCCTCCATTGCGCAAATGCTCCGGATAGGGTTCAGCACCGAAAATACTCCTGTACACATTGTCATCCTTATCCTGAAGATCACCGGCAAACATGTGCAGGGTGTCAATCTGATTGTTCAGGTCTTTGAGCTGATTTTTCATAAACTTCAGTTCCCTCTCCAAACGTGCCGTTTCCGGATCCTTAAAGAAGGAGGCGTATAGAACAACGCCTATTGCACCCACCACGAGACCCGCAAAAAGATACTTCAACACCACCAGAGAATAGTCACGGATACCATAACTGATTTTCTCAAAATTGAGCGTAGATGGGTTGAATTTGTATTTGAGCCTTGCCATTGGTCTGGGGGCTAAAATAGGAAGTTTTCGCAAATTGAGCACTTTCTTCTGCTTCTTCAATTCATTTGGGCGAAAAATATGTGGCTTTGACAGCACTGAATTGAACCGACTAAACTTATTTTCAGAAAACAATATGCCCGAAATGGCGCGAATACCCATTTCAATTCTAAATTCGCGCCCGCTATGACATCCCAACAAATCCGACAAAAATTCCTTGACTTTTTTGCTTCAAAAGGTCATCAAATTGTGCCTTCTGCTCCAATGGTGGTGAAAGGAGACCCCACACTTATGTTCATTAACAGCGGCATGGCGCCATTCAAGAACTGGTTTCTTGGCAATGAACCCATACAATTCCCCAGAGTGGCAGATACCCAAAAGTGCCTGCGTGTGAGCGGGAAACACAATGACCTGGAAGAGGTTGGTGTGGACACTTACCACCATACCATGTTCGAAATGTTGGGCAATTGGTCTTTTGGCGACTATTTCAAAAAAGAAGCCCTGGAATGGGCCTGGGAACTGCTCACCGAAGTCTATAAAATCCCGAAAGACAGGCTCTATGTAACAGTTTTCGAGGGAGATAAAAGTGAGAACCTGGAATTTGATCAGGATTCTTATGATATCTGGAAAGGTTTGATCGCCGAAGACCGTATTCTAAGAGGAAACAAAAAAGACAATTTCTGGGAAATGGGCGATCAGGGACCTTGCGGACCCTGCTCCGAAATTCATGTCGACATCCGTTCTGACGAAGAAAGACAAAAGGTCGATGGAAAAACACTGGTCAATGACAGTCATCCTCAGGTAATAGAGATCTGGAACAATGTATTTATGCAGTTCAATCGCAAAGCCGATAAATCTCTCGAACTGCTTCCTGCCCAACACGTGGATACAGGAATGGGATTTGAAAGATTGTGTATGGCATTGCAAGGTGTTACTTCAAACTACGACACGGATGTTTTTACACCCATCATTGCAGCCATTGAAAAAATATCCAATCAAAAATACGAGCGCACTGACGCTAAAAAAGATATTGCCATGCGTGTCATTGCGGACCACGTAAGAGCAGTTTCTTTTGCTATTACTGATGGTCAGCTTCCGTCAAGTGGTGGAGCAGGTTATGTGATCAGAAGAATACTGCGCCGTGCAATTCGTTATGGATATAGCTTTCTTGGTATGAAAGAACCTTTTATCCACCAATTGGTAAAAGTTCTTGCAGACCAGATGGGCGATTATTTCCCTGAAATAAGAAACAATCAATCTCTTGTAAGTAAGGTTATCCGCGAAGAAGAAGACAGCTTTTTGCGCACATTGGACAAGGGGATTTTATTGCTCGATGAAATTATCCGCAACACTAAGTCAGATACAATCGATGGCAAAGTTGTATTTGAGCTATACGATACATTTGGATTTCCGGAAGACCTCACTTCACTCATCGCTGCTGAAAGCAAAAAGATGATTGATCAGATTGGATTCAAAGAAGAACTTCAGAAACAAAAAGAAAGAAGCAGAGCTGCCACTAAGTTAGAAACAGAAGATTGGGTAATTCTTGAAGAAGGTGATACAACTTTTGTAGGTTATGACCAATTTGAGAGTGATTGTAAAATTCTTCGTTTTCGAAAAGTAAAAGCCAAAGGAAAAGAATCATATCAGATAGTACTCAGCCAAACACCTTTTTATGCCGAAAGTGGCGGCCAGGTGGGAGATCAGGGCAACCTTATTTCTGTCAATGAAAACATTGCCATCACGGATTGCAAAAAAGAAAACAACTTAATCGTTCATTTTACCAATTCACTTCCTGAAAATCCAGGCGCAAACTTCAGAGCAGCTATAAACACCGAAAACAGAAAAGAAACCACTGCCAATCACAGTGCCACCCACCTCCTTCACGAAGCTTTGCGTGAAGTACTCGGCACACATGTAGAACAAAAGGGCTCACTGGTTGCCCCTGAGCATTTGAGATTCGACTTTTCGCATTTTTCAAAAATGACAAATGAAGAACTCGAGAAGGTTGAGATGCTTGTGAATGAAAGGATCAGACAAAACTTTCCGCTGGAAGAAAACAGATCTATGAAGATAGATGACGCGCGCAAGACCGGTGCGATGATGCTTTTCGGTGAAAAATATGGAGAACTCGTCAGGGTAATTAAATTCGGCAATAGTGTAGAGCTCTGTGGCGGAACACACGTTACAGCAACCGGAAAAATTGGATTGTTCAAAATTACATCTGAAGGTGCCGTGGCGGCTGGCGTGAGAAGAATTGAAGCAATCTCTTCTGATGGTGCTTTTAATTTTATTAAAAATGAATTGCACTCGATTGAAGAAGTCAGGTCAATTCTTAAAACAAAGGATGTTGTAAAATCTATTCAGGATCTGCAAAACAAAAATGCAGAACTACAGAAACAAATTGACAAATTCAACAAAGAGAAAGCGGTTCAGGTTAAGAAAACAATTCTAACTAAAATTGAAAATATCAATGGAATTAATTTTCTTTCAGAACACATTGATTTGGAAGCGGCAGAAGTAAAAGATGTGGCTTTTCAACTTAAGGGAGAAGTGGAAAATATATTTGCTGTATTTGGAAGTATATCAGGAGGAAAGCCATTGCTGACTTGTATCATATCAGAGAATCTGGTAAAGGACAAAAACTTCAACGCGTCACAAATTATCAGAGAACTGGCCAAACACATCAATGGCGGTGGAGGCGGGCAAAATTTCTTTGCCACTGCAGGTGGCAGCGATCTGAATGGATTGGATAAGGCACTTGAAAAAGCGAGGGAATTTATTGTGTAAAATTGGTGCCGAACCAATGGCTGAAATATGTGATCCTGGATTTGGTCCTTAATCACAATTACGCCATTTCGTATTGAAGTTACTTCACTCTACACACCAATGAGATTGGCCTTGCAACAAAGCCATACTTTGCCATTCAAAAGCACGAAGGTTCAACGTATCTCTTTCCATTCCCGGCCAATGTGCCAGTTGTATTAGTGAATCACTTTTAATAATACAATCCACCTCAAAACCTGAGTTGGTTACAGTATCTGATAAATACCAGTGACCGCTTTCCTCCAATTGAAACTTAAAATCCTTTTGTTTTCGATCTGCCGACTCGGTAATCAGATAGCCCTTTCTATGAATATAAATCTTCTTAATATCATTAGCCGAATCTCCTGAACTTGCTACTGTATAAGCTCCGTGATATTTTGGGCGCTCTGCCTTATCATCATTGAAATTCCACTCAGCAAAATACATATAGAATGACTCGCAAACTATAAGAACCCACACAACGCTTTTTAGTACAATCTTAAAAGGAAACTTTACTTCGGTCATTAATTTATCACTTCTGCTTTCTTCAGACAATATTCCCAATCCTTTGAGTATTTTTCGCTTATTCGCCCATAGAATGATTGCACTTAACACCAAAAGGAAAGCGCTATAAAATTTCACAGAGATATCAAATGATACATTCATTGCAAAAACCTGTAGCAATACTCCAAAGGATATAGCTGCACCGAGAATCTGGGTCCTTTTAAATAAAAGCATCAATGCAGGAATTACTTCGAGCAAACCGGCAAAAACAGAATAGCCGTAAGACGATCCTACAAGACTCCAGAAAACCATTTCTTTACTCAAGTCACCTATAGGAGTACCTAATGTATTGGGCTCAGGTAAATAAAACTGCCACTTGAAAATTTTATTCCATCCATAAATCATCAATTGAAGTACCAGGTAATATCTGATAAAAATCAGGATGATGGCCCAAACCGTATTCTGTTTTGCACTTGCCATTTTTATAGAAATGACAAGTGATAGTAAAATACTCAACAAAAAAAGATTGCCCAAATGAACATAGAGCCATATTGAATCAGAACTAAACTCTATGGTATCCTCTGTTTTTAGTCCCCAGAAATTTTTTCCTGAAAAAATCGCGAGTTCTTTAAACAGGCTAAACATAGCAGTTGCCGGATGCCATATAAATGTGTATGGAAAGTATACTGTAAGAATTACGAGCACACATAAGAAACCTGACAATAGTTTTATCCAAAGCTTCCAATCAAAATTATTTTGTGTAATATTATTTTCTTCCATGTTATGAACGATAAAGACATTGCCTTGTACAAGCACATCAATTAATCGTTCAAAAAATATTCAACCCAATGAAAAAAGCAATTCTGATTCTTCTTTTTCCGGCCCTGATGTTTCAGGCCAATGCACAGACTAAAAAAGTGGCGCATCAAAGCCACTCCGGAAGTGAAAAATCCTTTACCATGACCGGAAGCGACAATTTTGGTCAGGTGGGACCACATGAGCCTTATCTGCCAGTGCAGAAGGCAAAGCCAGTTCCAAAGCCCAAACCCAAGCCCATGCCGAAACCCATGCCTCCGAAGTCTGTATCACCTGTTATTGCTCCAACCGACTCCCTTAAAACTTCACCTAATTATCCCAAAGGACAGCAACCAAAAAAATGAGTATTCATTTTTTGAATTGAACTTAACAGTAATTCCTAAATAAGATTTGTAGTGAAATAAAAAACGGCCACCAATGGTGGCCGTTTCTTCAGATTATGAAACCAAAAATCTAAACTAGTGCAGGTTTTCCATCCTGCACATTCTTTAAGTCTTTGCCGTACACAGGCCCTAAATATTCTTCATTGTAGGCGAGTGCAAGGTTTAAAACGTAAAACACATTAAACACACAAACAAGTATATAGTCAAGAATGCTGTTTTTCCCGAAGGATTGAGCCAATTCGATAAATAATTTGAAAAAGAAATAAACGTTGTAAAACGGAACGAGGAAGTATGCAAGATGCGATACAGGTCGGCCTACCATTTTCAAAACGATAATTACATTCCAGATTGGGACAAACGCCGCAACCCATGAATAGCCTCCCTTAGTGAACAAAGCAGCACCACCGGCAGCGCCGATGATCACAAGAAACAAACCCAACATTAAATAGCCGGGATAATCACTAATTAAAGTTTTAACGATGTTCATGAATTCCATAAGACTAGAATTTTGGTTTTTAAAAAAAAGAAGTTTTGCAATCCAATATTTAGACGAAACTAATTTGCATGGTTGCCTCACAATTTCATCTTGAATTAAAATTGATCTAACAAACCCGGTAAAAACCAAAATGAAAGCTATTGAACGAGAAATTCGTTGGTGGAAAGTGTACTGCTTACGTTAAAATCACGGTCTACGAGGTAGATTTCAAACTTACAGGTATCCACAAGATAACCCGTATCTACCTCACTATCAAGAAAATAATCATTCAGCTCTATTTTTATCTGACCCTTTTGGGTTGGGTTTTGACCGGTAGGTTTCACCCATGGGGCGCGAAGGTGGAAAGGGGTGGCATTTGGATTTACACAATCATTCAGTTCCACCCAGGTCCAGACTCCATTCTTGCGGTAATAAAAATTGCAATAAATATTATACCTGCGCTCACAAAGCCCAAAACTACCCAATGTATCTCCCTGATCAAGTCCAAAATTGCCATCTCCATCAGTAAAATCAAGGTTTAACTCCGCAGAATTGGCCAAAAGCGTAATACTTGCACTATTCAAAATAGGCTGGTCGGGATAGTCTACCGGCTTGAGACATGAGCTCAAAAAAGCAGCAAAGCCGAGAATTATCAAAATTCTTTTCATCTGTTCAAAGTTATCTAATTTTCTTTGTACCGCGGATATATGAATTCTTCTCATTTTAAAATACAGGATGTACTGTCCATAAAGACACCAGAAGAATTCGAGGTGCTGTCTCTGAAAATTTTTCAGTGGCAGGCTGCATTCAATCCTCTGTACTCCAACTATATCAGAGCTTTAAATATTGCTCCCGACTCAATCCGGAAAATAACCAAAATTCCATTTCTACCAATATCCTTTTTCAAAACCAATGAGGTAAAAACCGGCGAATATCTTCCCGCAACTGTCTTTACCAGCAGCGGTACCGGTGGTAATCAGAAAAACAGCCAACACCTGGTAAAATCATTGGAAGATTATATTTCAACTTGCATAAAGGGATTCGAACTTGCCTATGGAAATGTGAAAGACTATTGCGTGCTGGCATTACTGCCGTCCTATCTGGAGCGAAAAGGATCTTCACTCATTGATATGACAGCTAAACTGATCGAATTAAGCGGACATCCCAAAAGTGGCTTTTTTCTGCACAATCACAAAGATTTAAACGACACCATTCAAGCTCTTGAAACACAGTCTCAGCCCTATATTCTGTTGGGAGTGACATACGCTTTGCTTGATTTTGCTACAGAATTCCCACAATACATTCAACATGGTATCATAATGGAAACCGGAGGAATGAAAGGTAAAAGAGAAGAAATGATCAGACAAGAGGTGCACAATATCCTCAACCAACAACTTGGAACTACTCTGATACATAGCGAATATGGCATGACCGAACTTTTCTCGCAGGCCTATTCCAAAGGCCATGGAATTTTTGAATGTCCGCCATGGATGAAAGTACTTTCAAGGGATTTTACAGATCCTTTGAACACCAGAGAATCTGGCTCTGGAGGAATCAATATTATTGATTTGGCAAATTTGCATTCATGCTGCTTTATTGCCGCAATGGACTTGGGTCAGGTAGAAGAAAGTGGTGCATTTTCAATTCAGGGACGATTTGATCATGCCGATGTAAGAGGCTGTAATTTAATGATTTCGTAATTTTTTCATTTCATAAGGCAACCGGAGTTTTTTCTCCGCGTCTTATGATTGACTAAACTCAATAAAGACATTGGTCATTACCCCGCCTACCTCTCCGGTATGCTTGATATGATCAAGATTTCATGATTTCCTAAACAAATAGACCGGATCTCCAAGTTGGGGATCCGGTTTATTTTTGGCCTATTCAAACATACTTTAATACATCTTATTATTAACGTTTTCGGGGCCATCCACCTGCAACAAGAAATAACTCTTCTTGCCTCTTTGCAACAATATGTATCTGTTATTCAGTAAATCTCTTGCGTCTAATTTGGTTTCGGCACTTGCCTTTTGCTTATTCACACTGATACTATTTTCCTGAAGTGCCCTTTTCGCCTCTCCGTTTGAAGACAAAAAACCACTCTTTACCAGGGCATCTGTAATACCCAATCCATTATTCAATTCTGAAATAGATAGAGTGCCTTTAGGAACTCCTTCGAAAATTTCCAGCAACGATCTTTCGTCCATTTCCCTCAAATCGTCACTTGTAGATTTTCCGAATAATATCTCAGATGCCTTCTGGGCTGATTCCAGATCAGATTTGGAATGTACCCTGGAGGTAATATCCACGGCCAATGCCTTCTGGAGTATCCGCTGGCCAGGATCTTTGGCATGTTCCTGTTCCAGAGATTCAATTTCTTCTCTCGTTTTTAGCGTAAAGATTCTGATGTAATTCTTCACATCATCGTCACTTGCATTTAACCAAAACTGATAAAACTTATATGGAGAAGTTCTGGCTGGATCTAACCACACGTTTCCTCCTTCGCTTTTACCGAACTTAGTGCCATCAGATTTTTTTATCAGTGGTGTAGTAAGAGCAAATGCTTCGCCGCCATCCTTTCTTCGAATAAGTTCAGTTCCGGTAACGATATTACCCCATTGGTCACTTCCTCCCATCTGGAGCATTACACCCTGATGCTTCCATAAGTAGTAAAAATCATATCCTTGTACCAATTGGTAAGTAAATTCTGTAAATGACATTCCGGAATCCAGCCTGCTTTTTACTGAGTCCTTGGCCAGCATATAATTTACAGAAATATGCTTACCAATATCCCGGATGAAATTGAGAAAACCGAATTCTTTAAACCAATCGTAATTATTGACTATTTCGGCCGATGTCTCGCCACAATTAAAATTGAGAAATTTCTCCAATTGCTTTTGCTGGCAAGACTGATTGTGACGCAGGGTTTCTTCATCCAATAGATTTCGCTCCTGAGACTTCCCACTTGGGTCGCCGACCATACCCGTTGCTCCACCCACCAGCGCAATGGGTTTATGACCACAATTTTGAAAATGCAGCAAGGTCATGATCTGAACCATATTACCAACTCCCAAAGAGTCTGCCGTTGGATCAAAACCAATATATCCTTTGGTAATACCTTTGTTCAGAATCTCTTCTGTTCCTGGCATTACATCGTGGAGCATACCCCTCCACTTTAATTCTTCAATAAAATTCATATTCATTACTCCGGTTCAAATGTGTGCAAAAATAGTGCTTGTATAGTCCAATCTTTACATTGGATCTTTCATTATCAGGGATAATTCATTTTTATATCAATTGTTCATCACAAATTAATCATTCAACTGATTAAAAAGAACTTCCTGACATTTACTTTTCGAATAAAAAACCAATTAAAGAGCAGACACCACTTCTTCTAATCGGATTCCGCGTGATCCTTTTATGAGAATGAGTTTATTGGTCAACGTATTTTGTTCAAGAAAAGCTTTGGCCTCTTCGTTATTTACAAATGCATTTGTTTCAAATTCTTTTTGCAAAGAGTAGAATATCGGACCTACGGTAATTCCCTCCAGCCCAAGATCTCTTGCAATTTGTAAAATCTTCCTGTGCTCTTCTTTGCCCTCGGCTCCCAGTTCAAGCATATCACCAATGACAAAGTAACAATCAGATTCTTTTTTTTGGTGAGACAAGCTAATGAGGGCATTTTCCAAACTACTTGGATTGGCATTGTATGCATCCATAATCAACCTGTTTCTGGAAGTACGCACAATCTGCGACCTGTTATTATCTGGGTTATAATCCGTGACGGCTTGATGAATAAGATTTTCCTGTACACCAAAAAACCGGCCTATTGCTATAGCGGCAATGATATTCTGAAGATTAAACCCACCGGCCAGATTCGTTTGATACTGGCTTGTTGCGCCGTCAATTTGAGAAGAGTATACCACTGCCGGATTTTCGGCGATTAGTTTTATGTTTAATCCTCCTGTATTATTCCCAAATGGCAATAGATTTTTCATACCTGCAGTAATTTCTTTGATTTCGTCCAGATCAGTATTGCAGAAAATATGTTTGCCACTTTCATTCAGGTAATCATAGAGTTCTTTTTTTCCTTTCTTCACACCTTCCATACCACCAAATCCTTCCAAATGGGCCTTTCCGATATTTGTGATCAAACCAAAGTCAGGCTCGGTGAACTCACAATAACTCTTGACTTCATTCTGGTGATTGGCTCCCATTTCGATTACCGCAAACTGACAATCTTTGGGCATGGATAATATGGTCAGCGGAATTCCAATGTGATTGTTCAGGTTTCCCTTCGTGGCGTGAACTTTAAACTTCTTCAGCAATACATCACGAACCAACTCCTTGGTTGTGGTTTTTCCATTGCTCCCGGTAATGGCCAAAAAAGGAATATTAAAACTTCGGCGATAAAGAAGTGCAACACCCTGAAGCGTTTCCAGCACATTCTCAACGCGAATAAGATTCGGGTGCGAAAAGCCACAATCTTCATCAGCGATAGCCATTGAACAGCCTTTTGCCAGCGCACTTTCAGCGAAAAGATTACCATTAAAGGAGGCGCCTTTAAGCGCAAAAAATATACTACCCTCTTCTAATTTTCTTGTATCAGTGGCCACCATGCCACTCAATAAAAACTGGTTGTAGATTCTGTCTATCATCAGCCAAAAATAAAAAGTCCCGGAATATGCTTCCGGGACTTTCAATTAAGCTATTAACATCAAATAATGATTATTCTTTTCCTCCAATTCCGGTGGGACTTCCCATACGGTCCATGGCACATCTGAAACCAAGTGTAGACATTGATCGACGCTCATCAAGGAATCTTCTGGTACCTGGAATGGTAAAGTAAGCCCTGTCTCTCCAATTTCCACCCTTGTATACCCTCGATCTATTGTTGATCAAAGTTGTCTGACCCCAATCATACATGCGATTTTGATCTTGTTCCTTCTCAGCATCATAGTAGTAAATACTACTTTGGAAATCCCCGTCAACATAGTCAATATAGTCAGCCTTTCTGTAATTACGACGGTCAATATTTTCTTCGGTATTCACCTTTCTGTTTTGCATATCACCAGGTGTTGATATGATATAGTCAGACATTCGATCCTTAAGGTCAGTTGCTATCGGTGACTCTGATTCAGAAATGTTATCCATCAACTCCTGCATAAAGGTCTGTGCTTCTTCAGTTTTCCTCTCCTTGTCTTTCTCGATGGCCTGCTTTAATTTTTCATTGGATTGATCCAAAAGTGTAAGATCGATTGCCTGTAAATGTCCATTAGCTGCAGCTTCCTTTTGGTATTCCTCTAAAAACTTACCTACAGCCTCAATATCATATACATTATAACTGTATTTGTCGGCCACAGAGCCGTCGCTATTCATCACTCTCGTTTTGTACACGTTACCTCTGAACGGACGGAAGTCACTCTTGTCTTCTGCAGACAAAGGTCTATATACGTCCATAACCCATTCTGATACGTTACCTGCCATGTTATACAATCCGTAATCATTTGGAGGATAAGCATAAACCGGGGCGGTAATTTCAGCATTATCATTCAGATAACCCGCAACACCCATGTAATCACCGGAACCTCTGACAAAGTTGGCCCGTATTGTTCCAAAGAACCTCCCGCCGTTGTCATCATTACGAACATAGTGTCCATTCCAGGGATAAGTTTTTCTATTGGTAACCAACTCCTGAAAGGAGTTTCCAATCAAACCCAATGCAGCATATTCCCACTCAGCTTCTGTTGGGAGCCTGTATCGTGGCAACAAGATACCATCTTGTGTGCGTACATTTCTGAATCCGGTTCCTTTCGGACTGAGATCTTCTATACCATCAGCAAGCTTCTGTCCTTCGTATTGACCACTCAGGTATGAGTCTGTGGTGAAATGCTCTTCGTCAAGAGTGGCAGTTGGATCAAACTTAAGAATGCCCTCACGGACAAGAATAAGCTCGTTGACTCTGTCAGATCTCCAGGCACAGTAATCGCTGGCCTGAAGCCAGTTAATACCCACAACAGGATAGTCTGCATAAGCCGGATGACGAAGATAATTTTCTACAAACGGCTCCATGTATTCCATTTTTTCACGCCAAACCAGCGTATCCGGCAATGCTTTATTGATGATTTCCGGATAACTGTCGCCGTAAACCAATGATAACCAATGCAAATAATCTACCCAATATTGGTTTGTGATTTCTGTTTCATCCATATAGAAGGAAGAAACTGTTACTCTTCTGGGGATATTATCCCAGGCAAAATTGACATCGTCTTCCACGCGTCCCATTGTGAAGGTTCCTCCCTCGACCAGAACCAGTCCGGGACCAGTTTCCTGTTCTACGTACGGAACTCTTTCGAATCCACCATTGGACTTGTCATTGTAAGCCCAACCGGTTGAACCAGATCGTTCTTGCGCGCAAGATGCTAATAAAGTTATAGCCCCTATAGAGGCTAAACCGAAAATACTCTTCGAAACGGGTTTCATGATTTCCTTTTTGAATTTCGGGATGAATATACTAAAAATCCTAAACTAGAAAGATGGGCATGCTATTGTGCGGAACTTTACTTTTTTCTTGCGGCAATCAAAATTGATCGCCAAAGATACTTCATGAGATCCACCAGTAGATGGGGTTAAGGCCGATATTGTAACATCGTAACTATAACCAAATCTAACCACATCTGTCTGAATTCCAATAGTAGCTATAAAAGAATCGTGGTAACGAGCCCCAAACAATAAGCCCCTAAACCAAATTCCACCTACCAAAGGTCCTTTGTTAACGTATAAACCAATATTTAGTTGTTGAAATTCTCCTTGTCTGCGATAAAGCACATTAGGAGACAACTTGGCATCACTATCTCTTTTCTTTCTCTCGATAGGAATAACCGCTCCGGCATGCGCTGTGAATTTCATAGGTAATATGCTGGTACCTACTATCAGAGATTCATTTGGTTCATTCAAATGATGCACCGCAAATCCTGCATAAAAATTCTCGCTGAATCCCAATACGCCGGCTGAAAAATCAATCGCTTTGACTTGACCTCCACGGGGAATATCAGCAGTTTCATAGATAAATCCTTTTCGGGGATCAATCATATCCCCAAAAGTAAGCTTACTCCAGTCCAGAGACTTTTGGAGATAGGTAGCCTGCAGTCCTGCCTTCACAGAGAACTTTCGAGTAATGGGTTGTTGATAAGAATAAATACCACTAAAGGTAGTGGTTTTCAACGTACTCTGAGCTGCGCGATCGGTCATAACCTGCAGTCCGACACCCCCTTGCAGGGTCTCAACATGCTGATCGTAACTCGCCGTGGCAGTTACAAATGTTCCTGACAACGATGGCCATTGGTTCCTGTAATTCATTACTAACCTTGGACAACGTGCTGTTCCTGCAAAAGCAGGATTCAAATAAAGTGGATTTGCATAAAACTGAGTAAACTCAGGATCTTGCGCGCGCCCAGATTGGTTGAACAGAGTAGTAAGGGTGAGTACAGCAATAATGAAATGAATCTTTCTTTTCATCGAAACGATTTTTTTCTATAGGGTAAAAAAATAATTAGCAATATTACAACATTTTAGCGCCAAAAAATATTTCGCCTGTCGCAATATTCAGACTAGCGAAGTGTTTATGCCGTTGCTTCAACCCCTGAAATAAAAGTGATGAATTACATAAGACCCCTTCTTCTTGCCTGTTTTCTAACCATTCTTGGCAATATGGTTAAAGCCTCTGAAACTGTCAGAATTACCAAAAAGTTACAGTGGAACGATTTGACAAGGCTCAAAAATGCCAATTCGGATTTACCAGACTTCCAAGGTGCCTGGCACCTGGATGAGTGGGGCGGATTGCCCTGCCTGGTAAGCAAAACTGAGCTCCGGCAATTTGGTAATGCACAGCAAATCAACTGGATAAATAGCTCTACCGCTGTTTTAAACTCGGTTTTTATCAGCCAGGACCAACGGGCTATTATTCAGGGTGACTGGATAGTGGATACACATGTAACAGATGGGGCAGGCAAGTTTTATCTTGTGGTGGCCATTCTTCCGTTGCGAAAAACATCGGCAGGTGAACTGGAAAGACTTACAGAAATAGATATTGAAGTCACAATTGAAAATGCAACTGCCACATCAAACCGGGTACTAACCTTTGCTGATCATTCTGCTCTATCGGAGGGAACATGGTACAAAGTGGCGATCGCAAGAGATGGTATTTATAAAATGGATAAATCCTTTCTCAATCAACTTGGTGTGAATACAAATGGCATAAACCCTCAGAATATTAATGTTTATGGAAATGGCGGACAGCTTCTTCCGGAAAACAACCAGGATCCACGATATGACGATCTTCAAAAATGCAGTATTCTGATTCAGGGAGAATCTGACGGGAGTTTTAATGAAGGTGATTTTATTCTTTTCTATGGCAAAGGACCAGATACCTGGAAGAGATCCTATGACACAACTTTAAATAGAAGTCTTTGGACACATAACAAACATTACTATTCCGATTCGGCCTACTATTTCATACGTGTAGATGATGTAAGTCCAAAGAGGCTGATTTCGCTTCCCGAGGTTATTGAAGCTGAAACACATACTGTTACGAAATTTCAGGATTACCAGTATGTCGAAAATGATTTGTTTAATCTGATTAAATCAGGTCGTGAGTTTTATGGGGATCAGTTTGATCTGAATACCACGGGTTCATTTAACTTTAATTTTCCCAACATCAGCACTACCGATGAGGCGTCTCTGGAAACTCTTGTAGCGGTCCGATCTGTTGGGGGTAACAGTAATTTTAAATTTTCCGCAGGAAATGCGCAACTTTTCACTCAGCAGACAACTTCGTCCGCCGGTGAGATATCTGCGGCTGCTGTTACTGATTATGCATCAATCTTATTCAATCCCGGCGGCTCAAACATTAACGTCGCTGTTGAATTTCAAAAATTTAATTCCGAGTCACAGGGTTGGATTGATTTTATAAGAATTAATGCTGCCAGAAATCTTATTATGTCGGGAAATCAAATGAAATTCCGGGACACAACCCAAATTGGTGCAGGAAACATAGGCCGCTTCCAATTGGGCTCTGCCAATTCAGTTTCAGGACTACAGATTTGGGATATTACAGATTATATCAATCCTGCCGAAGTCGCGTTTGCGGCGAACAACGGCACGGCTGAGTGGAAATTGGCCACAGACATCGTACATGAATTTATCGCTTTTGGAAATGGCGGCTTTTTGGTTCCTTCTCCAAGAGGACAGGTGGCCAATCAGGATTTACATGCATTAAATGATGTTGACCTCATAATCGTGAGCTCACCTGGATTGAGGGAAGCAGCAGACCAGCTTGCTCAAATCCACTCAGATGAAGGACAAATTGTTGCCATTGTATCGCCTCAGCAGGTATTCAACGAATTCTCATGCGGAAACCCTGATGTAACTGCTATCAGAATGATGATGAAAATGCTGTACGACAGAGCAGATGGAAACACTGACTTACTTCCACGAAATCTCTGTCTCTTTGGCGATGGCTCATACTCAAATAACAAGGGATGGGAAGCCTTTCTGGGCAATAACCTGATTGTTTTTGAGTCGAACAACTCACTTTCGCCTACTCAATCCTATGTCAGCGATGATTATTTTGTATTGTTAAGCGACGACGACAACGGCAGTTCGCTCAATGAACTGGACGCGGGAGTTGGAAGGATACCGGCCAGTGACCTACCTGAAGCCCTGGGTTATCTAGAGAAAGTCAGAACTTATATTTCTCAAAACACAAACCCAACCGGCGATGCTTATTGCCTTGGAGATGAAAACGGAACCCCCTATGGCCCATGGAGAAATGTGCTGACTTTTGTTGCCGATGATCAGGATGGAAATGGAGGAGCAACAGAACCAATTCACCTTAGAGATTCTAACTATCTTGCAGATTCGATTCAGGTGAGGTATCCTCAATACGATATTGTTAAAATATTTATGGACGCTTATAAGCAAGAGCCTACGCCAGGCGGTGAGCGATATCCGGATGGTGAAAATGCCATAAGACAAAGAATTGAGAGCGGCTCCCTTATTGTAACCTACATAGGTCATGGGGGTGAAAGAGGTTGGGCTCATGAGAGGATTCTATCGATAAATACCATCAGCAACTTCACGAATAAATACAAGCTACCTGTATTTCTGACGGCCACCTGCGAACTGGCCAGATACGACGATCCTTCTTATGATAGCGCCGGTGAAGTTCTTGTTATGAATCCTAATGGTGGTGCTATCGCCATGCTCACCACAACGCGTATTGTATTTGCTGGCGAAAACTTTGAAATGGATAAAGCATTCTTCAAATACGCCCTTGAAAGCCACAATATACCTAACCTTAGCCTTGGAATGATTAATATGCTTTGTAAGAACGAAGTTGGTTCAGGCAATTACAGCAAGCCCAATTTTAGTCTGCTCGGAGATCCGGCGTTAAAGATGACCTATCCAAAGCTGGACGTATACACCACGCACATTAACGGAAACGATATCACACTTTATACAGATACATTAAAGGCCTTACAGGAAGTTGAGTTCAAAGGCTATGTAGGTGATATAAACGGCAACAAAATCACCAATTTCAATGGTTTCGTGTATCCCACTGTTTTCGATAAAATTACACAGGTGGAAACCCTCAACAATGATGGCGGCACAGTGCAGAATTTCAATGTTTACAACAAGAATATTTTCAAAGGAAAAGCCTCTGTCAACAATGGTGATTTTTCCTTTAAATTTATTGTTCCCTATGACATCAATTACAGTGTGGGTAATGCAAGAGTAAGTTATTACGCTGTGGGTGGTAACGACGATGGTCACGGATATTCTACAGCATTCAAAGTTGGATCCTCATTGGAAGGTGCTTTACTGAACAATGTGGGACCTCAGATAGAACTCTTCCTCAACGACACTACATTTATCTCAGGTGGAGTAACCAACACAGAGCCTATCCTTATTGCCCAATTAAAAGATGAGAACGGCGTGAATACTGTGGGCAATGGTATTGGACATGATCTTACCGCCATTTTAGACAATGACACTCAGAACCCTATAGTGTTGAACGAATTTTACGAGACCGACCTGGACACTTACAAGAGTGGTAAAGTCCGTTATCAGTTGTTTAAAATGACCGAAGGCCAGCACACTATTTTACTTAAAGCATGGGATGTACACAATAACTCATCTACCGCAACGTTAGACTTTCTCGTTGCTAACAGTAGTAATGTTGCCCTTCAGCACGTGTTGAATTACCCTAATCCTTTCACCACCAGAACACAATTTATGTTCGAACATAACCAGGCTTGTGAGAGTTTGGATGTAAAAATACAAGTGTTTACTGTGGGTGGAAAACTGGTTAAGACTCTAGACCAGAAGGTAAAACAGAATGGATTCAGATCAGACCCAATCGCATGGGACGGCTTAGATGATTTTGGAGATAGAATCGGAAAAGGTGTATACGTGTACAAGATTGAGGTTAGAAATGAATCGGGCGACACTGCCGAGCAATTTGAAAAATTAGTGATCCTGAATTAAATAACTTATTTTAAGCATCTGCGTATATTTGCATCCCCTTTTTTAAATTATATCATGCCTACAAATCGTTTCATACTTTTCGCCACAGTTCTTCTCAGTTCTTCAAGCCTGTTTGCTCAGCTCACCCCTGGCACAGACTCAAGAAGTACCTGGCAATTGAACACCATTACCACTGCTGTTCCATTTTTACAAATTACTCCAGACTCACGTTCGGGAGCCATGGGTGATGCAGGGGTTGCTTTATCGCCAGACGCCAATGCCGGATTCTGGAATGCTGCCAAACTTGCCTTTGTAGAAGAAGATCTCGAAGTATCTATGTCTTATTCTCCCTGGCTACGTGCTCTGGTTAATGATATGAGCCTTGCTTATTTAAGTGGCTACAAAAAACTCAGTAAAAATCAAGCTGTTGGTGCGTCTCTTCGTTATTTCACGCTGGGTAATATTACTTTCACAGATGAGGTGGGCACAGTAATCCGTGATTTCAAACCCAATGAGTTCGCTTTGGATGTATCCTACGGTCAAAGATTTGGCGAAAAACTCAGCGGAGGTATTGCTCTTCGCTTTGTAAACTCCAATCTAACCGGTGGTACAAATGTACCTGGAGGAGAAAGCCGCCCAGGCCGTGCACTTGCCGCTGACGTCTCTGTCTTCTACAGCAATCCGGATATTAAAATCAGGGGTAAAAACAGTCGGTTAAATCTTGCCGCCAACATTGCCAATGTGGGTAATAAAATGCGCTACACAAACTCCGACAAAAGAGATTTTATACCTACCAACTTGAAATTGGGTACCGCAGTAACAATGGATCTTGATGATTATAATCAAATCACTGCTGCGCTTGATTTCAATAAATTACTCGTTCCAACTCCCCCAAAATATAAAGAAGGTGGCTCCGGTGAAATTGAAGCTGGTAAAGACCCAAATGTTGGAACTGCCGGTGGAATGATTCAATCTTTTTATGATGCTCCGGGCCAATATGATGCGTCTACCGGAGAGTATATCAAGGGTAGCGTTTTCAAAGAAGAATTAAGAGAAATCAATATCGGTGGTG
The DNA here is from genome assembly GCA_031378885.1 of Flavobacteriales bacterium. Classification (GTDB taxonomy): domain Bacteria; phylum Bacteroidota; class Bacteroidia; order Flavobacteriales_D; family Sanyastnellaceae; genus JANNEQ01. The sequence continues at coordinate 29,850 of JANNEQ010000071.1, forward strand.
GAATTGAGTATTGGTACGACAAGCAATTTGCTTTCAGAACCGGTTACTTTCACGAACATTACACCAAAGGAAATCGTCAGTTTATTACACTTGGAGCGGGGCTGCGCTATCAGGTATTGACCATCAACCTGTCTTATCTGATAAGTACCACACAACAAAATCCTTTGGCCAATACTTTGCGTTTCTCATTGAGTTTTGCAATGGGTAAGGGCAATAAGTCAGCAGAGCCAAATGAAGATCCGGCTAACAACTAAGTTAGTTTTATGCAGATAAGAGTCGGCTTTGGCTACGACGTACATCAATTGAAAGAAGGTAGAGAGTTATGGATTGGCGGTGTAAAAATACCCCATACCATTGGTCTGCTTGGACACAGTGATGCCGATGTTCTTCTGCACGCTATATGCGATGCATTGCTTGGTGCAGCCAACCTCAGGGACATTGGATTTCATTTCCCCGATACTTCTTCAGATTTCAAAGGTGCAGACTCCAAAATTTTACTGCAGAAAAGTTGTGCATTGGTTCGAAGCCATGGCTGGGAAATTAGCAATATTGATAGTACCCTCTGTCTGGAAAAACCGAAAATCATGCCTTTTGTCGATGAAATGCGAAATGCCATAGCGGGATCCGCGGGTATAACCATCGACCAGATTTCTATCAAAGCCACCACAAGCGAAAAAATAGGATTTGTGGGCCGTGAAGAGGGTGCAAACGCATATGCCGTTGCACTAATCACGAAGGTCTAAACTTTTTGCATGCAATCTGAATAATCATTCGATAAATCCATTACGTTTACGTCCATGGAAAAAATAACCGTTCAAACTGTTATAGAGTGTTTTGATCATCCTGAAGAATTGTCGGGCGATGAGCAAATGCTATTGGCTGAGGCAAAAAAAGCGATGAACAATGCCTATGCTCCATATAGCCGGTTTCATGTAGGTGCCGCGCTTATACTTGAAAATGGCAAAATCCAATTGGGGAACAATCAGGAAAATGCAGCTTACCCCAGTGGTTTATGCGCAGAACGTGTAGCCATTTTCGCCGCAGGAGCTCAATATCCTGGCATAAGTGTGTCGAAGATTGCCATCACTGCCCGCTCGCTTGACTTTTTGACGGACCATCCTATTGCTCCATGCGGCGCATGCAGACAAAGCATGCTGGAGTACGAGTTAAATCAAAAGAAACCCATCACGGTGATTATGATGGGAGAAACCGGTAAAGTCTATCGGGTTTCGGGCATACAACAACTATTGCCTATTTCGTTTAGTGAAGAAGGCCTGAAAAAGATGTAGGGAACAACTCCAAGAGCTATTCATTTTCCCCATGCTTCATATTTCCTGGGTATTCCATTCAATCCTTCTGAAAATTTCATTGGCTTAGCCCTCCCCTATTCGGGTTAAATTTTTGTTCTTTCAAAATCGAGGTTACCTTTTCCGATCTTCGCCATAAATGTCCAAAATACATTCATACAATGAGCGATCAGGATATCATAGGGCTGCTGAAGAGCCAGCAAAATCACAAGGCTTTTGTGAAGCTGTACAAATACGAAAATGTCGTAAAGAAACATGTACTGAGCCAACACGGCACCAAACAAGATGCGCAAGACATCTTCCAGGAGGCATTAATCATTCTTCACCGGAAAGCAAACATTGAGGCATTCGAACTCACGTCATCTCTGAATACGCTGATTTTTGGCATCAGTAAAAATCTGTGGAGAGACCAACTCAGGAAGAAAAAAACAATCCTTCAGGAAAATAATAACACCATAGCTGACACTATAGAATTTGATCTTTCCATTGAACAGGAAAAAAAATTCCGGTTGGCGGAAAATGCGCTGGAGAATATAGCTGAGCAATGTAAAAAACTACTGGAACTTTTTTATATCAAAAAAGAATCAATGATTTCCATTGCAAACCTGCTCGGAATGTCAAGTGAAAATGCGGCCAAAACACAGAAGTACAAGTGTCTTGAAAAGGCCCGTGAAAACTATGTTCAACTTCTTTCCAACCAATAACTCCGCACTACAATGAGAAATGAACTTGAACAAATTGAGCGAATTGTGGCCTATCTGAGCGGACAATTCAACAATGAAGAAAATCGGGCATTCGAAAAAGAAATGGCGGATAACAGCGCATTAAATACAGAAGTAAATATTCAACGCGAACTGATGGAAGGAGTGAAAAGAAGGGCACTAAAAACAGCAATAGCCAAGGCCAAAAGCACTTACATCAGAAACAAATTACTCAAAGTACTGGCCATTACTCTGGCTGTTGCGGGGCTGATTGCAGGTTCAATCTGGCTGACGAACAATGGCCACGGCACAGAAAAAAATCTACCCGCAGAAACTCATGGTGCTGAAGAATCATCGGAGGTTTTCGATGACGAACTGCTGCCCGTGCAGACTTTTGAAATTAATTCAGAAAGAGACACAATCATCGAAACCCAAAACGGGATTGTTTTTGCCATCCCATCAGCAGCTTTTAATACAACTTCTGATAAGGTTAAAATAGAAGTCAGGGAAGCTCTTACGCCTTCGGATATTATGAAAGCCGGATTGAGCACTACCTCGGGCAATGAAATGCTTGAAACCGGTGGTATGTTTTCTTTCGACGGATTCGCGAACGGCGCGAAGCTTGAAATACAAAAAGAAATCATTGCTGAAATCCCCACGAAAGAAACCAAAGCCGGTATGCAATTATTTTCCGGTGTTCGAAAAGAAGATGGAAGTCTGGACTGGCAAAATCCAAAACCACTGGAAACTTATCTCAATACGGTTGATGTGATGTCACTGGATTTCTATCCTCCAAATTACATTAGTGGGTTGAAAAAACTGGGCAAGGATGCAAATAACAAGAGCTTTACGGATAGCTTGTATTATTCACTCGAATTCAGGGAAAAATATAGTGCACTAAAGGACTCTTTAGTCGGCTTTTCACAAAGGGAAGTACCACAAGTGATTATAACATGGGAAAATGATAAACCAGCTAAAAAATCACCATTAAACAAAACTCCCATTGTTCCGGTTGGATCCAAAACGACATCAACCGGTGCTGCGGTGCAGAGACCAGGTGAAACGAACTACATCAGACCTTCACAAATCAGAGCAATCTGGAATCAGAAATTTAATGGGAGCATAGTGGCCACCAAAGAATTTGAAGAGCGACTAAAAGCCATGCACCAATATTGCGAAGGCGGTGAACTTCTGAATATGTACCTGAATAACCTCGGCAAAAATCTTTTTGAATTGGATTCAATCGCATACAGCATGACCGGAAAATCCGAAAAGGCTTTTCTCAAATTTGCAGAGCAGAAAAAGGGCAAAACAAGACCCAATAATGACTTGTACAAAAAGCTACAGGATTATTACCTGACCAATCAGAAAATATATGAAGATGCGGCCATCAAGGCGCGAAAAGATTATCTCAAAAAAAATGAAGCCGAAAGATTATTCGCTCAGCAAAAAAAATCTGAGCACAGAGAAATTCTGCAAAAACTGAAAGACAGTTTATACACCAAAGAATTTGAACTTAATGTGAACGAAGCTTACAGGCAGTTGGGTAAGAAAAGATACTCCAATGTTGTAACCGGCACAAATACCTGGCGCTACACGGCAAGGCTCAGCTCCGGAGGGTGGAAAAATGTGGATCAATATGTCCGCGCCAGCACATTGAATCGCACTACCTTAAATTACACAGACGAGAATGGAAAGAAAGCAGTAATTGAATACAAGACGGCCAGCTTTACGATTCAAAACGAAAAAGAATACGACCGCATTTACGTCTATGCTATTCCAAAAACGTTTAATTCTTTCGTAAGAATGAATCGCATTGAGAATAAATTTACTTACAACCTCAATGAACTGATCGATTATGACCTGGTGGCCATTGGATACAAAGGCGCATCATTTGGAATCTTTGCCCAAAATGATATTCAAGATGGCAATCACACCTTTTCACTTGAAACAAAATCTCCATCAGAGGCAGATAAAATACTCACCTCCTTTTCGGAAAACAGCCTTATTCCAAGCCTTACCGAAGAATTAAACTATCTTCGAATTGAAGCGCATGAACAAATCCGCAACAAGAATTTCAACCTCAATGAAGCATTGAGAAGAAACATTATACCCTATGTATTTCCATGCCTTCGGGAAGACAGGGTAACGAATACAAGAGCTTCGATCGACATAGAGTCTTTGAAATAATTAATTATTCAAACTAAACCTCAATGAAATACCGGTAGAGATATTGGATGTGGGGAACGAAGTTGAGATTTTCGGCTTATTGATCTGGTGATCATAGAAGAAACGGATGGTCAACTTCTCACTCACATTCATGTCTGCACTGGTTTTGATACTCCACAATCTCTGTCCGGCGGTTGGCTGACTTTGGTCTTCGGTCATCTTGCGAATGAGTGTTACGTTGTCACGAACAGTCAGGTCAGCGCGAAGATTGAGGTTGGTATTCTTGAGCATTTTTATGGGAAGTTTACTTCCTTTCGCTCTGCCAAATGGATTGGGTATTTCGGTTAATTTATATCCTACGCCCAATACAAGGCTATTGCTCTTGGTTTCTGTAATCTGGTAGTTGGTCAGTCCAAGTACAATGGTTCTGTCGCGTTTGTACTCAATCTTTACCTGAGGTTCATTACTCTTATCTGCGTTCTTTCTCTTCTTAATTTTCAAAGTCATGTCCAGACCAATTGGTGTAATTTGCTCGCTAATTGTCAAAGTAGTGATCTGACGCCGTGGTATATAATTCGGAATATCACTTTGGTCTAAAGCGGTTGGCAATCCACTGGCATTTTCTTCGTAATTCAGGTTGGTCACATAACTGGTAGTGGCCGTTGATTTATAAGAATGCTTGATATTAAATTGTTTAAAGTACTTTTTAACCGAAGGCAGTTTTGACAGCCCATCGTAAGTCATGTTCCAGTTAGGACGTACTTTGGTTTTAAACGGATTTAGCGAAACCTCATTCGGAGTCTGTCCGGTATATGCAGCAATGAACGCCGGAATTACCACATCCTGCGAAGTTGGGCCCCAGCCATTATAATAACCATTGACACCGGGAGAAGAATCTCCGTAAGTAGACGAATTCAATCTGGACGACATTTCCAGGCGATACTTTTTGAAATTTTCAAAATTCTCGCTGGTCCAGCCATTGTCCTGTTGGTCTTTTACGAAAGCCGTCTTCCAGGTAATGATAGAAGCGCTAAAGTTCCCTGTTTCCATGGGAGATGCAAATACATATTGATCAGTTTGGTCATCAAACCTAAAGAAGCTGGTAAGATTGCGTCCTTCTGTCCTGTTCGCTGCTAACTCAATTTTAAAGCTCTTTATCGGTTCGAGGTTCACCTTGTAATTCCATGTCTCACTATAGGTTTCAACGTATTGTGTATTCAAAGTGGGAAGGTTCACAATCCATCCTTTACCTGAAGCGTCCAATGCATAATTGCTTCCGGTCGGATTGCCCCAGATATCTGTATTTTGCTGGCCAGCAATAAATCCAAGTCCCGGACCCTCAAAATTTTCATCCATTCCCAGAATCTTGGTTCTTTTATTATAACCCGGCAAAAGAATACCTTCGTTTCGAGTGTAAGAACCGGAAGCATTTCTAATCATCATCAAGAAACGGAGAACTAAATTCACTGGATTCACTTTTTCCTTTTTCTCCTTTTTCTCCTTTTCGTCTTTACCGAAACCATCCTTGGTGGTGGGATCTTCTTTTCCTTTTTTACCTTCCTCCTTCTTGGTGTCTTTCTTACCGGTATTGATGTCTTTCAGGAAAGGAATTTTGTTGTAAAGTGTTTCAAAATTTGCTTGCGCAGACCATTGCAATTGTCTGGTATTCTGAATAGTATTTCCCAAAGAATCCTGTGTGAATGGCGCACGATCCCATCTGTATGTGGCAGCATATCTGGCATCACTCGACAAGAAATCGATCAGCGGGAACTTGTCCAGCGGAAGTTTGTATGCCAGACTCGTGCTGTGGTTGTAAGTGGTAGTAGTACCCAGATTCTTAAGATTGGTGAACAAAGTGTCCTTATATCCATTGTACCACTCTGTATTTTCTTTGTCAATTACGCCGCGGGGTTCTCCCACAATAGCAAGATTAGACGCAGTAAAGTCGAACTTCAGACTCTTGGTTAAATCATACTTAAAGTTATACTGGCGGGTCCAGTTCCAGTTTTTCTGAACCTGGGTTTGGATGAATAATTCACTGTAGATACCTGTTAACTCCAAAGTGTTGTTTCGGATTCTACTCGTTTCGTAAGTTCGATTCATACCGGTACTAAAACCAAATTGTTTGATTCCGGGAATCAGATTGAAATCCTTAATCCATTTGAGATACTTAGAGTCCTTCACGCCGGGTATTTTGGCAAAAGGCTTAAACTCTTTCGGTTTATTAGAAAAGGTATAGTCAAAAGAACCTTTGTACTGTTTGTTCAATCGCCAATCGACATTAATATCCCTGTGATATTCTTCGTTATAAGAATATGAAACTGAAAAATTCTTGATGTCATAGAAATGATCCTTTTTAGGCTTTGAGCCCCCCGGAGTAGCTCCGGCACCACCACCGGCGCCACCTTTATCATCACCTTCAGCAGGCGCTGCGGCTCCACCTCCGCCGCCGGCATCTTCTTTGGGCGAAATTCTTATATTCGAAAAATTGATACTTCTTCTTTTTGTATAATCCTGGGATTTTTTCTTTAAAGGCTTATTCAAATCAGGAATATCACTCAATTGTATATCGGGTTGGAGCGGACTATATCTGGGATTGCTTACATTTTCTGAATAACCGACATACATCGGCAATTGCACACCCCATTTTTCAGGGAAAAACTTACCCAATTGCAAAGAAGAATTGGCGTCAAATCCCATTAAAGTCTTTTGCTGACGCTGTTGAACGCGCTGTTCCAAAGTTCCCCAACCGGGAGTGGAAATGTTACCCGCTACAGCTACGGTGGCAAAATCTGCCAGAGTAGCATTGACCCTTGCAATTGCTGCCCAACCTCCCTTTTCATCAAATTCAGACATTCGAAGTTCATTTACCCAAACCAATACACACTTAGGCTTTTGGTCGTCATTGCTGACAAAGACATTGTTGTTTTTGCCTGGATTACGAACCCCAATCATCAATACCATTACATTGGCCAAATTGGGATTTCCTTTAACCGAAACTCTTGCTTCTCCTATCTTGTTGCTGTATTCCTGTGTTGCAGGAAACGAAGTAGGCCGGCCAGCCTTAAGCGCCTGTAAATCTTCTAATGCAATTTCGAAATTATTCGCTTCAGGCCATATATCCGTATCCACATTTGTTCCCCAAGGTGTCTTGATCATCGGTAATTCGTATTCGTAATAATTCTGATTAAAATCAGAACCCAGACGAATAAATACAGTTACATCCTTGTCGTTCAATAACGCGTCATCGTCCAATGCCTCCACGTGGGCAAACATTCGAAGTTTTTTATACTGAACCATGTTGAAATTCACATTTCGATAGGCGGCCTTTGCATCACCATCACTCAGGTTGCAAACAGACAGACTCAACGCCTGCTCATTCAAACTGCGTAGGTTGGCACTTCCTACATCCTGCTCGCGCAAAATTCCGGGAGGAATTACATAAGGCACTGGTGAGCGGCTTCCGTTTTCTTCAATATTGACTGCTGCAATACTAAAGGCCGTCGCAGGAGCATCATCCAGAATTTGCCCTGTTGGGCCCTGAAGACTCAAGTCGTACTTCCTCCACTCTCCGCGCACAAGTTCGAGCCTTGCGAAACGAAGTGACACTTCTTTCTCCCAGCCTTTGGCGAACATTCTGATGTAACGGATGGACCTGAAATCTGCAATTCCATTTACCCTTGCTTCAAACTCCTTAATCGGAATTTTAAACTGATACCAGCGTACTGTTCTCTCTTGTCCGTTGGGTGTGGTAATTGGCGGGTCAGTAACAAAAGTGTCAGTAACATAATTTCTGCCAACGCTGTTGGGACCAAGATCGCCAGGGCGAATGCTCACGCGGTATTGAAAATAGCTCTCAATGGTATTAAGCGTTAAATCCTGATTGATGTCTTCCGTATTGGGTATTGTGGTGGCAGTAATAGGAAAACCCTCAGGACTTGAAGTATTGGCATTGCCTTCATAACTATTGAAGTGCTCATATCTATCAACAGTATTGAGTGATAAATTATCTGCATAAGATCCCCTGAAGTATTTGTAATCGTCGGCGGATGGATCAAGGTTATAAGCATCATACGCAGCCGGATCAAGAAAACCTTGTAAATCATTGAGCCAGTCACTGAAAAATGTCCGCTCGTTGGTGCTGTTCAATCCATCAATTCCAATATCCTGTTGGACGTATGATTGTACGCTGTTGTCGAATGCATTGACCACATTAAAATTCACTGGCGATGGCACAATTCCCCAGGTGGATGAATCTGTCTCCAGGGGGCTGTTTTCGGTGGGATAACCATTTTCGTAACTCCATTCTGAGTCATTGAGGACATCCTCAGAAACGTTTCCTAAATTAAAATATAAATCTCCGCCAGTTCCGTCATTTTGCGAATCCTCATTAAAGGGATCCATGAGCCAGAATTGGATGAATTGCACGTTGCTGGCTTCGAAATCTGTAGTGGTAAGTGATCTCTGAATTCCGCCCCATCTTGTCTCGGGATCTTTCAAAGTTCCATCAGGATTTAATCCACGGGAAGCCGCTGTACCGTTAGGCTTCTCATAATTGTAAGGGCCTCTGGTATCTGGTCTGAATGTAACGTCAAACACGGCGATATTGGGAGGAGTACCAGTTGGCAATTGTCTTTTTGGGAAAACTTCGCTTTCCAAAACCTCACGCATGAAGTGATTACTTTGGACATCTGTTGTAACGCTGGCCGGGGTGAGATTGGAGGCTCTATAGAACAACGGATCAACTATGCACCAGCTAAATCTGGCTCTGTTGTATCCGAAAATTAAACTATCTGAGAATACACCCTCAGGAAACAACGATGCCTGATACTGCGGTGTGCTGGCCAAAAACCATTGATTCAAACTGCGAAGATCAATTACGCTTTGGCTACCTTCGAAATCGTCGATATATGCATTACCAATTTTAGAGATTGCCTTGCTGTGTCCGGGAAATAATTTGGCGGCCTCAGCAGAAAAAGTAATATTGGATTTGGCTTTGGTCTCAATGAATGGTATTCTGTCTACCAATCTGGTCAGAAAGGGCGAATCTTTTTTGAAATTGACATCCGCGCCTATCACAGTGTTATTCACCGGTTCGTCTCCGATATTTACTTTCTGAGTTACGGGTCTTTCGCGCAAGTTCACAATTGTGGCTCCCACGGCTATGTCATCATTAAACGCATAATCGAAACGGCTACCGAACATTGTCTTGAACTGCAGATTAAAAAGCGAATTACTTTCGACTGAAACCTTGATGGGTTGTCCGCTGGTGAGCACACCTTCATTGAGAATTTTCACGCGCCCAAGGTTATAATCAACAGTATAATCCTGACCTTCGGTGAGCTTTATTCCACCGGCAGTAACAGATACTGCGCCTTGCGGAATATTCAACGCATTAAGTGAGATTTCTGAACCCGAAGCGCTTTGGTATTGGCCTCTTATCTTAAACCTGTTGAGTTGAGGAAAAAGCGTCTGGGCAGCGGTTTTGGTCGAATCATAAAGTTGGCGGTACACCACCTGTGATACCACAGGATCGGCCAATGAAGCATCCGGTTGCAAATCTCTGATTCGTTCTTCGAGATGTGATCCAAATGGTTCGATTGAGGGAAAGAAAATTCTTCCGGTTTGGGCATCGATCAATCCACCAATGGTTGAAGCATTGTCGATAAAGTCGAAAAAACCATCCGCGTAAGGCATTTTTTGGGCATCAATTCTATCCAGATCAAAGACCTGAAGCAGGATTTTTCCGTTTAAAGGATCTTTCTGAATGATGTTTTGATCTACACCCGTAGATGGATTGTTGTAAAATACATCCAATCTGAAATTATCGGGAGAAATTCCATAAGCGCCCAGACTGTAAATGTTTTTCATCATGTTTTGCCACAGCCTTGCAGGATCTCCATTGTCGAGTCTTACGCGCACGATCTGGCTCTTCAGCATCTTGAGAACTAATGCCTGAGGAGCTGCAAAACCATCTTGCGATATTGTACCTACCTGAAAAGTTTCGCCATTCAATGTGTATTCATAAGCTACAGCGAGTACCTCAGCGTTATTGAGAGCTTGTTTGAGTGAGACAAAGCCAAGTCTGGTATTGTAGGTAAATTCTGAAGGATTCAATTTACGCATATTGCCCACACGTTCAAAGTGCAGACCATTGCGCATAGCCGGGTATTGAGTTTGAATTGCTGGTATTGCACCTGAATAACCCAATATATTTGTTGAAACAGCACCTCCATCGGTGGCATCGAGATAAATGTCGTTGTTCAGGTTGCTTGGATTACCAATTGTAGTCTGTGCGATATCCGGACGATTTATCAGACTATTGTCTACAGCTAAGTCGCTGTTCAAAAATTCTGTTTTTTCGCCCAGATCTGCAAATGCAACAACGTTCCTTACGTCCTGTGTATTGGATTGAAGATTGACCACCCAAACTTCGATTCTGGTAATATTCACTCCGCTGTTCACCACAGGAAGTGAGGCCATTGCCTGATCATATCTGGACCGGAACCAACCGGAAAGAAAATAATGGCGATTTGCTTCGTAGGCATCACCGGCAAATTCGAAGTTTTGGGTTTGAGCTCCGCCTTGAACTGTGATTTCTTTTCTCTCTCCTTTCTGCTGAGAAAAGACAGATGTATTTCTGAGTTTCCCCCATTTGGTCTCCACTTTTCCGCCAAACAAACTGCTGCTTCCCTGAATCAGCGATCCTTTGAGCGGCATACTCACGTTACCCACTTCAATTTTTTGTACAATCTGGTCTTCGTCGCCAGTGTACTCAAGTTTCATCTGATTTTCAAAATCGAAAGTACTCTCTGTATTGTAGTTTACATTGAGCTTCATTTTGGTACCAATATTCCCTACTACATTCAATTGAATTTTTTGGTCAAAATCGAATGTAGTAATTCTTCTTTGTCTTTCAGGAATTCTCGGGTTATTTGTTTTTGAAATATTCAACCCAAAAGTGAGCTCTGCTGATCCCTGCGGTCTGATTTCTATTTCATTCGAACCAAAAATTCCTTCAAAGGCCTTGCCGCCTACCTTTACAATTTTAGAATATCCACGACTTGCTTCATCCTCTTCTTCTTTAATTTCCTGCCAATACTTGGATACATTTCCCTCCATATTATAATTGAGGTACTCATCGAGTGTCATTGTGGTTGGTGGGCGGAAGTCAAAAACATCTCCAACGGTTTGAATAAGTTCATATTCTCCGGTAACAGGATTGTATTCTACTTTGTAGTTGATATTGTCTGGAAGCGGAACATTTATTCCTGAGGGTTCCTCCTCAGGATTCAGATTGTCTTCATTTGGCCATACCGGCTCATCTTCTCCTGTGGTATCAGGTGGTGCTGAATAATTATCTGCATTGCGGAAATTGCGGAAGAGACCGGTATTATCAGCCGAACTCATCCAAACCACCGCCAGTAGCAGAATTACAAAACTTAGCCTGGTAGCAATAGAAAGTCTACTTGTCTTATTCACACTTAAACATTACAGTTGTTTTAATACTTGCTTAATTACTTCTTCTAAGCGCATTCCAGGCTGCTGCAAAAGAAGTTTATCAAGCATTTTATCGGTTTTGGTCTTGTCCAGTCCCAGCGAGGTGAGCGCGGCTAACGCCTCAAATTTCAAAGTATTGTGTGCGACCGGAATTTTTTCCAGTGCAGATTCGCTGATCTTTCCGATTTTATCGTGTAGATCTACAATAATTCTTTCTGCTGTTTTTTCACCTATGCCTTTTATTCTCTTAAACCCACCTACATCACGTGTCAAAATCATCTGACGAACCTCATCGGGACTAAGGCCGCTCAATACCATCCGGGCCGTATTGGGCCCCACGCCTGATACTGAGATGAGTTTGCGAAATACTTCTCTTTCATCGTCGTCAGAAAAACCAAATAAGTTCATTGAGAAATCATTCCCATTAATGGTCAGATGGGTATAGAGTATTACATCCGGCGAGTCGGGTAATCTTCCGAAAGTATAAAGGGAGATATTAAGAAAATAGGCTACACCATTGCAATCCACTACGGCATGAACCGGACTTTTTTCAATAAGTTTCCCTTTTAGAGAATAGAGCATATCGGGTACAAATATTTAAATCGAAGCAATGACAATCATCATCCGCACAGAAAATCCTACGCAAATAATTGATAATCAACACAATCAAACACAATTAAAATCTTATGCAACAGTAGGGATGAATCGTCGTCAGGACAAGCCCTTCCGATAAAAGTTTTCTACGGCAAAACCCTTGTAAAATTCTGCTTCACTCAAGTAGCCATTGATAATGAAGGCTCTATTTCAACTCACCAAATCTTTAAGTATTTCTTCTCTTTTCAATTGGGCATCCACTACTGCAATTCTGACCATATTGAGGATCTCACGCACGCTGCAACCCATCTGAAGAATGTGGTAGCTCTTTTTCATTCCCAGCAAAACAGGTCCGGTTACTTCGAAACCACTGATTTCCTGCAATAATTTATAGGCAATATTCCCTGCCGCAAGATTTGGGAAAATGAGTGTATTCACTTTCATTCCGGCCAATCTGCTGAATGGAAAATTCTCAATAAGCATATTTCGGTTCAAGGCAAAATTGGCCTGTATTTCACCATCTACAATGAGTTCCGGATGGGCTTTGTGTAAAATTGACACGGCCTTGGCCACCTTTTCTGCTTCTGGTCCTGATGCTGAACCAAAATTTGAATAACTCAACAATGCAATTTTTGGAATGATCTTCATTTTTGAAATCGACTCAGAAACCCTGAGGGTAATTTCTACTAATTCTTCGGCTGTAGGATTAATATTCACTGTAGTATCAGCAAAAAACAACGGTCCCTGATTGGTTTGTACGATGTACATACCACAAACGGTTTTAACACCTTCGGCCGGGCCAATAGTCTGCAAACCGGGTCGAATTACCTTGGCATAATTACGCGTCATACCCGAAATAAGCGCATCGGCTTTGCCACACTCCAACATCATTGCTCCGAAGAAATTTCTTTCGCGCATCATGCGAACAGCCTCTTCTTCGGTAAGTCCTTTGCGCCTTCTTTTCGAGAACAAAATCTTTCCGAATTCCAATCTTGTATTCAACCACTCGTCAGCTCTCGGGTCTATGATCTCCACATCATCGAGCTCTAATTCGGTCTCCTTAATGATACTTCTGATTTTTCTCTCGTCGCCCAGCAGAACCGGTATGGCTACACCTTCATCCTTTGCAAGCTGTGCAGCTTTGAGAATTTTATAATTATCGCCTTCTACAAAAACCACTTTTTTAGGAGATTTTCTGGCTCTTTCGGCAATACCACGTGTGAGCACATTGTCGCGCCCCATTCTTCCCTGAAGCTCCAACTCATATTTGTCCCAGTCGGCTATTTTCAATCGGGCCACACCACTGTCGATTGCTGCGCGGGCCACCGCTGTGGAAACGACCGAAATCAATCGGGGGTCCAGTGGCTTAGGAATTATATAATCACGTCCAAAAGAAAGACTCTTCACATTATACGCTTCCATTACTTCTTCGGGAACTGGGAGTCGGGTCAACTCAGCCAGGGCTTTCACTGCTGCGAGTTTCATCTCATCATTGATGCATCTGGCTCTCACATCGAGTGCCCCTCTGAAAATGAATGGAAAGCCAAGCACATTATTGACCTGATTGGGATGGTCGCTGCGCCCGGTAGCCATAATGATGTCTTTGCGCACCGCCACCGCCACATCATAAGGAATCTCGGGATTGGGATTGGCCATTGCAAAAACTATTGGATTTTCGGCCATGGAAAGAACCATTTCTGCGGTAACTATATTACCTTGAGAAAGTCCAAGAAAAACATCTGCCCCAACCAAAGCGTCTGCCAGTGAGTTGAATTTCCATTGTGAGGCAAAAACTCTTTTTCTGTGGTCAATATCTGTTCTGTCAATATGGATGAGTCCTTTGGAATCGAACATTCTGATATTTTCATATTTTGCGCCAAGCTGCACGATCAGGTTAAGACAGGAAAGTGCCGCCGCACCTGCCCCACTCACCACTACTACCACATCTTCTATCCTTTTTTTGGCTATGTCAAGTGCATTGATTAATGCGGCCGAACTTATTATTGCGGTTCCGTGCTGATCATCATGCATAATAGGTATATCGAGCTTTTCCTTTAGCTTTTCTTCTATTTCAAAAGCTTCCGGTGCCTTAATGTCTTCCAGATTGATTCCACCAAAAGTCGGAGCTATATTGATCACGGTATTGACGAACTCATCCACATCAGTAGCCTTTACCTCGATATCCATTCCATCAATATCCGCAAATATTTTAAAGAGCATTCCCTTTCCTTCCATAACTGGTTTGCTCGCTTCCGGCCCCAGGTTTCCCAAACCAAGAATGGCAGTTCCATTGGAAATAATGGCTACGAGATTGCCTTTGGCTGTGTACTTATATACATCATCGGGGTTGGCAGCAATGGCCAGAACAGGTTCGGCGACACCAGGTGAATAGGCCAAAGCAAGATCCCTTTGAGAACTATGGGGTTTTGTTGGAACAATTTCAAGCTTGCCCGGGCGACCAAGTTCGTGATAATCAAGCGCATCCTTCTTTCTAATCTGATCCATAAGCGATTTTAATGATTGACAAAAGTAAAGTGTCGGAACAATTAACCCGATAGAGATAATCAACACAAAAAAACCATCCGGAAATCCGGATGGTCTGCTATTTAACTTTTTATAGTTTGAATTATTTGGAAATCATCAGGCGAGATGTTTTGTAAACCTGACCATTGGCTTCAAGACTGCAGAAATACACGCCTGTTTCAAAATCTCTGGCATCTATCAAAACAGCTCCTTTTTGTGTGGTGAGATCAATAACTTTCACAATTGCGCCCAAGCTATTGTAAATAGAAATTTTAGCTTCTTCAGGACGTGCTGTAAACGCATAGGTTAATGCTCCGGTTCCGGAGACAGGATTTGGAGCTATTTCAAACGATTCGGCCTGAAGGATATTTTCTTCTACTCCCACAACGCATTCACCATCAACACAGTAGTTGACATCGTAGCAGAATTCATTGGATGGATTATCGTAATCGTAAAAGCAATAAGCTACGATGGTTTGTCCGGGATTGCCCTGATGACGGTAGTATCCATGAAAAGTCGAGTTAGAAGTCCCGGCGGCCATCAAAATGGCTTCGTTAGCGACATCGGTACCCCAGGTAAAACAATAATCTCCCCAACAAAACTTGTTTAGCGATCCGGCTACCTCCTGAATTACCCATCTTTTGCAATTAATATTAAGAGCCTGTGATGTAGAGTTAATCACGCTCCAGTGAACGTCAAGCTCTTCTGTGGTATTAGAAGATGTTCCATAAACTACGTTGAACTCATCAACCAGTTCAACAATCTGAGCCTTTGTAACAAAGGACCCTAAAAACACGATAGCGAAAAAGAGTACAATTTTTTTCATTTCACTCAATATTTTGATTTTGTACAAAGCTAGCTACTTCAATACAAGTCAAGTCCATCAAAAAAGGTTCTTTCTTGGTTTTTCAACCCACATCAAAAGGAGCAAATGGGCTTTCCTAAAATTCCGTTTAATAATTTTCATGTGCTATCCGAGTGAATTTAACAAATTAGGTTTCCCATTATGATCTCATAAAAGTATTAGTAATGCTAAATATGCAATCTATATTCGCAACTCAATAATTAAAACCAATCATCAGAAATGAAAAAATTTTTACTCGCTATTGCAACGTTATTCTCTGTTGCTTCGGCATCGGCTCAAATGGCTGACGGATCAGTTTGTCCGAATTTTACCGGAACTGACCTCGATGGACAATCATGGGATTTATATGATTTGCTCGATGAAGGCTACACTGTTATAGTTGACGTTTCAGCTACGTGGTGCGGACCGTGCTGGAATTATCACAACTCAGGTGCCCTTGAAGAATTGTATAATGATCATGGACCTAATGGAACAAATGATGTCCGTGTGTTTTTTGTAGAAGGTGATGCTGCAACAACAAATGCAGATCTTAACGGAACAGGAACCAACACTCAGGGCAACTGGGTAACAAACACACCCTATCCTATTATCGATGATGCGGCGATAGGAGATCTCCTTCAAATTGCTTATTTCCCTACAATTTATACTATCTGCCCAAGCAGAATTATTACTGAAACAGGACAAATCAGTGCAGAAGAGCACTACGCTTTTGTTTCATCGAATGGCTGCGCATCTGCTACAGTGGCAAACGACCCGTCATTGATCGCCGTAAGTGCTGCTGGCGGAAGCTGCAGTAATGCTGATGTAACTTTAACTGTTACTCTTCAAAACTTCGGTCTTGAGCCATTGACATCAGCTACAATTGTAGTTACTGGCGGTGTTGCACCGGTTACTACCAATTGGACTGGTAATCTGGCCACTTATTCTATGGAAGAAATTTCAATTGACGTGGCAACTGCCGGTTCAGCTTCTTTAGACGTAATGATTACTTCCTCAGACGGAAATACTTCCAACAACATGGTAAATATTGTTGCCGGATTGGCCAATGCCACTACCTGGTGGAACGTGAACCTTCACACAGATTGCTGGCCAGGAGAGGTTAGCTGGGAAGTTGTGCAAAATGACAATGGAAACACCGTAATGTCAAGCCCTGCTTATGCTACCAATGATGCTGACGAGTCAAGCAGTTTCCAACTTCCATCAACAGGATGTTACTCCTTCATTATGTACGATGAGTATGGTGATGGAATGCACGGATCTCAGTACCCTACTTGTGGTGTTGACGGATTTGTTCTTGTTTGGACTGATCTTGGAACTATTTACTCTTATGGTATGGACACTCCGGCTCATGACTATACTGAAGAGCAAAACGCTGCTAACGCAACATCTGTTTCAGTAGAAGAAGTTACAGGAGCTAAGGGCTTTGGTATTTATCCAAACCCATCGAATGGATTGGTAAACCTTACTTTCGGCTTAAAGAATGAAGCCAATGTAACAATCGACGTTCTTAACTCAGTTGGTGAGAAAGTTATTGCCCGCAACCTTGGAAACAGAGTTTCTGGTGACTACACAATGCCACTCGATCTTAATGAATTGAGCGCAGGTATTTACATGGTTAGTTTGAATGTTGACGGCGTAAGCACTATTACCCGCATCACTGTGACTAAATAATAGTTTCTTCGCAGAAAAATATTAATCAGCAGATTGGTATGATACTTGTCATCCGTCTGCTGATTTTTTTTTACCCCAATCAAATCAATTATTTCAAAGAATTACATACCCATGAATTTTAAAACATTATTCCTCGCATTGACATTAAGCATTTCGCTTTTTTCATTCAATACTGCCAATGAAGCCAGCTTGCCCAGTATCAAATTAAAAGATTTAAAAGGAAATACTGTTGATACCGGAACATTGAATAATGATGGGAAACCCATTTTGATCTGCTTTTGGGCAACCTGGTGCAGCCCTTGCAAAAAAGAACTCAATACCTATGCTGACCTTTATGCGGATTGGCAAAAAGAAACGGGCGTTAAGATTTATGCAATTTCGATTGATGATCAAAGGACCGTTAACAGCGTGGCACCCTACATTAACAGTGTTTCGTGGGAATATGAAATTCTGCTGGATGTCAACAAAACATTTTCTCAGGCAATGGGTGTAGTCAATGTTCCACATACTTTTTTACTTGACGGAAAGGGAAATATCGTTTGGCAGCACAACAACTTTTCTCCAGGCGATGAAGAAGAAGTGTATCAGGAATTATTGAAATTAAAATCTTAGGCCATTTTTGTGCCTGGCGAAGCCCCTCTCAATGTTTGAGAGGGGCTTTTTATTTATAATTTCGCCGAAGTTCATTACGATAACTTATTTATGAGAATTGCTTTACTTTTAATCTTATTCGTCCCATTGTTTTTAAAGGCTCAGGATAATCCATCACCTGCTAACAATGAGTCGAAGGGCCAGCTTCATGGAAACTTTCAGGTTTTATGGCAGAACTACAATGAGGATTCATTGATCGGTGCCATTGTACCAGAACAAAAATCAGCAATGAATGCATTTGGCAATCTCACCTACACCAATGGAGACTTCAGTGCCGGAATTCGATTTGAGCACTATCTCAACTCCATTCTTGGTTTTCCGGGGAAATTTAAAGGCACCGGAATTGGCAGCAGATATGCCAGGTACAAGAAAGGAATCCTCGATATAACCGTTGGTAACTTCTATGAGCAATTTGGCTCTGGAATGACTTTAAGAACATATTGGGAACCCAACCTCGGTATAGATAATGCTCTGGATGGTGTTCGTATCATTCTAAATCCTGTTAAAGGGATAAATCTCAAAGCCGTTTACGGACAATTGCGGTTTGATTTTGACAGTCGGATTATTAACTCAGCTGGTTTGGTGAGAGGAATTGATGGCGAAATTTTCATCAATGATTTGATCAAAGGTTGGGAGGAGAAAAAAGCTAAAATTACCCTTGGCGGAAGCTTTGTGAGTAAATACCAAAGCGGAGAAACAATCGAAAAAGACTCCATGATTTTTGACCTGCCGAATAACGTTGGAACCAGTGGTGCGCGACTGGGCGTCATTTATAAGGGATTTCAAATCAACGGCGAATATGTGACCAAGATAAATGACCCGAACGCAGATAATAATTATATCTATAAGAAGGGTAAGTCCATTTTTGTAAATTCCAGTTATAGCACGAAAGGTTTTGGAATTAACCTCAGTGCCAAATTTGTGGACAATATGGCCTTTCGTTCCGACCGAAACGCTCTTCTTTTTGATGTACCTATTAATTTTTTGCCGGCCATTACACGCCAGCATACATACAACCTGGCGGCTACACTTTATCCTTATGCCACAGTGCTCAATGGCGAAGCAGGAATTAGCGGTGAGGTTTTCTACACCTTTAAAAAAGAATCCACATTAGGAGGCAAGTATGGAACATCAGTTGGTGCGAATTTTTCTGCTGTGAATAATCTTGATACCACATCCTTTCAAGGAATTGACAGGTCATTCTATGGATACGAAACAAACTCTTTAGGATTTGGCAATAAGAAATATGTGAGAGATTTCAATATTGATATTCGAAAAAAAATCAATAAAGACCTCAACATTGCTCTCACCTATTACTACCTTGAATTTGATACAAGAACCACACCGGTGACCCAGGATTATAAAGGTCTGCTGTTTGCCGATATCGCTGTGCTTGAAGTTGGTTATAAAATCAAACCCAAGCAGAGTCTCCGGGTGGAATTGCAGACACTCTTTACCCAACAAGACAAAGGAAACTGGGCAACAGGAGTAATTGAATACACATTTTCACCTCACTGGACATTCGGTGTAATAGATCAATATAATTTCGGCAACCCCAAAGAAGACAAACGGATTCACTATCTTTATGGCACCGCAGGGTACATTGATGGTGCCACAAGGGTTTCAGTGGGTTATGGAAAAAGAAGACAGGGAATTTTTTGTATCGGAGGAGTATGCAGAACAGTTCCTGCCTCCAATGGTATAGAAGTAACGATAACAACAAGTTTCTAAATCGAAATAAAATGAATCCATTCAAAAAAGCACTATTTATTTTTAGCATAATCGTTTTGGCAATGGGTTGCGATTATGTGGATCCACCCGCAGAAATAACTGAAGATTATGCTTATCAATCGGATTTGTACGGGCCGCCTCCTGTCTTTGTAAATGATGAGCTTCCGTCTCAAAAAGTAATGTTGGAAGACTTTACCGGTCATGATTGTGGAAACTGTCCCAATGGTCACGTCATCGGTACCAACCTGCTCAATATCCACGAAGAAAAACTGGCGGTGGTGGCCATACATGCCGGAAGTCTGGCATTGCCCTATCCTCCGGATTATCCTGCTGACTGGACTACACCAGAAGGAATTCATTATCACACACAACTTGGAGAAGATCTTCTTCCCACCGGCAGAGTAAACAGAAATGGTGGTGTGCAACCCCATTATGGTACCTCCAAATGGACCGATAGCGTGAACGTAGAACTTACACGCACACCCTTTATGAATCTTCAAATGGTTGCTGAATACGTGGAAGGCGCACAACACCTGAATGTCCATACATACAGCCAATGGTTTAATTCTGCATCCGGAAGTTATAATCTTGTGCTCCTGATTACACAATCACACATCATCGCTCCGCAATTATGGTACAATCAGCCCACAGAATACATTACTGCTTATGAGCACAATCACATGTTGCGCGGTTCGCTTACCGGCTCGGAAGGCAGATTAATTGCCCTCAATCCTGCTTCCGGAGCAACTGTAGCAAAAAGCTATACATTCGACTGGAATACCAACTGGAATGCCTTGAATTGTGAAATCGTAGCATTTGTGACGAATAATACAACAGGTGAAATTATGAACGTTGCAAAAGTGAAGGTTGTAGAATAATGAGAAATTTACTTGTTTTAATTTTTGTTCTTGGAAGTATCGCTTTGCATGCACAAAAAGAGTTTGCAGGAGGCTTGATGATTGGCGCTGTAACCTCTCAGGTAAGCGGAGACGGTATGGGCGGATTTAATAAATTCGGATATTCCGTTGGCGCATGGGTGAACATTCCTGTGAGTGAAAAAATAGGAATTGACCTGGGGATGCAATACATTACCAAGGGCAGCAGTTCCGGCAGAGACACACTTACTTTTCAGAAAAGAGGTTTCAGACTCAACTACATGGAAGTTCCTCTATTGGTGACTATTAAAAACCTTATTCCAAAGATCGATCTCCAGATCACAGCAGGCCCTTATGCCGGTCTGATCATATCTCAAAAAGAATTCTTTAATGAACGTGAATTTGTTCCCTCTCCGACTTTTTCGAAAATTGACTTCGGGGCTGTTTTTGGCGTGAGATATTGGCCCGGAGAAAAGTTATTTCTTGAAATCAGGTCAACCAATTCCGTTATTCCTTCAAGGCCTGCACCGACGAATTTAAACACAGGTCCATTATACCGGTCGGGCAATTTCAACAATGTGCTTCAATTTATTATTGGAAAAAAATTCTAACCGATAACAAATCAAAAAACGAACAAGTCCGGGAAATTATCGATCAGAATTTTTTTATCTCGGGGAATAATTTCAATTGAACCAACTCTACCTTTTTCTGCCATGTGCCCCAGCGCTTGCCGAAAAATTCATTCACTTTATTCCTGATCTTTTCTGTTTCCGATTCTGCCAATCTTATTGCCGCTGTCGCATTATCGAAATTGGTTTCTTCACTCAGATATAAATAGGATAATGCATCCCAATAATAAGAATTAAGTTTATCTGAATTATCTGTGATACCCGTTGTTCCCTTGGGCTGCATAAACAATTCCATCAAAGTCTCTATTTCTTTATTGAGTGAGTCGCCCTCAGCAAGTACTTCTTTCTTCAAAGTATCTGTCACATTTACAAAGCTACCTTTTACAAGTTCTATTGTACTCTTCGCCTCCTTCAACTGATCAAACATCTCGCGACCTTGCTTAACTGTACCTGACCATTTTTCAAACTGATCCTTTTTAGCTTGGTAATTTGCCTCACTGAATTTTAATCGAGGATCATAAAGTACGTTGACAAAAGTGCTGTCTTTCGTCTCGTTAAATTTGTAAACCACTTTGTATCGGCCGGGTTTAACAGCCATTCCTGCTCCCTGATCATCTATTTCTGGTTTTTTGGTATCATAAGATGGCAAGTGCTCTCCTTTCATTTCAAAGTACCAACTCAAATAGTTCATTCCGGTATCAGGCTCATGTGTGAGCGTTCTTAAAGTGTCGCCATCATTGCCCAAAATCCAGATCGTCACTTTTTTGTCTTGCTCCTTTTTTGCTTTTTCTGAATCCTTTTTAGGCTCTTCCTTCGCAGGCTGCACTACTTTTTCTTTTTCAGCCTTCGCAGCTTTTTTCGGTTTTGCTTCTGTGTCCTTCTTCTCCGGCTCATCGATTTTGAAAAAATAGGAAAGGCGTGCTCCAGTGTCGCGATTGTCTCCGCTAAAATGCATGTCAGCGGGAAATCTCTTACCCTTTGGCTGAATATAGCTGGATTGGTAGGCGTCCTGAACAGGCATGGCTTTCAATTTGGCAGCAGTAAATGCTGACTGATTCGCGGCAAACATTCTCAATGGAGTAATGTCATCCAGAATAAAGGCAGCCCGACCGAAAGTGGCAATGATCAAATCACTTTCTCTGGAGTGAATTTTAAGATCTTGCGTGGCCACAGACGGATAATCATGTGTCCATTTGTGCCATTTCGTTCCTGAATCAAAAGAAATATACAAGCCATTTTCAGTGCCCAGAAAAATAAGTTTCGGTTCAATCAAATCCTGAACCACACTAAGGCAATGCCCGCTCACCTTATCAGGGCCAACAAGATTCTTCCACGTCTTTCCAAAGTCTGTAGTGTGAAACAGATAGGGTTTCCAGTCATTCTGGCGATAATTGTTTACAACAACAAAAACCTCTCCTGCGCCGGAAGCTCCCTGCACAATCTGAGGAATCCAGACATTGCGCGGAAGACCTGTAATTGATGGGCTTATATTTTTCCAACTGGTTCCACCATCTGTAGTGAGTTGAAGATTGCCATCGTCGGTGCCAACCCAAATAACCTGCTTATCAAATGTAGAGGGCAGAATGGAGACGATTGTGCAATGATTTTCTGCCGCAGTGGCATCAATCGTAAGGCCTCCGCTCTTACTCTGGTTCATTTTCGTCGAATCGTTGGTGGTAAGATCCGGCGAAATAATTCTCCATGATGCTCCACAATCTTCTGTATAATGCAAGTATTGCGATCCAAAATATATCCCGCAATCTTTGTTCGGATCCTGTGCCAGCGCCGCATTCCAGTTGTATCTCAATTTTTTTCCTTCGGGATGAACGGGCTTGATATATCGACTGGCTCCTGTTTCGCTGTCAATCTCATTGAGCTCACCGCCCTGCGACATGGCATATACGATTCTGGAATTATTCCTTTTTGGCATTACGTCAAAACCATCTCCAAATAAAACTTCCTGCCAATCTTCATCTCTTATGCCTCCGCCGTGCCACACATAAGCCGGACCTTTCCAGGAGCCATTGTCCTGCATTCCACCATAGATGTGATAGGGAGTGTCCAAATCATAATTGATGTGGTAGAACTGTCCCAATGGAAGATTGTCGACAAATGTCCATGTATCTCCTCCATCTCTCGATATGTTCAAACCGCCATCATTTCCCTCCAATAAAAATTTCGGGTTTTTCGGACTAATCCAAAATGCATGATGATCAGGATGAACTCCCCAATAGGGCAATATTGTTTTCCATGTTTTTCCACCATCAATACTTTCGCTCATGATGGAGTGCAAATAATACAGGTGATTTTCATTCTGTGGATCGACATAAATTTCGTGGTAATAAAACGGGCGATCACCAACACCCTGTTCTGTAACCAAATTCCAATTGTACCCTCCGTCGTCAGACCTGTACAATCCTGTCTTTTTAGATTCGATCAGTGCATAGATAATGTTGTGATTGGATGCTGAAACTGCAAGACCGATCCTTCCCAGATTTCCTTCGGGCAATCCATTTTCTGAAGTAAGTTTAATCCATGTTTTTCCGGCATCCACCGTAATGTGCAAGCCGCTGCCACTTCCGCCCGATGTAAAAAAATGAGGCTGTCTGGAATACTGATACATTGCGGCAATTAGTTTCTTTGGATTCACCGGATCCATGATCAGATCGGCGCATCCCACAGTATCATTCACAAACAAAATATTCTCCCATGAAATGCCGCCGTTAAGGGATCTGAAAACTCCGCGATCCGGATTGGGGCCCCAAGCGCTTCCATGTGCTGCGGCATATACCACATCAGAATTATCATGACTTACAATTACTCTGTGGATGGTCTTTGTTTTTTCCAGCCCCATAAACTTCCAGGTCCTGCCTGCATCGAGGCTTTTATAAATACCCTGACCACTGGTTTGCGAATTGCGGGGATTGCCCTCCCCTGTTCCGGCCCAGATTATATCAGGATTGGACGGATCAATACAAACTGAACCAATGCCCAATAAATTCTCCTTATCGAAAATGGGTTCCCAAATGGTTCCGCCACTTTTACTCTTCCAGAGCCCACCACTGGCTGTGCCGATATAAATTTCATTCTCATTTTGATCGTTCACATCAATGGCCGTTACCCTTCCACTGGTAACAGCCGGGCCTACTGATCTCATGCTCATATTGTTGAACTGGTCCAGTACTTTCTTGTACTGGCCTAAGCCCTGACCCACAATTAAAAATGCCAGAAGGGTAAATAATAATCTCATACAATTGGTTTGGTTTTCAAAATTACAAATCTTCATCCCCTTGCGCAGCCAACGCCAATGAATTGTTGAACATAAGTTATAACCAAAAGTCCAGGAACATCCACAATGCCAGTCAACGCTGTCGGGGTGCCCACAAATTATGGCCGCCCTGAATGAGGTTTTGTTATTTTTGATTTCTACCCACATTATGGGTTTCTTTGTACAAGAATATAAGTGTATGGCCAACCTCAAAACTGACCTAAGCAAGTTCAACAACTCCTGGTACAACCCGGGTGGTTCATTGAAAAGGCTTGTCTGGTATTTTTTTAACTTGTTCTTTTTTCGATCAGGAATGCCATTCGGTGGATTGAAAATATTTTTGCTCCGGCTTTTTGGGGCTCGTGTGGGCGTTGGAGTGGTCATCAAGCCGCATGTCAACATCAAGTATCCATGGAAACTTTCCATTGATGACCACTGTTGGCTGGGCGAAAATGTGTGGATCGACAATCTTGGTGAGGTGACTTTGGGCAAAAATGTTTGTCTGTCACAGGGAGCCATGTTGTTGTGTGGCAACCACGATTATTCCAAAGTGAGTTTTGATCTGATGGTAAAAAACATTACGCTCGAAGAGGGAGTTTGGATAGGCGCACAAAGTGTTGTCTGTCCAGGTGTAACTTGCAGATCGCATGCTGTGCTTGCTGTTGGATCAGTGGCCACCAAAGAGCTCGCAGCCTATTCAATCTACCAGGGAAATCCGGCCATAAAAATCAAAGACAGGGAATTATTATCATGAAAATTTCGATTATCACCATATCATACGACAGCGCCGAAACCATTGAGGACACCATAAAATCTGTGGTAAATCAGACCTACGACGATGTGGAATACATTATTATCGACGGTGCATCGAAAGATGGGACGCTTGATATCATAAAAAAATACGGCTCGAAGGTGGCCATTCTCGTGTCAGAAAAAGACAAGGGAATTTATGACGCCATGAACAAAGGAGTGGAAAAAGCCACTGGAGATATTATTGGCATTCTCAACTCAGATGATTTTTATGCCGATCCGAATGTGTTGAAAGATGTGGCCGAAAAATTCAAGTCCACGCAATGCGATGGATTGTATGCTGACCTTGTTTATGTCAATCGCGATGATTCTGAAAAAGTAATCAGAACCTGGTCAGCCGGAGAATATATACCTGGTAAATTTCTGCGCGGATGGATGCCGCCTCATCCTACTTTTTTTGTAAAAAAAGAAATGTACAAGAAGTTTGGCCTTTACCAAACCGGACTAAGGTCTGCAGCAGATTATGAATTGATGTTGCGCTTTATACACAAACATCAGATTAAGCTTGCCTACTTGCCCCGTGTAATTACCAAGATGAGAACCGGCGGACAGAGCAATGTTTCATTGCGCAACAGAATCAAAGCCAATCTGGAAGACAGGGCCGCATGGAAAATGAACGACATCAAGCCGGCGTGGTACACACTGACGTGGAAGCCCTTGTCGAAGGTGATTCAGTTTTTTAAGTGAGGGGAAAATTAATTGCGTAGCTCAGTTGATTGGATTATTTAGTTACTCCTGTTGTTTGTCGGCTCAAGCGGCTTGTTGACCTGAATAAATAGCGAAGCTGATTTGTTTGTGCTTCTCAATGACACTTCACTTTCTGTGAGGTTCACGCTAAAGTTATTCGGTATCCATAACATAAACTTCTTCCTTCGAAGCCTCCTACTAGAATCATTTGGGACTTAAATTGAAGCGAAACTTCGTTTAAGTCATAAATTGTTAGCAACTGTTTTTTACAAAATCTTCTACGCTTTGTCTTTCGATTAAATTATAATGTTCCCCTCTATACCAATTTATTGCAATGAAATTAAAAGTGTGTCCGAATAATAAAAGCGCGTCTACAAGTCGTTTTTTATTTTCATCCGTCTCCGTATGGCCTGTAAGCCAAATGTCAGATAGTAATTCATTCTTTTTTTCGCACATAATAGCAAATTTATTTGTTCCAAATCCAATGGTAGTTTTGTTGTCTTGAATAAGTCCAACGCCTTGCATGTGAAATTGATTTACTTTTTGAAGTCCTGTCTGAGTTAAGAATTTTTCTATTTCAGAGATGTCAATTAATTTGTCTATTGTTTTGACGGGCTTATCTGCAATCAGTGTAATATCCGTAAAACCAATGCCATTAAAATGTTCTTTACCAAAATTATTAATCCGTCTCGTCTCAGATTTTACAAATTCCAAATTGTCGATTGGCAGCAATTCAATCATTAAATAATGATCTTCCCATAAATGTAAAATGTCCTTATACGGATACTCTTTTTTATCCGTTTTTTTGTTGAATCCCAAGAGTCTGAGTAGGTTCATAAAAATAGCCGTTAATCGAGTCACGCAAGCGAATTTCACCCTTGCGTTCTGACGGAACCACGCTCGATAGTCTCCCGTCACACAGCCCGTATTTCCAATACTTGAGCTCCTCTTGCCTGCCACCTTGTGGTTCAGTCACGAATGTAATGCTACATTATGGATGAACCAAGGGGCAATGAGGAAAAAGACTCGGGATGCTGTTTGGCCTTCTCATATGTGCCTCATTTTCTGGGAGGTTCAGGCCAAAGTTATTCAATCCCCATAACATTAAATTATTCCTTCGAGGCCGCTACCGAAGGGTCGTTCAATCCCTACTATAATCAGTAGGGATTAAATCGAAGTGGAACTTCGTTTAAGCCTCGTATGTTAGCACCAGTAATTCTTTCCACCGTTTTATTTGATGTTGTTTATAATTGTGTCTGGCCAAGCGATATACTCCCCATATTGTCCTTTTTTTGTCTGTGCGCCTTTGTTTTTTCCCGATGTCGTAAGAACCCAATCATCATTTCTTCTTTCAATCCAATTGAGTTTTTCAAATTTTGCAAACAGGTCCTTACTTGAAATACCAACTTCTTTAGATAATGCTGTCGTGGAAAGAAATTTTGTGTCAGATGAAATTTTGCTTGAAGAACTTTCGGCTTTTTGTTCAGGTTTTATTTCTGTTACTGTCTGTTGAAAGTTAACGTTTTTCTTTTCGTAATTGTCCTTACGATATTTTGATTCAAACTTTGGTTTGTCTGCGAAAAACTCTGTGAGTTTATCTACTTCAACATTTGATTCTTTATATTTTTTTGTCAAACCAAACATTGCATTTTCATATTGTGGTGTCTTGAGAAAGAGTAAATCAGATTGTTTAATTACTCTTTCGAAGTATGTCCATGCTTGATTGTCAAAACTGTCCTCACCCATTACATTAGTCATGAAGTTGCTTGCAAGATTGCCAAGTAAAGTGGCTTTTGTCATTACACCTGCCTCAATGTTGTTGTCTTGCGAATAGGTGTAGAGGTTCATTGAAGTAAGAATAGCAGAAGATTCGTTTGCGTAATATTTCGCATGTAGTCGTCTTTCGTAGCGAATTTGGATGTTAGGGAACTCTTTGAAAAAATTGAAGTCCTCCTGTTTCATGCTTTTGGACATATCTTCTTCGTTTTTGCCGAACACAATAATAATTTCAAGTTTGTGATTGTCCTTCTTCGTCCGCAAAGTGGAAATAAACCTGTCGTGAAGTTTGATAAAAGGAGAGATGAGAATAATTTGTTGATCTGCTCTCTCAAATATTTTCTCCAACTCAGTGTTAAGTTCGTTACCTGTTAAAAATTTTGCCATATTTTTTTTAATGTTTTGTTGTCGTTCGTTTCGTCCTTATTATTGGTGCTAGCTCCCAGATATGCGAAAGTTTTGTAGTATTTTTTGAATTTATATGAATAACAATCCTGAAAGTACAACAACACTTTCGCCTTCGGACAGTCATACAATATTACTCCTTTAATCGGAGGAGGCAACACAACATTCTAATTTAACAAATTCCAAACCTGTAATCAGATACGTATTTCTACGCACCGCCAGCCCTTCTCCGCCACCGAATATACAACCCCCACCTCTACCGCAAAAAACTCTCATCACCATCCCACACCTTTCGGTGGGGACAAGTTTTGTTGATGGCTCAGCATTCAACTCCTCCAAAAAAATTTCAAGCAAAAAAAATCATCGATACTTTTTCCGGTTTTGTCGGCTCAATCTGTGTATTTGTTTTTAACCACGAGCTATCACCTTCATATTCTCCGCCAACTCCACCTTCAGTCGTGCGATATTTATTAATAAGGTATGCCGGGCTGCAGATCCATTTCTTTCCCAGACTTTCGTCTTGGCTATGATTTGTTTCCGAAGCCAGACGCGCTCCCAGCTCGTCAGGGATTGAGCATGGTCTATGGCATAGTTGAAATAACCCATCGCGCGAATGTTTGCTTCACTGGCCAATTCCATTTCGTCCAGCGCATTCTGCTTTGCTTCGATCATCTCACGAAGGATTTTGTTGCGGGCTTTCAGCTTTTCAACGAGCTCTCTTGTGTCTTCGGTGGGCAAATATGCCTTCAACCTTTTTGATGAATCGGCCTCGTGAAGGACCAACTTCATTCTGGTATAAGACATCAGGGCGCCGCCGACGAGACTTCGGTTGCCTGACTCAAGATGACTAACTTGTGTTTTGCTTACTTTAAATAAATTAGCTAAATCCAACTGTGTCAAATCAAGTTTTTCCCTGAAAGGGGCTAATGCAAATTTACTTCTGGCCATTTTTTTAAGTAATATTTAGAAATTAAAACTTTTCTCAAAGAGAACTTCATCAGGGATTTTTGTGGTGAGTTCAATTCAATCAAGTCGGTTCATTTTGTTAACTGTTTTTTTGTTAACCAAATTTAGGTTACAAAATATCAGTTAACAAAATCTGGCGCGCTTTAAATAATTCCCCTGAAAAAAAAACCAACCAAAATTTCCCTGAAAATAATTCCTTCAACGACCCGGCGTAATTGACTGGCTTCTTCCGGAAATTTTCATTGAAAAACCGGTGAAGAATTATTGTCCGGAAATTCGCTGGCTTGCTCAGCAAACAAAAAATAATACCGATTGGTATCTGTTTTAGTCCAATCTGCCCTGCGCTTGATTGTACTAAACAGCCACTCTCCGGGTATTTACCACTGTATCATTTCTCCTGGTGCATGGACTAAATTGAAATGAACATTGGTATTACTTGTTGCTCATCAAAAATAGAATTACCGCCGAGACAATCGAGTAGGAAGTAAAGATAGCTTTATTACGGAACAAAGTTATCTCTACTGTCCTCTCACACCACCGTGCGTACCGGTCTGGTACACGGCGGTTTGTTAGAATAATTTGAGTTGGGCTACAACATTGTTGTGATAC